>NZ_JAQGFI010000039.1:1765-2009 GCF_027854095.1 Rhodococcus sp. C-2 | reverse complement strand
CCTGCGCCTTGCCGCCTCGATCCGTGCCGGCACCGTCAGCGCCTCGGTCATGCTGCGCAAGCTGGCGGGTTTCCCGCGTCAGAACCCGGTCGCCCGCGCCCTGCGCGAGATTGGACGGATCGAGCGCACACTGTTCATGCTCGACTGGTTCGACGATCCCGACCAGCGGCGCCGCACCGGCAGCATCCTCAACAAGGGCGAGGCCCGCAACGCGCTCGCCCGCGCCATCTTCTTCAACCGGCTC
>NZ_JAQGFI010000039.1:0-1755 GCF_027854095.1 Rhodococcus sp. C-2 | reverse complement strand
CGCACCTTCGAGAACCAGCGCCATCGTGCATCCGGCCTGACCCTCGCCACCGCGGCCGTGACGCTCTGGAATACCGTCTATCTCGACCGCGCCGTCCGTCATCTGCGCGGCAGCGGCGTCGACGTGCCCGACGAACTGCTCGCCCACGTCGCCCCGCTGGGCTGGGAGCATGTCGGCCTGACCGGCGACTATCTTTGGGGCGAGATCGACAAACCCCGTGAACGGTTCAGGCCGCTCCGGCTCCACCAGCAAGGCCGGGACGCTTAGACCCCATGACTGCCCGAGCCTCGGAGGCTCGAATCTGAGATGCTGATGATGGATTTTTCAGCAGCGGAGGCGAGTCATGACGGAGGCAGTGAAATACGTTGGTCTGGACGTGCATAAGGAAACCATTGCGGTCGCTGTTGCCGATGGACAGCGCGGAGGCGAGGTGCGTTTCATCGGAACAGTCGCCAACGAGGACGATGCGGTCAGAAAGCTGGTCAAGCGACTAACGGGACCGGGCGTTACGTTGAACGTCTGCTACGAAGCTGGTCCCTGTGGCTATGGCCTGCATCGGCTGCTGACGAAGCTGGGGCAGGATTGCATTGTCATCGCCCCCTCAATGATGCCGCGACGCCCGGGCGACCATGTGAAGACGGACCGACGTGACGCGATGACACTGGCGCGGCTGCTACGCGCCGGCGAACTCACCGCGATCTGGGTGCCGGACGAAGCGCATGAGGCGGTACGCGATCTCATCCGCGCTCGGCGAAATGCGCAGGACGATGCCATCGGGGCCAAGCAAACGGTGCGCAGCTTCCTGTTGCGTCATGATCGTCGTTTCGGCGGCAAGGCGGCCTGGACGAAAATGTACTGGCGGTGGTTGTCCGAGCAGCGGTTCGATTTTCCCCACCAACAGCTGGCATTCGAGGAAATGCAGAAGCGGGTGCTGGAGGCGCAGGCGCGAGTGGGACGGCTCGAGGCAGCATTGGCCGAAGCGGTGGATGCATGGTGTTTCGCGCCGCTGGTCCGCAATCTGCAGGTCCTGCGCGGTATCAGGCTGGTCAGCGCTGCGACGCTGGTCGCTGAAGTAGGCGATCTCACCCGCTTCGACAATCCTAAGCAGTTGATGGCGTATGTCGGCTTGGTGCCGTCCGAGCACTCCAGCGGCGCCCGGACCAAGCGAGGCCGGATCACCCGCGCGGGCAACGCGCAGGCACGAACCATGCTGATCGAGGCGGGCTGGTCGTATCGGCTGCCCGCTCGCGAGGAACGGCGCTACCGTGAGCGGGTCATCGACTTGCCCGAGGACATCCAGGCAATCGGGTGGAAGGCACAGGTTCGCCTGTCTCAGCGCTACCGTCGCCTAGCAGCCACCGGCAAGCCGCAGCCGAAGGTGACCACTGCGATCGCGCGTGAACTGGTCGGCTATGCCTGGGACATCGCCCGTCGGGTGTCACCGGCGGTCGCTGGCTGATCCACGCACAACGATCACGAGAGGAGGCGCCAGCGCATCACCTGCATAGCCTTGGCCGGCGTGCCGCGGGCACCCGACTGTGATGGGCAATCCGCGGTGTACGGTGGGGCAGGTTCGTCCGACGCCCGAACTTAGACGACGGATAGGCCCAGCGACGGATACGGGTAGTGCGGTAACCAACCCGCGGATGAGAGCGTGATCAATCGTCGTCGATCAGGCGTCCGCGGCACACCCGCCAAGGTCAATGCGAACGCTGGTCTTGCGGCCAGCGAAGGGGTAAACTCGGGCAGTATCTC
>NZ_JAQGFI010000038.1:0-3505 GCF_027854095.1 Rhodococcus sp. C-2 | reverse complement strand
TAGAGAAGCCCCCCAACCAGTACTGGTTGGGGGGCTTTCTCGTACCCAAAACACCCCACCCCGCCAACACCCGAAAGTACCTTCGCCGGCACCCCCGACTTCGAGCGAACGGCACTTTCGTCGCCTCAGATCGACCGAACGTACCGTTCACACGATCAGGGGCGCGAGCACAGCCGACTCACCACCCCGTCCGGGATCGAGTGAACGACACGCTCACCCTCTTAGTCGAGGGGAACGGTACGTTCACACCATCACTGAAAAGCGTGCGCGCACCACAGGTCTCGTCAGTCGAAGGTCAATCTCGACACCAACCTGCCACGGAACCCGTCGAGCGTGGCTAGGCTCGGAAGAGGTGCCCCGTGTGATCGGGCCCACCTCACCTGTGCACGCGTGATGACTACGGAGGCTTTGATGACCGATATTCTCGACCGCACCAAAATCTATGTTGATGGCGCCTGGATCGAATCCACTGGCAGCGGTCGGATCGACGTTCTCAATCCGGCTACCGAAGAGCTGATAGGAACTGTCGCCGAAGGCACTGTCGAAGATGTCGATGCGGCCGCGAAGGCAGCACGAAAGGCTTTCCCCGCTTGGTCTGCACTATCCGGCGGCGAGCGAGCCGAATATCTTTCCAAAGCCGCGGCGATTATTGCCGAACGTACCGATGATCTTGCGGCGCTGGTTTCGCAGGATATGGGCATGCCGATCGGATTCGCGAAGCCCGTGCAAATCGGAATGCCGCTCGCGAATTTGAATGCATTTGCCGAATTGGCTCGCACTTATGATTTCGACGCTCACGAGGTCGGGAATTCGCTGATTGTTCGCGAACCTGCGGGTGTTGTCGGCGCGATCACTCCCTGGAACTTCCCGCTCCACCAAGTTGTCTTGAAGGTTGGCGGTGCGCTCGCGGCGGGCTGCACCGTGGTTCTCAAGCCCACCGAGGTTGCGCCACTCATCACGTACGCTCTCGCTGACATCTTCGACGAAATTGGTTTGCCTGCAGGTGTATTCAACCTGGTAAGTGGCTACGGCCCGGTAGTGGGTGAAGCCATCGCCGGCCACCCGGAAGTCGACATGGTCTCCTTCACCGGGTCGACTCGGGCAGGCAAGCGAGTGGCCATCGTCGCCGCGGACACCATCAAGAAGGTCTCGCTCGAGCTGGGTGGCAAGTCGGCGAACGTCATTCTCGACGACGCCGATCTCGAAAAGGCTGTCACGGACGGCGTCGCAAAGTGCTTCATCAACTCGGGCCAGACCTGTTCGGCGCTGACGCGTATGTTGGTTCCCGCGGAGAAGGTGGATGAGGCAGCGGCAATTGCTGCTGCGGTCGCCGCTCATTTCCCGGTAGGTGATCCGACTCAGCCGACTTCGGTGCTTGGTCCTCTGGTGAACGCGAATCAGCTGGGACGCGTTCGCGGATACATCGAGAAGGGTGTGTCGGAAGGTGCCACCGCGGTTGTCGACGGTCGCGAAACCGGTCTGGCCAGTGGATATTTCGTCGGTCCGACGGTGTTCGCGAACGTGACCGAAGACATGACCATTGCGCGCGAGGAGATCTTCGGACCGGTCCTCTCGATCATGGGCTACAAAGACGAGGCCGACGCAGTGCGGATCGCCAACGGCACCGAGTACGGACTGGCCGGTGGCGTTTGGTCAGGTGACCCCGATCGCGCGGATCGCGTCGCACGGCAACTGCGTGCCGGGCAGGTCGAGGTGAACGGCGGCGCCTTCAACACGAATGCTCCGTTCGGTGGGTACAAGCAGTCGGGCGTCGGGCGCGAGGCCGGCACGTTCGGGCTCGAAGAGTTCCTCGAGATCAAGGCGATTCAGAGATAGTTTGTTCGAGAATGGCGATGCTCCCGTACCAAGTGCGGGAGCATCGCCATTTTTGTACCCGGATCAGGACTTGGCGGCATCCAAATGCTGAGCCGAGATGTTCGCCAGATGTGTCAGGTCCGAGGCCACGGTCGCGAACGTGTAGCCCTCCCCGAGCCGTTGTGCCGCAACCTGACCGGAAGGTGTGTGGATTCCCGCAGCGACTCCGCTGACGGCGGCAGCTTCGCGCACCCTGGTGAGCGCTGATTCGAATTCCTCGGCGACGTCCGGATCGTTGGAGTGCTTACCTCCGACGGCGATTCGTAGGTCGGACGGCCCGACGTACACGCCGTCCAATCCGGGCACTGCGCAGATCTCTTCGACGTTCGCCAGACCCTGTGGGGTCTCGATCATCGCAAATACAACGGTGTCGCGGTTCGCGTCGGCGGGAACGGGGCCGATACGGAGTTGCGAGCGCATGGGTCCGTAGGAGCGGATGCCGAAAGGCGGATACTTGGCGGCTGCCACGGCGGCCGCTGCCTCTTCGGCGTTGTTGATCAGCGGAACGATGACGCCCACAGCGCCCGCGTCGAGTGCACGGCCGATGGGTGTCGGATTGTTTGCCTCGACGCGCACCATCCCGACGGTGGACGGTGACGAGTCGATGGCGGTGAGCCCGGCGACCATCCCCGAATAGCCGATCAGGCCGTGCTGCATGTCGAGGGCAATGTAGTCCCAGCCGACGTGCGCGATCCATTCGGTCGAGATCGGGCTGTCGATGACGGACCAATATCCGAGTATGCGTTCGCGTCCTCGGATGCGTGCGGCGAATTCCTGTGCTGACATAGTGAAGAACTCTTCCTGATGAAGGTCGGGTGTTTCAGCGGTTGTAGTTGGGCATGGGGCCTCGTAGGGCAGCACCGACGAGATCACACTCTTCGACGGTCGAGGCGTCGAGTGGACCTCGCCCGATGGCCGCGATATTGGATTCGAGGTGCGTTACTTTGGATCCTCCGAGGAGCAGCGATCCGGCGACGGGCTTGCTGACCAGCCAGCGCAACGCAAGCTCGGTCAGGGAGATGCCCGACTGCTCTGCGATTGCCGTCAGTTGAGCGATCGCGTCGAATATCTGTGTGTTCCAGTATCGCTCCTTGTACATCGACGCAAGACGTGAGTCGCCGAATCGGCCGTCGGCGGGACTTTCCTCGAAGGTGTGGCGCCCCGTGAGCAGGCCCCCACCGAGTGGGTTGTAGACCATGGTGGTCAGTCCGGTCACGTCCGCGAATTCTGCGTATTCTTCTTCGATGCGACGCGCGAGCAAGTTGTAGAGCTGCTGTGCGACGATCGGTCGGGGAGCTCCGACTGTGTCTGCGGTGTAGTTGATTTCACTGATTTGCCACGCTGCGAAGTTGGATACGCCGAGTGTGCGGATCTTGCCCTCGGCAACCAGTTCCGCGACGGTGGTGAGAGTTTCGGTCAGCGTGACGGTTCGGTCCGGCTGATGGAGATAGAACAGGTCGACGTAGTCCGTGTCGAGTCTGCGCAGGCTTCCTTCGACGCTTGCTCGGAGCCCCTCTGTCGAGAGTGGGCTGTTGTCGCCGGCATCGGGATGCGAGATATTGTCAAGACCTGTGGATGAGGGTGTTTCAGGCGACCTCCGTTTCGCTTGATTCGTCGGGCTCAGCGGGTG
>NZ_JAQGFI010000037.1:1419-2751 GCF_027854095.1 Rhodococcus sp. C-2 | reverse complement strand
GGTTGTGTGTTGTTTGAGAACTGCACAGTGGACGCGAGCATCTTTGTTGTAAGTAATGAAGAGCGTACGGTGGATGCCTTGGCACCAGGAGCCGATGAAGGACGTAGGAGGCTGCGATAAGCCTCGGGGAGCTGTCAACCGAGCTGTGATCCGAGGATGTCCGAATGGGGAAACCCAGCACGAGTGATGTCGTGTTACCCGCGCCTGAATATATAGGGCGTGTGGAGGGAACGTGGGGAAGTGAAACATCTCAGTACCCACAGGAAGAGAAAACAACCGTGATTCCGTGAGTAGTGGCGAGCGAAAGCGGAAGAGGCTAAACCATGGGTGTGTGATAGCCGGCAGGTGTTGCATTCGTGGGGTTGTGGGGTTCATTTTGTCAATACTGCCGTGTTGGCCAACAGTAAGAAATCACAGGGTTAGTGGAAGTGGTCTGGAACGGCCTGTCGTAGAGGGTGAGAATCCCGTACACGAAAACTTTGTGACTGTTGTAATGGAAACCCAAGTAGCACCGGGCCCGTGAAATCTGGTGTGAATCTGTCGGGACCACCCGATAAGCCTGAATACTCCCTGGTGACCGATAGCGGACTAGTACCGTGAGGGAAAGGTGAAAAGTACCCCGGGAGGGGAGTGAAATAGTACCTGAAACCGTGCGCTTACAATCCGTCAGAGCCTTCGAGCAGTTTACTGCTGGGGGTGATGGCGTGCCTTTTGAAGAATGAGCCTGCGAGTTAGTGGCATGTCGCGAGGTTAACCCGTGTGGGGTAGCCGTAGCGAAAGCGAGTCCGAATAGGGCGATCGTAGTGGCATGCTCTAGACCCGAAGCGGAGTGATCTACCCATGGCCAGGTTGAAGCGACGGTAAGACGTCGTGGAGGACCGAACCCACTTAGGTTGAAAACTGAGGGGATGAGTTGTGGGTAGGGGTGAAAGGCCAATCAAACTCCGTGATAGCTGGTTCTCCCCGAAATGCATTTAGGTGCAGCGTCGCGTGTTTCTCACCGGAGGTAGAGCTACTGGATGGTCTAGGGGGCCCACAAGCTTACCGAAATCAGCCAAACTCCGAATGCCGGTGAGTGAGAGCGCGGCAGTGAGACTGCGGGCGATAAGGTTCGTAGTCGAGAGGGAAACAGCCCAGATCGCCAGCTAAGGTCCCTAAGCGTGTACTAAGTGGAAAAGGATGTGGGGTCGCGAAGACAACCAGGAGGTTGGCTTAGAAGCAGCCACCCTTGAAAGAGTGCGTAATAGCTCACTGGTCAAGTGATCCTGCGCCGACAATGTAGCGGGGCTCAAGTACACCACCGAAGCTGCGGCATTCACGCAATAGCCCCCA
>NZ_JAQGFI010000037.1:0-1321 GCF_027854095.1 Rhodococcus sp. C-2 | reverse complement strand
GGGCAGGTGTGTGGATGGGTAGGGGAGCGTCGTGTGGCCATGGAAGCGGCAGGGTGACCTAGCCGTGGAGGCCACACGAGTGAGAATGCAGGCATGAGTAGCGAAAGACGAGTGAGAAACTCGTCCGCCGAATGACCAAGGGTTCCTGGGCCAGGTTAATCCGCCCAGGGTGAGTCGGGACCTAAGACGAGGCCGACAGGCGTAGCCGATGGACAACGGGTTGATATTCCCGTACCCGTGTGAACGCGCCCATGGTGAATCAGTGATACTAACCATCCTGAAGCCACGAGAAGACCTTCGGGTCTCGAGTTGGTGGATGCATGGGACCTGATCTGGTAGTAGCCAAGCGATGGGGTGACGCAGGAAGGTAGCTGAGCCAGTCAGTGGTAATACTGGTGTAAGCGTGTAGGGCGTGACCTAGGCAAATCCGGGTCGCACATAGCCTGAGACGTGATGCGTAGCCGATTGAGGCGAATTCAGTGATCCTATGCTGCCGAGAAAAGCCTCTAGCGAGCTTTCACACGGCCCGTACCCCAAACCGACACAGGTGGTCAGGTAGAGAATACTAAGGCGATCGAGATAACTATGGTTAAGGAACTCGGCAAAATGCCCCCGTAACTTCGGGAGAAGGGGGGCCCTGTCTGGTGACGACATTTACTGTCTGAGCTGGGTGGGGCCGCAGAGACCAGTGAGAAGCGACTGTTTACTAAAAACACAGGTCCGTGCGAAGTCGTAAGACGATGTATACGGACTGACGCCTGCCCGGTGCTGGAAGGTTAAGAGGACCGGTTAGTTCCTTCGGGAGCGAAGCTGAGAATTTAAGCCCCAGTAAACGGCGGTGGTAACTATAACCATCCTAAGGTAGCGAAATTCCTTGTCGGGTAAGTTCCGACCTGCACGAATGGCGTAACGACTTCTCAGCTGTCTCAACCGTAGACTCGGCGAAATTGCATTACGAGTAAAGATGCTCGTTACGCGCGGCAGGACGAAAAGACCCCGGGACCTTCACTACAGCTTGGTATTGGTGTTCGGTTCGGTTTGTGTAGGATAGGTGGGAGACTGTGAAGCGGTGACGCCAGTTATCGTGGAGTCGTTGTTGAAATACCACTCTGATCGAATTGGACCTCTAACCTCGGACCATGATCTGGTTCAGGGACAGTGCCTGGTGGGTAGTTTAACTGGGGCGGTTGCCTCCCAAAATGTAACGGAGGCGCCCAAAGGTTCCCTCAGCCTGGTTGGCAATCAGGTGTCGAGTGCAAGTGCACAAGGGAGCTTGACTGTGAGACTGACAGGTCGAGCAGGGACGAAAGTCGGGACTAGT
>NZ_JAQGFI010000036.1:0-4503 GCF_027854095.1 Rhodococcus sp. C-2 | reverse complement strand
ACGCGCAATAATCTGTTGGCTTCGCGGCTGACTGACGTGGTCTTCAAAGAAGGAAAGAAGCAATGTGTTGTTCTCTCTGGCACGTTGGCTGATCCTTACACTGGAAAGACGATCAATTTTGTTCGGGGACAGGATACTTCGACTGCAGTTCAGATTGACCATGTGGTCGCGTTGAGCGATTCGTGGCAGAAGGGTGCGCAACAATTGAGTCTTCAGGAGCGCACGAATCTGGCGAACGATCCCCGAAATCTGATCCCGGTGGATGGACCGACGAACGCGAAGAAGTCTGATTCCGATGCCGCATCCTGGCTTCCCCCGAACAAGGCGTACCGATGCACCTACGTCTCGAAGCAGATCACGGTGAAGTCGGTCTACCGCCTGTGGGTGACTCAAGCAGAGAAGGATGCGATGTCTGCCGTATTGTCCGCGTGTTGATTCACAGTTCCGCGTAGATTCCGATGCTTGCTGGGGTGTGTTCTTATGTGCCGATTGCTTCGATTCGTCGTGCTGGAGAAACGCTTTGAACCATCCTTTTGAGTGAGGCGCGGGCGGCGGTGAGCTCGTCCTGGAGTTCTTCGGTTCGTGTTGTCATGGTGTCGGCGCGTCTGCGTTCGGAGTCGAGGTCCGAGCGCAGCTCGGCTGCTATCTGTTCGAGCTCGTGGATACGGGCGAGCAGTGTGTCGTGCGGCAGGTGTTCGAGTTGGTTGCCGAGTAGTAGTTGCACTTTGGTCTCGAGCTTGGTTCGGTCCGTTCGTAGCGCCCGAACTTCCTCACGCGCCATCAACAGTTCGGCGTGAAGACTGTCCGCCGTAGCGGACGTGCGTCCGGCGCTGCTTCTGGTGGCGGTGTGGGAGTGCTCTTCTGTGGCGCGTTCGACGGCGGTTCGAATTGCTGCGGTGTTGTAGATGAACCATGGAGAAACGCCTGCGCGACGCGCTATTTCGCTGATGTTGATGCGTTCGCCAGCGGATGAGAGGTCGGCGATGACTGTCAGCGTTCTGCGTTGTTTGTCAGCGCTGTCACGTCGACGGGAGGCGATGAGCCGTTGGGTTCGTATGTCACGGTCATCGGCAGTCATCGTTGTTCGTCCTCGTTCGTGTGGGTGGTTACGGACTCGAGCGGTATGAAGGCAGCTGCGGTCCTCGCTTTCCTCAGTTCGCGGGAGGCGTTGTCGATGACCGCGCGTTGGTCTGCGGGCAGGTCGGCAAGCATTGCGTCCATCGACGAGATGACGTCCGTGAACGCGTGAATTTGGGCGTCGAAGTTGGTGATCACCCACGACGCGGAGTCGGTGGCGATTGCAGTTTCTTTGTCTGTGCGCAGCTCTGCGAGATGCTGCTCGATTGCGGGCCGGTAGGACGGGTCCGGTCGGTAGAAGGAGCATCCTGCGCACTGGAATCGGATCGGGCAGTGTTGGCCGCCGGCTTTGATGTTCGAGGGTTCGGTGCAGTTTCCGAAGGGCACGGCCACCGACTGTCGCTCGTACTCCGTTACCGACGTGAATCCCGCCGGTCGTCCGTGCCTGTCGATCGCGAACTTCGAAATCTCCTCGGTGGCTTGGCGTTTACGTTTGAGTGTGACGGAGAAATATCCCATGGTCGTGTCGACGCTGCGGTGATCCATCAATTCGCGTAGGACGTCCACCGGTGTGCCGTTGTCAGCGTGCCGCTGAGCGTAGGAGTGCCGCAATCCGTAAGGAGTGATCATTGATCTGTCGTAGAGAGCTGGGTTTCCGTCATCGTCGAGTCTTTCGTCGACAAGTTCCGGGATTGCATCGATCCAGATGGCGAAGGCCCGGGACCCGAACTGCGCACCGCTCAAGTGCCCGCGGCGAATGTTGTTGCGGGTTCCCGGCGTGGGAAAGAGCCAGTCGCACAGTGTGTCCGGAACAGACAGCGATTGAAGGTGGTCGAGCCATTGGTCGATCACGGTTGCCGTTGCAGTGCTGATCGGCAATCTACGCCCCATTCTGCGACGTTTACGGTTGTCGTAGACGAGTGTGGGCTTGCCGTCGACCCAGTCCAGGCATGAGCGTTTGAGCCCGACGATCTCACTCGGGCGTCGACCGGTGTCCCGGATGATCTGGTAGACCGTCTGATACATCATGGCGTAGTCGTCAGGGTTCCAGCCCGGCGCGGAGTACGTGGAGTGCCTACCCAGCAGCTCGAGGTGTTGATCGAGTTGTGCGATGACATGTTCGGGGATCGTGCGTCCGAAGTCGTCCTCGCTGGTCTCGACCTGGGCAATTGTGTGCGAACGCAGATCGAGTGCGAAGGAGCCGGGGATGTCATCCATTGCGCCCGTGCGGCGTGAGAACTCGAGAAGTCGGCGCCACCACCCGAGCAATGATCGTCGATGGGTGAAGGAATGGGGCTTGCCCTCTCGATCGGCGCTGGTGCGGAAACCCTCGACGACAGCGCTCATGTCACCGTGGTCGAGTAGTTCGGGGTGATCGCCGTTCGTGCGCAGCGAGAGTTGCCGTGAAGCGATTTCGGCGGCATGAACGGTGTGCCGCAGTGTCGTCACGGGTGGGCGTACCTCGCGGCCGAATTGTTTGGTGATCTCTCGAAGCCATCGCTGTCTGATCTCTCGGAAGTCCACAACGCCACCGGCCGCACTGTATCGCCGGTCCGGAGCAGCTTGCAGGCCCACGACGGCAGGTTTCCACACGTCGGCCATGGTGGGATCAGTACCGGAGTACACGACGTGCGCCCGCTGCAGATGTGTGACCAACGACCGGAACACACCACCGGCTGCAGCTCCGAGTGCCTTCTCGAACTGGCGATTTCCGGCGACATCGAGCAGTGAGCGACAATCCGGTGGGAGGTGGGAAACTATGCTGCGGATCCGCATCGGAACCAAGATGATCTGATCACGGTCACGCTGCTGCACTCCGTAAATAATCTCCGCCGCAACAGTGCCGTTCACCTCACTGAGTTCGAAATCGACTTTCGAAAAGGCTTTTTCGTCTCTTCGTGGAACCGAATCGGGGTCGAATGTCCGGTCGAAGAATGAAGGTGAGGTCCCGTTGAGCTTGCGGTGGCGTTCGCACCGCCTGCAACGGCGGTCGAAGATTTCCACGACCGTCATGCATCGGTCGACTCGGCACAGATAGACCGCTGTCATTTCGTTGTCGACGTCTCCGGTGAATACCTGTCGGCGTGAATCCCATTCCGCGACTCGCCATTGCGGGTCGATTCGTTCGATCAACCACGCTTTCCAGGTCTGTTCGTTTCCAGTCGAGAGGGCTCTTGACTCGACGGGTAGAGCGGTGATGCTCATATGCCCACTCTTTCCACTGCCGCCCTCAGGTCCTCCGCGTCGGGGTGTTGATAGATCGCGGTCGATGCTCGGCTCACATGACCGAGCAACGACTGAACCACGTCGATACCGGTGCCGTTGCGCGTCCAGATTGTGGCTGCCGTATGCCGGAACATGTGGGGCCGCAATCGGAAACCGGCACGGTTGCCGATCCTTTCCACAATCTGTTTTGCGTTCGAATACGACATCGGCGAACCGGCGTGATGCCCGAGAAGGTTGACGAACACGAAGTCCGAGGTCATTGCGGTGGGCACGCTGTCTCGTTCGAGAAGGTACTCGCGATACTGAGTGACCACCTCGTCGCTGACCGGTACGACTCGGGATTGTCCTTTAGCGCGGGCACCGTTCGAATTGCCTTCACGCCGAACAACATGAACATGAGGTCCACGTTCCTGGCATCCCAGATGAACCGAGGTCGGAAGGAAATGCAGGTCGCTACGGCGCGAACCCAATGCCTCTCCGATTCGGAGTCCGGAACGAACCAGCAACAGCACCAGAAAACGGTCTCGTTCGGTGTTCGCGGAGTTCAGAGCATGCGAAAACTGTTCTTCAGTAATAATTTCCGGAGGCTTTACGACTTCCGGCGCTTTGAGGGTTCTGGCACGAATCAGCCGATGCTGACCGGATTCACCTTCGTGGAAATCGCGGGGTGCGTAGGCCAGGTACTTGGGCTGGGACAGCCCAGAAACAACATCTGCGGAGACCAATCCACGCATTCCGCAGAACCTGAGGAATTCGACGACAGCGGTCATCACTGCGTTGACCGATCTGCCGGAGCGCAGCCGGTAGTGGACGGTTGGGGTGTGTTCGACGGCGAATTTGAAACGAGTGAGTTCACCTACACGAATCTCGTGCCAATCCAGTCCGCGACCGGCAGTCCAGTTCAAGAACCAACAGACCCGAGGAACGTATGCGCGGATTGTTTGAGGTGACCTTCCGGCGCCTTGCATGAACAGCACCCACTCGGAAGCCTCCGCGACCGGGCGCATGGATTCTTCGTCCACGATCACCCAACCCGACTGCCCCGTCGTCGGTGAAATGACCTTCTCTACAGCACACGACATCGCCACTCCTATGGCTGTCCCACCTGTGGCATAGACGCTATTAGATAACCATGAGGGACAGGGCGACCGACACGCCGTGCCTACCGTGCCTTCATCCTGATGCGGCGCTAGAGATAAC
>NZ_JAQGFI010000035.1:0-5059 GCF_027854095.1 Rhodococcus sp. C-2 | reverse complement strand
CCGTCGGGAGGGGTAACCCGGGCTACGCCCGGGTCCCGGACGCACGGGCGGCAAGCCGCCCTATAACGGAAATTCCCGCCGCTGCGCGGCCGGGGTTGCGGGCGTTTCCGTTGTGCTAAAACGCAATTTAGAAAATCGCGGCGAAAAGGAATCGGCGCTCGGCTCCATTTGGTGCAGCGCAAAGAAAATCGGTGGCGCAATCACGAAATGCATTGCGCCACCGATTCGTTATCTACTGCGCCTGGGTTTGATGTGCCAGAACTGCCGCAGTCCGCAATTGTTCCCAGATCGCGGGGTGCAGACCGTTGTCGAGAACCTGCTCGAACATCTTCCCGAAGCTGTGGGACGGGTCGAGTCGGCGGCCGCTCGTCAGTGCTTCACGTGCCAGCGCAGAGCGGCGATTGACCCAGTTGAAGACTCCGGCGAACACCATGAGCGGACCGGCCAAATCCTCGGGCAACAGTGCGCCGACTTGCCGCATTACCTCGGCGGCTGCATCGGCATTGTTTTCGTCGATGTGTGCGAACAACAGATCGCGCACCGTCACGTCATGCATGGCAGCAGCAATAACGGCTGCGTGCTCATCGGTAACGGTAATGCCGTGCTGTGACGTGCCGTCCAGGTAGTGCGAAAGTGCCAGATCGAATACCCGATCGGCCGCTCGCTGTGGCTCCATGGCGCGTAGAACGATGCGCTTGGCGCCGAAGGCTCGTGAGGCCGCCGCAGCGCGTTCCGGACCGTGCTGTGCGGCTGTAAACCCTGCTCGGATCTCGCTGCGGGTTTTGAGAATCGTTGTTCCCTCAAACAGCGCTTCGGTGATCAGCGGGTGTGCTGCGAGATCGACGGGTGTACCCGACTGTGCGGCAAGTGATCCCGCGCCCGTCCATCGGCGTACCAGACCATCGGTGAAAACGAACACAGGCGGAACTGAATCGGGCCGAAATGCTTCGAGCGCTTCGGCTACGTCATTGCCCCGTTCGAGCGTGCCAAAGACAACCACGAGCATCGATTGGCACTCTTCCAGAGCTGGTGTCACACGCAGGGAACTCAGAATTCCCTCCGACACGCCAGGGAGCAGGTTGAGGAGGGGGAGCATGGCGACCCTGCACGGGTGCACATCGAGGGTGATGATGACCAACTCGTCCTCGGGAAGATGGCCACCCATAGCCACGGCACCGGCGACAACATCGGACGGGCTGGTCATTCGGAAAGCTGGCATTGCGGAACCCCTTTGGGTCGGTGGGCGAACTGGTCAGATTCACCCGATGGATTGGACTGACGAACACTTGAAAGTTACCCCACGCATACGACAAAAAGGCGCTTTGACCTGTGTCTATGTCCCCGGCGCACCCGGTGCCGGGGACATAGACACAGGAGGCGGCGCAAAGCGCCGGCCTCCCGTGGTTTAGCTGCTAAGGGGCAGTGATCGTCTCGGCCGTGAATCTGCCGATCCGGGTGCGTGACAGACGAGAATTGGTGCCGCGCACATGCTCGAACCAGGCTTCGCGCTGATCGTCCGGCAGAGCGGCCCAGGAGCGCGCCGTCAGGGTTTCGTAATCGAGAGCGGCGACAGTCTCGAGCGGTGTGAGCAGGCGCCAGCTGGCGAGGCGGTACACGTCCGCGAAGTGGCCGTTAGCCGGTGGCCACTCGGTGTTGGGGTGGAGTCGCGTAAATGTTTGGGCAGCAACACGTTCCACGGAACGTGTAACCGGATAGTGGCGCGACTGCCGAAACTCTCCGCTGTGAATCTCGTCCCGAAGACTGTTCACGGCCGGACCTCCTTGGTGGAAGATGAACTGGCCGAGTCTGTTTCGGCTTCCTTCGCCTGTCTGTGTCCAGCAAGTTTGTGATACGGGATAGTGTCCGTCCAATCACCGCCTATCCTCGCCGGAACAGTGACAGATTTCTTGTTGACCCGAACTACCGGATACCAGACACCCGAGCACCTGACCAGATCTCCTTTCGCGATCGTGTCCGGCCCGAAATTGTTGGCCTGACCTGACGCGATCTGCTGGGCGCGGATTTCTTCCCAATAGGTGATCTGTTCGGCCCGCTCGGCGATGCGGGTAATCAGCGACTGACGGTAGGTGCCCTCGGCCGGAGGGAATTTCTCGATCTGCTTCACGCCACGCACCACGAAGAGCGTTCGCTCGTGGCCGTCGAGCTCGCGGTGGTCCGCGCGCTGCTCTGCGTGCATTTTGTCGATTCGATTCTTCACGGTCACGGGGCTGTAGCGAGCCGCTGTGGTCACCGCTGCCGCCTCTGCGCGCCTACGTGCTTCCTTCGCCTCCCCCTCGGCGGCCACGGCCTGTCCCAGGCGCTGATGGACTTTCTCGAGCGCTCGCCGGTGCCGGCCCTCCGAATGGTGCCCGATCTTGATCGGCTCACCCCCAGGAGGAAGTTGGGCCGCCGCGCGCTGCTCTGCTTCCCATGCCGATTCCGCCTGTTCTGAACGGCGCCCCGCCTTCAGCTCGAGTGCTTCCACCCGATCCGCTTGACGATCAATGCGATCGGCCTCGACCTCGGCCGTCGGCCGCGCTGTCGCGTCGATATCAATCTCGACATCGAAACCCCTCGCGCGCAACGCCTCTGCAGTCATCTCGATCAGGCGAACCTTCGGAGCCCGATCCCTACTGCTCCGGATCCCCCAGAAGCCGATACTGCGAAACCACCTCCACCCGTGCGCCGCCAATACATCTCCGGAACCGTCACCGCGAGAGGTCCCGTCAATCAGCGTTCCATCCGCGGCAGTGTGCGAAATCGTCAACGTCACTTCGAATCTCCGACCTAACAATGGGGCGGGTAGTCAGTCCGCCCGTCAGCAATTGGACACCTCCAAACTTACCCTCGATATCCGACAAAAACATGCATTCACCTGCGTGTATGTCCCCGCCGCACCCGGTGCCGGGGGCATACACGCAGGATGTGCTTTTCTTTATCGCAGAAGATGAAATTCGTTGAGTGAGGGCGGGAACAGAGAATGAAAGCAAGTAGGACCACCCAGGTAGGGAATATCGGGGAGGCGCTCGCCACTTTGGAGTTCCTTAAAATTGACTGGCATGTTGCACAAAATCCTGCCGGTGAAGTGGGCTCGGATCTTCTGCTGCAGGCGCGAACCGCCGATCTCATGGATCACGGTGCACTCGTGGGAGCTCAAGTGAAGTATGGCCCCTCGTTCTTCGATGAGCCGGAGACTGATGATGACGGAAATATCGTCGGATGGTGGTTCCGTGACGCGGACAGTGAACACGTGAAGTACTGGCTCGACTACGCGGTTCCGTTCATCCTTTTGCTGTGCGACGAGACCACCAAGAAATTGTATTGGGTTCACGTGACACAGGACGCCGTCGTGAGCACGGGTAAGGGCTCCAAGATCCTCGTTCCTGCTCATTCCACCGTTGACGCGGATCACGCCGCGGAGCTCTTGGAGGTCGCCACCGAAGGGCGGATCAGTTCGCAATGGGAAGGGAGCGCATGGGGTGGCGTGAAGGTCCTGGCGGCTGATCGGCTTCGTTACGCCATGCTGGCGCCACGATTGGTGGCCCCACACCCGAACTTGGAAGTGGCGGAACTTAGCTCGGAGGAGGCCGTCGCGCTTTTGGTCAAGATGCGACTACGCGATCTGGTACCGCAACCCGAAAGCAGGAGAAAAGCATCCCTTGAAAATAGCCCGGCACCAGACCTTGAACAATGTCGGAAATCGAACAAATGGGGTTGGCGTTTTTACGCAGCCCTGCACGACGTTTTGCTTGGTGATGACAGAGCGATTCCTTCTCAGGATGTTGACTCTGATCCCCTCAAGCAGATTATTGAGGAGGCCACAGAACCGCATGACCGCGCTGCAGCGGCAGTATGCGCATGTGCGCTATTGGTCGAAGAAGCGAATCCGGAAGGAGGCTTGCGGGTAATCGAGAGCGCCCTCTCGAGTACTGAATACAGGCCCATCGATCAGGCTTGGCTGATTTTGCATAAGGCCCGGTGCCTGGCGGAACTTGGCGATCTGGAAGGTGCTCGGCTGTTGGCCCTCGACGTGCAGAAGGTCCGCGCCTCTGCAGTTGACGATCCCACGGCAATGGCAATCACAGGGTCCGGCGCGGACCTCATCTTCAGGCTGGACCCGTGGGCCTCCGATATTGGTGAGTTGATCAAGGGTCGGGACACCCTTGCATCGTGGTGGCGAAATCAAGAGGTTGCCGCCGGCCTTCAGAGCAATTTCGACTCATTGTTCCAACAGTGGGTGGGCGAATCGAAGAGCACCGAATTTGACTCGACTTTCCTGAGGCTTCGAGCCGCGGCTCTGCTCGCTGGGCTGGCGGCGGATCACTCATCCTGGCAGCACTCTCATAAACTACTGGCCCAGCATGTCCTTACTTCGTACAGATCGCAGGACGATCTTGCTGAAGCCCTATCAGCGCTGCGGCACGCTAGTGAGGAGAAAGTGGTTGCACAAGTTGCGCGTCATCTACTCCAAGTGGGGCCGGCAGAAGCTGTCCGCGCAGCCGTAGGCAAGGTGAAACTCGATAGGGCAACCCGTACCTCGCTGCACGCAGACCTTCAACTGGTCTCAACCGCCTCTGATGTTCTCGAACCAGCGCAGGCCGACGAACATGTTCGATGGATTTTGTCCAACCTGAGCGACCTCGGGGGTTTGGCATCACGACTACAACCGAGTTTTTCCCTGGAATATGTCCTCCTGGATACTTTGGAAAACCTCGTGCCAGTGGTCTCGCCCGATGCGCTACGCGAAGTGATTGAGTACATCAAAGATTTGCCAGAACAAAGCGATATTGGTTCTGCGCATGACTGGGCCGCAGTAATCAATAACATTCCCACCACCGCATGGACTGATGACGACAGAGCGGCATTGGCCGCGCGAAACGAAGACAGCTCAGAGGTAAAGGAAGCCATCGACCGCGTCCTAGCTGAGGGCGACCCCACTCATAGGGAGAGGATTCGAGAGAAACTTAGAGATGGGAATGTCCTAGCTGTATGAGGAACGGACGTTGGTGACGCGGTGCCGGCGGTAAGCGGCGGGCGGTCGTCCTCCGCGTGCTGAATG
>NZ_JAQGFI010000034.1:0-5500 GCF_027854095.1 Rhodococcus sp. C-2 | reverse complement strand
GAGGTCGGACCCGGAGAGGTCTTTCAACGATCCGAGGAGTCGACCCATCGGGGTACGAGCTCCCGCAACAATCACAGAACTGGTCACGATTTCCTCCGGCTGCAAAAGAGAGATAGTCGTCGGTTCCGTGCGGCCTAAGAGCCAAGTCACATCCCGACGTGTACTCCTCAAACGGTAGCGCTACCGTGAAAGGTATGACACAGACCTCCCCCAGTTCTGCACTCGCACCTTTGTCGTCCGACCTCGTCGTCGCGATCGATCACGTCGGAATCGCGGTGCCCGATCTCGACGTGGCAATCGCGTGGTACACGCAGCACCTGGGCATGGTGTCGACCCACGAGGAAATCAACGAATCGCAGGGCGTGCGTGAGGCCATGCTCTCCGTCGTCGGCTCCCCCGCCGGATCCACTGCCGTTCAGCTGCTCGCGCCTCTGGACGAGAATTCGACCATCGCCAAGTTCATCGACCGAAGCGGCCCCGGCCTCCAGCAGCTCGCCTACCGGGTCACCGACATCGACGCCATCTCCGCCGAGCTTCGCGACCGCGGGGTTCGGTTGCTGTACGACGCTCCCCGACGCGGTACGGCCAACTCGCGCATCAACTTCATTCACCCGAAGGACGCCGGCGGCGTCCTGGTGGAACTGGTCGAACCCGACGCGAGCCACTAGCAGACCCGACTCCAGCTCGTATGCCAGGTAGATTGTCGCCATGGCATACGAGCAGGACCGCGGTTCGATCCAACTTCCATTCCAGATCGCACGGAAGGGATACGACCGCGACGAGGTACGCAACTACTTCGAGCGATTCGACGCGGAGCTGCGAGTTACCGCGGCTGATCGTGATGCTGCCGCTGCGCAGGCCCGTGACCTCGCCAAGCAGCTCGACGATGCACGCGACGACATCGACGACCTCCGCAAGGACGTAGACCGCCTCTCGGTACCGCCCACCACTGCGGAGGGCATGAGCGATCGCATCAGCCGCATGTTGCGCCTTGCCTCCGACGAGGCCTCGGAGGTGCGCGCGAAGGCCGAGGCCGACGCAGCCGAGATGACCTCCATCGCCGAACAGGACGGCGCCCGCCTTCGTGGTCACTACGAGTCGCTGATCGCCGAACTCGAGGACCGTCGCAACGCGATGGAAACCATGCACGAGCAGACCATGGCGCAGGCCCGTACCGAAGCCGCCCGGATCGTCGAAGCCGCGCAGGCCGAGCGGGATCGACTGGCTGCCGAGTCCGAGGCCAAGCGCACTCAGATCCGCGAAGACTTCGACATCTCGATGTCGGAGCGCCGCGCCAAGGTCGTCGCCGCCGTCAACGAGCTGGAGTCGTCGAGCAAAGCAGAGGCCGAGCGTCGACTCGCCGATGCGTCGCACGAGGCTCAGCGCAGGCTGCAGGCCGCCACTGATCAGTCCGAGCGCAAGATCGCTCACGCGAAGGAACTCACCGAAGAACTGCGCGTTCTCCGAGGCCGAATCCTGGCTCAGCTCTTGGGCATTCGCGGACAACTCGATTCGGTTCCGGCCATGCTCGCATCGGTCAACCGGGAGAGCGAACTCCTCGATGCACCGCCCGCTCCGGTCATCGTCGAAGCCGAGGAAGATCTCGAGATCGAAGACAAGAAGGCCGACGCAGATAAGGTCGATGCAGATCCGGTCAAATCAGAACCGAGTATCGACGAAGACGACGTTCTCGAGGACGCGGACGAGACGAACACCGCCGAGATCGACACCCGCGCCGTCGAGCAGCGAGCCCAGTCCAGGAACTGATCGACGCTCAGGACCACCGTCTGGTCAGGCTGCGCGTACCGCGGCCTGACCAGCATCCGGTATGCCAGTGTCGACGCTCGTTCGCGCCGCCCGGTTCCGAAGGCCACGTCACCACGTGAGCGACGCCGGGTCTGATGTCGTGATCACAACCGGGGCATCGATAGAACTTCGTCGCGTTGGAGCCGGGTATCGGCCTCACCATGTACATTTCACCGCCCGGACCGGGTTCCTCCCGGACCAGCGCTCCGCCGAACAACACACCGCTTGGTGACGCCGACTCCGCGCTCGAATCCCGCGCACGCCGAGTATCCGTTCGACGGGTTTGCTTCGGCGAAGGTTTGCGGCGCGGCATGGTTCGAGTCTAAACAGCGTCAGAAGAGGCGGAACTCGGTGCTTTCGGTGCCCCGCAAGGCCTCGTAGTCAAGGACCAGGCAACGGATCCCACGGTCGTTGGCCAAAGTCTTTGCCTGCGGCTTGATCTGTTGCGCTGCAAAAACTCCCGTGACCGGCGCGAGCAGCGGATCGCGGTTGAGCAATTCGAGGTAGCGCGTCAACTGCTCGACGCCGTCGATCTCGCCGCGACGCTTGATCTCCACCGCCACCGATGCACCGTCCGCGTCTCGGACCAGAAGATCGACCGGCCCGATCGCCGTCATGTACTCACGCCGCACCAACGTGTAGCCGGGGCCGAGTGTCTCGACATGCTCCGCCAGAAGTTCTTGAAGGTGTGCCTCGACACCGTCCTTGATCAATCCCGGATCGAGACCGAGTTCATACGACGAATCGTGCTCGACCTCTTCGAGAGTGATCCGCAGTTCCTCGCCCGCCTTGTTGGTGACGACCCACAGGATGTCGTCGCCGTCCCCGGTGGTCTCGACCAACCAGCACGGCGGACTCATCCAGTTGAGCGGCTTGTACGCCCGATCGTCGGCATGGATACTGACCGAGCCGTCGGCTTTGACCAACAGCAGTCGTCTTGCGGTAGGGAGGTGGGAGGTCAGGCGTCCCACATAGTCGACACGGCAACGAGCAATAACTAGGCGCACCGGACCACCCTAAGCGATCTTTACGACTACTCTCGACACACTATGCAGCGAAGCCGTGTCCCGAGTGCGCCCCTGGGGTCGTGGCTGCTCGGATCCACCGACGAAAGCCCCAGGCGCCGCCGAATCCGCGTCCAGGCACTACTCACCGCCCCCCTCCTGGTCACAAACCTGATCGGAGCGGTACTGGCGATCGTGCTCATCGGATTCGTGGTTCCCGGACCCGAGATCATCCACCCCGAATTCGCATGGATCAACTTCATTGCCGTGCCCGTCTTCATCGGGTGTGTCTTTCTCATCGGACTTCTGTGGGGCACCAAACGGCTGATGCGGGATCTTCGATGGGCCACCGAGGATCACCCACCGACAGAGCAGAATCAACGCGCGGCGCTGCGCGGGCCGTGGCGACTGACCCGAGTGCAAGCCGTCCTGTGGACGGCCGCGCTCATCACCTTCACGACCATGTACGGAATCGTCGACCCCGACACCATTCCGAAAGTTCTGTTCACCGTGGCTTTCAGCGGTATCACCACGTGCGCTTTCTGCTACCTGCTCAGCGAGTTCGCACTCCGCCCGATTGCCGCGCGTGCACTCGAATCCGGAGCACCCCGCAAGGCTGCCGTTCTCGGACTGACCGGCCGGACAATCCTCGTCTGGCTGCTCGGAAGCGGAGTTCCCGTCACCGGCCTGATGCTCGTAGCGGTCTTCAGCTTCATCCGGCCTGCTTCGTGGCAAGCCCTCGCGACCGCGATCCTCGTCATCGGCGGGATCACTCTGTGCGTCGGACTCGGGCTGACATACATCAACATTCGGTCCGCCGCGGCCCCCATTCGGTCCGTGCGACGAGGAATGGAACAAGTCACCCGTGGCGACCTCACCGCGTCCGTCGTCGTGTACGACGGAACGGAACTGGGACTACTGCAGGCCGGCTTCAATCGCATGGCCGAGGGTCTGCGCGAGCGAGAGCGAATACGCGACCTCTTCGGGCGCCACGTCGGACACGAGGTTGCCGCAAACGCGGTTCGCCGAAACCCGGAACTCGGCGGTGAAGAACGTGACGTTGCCGTACTCTTCGTCGACGTCATCGGATCGACCACGATCGCGGCCACCAACTCCCCTACGGCGGTGGTCGCTCTACTCAACCGTTTCTTCGACGTCATCGTCGACGAGGTCGACGCACACGGCGGATTCGTCAACAAGTTCGAGGGCGACGCAGCGCTGGCGATCTTCGGAGCGCCGACGACACTCGACGATCACGCCGGCAGCGCACTCGCCGCTGCCCGCAAGATTCAGCAGCGCCTGCGTGCCGAGGTTCCGGAAGTGAGCGCGGGAATCGGCGTCGCCGCAGGTGTTGCCGTAGCCGGGAACGTCGGTGCGCGAGAAAGATTCGAGTACACCGTCATCGGTGATCCCGTCAACGAAGCGGCGCGACTGTCCGAAGTTGCCAAGACGGTTCCGGGTAACGTCGCCGCATCCGGACGGGCTGTGGCTGCCGCTGACAGCGCCGAGGCTGCACAGTGGTCGATCACCGAGAGCATCACCCTTCGCGGCCGCCTCGAACAGACCGAGCTCGCGATTCCGTGCGACGCCCTAAAGTCCGAGACCAGCCCGTCAGACTCCGTGCCGGTTCAGCCCAGACCCCAACACCCCCCTGAGCGAACAGCACGTTCGGTCGGTCCAAGGCGATCAACGCCACGTTCGCTCGATGACTTTCCCGCTTCTCGACGGTCTATATCGGCACAGCGAAAATCCGACGACGCCTGGGAGATGGGTACGACTATGAAACTGACGACCTTTACCATCGTCACTCTCGACGGGGTGATGCAAGGACTCGGTGGGCCGGACGAAGATCGCCGTGGCGGATTCGAGCGGGGCGGCTGGTCCGCGCCATTGGTGGACACCGAAGCCATGGACTATCTCGTCCAGGTCTACCAGCGAGCTGACGCGTTCCTGTTCGGGCGACACACGTACGAGATCTTCGCCGGCTATTGGGGCGCGTTCGAGAATCCCGACGTCAACCCCATTGCAAGCGCCCTGAATTCGCGGCCCAAGTATCTTGCCTCGACAACGGTCACCGATCCGCAATGGAAGAACACCACGGCCCTTTCAGGTGACACCGCCACAGCTCTCGGCGCACTGAAAGCCAGACCCGGCGGTGAGCTTCAGGTGCACGGCAGTGGCAACCTGTGCCGCTGGCTTCTCGCGAACGATCTGGTCGACGAGATGATCCTGCTGATCGTTCCGGTGGTGGTAGGCCAGGGCACACGACTGTTTCCCGACACCGGACCGGACATCGCACTCGAGCTGGCCGAATCGCGAGCCACATCAAAGGGCGTGACGATTCAGAGGTATCTGCCGGCTGGCCGGCCGAAGTATGCGACTGCCACCGCCGACGGCATCGACTGATCCGGGCAAAGCGCCTGTCGTCCTCAGTCGTGTTCCCGCCCCTGATGGTGTGAACGTACCGTTCCCCTCGTTGGAGGCGGTGAGAGTACCGTTCACTCGATGCGGGGATGCCGGCGGGGATGCTCCCCCCTTCGATCGTGCGAACGGTGCGTTCGGTCGATCTGAGGCGACGAAAGGGCCGTTCGCTCGAAGTCGGGGGCGCTTTCGGGGGGTGTTTTGGGTACGAGAAAGCCCCCCAACCAGTACTGGTTGGGGGGCTTCTCTAATGTGTGTTCGGCGGTGTC
>NZ_JAQGFI010000033.1:0-6107 GCF_027854095.1 Rhodococcus sp. C-2 | reverse complement strand
CCTCACGAGCCGTGTCATTCCACCCCTCGAGCACCAACGAACGCTCAACAGAATCCAAAATATCAACGTCACCAACACGCACCGAAGGATCGGTGGCTACGGAGGAGAGCAGTCGAAGAACTCTGTCCAGCAACGCAGTTGCGTAGTCGGCATCGAAGAAGTCCGGTAGGTACCGCAGCGTCAAGTGCAACTGCTCGTCGAGTGCGATCAGCAGGGTCAACGGGTAGTTCGTGGAATCGTCCGAGGCAATGTCGTCGATCATCATTCCGTCGAGAACATCCGCCTGTGCGGCGAGGCCCTCACGGTCGACCGGGTACGACTCGAATACAACCAACGTGTCGAACAGTGTTCCGACGTCCGCTGCTTTCTGGACATCGGTCAAACCGAGATAGTGATGATCAAGCATTCTCGCCTGCTCGATCTGGACCCTGGCAACCAATTCTTCGACGGACTCCGCGGCGTCGAGGCGCACCCGCACGGGGAGGGTGTTGATGAACAACCCGACCATCGATTCGACGCCGGTGAGCGCCGGTGGCCGGCCGGACACTGTTGCACCGAAGACAACGTCGTCGGTTCCGGTCAACGCACCGAGCAGGACCGCCCACGCGCTCTGCACGATCGTGTTGGCGGTGACCCCGAGTCGTGCGGCCAGAGCGGTGAGCGCCGCGGTTGTCTCCGACGACATCGACACGTTCAGCTTCTGGGACAGCGCGGTGAATTCCTGTCCGCCTGTGACCTGAGCAAGCAGCGTCGGCTCTTCGACGCCGGAAAGCACATCCGCCCAGGCTGTGAGTGATCGATCACGATCCTGATCGACAAGCCACGCCAGGTAATTGCGATAGCTACGCACACGCGGAAGAACCGAGTCGTCACCACGCGTCGCGTACAGCGCCAACAGGTTCTGCAAGAGCAGTGGCACCGACCAACCGTCGAGAATAATGTGGTGATTCGCCACCACCAAGCGATAGTCCCCCTCCGCCATGGTGACGAAGGTGAACCGAATCAACGGCGGTGACGCCATGTCGAAGTGTGTCGCCTGGTCAGCCGTCAAAACTTCGTTCAGAGCTGCCTCACGGTCGACGGCCGCAATATCGCTGAGATCGATGTTCCGCCACGGGACTGGAACGTCTTCGAGGACTATCTGGACCGGCGTTCCGTCGTCGTCGGCCGTGAATGCCGTTCGCAGGTTCGCATAACGGTCGATGATTCCCTGTGCTGCAGTGCGCAAGCGGTCGGCATCCACCTTCCCGGACAGAGTGAGAATCATCTGCACCGAGTAGAGGTCGACGCTGGATTCTGCCAACATCGCGTGGAAGAGCAAACCGGACTGCAGCGGTGCCAGGGGCCAGATGTCGGTCACCGTACCGAATCGATTCTCGAAGCCGTCGATATCTCGTTGGCTCACGGAGACAAGCGGCACGTCGGACGGTGTGAGTCCACCGGCTCCGACGGAGCGAGAATGCTCCGCCAGGGCAGTCAGTGCTTCGACCCAAATCTGTGCAAATGTCTCGACACTCTCGCCGTCGATGGCACCGACGGGGTATGCGAAAGAGGCCTCCAGAACAGCACCGTCTGCGCCGTCGTTGACGATCGCATTGATGTCGACGACCTTGTTTGCGGGCATGTCGACGTCTTCGGGTGCCGACACGTTGGCGAAATCGCCGGCCGGCAGCCACCCGAGTCCCTCGACGCCTGCCGGAAGATCCTCGGCGACAACTCGTCCCAGGTAGTTGAAGCTGACCTGTCCCCCGGCGAAGCGAGAAAGCACTGCGCGCGTGTCTTCGTTCAGGTAGCGCAGCAGTCCGTACCCGACGCCCTTGTCCGGGATCGCCAGAAGCTGTTCCTTCACTGCTTTGATCGCGCGTCCCGCCGAATCACCTCCGGCGAAAGCGTCACCCAGATCTACCTCGGAAAGATCGAGACTGATCGGGAAGGCAGCGGTGAACCAGCCAACGGTCCTTGACAGATCCGCGCCAGGAATCACGGCTTCTTCGCGACCGTGGCCCTCGAGTTGCAGCAAGGCAGACGTCGAGTCGATTCCGGCTCGGCGACGCCACTCGATCAGCGCGAGTGCCAGTCCAGCGAGCAGGCCGTCGTTGGCGCCGCCGTTGAAAACCTCCGGCAGCGTGGTCAACAGAGTCTCCGTCACCTGAGTGGGGACCGTCACGCTTATCCGCTGAACCGTTGCCGCAACGTCGACGGCAGAGTCGTACGCCC
This sequence comes from Rhodococcus sp. C-2, assembly GCF_027854095.1. Classification (NCBI taxonomy): domain Bacteria; kingdom Bacillati; phylum Actinomycetota; class Actinomycetes; order Mycobacteriales; family Nocardiaceae; genus Rhodococcus; species Rhodococcus sp. C-2. The sequence goes on along the minus strand of NZ_JAQGFI010000033.1, from coordinate 3,890 downwards.
TCTTACCCAGCACCGGGTCCGGTGTCTGCAACACCTTCCGCCACGTATCCAGCTCGGCCACACGCGAATCCCGATGGGCCTCTTCGGACAAAGCATGAGCCCAGCGTCGCATCGACGTACCGGTCGGCTCGAGAGCAACATCCCCCGTCGCTCCGCTCGCCCCGGCCATCTGAGCCGCAGCCGACACCAGATCCGGAACGATGATTCGCCAGGAAACCCCGTCGACGATCAGGTGATGTGCAGCAATGATCAAGCGCCCGGTGCGAGTGGGACCGAAGTCGACCCACACGAACTGAACCATTACGCCGTCCGCCGGATTCAACCGGCCGAGAGCCTCGTCGAGGCCCTTGGAAGCCGTGAGAACAATTGTCGACTCGTCCGCAGCCGCGTCGACATCGACGCGGCTGAGCAGATCCTCGACGTCCACGGTTCCGGGCTCGGAGACCGACATCCCCCATCCGCGACCGTCGGAGATCAGCCGCGAGCGGAACATGTCGTGGTGGTCGACGACTGCAGCGAGTGTTCGCACGATGTCGGCTCGCTGCACTCCGAGTGGAAGCTCGAGAGTCATCGTCTGTGTGAATCGGTTGTAGCTGCCACCGCGCTCGACCATGAATCGTTCGATCGGCGTCAACGGCATCCAGCCGACTCCACCGCCCGGCAACTCCTCGAGCACCACCGCGGCCTCGACGTCGGCGGCATACTTCGCCACTTCGGCCAATGCCGCGACAGTCTTGCTCTCGAAGACGTCACTGGGTGCGAATACGACCCCACGTGCCTTCGCACGAGAGACGAGTTGGATGGACATGATCGAGTCGCCGCCCTGAGCAAAGAACGAGTCGTCGGTGCCGATGCGATCCAGGCCGAGAACGTCCGCGAAGATCTCGCTCAGGATTTGTTCCATCTCGGTGACCGGGGCGCGGAATTCCTTTGTCTCGAAAACCGGTGCTGGGAGCGCTTTTCGGTCCAGCTTGCCTGCCGGACTGAGCGGCATGTCCGAGGAGACCATGACCGAAGCCGGAACCATATGGGCCGGAAGGGTTCTGGAGACGAATTCGATCAATTCCGCCGAAGTGACCGAAGCGTGCTTTCCGGTGAACACGTACGACACCAGCGCCGGGGCACCCGACGGCAGGGTCGTACCCATCGTCGCAGCGAACTCGACCTCGGGGTGTGCCGTCAGCGATGCATCGATTTCGCCCAGTTCGATACGGAAACCGCGAATCTTGACCTGGAAATCGTTGCGGCCCACGTATTCCACGGCGTAGGTGGAGGGTGCCGTTCCAGCGACCCAGCGCACCACGTCACCGGTTCGGTACATTCGCTCGCCCGGATTACCGTGCGGGTTTGCCACGAATCGATCGGCACTCAAGCCTGGACGACGATGATAGCCGCGGGTCACCTGAGGACCGGACAGATACAGCTCGCCCGAGACTCCCAGTGGAACTGGATTGAGTCGTGTGTCCAGGACGAATGCGGCCATGTCACCGATCGTGGCGCCGATGTCCATTCGGTCACCGGGCAGAAGCGGAACGCTGACGTTCGTCACGATCGTCGTCTCGGTCGGGCCGTAGACATTCAGGAATGTCCTGGGAGCCGAAGCCGACGCGGCCGATCCGTCCCCTGTCGTCCACTTGCTGATCAGTTCCGGCGAATACGCTTCGCCACCCACGCCTACCACCGTCAGGTCGTCCAGGCCGCTCGGGTCCATCGACGCCAGGGCAGCGGGTGTGATGAACGCATGCGTGACTCGTTCGCTACGGAACACCTCAGCCAGTTCGTCGCCGCCGTACACGCCAGGCGGGACGATGACCATCGTCGCGCCGGTGGCCACCGCGAGGAACAACTCGAGCATCGACGCGTCGAAACTCGGTGACGCGAAGTGCAATGTCCGCGAGGTGGGCTTCACGAGGTAGTGCGCGGCCTGCGTGACACTGAAGCTCGCCAGTCCCGCGTTGGTCGCGACAACGCCCTTCGGCAGTCCTGTCGTGCCGGAGGTGTAGATGACCCAAGCCGGATGAGCAGTCGTCAGTGGACGGACACGTTCCTCGGCATCTATCGGCGCTCCGGACACTCCGGCGATCATCTGTTCGCCGAGCGGTCCGTCCACGACCAACCACTCGACGTCGTCGGCGAGATTCGGACGTTCGACGTCGAGGGTCAGGCCAACCTTCGCACCCGAGTCGCTGAGCATGTGCGCGATACGGTCTGCCGGATAGTGCGGATCGATCGGAACGACCGCTGCCCCGGTCTTCGACACTGCCCAGACCGCGAGTACCGATTCGACGGATCTCGGAATCGACACCGCCACAAGATCTTCAGCCCCGAGACCACGGTTGATCAAAACGCGGGCCAGCTTCGACGACCACTCGTCGACCTCTCGATACGTCATGGACCTACCGGCCGCGGCCTGCGCCGTGCCGGGGTAGCGCAAAGCGACGTTGTCCGGGTAGCGCGCAGCAGCGTCGGCAAGAATCTCGGCCAACGGCGCCTGCGCTACTCCTGACGAAGCCCTTTGACTCGTCAGAACCTCACGCTCGGACGCGTCGAGGATTTCGATGTCACCCACTGAAGTTGCGGGGTCCGTCGCAATTCCGTTCAGAATGCGCATCAATCGTGCGGCGAATCCGCGGACGGTCGATTCGTCGAACAGATCCGTCGCGTACGTGAACGTCGCCGACAGCCCTTCTGATACCTCACTGATCGTGAGCTGCAGGTCGAACTTGGCCACGGTCTCGTCGATTTCGAACTCGGCCGCCGTCAGACCGGGCAGAGCCAACGAGTTCTGCCCCAGGTTCTGAAATGCCAATGCCACCTGGAACAGCGGGTGATGTGCCCTCGACCGAACGGGATCCAGCACTTCCACGAGCCGCTCGAACGGAAGGTCCGAGTGCGCGAACGCCTGAAGGTCGGTTTCCCGAGCCGAGGCCAGAAGTGTTGTGAACGCCGCCGACGGATCAACCTCGGTACGCAAAACCAGGGTGTTGACGAACATTCCGATCAAATCGTCGAGTTCGGATTCACCTCGCCCGGCCATCGGTGCACCGATGTTGATGTCCGTTGTTCCCGACAGACGAGCGAGAAGCGACGCCAGAGCCGCATGGACCACCATGAACATCGACGCATTGTGTTCTCGGCCCACGCTGATCAGCCGCTCATGCAATTCCTGACCGATCGAGAATTCGAATGTCGCTCCCTGACCGGAGAATACCGCCGGCCGAGCCCGATCCCCCGGAAGATTCAACTGTTCGGGCACGCCGTCCAGTGCTTGCGCCCAGTAAGTGATCTGTTGCGCGATGACGGACTGCGGATCGTCCTCGGACCCGAGAACCTCACGCTGCCACAACGAGTAATCGGCATACTGCACCGGCAACGGCGTCCAGGTTGGAGCCTGGCCGTTGGTTCGGGCGTAGTAGGCGGTCATGACGTCGCGGGTCAACGGGCCCATCGAGAAACCGTCGGTCGAGATGTGATGCACCACGAATACCAGAACATGCTCGTCGGCCTTGATCTGGAAAAGCTTGGCGCGCAACGGCACCTCGGCCGTCACGTCGAAGCCTGCCGCTACGAAGTTCGTTACCTCGGAAACGATCTCCGAATCCGAGACCGAGGTTGCAGCGAGGTTCACGTCGACATCAGCCGGTGCAACGATCTTCTGGTAGCCGACGCCGTCGACCTCGGGGTAGACCGTGCGCAGAACCTCGTGACGGCCGATAACGTCGGCGACCGCTTGCTCCAGCCCCGAGACGTCCAGTTCTCCGGTGAGAGTTATCGCAACCGGGACGTTGTTCCCTGCCGAGCTTGTATCCAACTGGTTGAGGAACCACATGCGCTGCTGCGCCAACGACAACGGAACCCGAACCGGACGCACCTGCGCAGTCAACGCCGCA
>NZ_JAQGFI010000032.1:0-7674 GCF_027854095.1 Rhodococcus sp. C-2 | reverse complement strand
TGTGCCGCGCGGATAGCAGCGACGTACCCACCGGGGCCGGCTCCGAGGACAACGACGTCATAGTGTGAGGTCACGATTCACCAGGGTAGTCCTGCATCGTTTCGCTGTCCCCAGATGGTCGTATTACCCGTCGGTAGCCCACACTTCTCGGGCAACTCGGGCGAAATTTCCGCCGTACACGGCCTCGATCGACGGCTCGTCGAAGCCCCGCTCACGCAATACCTGATCAAGTGTCAGCACCTCCTCCGGAGGAGTCCACTGCAGTGGCCCCCACGCGGTGTACGCCTCGGAGAACGACGACGGGTTCTGCTCGATCTCTTCGCGGAAGTCGTCGGCGTCGAAGGAGAAGTCGGAGCCGATCCCGACATGATCGATGCCGACGAGTCCCACAGCCTCTTCGATGTGGTCGGCCATCGCGGACAGCCGAGCCTGGTCGTCATCCGGTCCGTTGACGCCGAGGAATATGCCCACGCCGTTGACCCCGATTACGCCGCCGGTCTCCGCACACGCTCTGGCCTGATCGTCGGTGATGTTGCGCGGATGCTCCCACAACCTTCGGAGGTTCGAGTGGCTGTAGATCATTGCTCGCTGGGTGATAGCTGAGATGTCCAACCCCGTCTGTACCGAACAATGTGAGCCGTCGACCGTCATTCCGACGCGATTCATCTCGGCAACCAGGTCACGGCCGTATCCACTCAACCCCGTGTCCGCCAGGTCCAAGCAGCCGCAGCCGGCAGCGTTCATGTAGTTATACGTCGGCAACATCGAGCGGACTCCGAGGTCGTAGAAGTACGAGACGTTGGCCAGGTCTCCCTCCAGCGGATTCGAGTCCTCCAGGTCGAAGGCCAGGGCGATTCCGCCGGACTCCTGAATCTCGACGACGCCGTCGACGCTGAAGACAGGGGTGATCTCCGGGAACTCGACCCGCGCCTGCCACGCGAAACTCTTGGCGATTGCCGTCGAGTCCGCGCGAGTCTGCGGCGAGTAACCGACGTTCACCGAAACGTAACTCCCCGCTGGGCGCTGATATCGGAGAAGATCTTCGACAGACGCGTTCGACTGCAGAGGTAGGCAACAATGTTGTTCCCATAGTGGATATGTCCGGTTCACTCACTAATCCCGTCGATGATCAGGGAAATTCACCTGAAACTGGTCGTACGTTCAGCAAATCTCTGGTTCACTGGCGGATAACGCACCGATGCGGTAGAACTTACAAGACTCACACGCCCTGTACCTATCGACAGAGCATGTACCCAGCATGAATTCCCGTACGGGAACAGCAACAAAGGACCGTTCACTCCTGGGCGGATTCGAAGGAATTTTAGGTGGAGGTTTCTGAACGTATGCGTGCTCGCACTTTCAAGCGTGGCCGTCTGGTCGCCGCTGTAGCCGCAGTATCCGTGCTGCCGATGCTGATCAGCCCTGCAGTGTCGTCCGCAGGCGGAGATCCGTCGACCACCACGGCAACTGTTGCCAAGGCAAACACAACGGGTTCCAAGCTCTCGAGCCGCACGGACAACGGGCGCATCGCCACCATCAAGGTGTACTCCCCTTCCATGGAACGCGATATTCCGCTCGAGGTCATCCTCCCGGCAGACGGCAGCGAACCCCGCCCGACCCTCTACCTGCTCAACGGTGCAGGCGGCGGCGAAGACCGGGCGACGTGGCAGCGTCAGACCGACGTCAACGAGTTCTTCGCTGACAAGAACGTCAACGTCGTCACCCCGCTCGAAGGTGCATTCAGCTACTACACCGACTGGGTGAACGACGACCCGTCCCTCGGCCGTCAGAAGTGGCAGACGTTCCTGACCCAGGAACTCCCGCCCGTCATCGACGCCGAGTTCAACACCAACGGCGTCCAGTCGATCTCCGCGATCTCGATGACCGCGACCTCGGTCCTCAACCTCGCCATCGCAGCTCCGGGCCTCTACAAGGGCGTCGGTGCATACAGCGGATGCGCCGAGACCAGCACACCGGTCGGCCAGTCCTCCATCGAACTGGTTGTGGGCATGCGCGGCGACGCTGACGTGACCAACATGTGGGGCCCCCTCGACGGCCAGGGCTGGATCGACAACGACCCCGTCGTCAACGCCGAGAAGCTCCGCGGCACCGAGCTCTTCATCTCCACCGGCTCCGGACTCCCCGGCCCGCACGACACCCTGAACAACGAGGCGATCAACGGACAGGTCGGCACACTCGCCAACCAGGTGATCGTCGGCGGCGTCATCGAGGCAGCAGTCAACTACTGCACCCACAACCTCGCCTACCGCCTCAACGATCTCAAGATCCCGGCCACCTTCGACTTCAAGCCGACCGGCACCCACTCGTGGGGCTACTGGGAAGACGATCTCCACAACTCCTGGCCGATGCTCGCTCGTTCGATGGGCATCTGACCGAAATCGTTCCGACTCGACCCCGCTCCCTGCACTTCCGGGAGCGGGGTCGAGTGCTTGTCTGGGCCGATTCGGGGGTTAATTCGGGGGTTAATTCCGGGGCCAATTCAATTGTCAGGCAATCGAATCGCGTCACTTTCTGCGCCCGCTCTGCTTTACTGACACATAACAAAAAGTGAACCTGTTCCAGTAAGGGCTCACAGGCACTTCGATCCGTTCCGGATCCGAAGACATTCAGGTGGAGGATCCGAACGTATGCGTGCTCGAATTTTCAAGCGTGGCAGTGTGATCGCAGCTCTCGCAGTGGCCACGGTGCTGCCGATGCTGATCAGTCCGGCGACAGCTTCTGCGGGCGGTGACACGTCCGGATCGCACGTCGTGAGCAACACCAAGACCGGCGACCGCAAGGTCACCATCTCGGTTTTCTCCCCGGCGATGGATCGCAACATCCCGCTCGAGGTCATCCTCCCCGCAGACAACAGCGAACCCCGCCCGACGCTCTACCTGCTCAACGGTGCAGGCGGCGGCGAAGACTCGGCGACCTGGCAACGCAAGACCGACGTCATGAACTTCTTCCAGGACAAGAACGTCAACGTCGTCACTCCACTCGAAGGCGCGTTCAGCTATTACACCGACTGGGTGAACGACGATCCGGTTCTCGGTCGCCAGAAGTGGCAGACGTTCCTCACCAAGGAACTCCCGCCCGTCATCGACGCCGAGTTCAACACCAACAAGGTCCAGTCGATCTCCGCGATCTCCATGACCGCGACCTCGGTCCTCAACCTCGCCATCGCGGCTCCCGGCCTCTACAAGGGCGTCGGGGCGTACAGCGGATGCGCTGAGACCAGCACCCCCGTCGGTCAGAGTGCGATCGAACTTGTCACAGGTACCCGCGGTGGAGCTGACATCACCAACATGTGGGGCCCGCTCGACGGTCAGGGATGGAAGGACAACGATCCGGTCCTCAACGCCGAGAAGCTCCGCGGCACCGAGCTCTACGTCTCCACCGGCTCGGGACTCCCCGGTCCACACGACACTCTCGCCAATCCCGCGATCAACGGTCAGGTCGGTGCGCTCGCCAACCAGGCAATCGTCGGCGGCGTCATCGAGGCAGCGGTCAACTACTGCACCCACAACCTCGCCTACCGCCTGAGCGATCTGAAGATCCCGGCCACCTTCGACTTCAAGCCGACCGGCACCCACTCGTGGGGCTACTGGCAGGACGATCTCCACAACTCCTGGCCGATGCTCGCTCACTCCCTGGGCGTCTGACCCGATTCGTTCTCACTCGACCCCGCTCCAGTGTTTCGGGAGCGGGGTCGAGTGCTGTCGGGAGCGAGCAGTAAGAATGGACGTATGACTTCCGATCAGCAGCCCACCACCGGCGACGACCCCTACCTCTGGCTCGAAGACGTGACCGGTGAGTCTGCACTCGATTGGGTCCGTCAGCACAATGCCGTGACCGAGGAGCAGCTCACCGACAACGAGCGCTTCGATCGACTACAGAGCGACGTGCGCGAGATCCTCGATACCGACGCGCGAATCCCCTACGTCCGCCGTCGAGGTGAGTTCCTCTACAACTTCTGGCGCGACAGCACCCACGTTCGCGGATTGTGGCGACGCACGACGTTCGATCAGTACGTCACCGACGACCCGGAATGGGACGTCCTGGTCGACCTCGACGCCCTGGCCGAGGCCGAGGGCGAGAACTGGGTCTGGAAGGGCACGCAACTTCTACGGCCACACCGCAACCGTGCATTGATCAGCCTCTCCCGCGGCGGGGCAGACGCGGCGGTCGTTCGCGAGTTCGACATCGACAAGCGCGAGTTCCTCGCTCCCGAGGGCGAGAATCCCGGCTTCTACCTTCCCGAGGCCAAGACCGACATCGACTGGATCGACATCGATACCGTCTACGTCGGAACGGATATCGGACCGGGGTCGCTCACCGATTCCGGATATCCCCGTCTGGCCCAGCGGTGGAAGCGCGGCACTCCCCTCTCCAGCGCCGAGACCGTCTACGAGGGCCAGGCCACGGACGTGGCCATCTCGGCTTCGCACGATCCGACGCCCGGGTTCGAACGGGACTTCGTCACTCGCTCGGTCGATTTCTACAACTCTCAGCATTTCGAAGTTCGCCCCGACGGTGAACTGGTGCTCGTGGACGTCCCCGAGGACGCCGGGATCTCGATTCACCACGAGTGGTTGTTGATCCGCACCAAGTCCGTGTGGGCCGTCGAGGACACCGAATATCCGACCGGCGCACTGCTTGCCATCCGTTACGACGATTTCCTTGCCGGCTCACGAGCACTGACATCGATCTTCGAACCCGACGCACATTCCTCGCTCGAGCACTACACCTGGACACGCGATCATCTGATTCTGGTGGTCCTGACCGACGTGCGCACGACGCTGCGAATCCTGACGCCGGGCGAAAACGGCTGGGAGGATCGACCTTTCGAAGGGCTTCCAGAACTGACCAGTATCGAAATTCTCGACACCGACCCTGATGTCAGCAACGAGTACTTCGTCAATTCGAGTGGATACACCTCCCCTGCAACTCTTTTGCACGGCGTGATCGGCGAAACCGAACCCACTGCCCTCAAGCAGGCTCCCGCGTTCTTCGACGCCGAGGGCATCACCACGGAGCAGTTCTTCGCCACCTCTGCCGACGGCACCCAAGTTCCGTACTTCGTGGTGCGCAGTCCGCGTAGCGAGCCCGGCCCTACCCTGCTCTACGGGTACGGCGGATTCGAGATCTCGCTGACACCGTCGTACAGCGGTTCTCTGGGCCGTGCCTGGCTGACGCAGGGCGGAACCTATGTGGTTGCGAACATTCGTGGTGGCGGCGAGTACGGACCCGGTTGGCACACACAGGTTCTCAAGGCCGGGCGCCACAAGGTGCACGAAGACTTCGCTGCCGTCGCGAGAGACCTCGTCGATCGCGGAATCACGACCCCGGATCTTCTGGCAGCTCAGGGCGGTAGCAACGGCGGCCTGCTGATGGGCATCATGCTGACCAAGTACCCCGAGCTCTTCGGCGCCATCGTCTGTCAGGTCCCGCTGCTGGACATGCGCCGATTCCATCTCCTGCTGGCCGGCGCTTCGTGGATGGCCGAATACGGTGACCCCGATGTCCCGGAGGAGTGGGCATTCATCTCGGAGTACTCGCCGTATCAGAACATCGACGCCGCCGCGTCGTACCCACCGATCCTGATCGCGACGTCCACCCGCGACGACCGCGTCCACCCCGCGCATGCCCGCAAGATGGCCGCACGGCTGGAAGAGCTGGGCAAGCCGGTGCTGTATTTCGAGAACATCGAGGGTGGCCACGGCGGCGCCGCGGACAATGCTCAGCTGGCCTTCAAGACTGCGCTGACCTACGAGTTCCTCTGGCAGAAACTCGGCTGATCTTTCAGCGGTCGCGCAACCACGCGACGACGCGCTCGCTCACAGCGGTGGGATTGCGTATCCAACCGTTGTGACCGAGTGGTTCGTCGATGTGCGTCATCGTCACTTGGGCCCCGGAGAGCTTGTCCACCAGGTTCTTTGCCGACCGGCGTGGAGCGAGATCGTCCCCTTCGATCGTGATCGACAGAACCGGCAAGGTCAGGCGAGCGATCCGCTCCTCGTAGTCGATATCCGCACCGACGGGTTCCATGCGACCGGTCCTGGCGAACCGGGCCCAATCGGTGATCAGAACTTTCGACTGTCGACCGAAGCCGCCGACGTTGACCCGGTCTCCCGGCCAGAAGCCGGCGATGTTGGCTGTCACCGACATCGCGGACGAACCCAGATAGAGTCCGGGCGCACGGATTCCGGGGAATCCGCGGTGATACGGCGATCCGGAGGCAACCAGGATCAGTCCGCCGAGCCGGCCCCGAATCCTCGACGCGTACATCACCCCGATCTGGCCGCCCATGCTGTGCCCCATCAGAAAAGGTGTGCTGGCCGGGAACCGCTCGCGCACTACCTCGAACGTCGCCGGACAATCGATCGAGACCAGTTCCTGATATCCGAAAGCACTCGACGCGCTCGGGCGCGGTTTGCTGTCACCTTGGCCGCGCAGTTCACCGATGGCCGCGTTGAAGCCGGCTTCGACCAGGGCCTGCGCCACCGGATCGTAGAACCCGGCGGGAACTCCGAGCCCGGGCAACATCACCACCACGGGTGCGTCGTCGTTCGGTCCGGGAAACAGACGGATCGGGGTCACGGTGCCGTCGGGGAGTTGGATCGGTACGGTCTCCATTCAACTCACACTAACCACCCACGCCGCGGATGGGCAGAGCACACGCGCCGACTATTCGAGGCTGCCCACGATCAGCGGATCCGGAGTACCCACGATCTCGTAATCCTTGTTGTCGTAATCGAACTGACTGAGCACGTGACGCATCGCGTTTATCCGCGCGCGTTTCTTGTCGTTGCTCTTGATGACGGTCCACGGAGCGGTGGCGGTATCGGTGAACCGGATCATCTCTTCCTTCGCCGCCGTGTACGCATCCCACTTGTCCAGAGAAGCGATGTCCATCGGCGAAAGCTTCCACTGCCGCACGGGATCGACCTGTCTGATCGCGAACCGCGTGCGCTGCTCCAGCGGTGAAACCGAGAACCAGAACTTGATCAAGCTGATGCCGTCGTCGACGAGCATCTGCTCGAACAACGGCACCTGGCGCAGAAATCGCTCATGCTCCTCGTCGGTGCAGAAACCCATGACCCGCTCGACCCCGGCCCGGTTGTACCAAGATCGATCGAACATCACCAGTTCCCCGGCGGCGGGAAGGTGCTGCACGTAGCGCTGGAAGTACCACTGCGTCGACTCGCGAGCCGACGGCTTCTCCAGCGCGACGACGCGAGCGCCACGAGGATTGAGGTGCTCCATGAATCGTTTGATCGTTCCGCCCTTACCGGCAGCGTCGCGTCCTTCGAACACGATGGCGTGCCGTGCGCCGGTTTCTTTCGACCAGTTCTGCAGCTTGAGGAGTTCGATCTGCAGCAGACGCTTGGACATTTCGTACTCGTCCCGAGGCATCCGTGCGTCGTACGGGTAGCCCTCCCGCCAGGTGTCGACCTCGAAACCGTCCGGCGACGTCAGCAGCACCGGATCGTCGTCGTCATTGTCGTCGACGGTGAAGGCGGCGGTGTCGGCCAGATCGACGGCGGTCGAGAGATCCGCGAAGGCGCTGAGGAACGGTCGGCGTTCTGCTAAATGTTGTGGGTATGGACGTTGCTGACGCGGGACTGAAGTAGACGGGCTGGTCCTCGGCGCGAGAATGGGAATTGCGAA
>NZ_JAQGFI010000031.1:0-9026 GCF_027854095.1 Rhodococcus sp. C-2 | reverse complement strand
TCAGATCATTCCCGGGAAGGTGCGCCCACTCACGCCGCCTCGCCGAGAACCATCCACAGGTTCTGATCATTGCTCTCGGGATGCGGCATTCCCGCTTTGGTGGCCAGAGTGACGGAATCGCGTCGGCCGTGGAGCAGCTTTGCCAGCATGCGCTCGGACTCGCCGCCCGCATAGCCGTTGGCCGTGTCGATGTGAGAGATACCGGCGCCTAGTGCTGCGTCGAGCATCGATCCGGCGCCCGATATGTCGACCGTGTCTCCGAATGTCATGGTGCCGAGCACCAGTTTCGGAAGCTCGAGTGGGGCGGTCATCAGGCAACTCCTCGTGATTCGGTCTGCTTGGCTAGCAAGTTCTTGGACAGGGCTGCCACCACGTGGCGTGGTTTGATGCCGACCATGGTGGTGGGATCGAGAGCAGCGCCTCGTAGTGCGCGGGTGTACGGCTCGCGCGGACTGGCGAGAACTGTGTCTGTGGAACCGGATTCGACGATGGTTCCTTTCGACATCACGACTACGGTCTCGCTGATTTCTCGGACGACGCCCAAGTTGTGTGAGATGAAAACGTACGTCAGACCGGTATCGGCCTGAATTTCACGTAGGAGCTCGAGTACCTGCGCTTGCACCGACACGTCGAGAGCGCTGGTCGCTTCGTCGCAGACCAGGATCTCGGGTCCGCTGGCAAGTGCACGAGCAATTCCGATGCGCTGACGTTGGCCTCCTGAGAACTCCGCCGGACGCCGGTGTAGTGCCGAGCTGGGCAAGCCAACGCGATCGACGAGTTCTGCTGCTGCCTTTGCACGTTCAGACTTGCTCCGAACACCTTTGAGGCGCAGTGGTTCTCCGATGATGTCCTCGGCAGTCAGATGAGGGTCGAGCGATCCGTACGGATCTTGGAACACCATTTGAACGCGAGAGCGGTAGGGGCGCAGCGACTTCTCCGACATCTGCGCGATGTCATTGCCGTCGACGAGAATGCGTCCACTGGTCGGTGTGAGGAGTCGGACGATCGATCGAGCGATGGTCGACTTGCCACATCCGGATTCGCCGACGATGGCCAAGGTCTTGCCCTTTTCCACCGAGAAGCTCACAGCATCCACGGCTCGGAAAACTCCGTCGGGAACCGGATACTCGACCACGAGATCTTCGACGGCGAGAAGTGGCGTTTCGTGGCGGGTCATGCCGAGGCTCCGATCTGTGTTGAACGGGCGGGGTCGCCGTCCCAAGGCCCCAGTTGAGGTATGGCGTCGAGAAGCTTTTGTGTGTAGGCGCTTTGCGGTGAGTCGACGAGAACGTCGGCACTACCGGTCTCGACAAAACGTCCGTCCTTCATCACGTAGATGCGATCGGAGACCAACCGCGCAACTCCGAGATCGTGAGTGATGACCAGCATTCCGATGCCGGTGCGCTCCTGCAACTCGAGCAATAGATCCAGAATCCCGGCCTGAACGGTTACGTCCAGTGCGCTGGTGGGTTCGTCGGCCACGATCAGTTCGGGGCCGGCAGCAAGAGCGCCGGCGATCAGGACGCGCTGCAACATTCCACCCGACAGTTGATGCGGGTACTTGTCGAGTTGCTGATCCGGATACGGAATGCGTACCTGCTCGAGCAGTTGCACTGCTCGCTCGATTTGTTGCTTCTTCGCGGTCACACCGCTGTGGCGCACTGCTTCTCGAAGTTGGCTACCGATGGTGTGGACGGGACTCAGAGCCGTCATCGGGTCCTGGGGGATGAGCGCGATGTGTTTTCCGCGAATATCGTTCAGGATCTTCGTGTTTCCGAGAATGTCCTGACCCTTGAACACGGCTTTCCCGGAAAGAACCGCAAGATCGTCCGGAAGCAGTCCGAGAATCCCCATGGCTGTCGTCGACTTTCCGGAGCCGGATTCACCGATGATGGTGACGGTTTCACCGGCGTCGATGCAGAAGGACACGCCGTCGACGGCTCGGATGACGCCGTTCGCCGTGACAAGTTCGATCTGGAGATCGTCGACCCGTAGTAGATTTCCCATGTCTCACGCCTTCGCTTTCTGGGCGCTGCCACGCCCGAACAGGCTTGCGCCCAGTCGTTTCGAACCTGCAGGACGATCGCGCAGACCATCGCCGAGTAGGTTCACTCCGACGACCAGCAGCACGATCATCAGACCGGTCAACGTGACGATCCACCATGACGTGGTGATGTAGTCCTGGCCGTCGGCGATGATTCGTCCCCAGGTAGCGAATGGACGTTGCGGTCCGGCGCCGAGGTAGCTCAACGAACTTTCCAGCAGTACGGCCTGCGCGAGCAGCAGCAGGACGACGAGCGATGCCTGCTTGACGATGTTGGGAATGACGTGACGAAGCAGGATGGCCATGCGGGTAAGTCCGAGGACTCGAGCTGCAGCTACGTAAGGCTTTTCGCGTTCGACGAGTACCAATGAGCGAGTCAACCGTGCGACTTCGGGCCACTGTGCGATCGCGATGACAAACGTGATGACGGGAATGGACGGGCCGAACAGCGCAACAACGAGAAGCAGCATCATCAGCAAAGGCAGAGAAAGCTGTGCTTCGAGTAGGCGGGAGATCACGGTGTCGACCCAACCACCGAAGTACCCCGCGGCGGATCCGGCGACGATGCCGATGACGCCGGAGACGATCACGGCGAGAATACCGATCGTCAGAGACACCTGGCCGCCGTGCAGGATCCGTGAGAGCAGATCTCGTCCCAACTGATCGGTGCCGAACAGATGGCCGTCGGTGAGGGGCGGTAGCCGTCGACTGCTCAGGTTGGTCTGGTTCGGATCTGCAAGGGGGAGTAGTCCCGCCAATGCAACAGGAAGAATCACCAGGAGCGCGCAGATCGAGCCGGTCCAGATCTTGACTCGGCTGTCTCGCTTACGGCGCGTGGCTCCGGCGCGTGCGAAGTCTGCCTCGGTGACCGCGCTGGCGCGTGGAGTTGTTGGAGGTTCCAAGACGGTAGTCATCAGTTGGCGCCCTTTCCGAGTCGCACGCGTGGATCCAGGAGGGGGTAGAGGAGGTCCACTGCCAGTTGCACGAGCACGGCGAGAACCGCGGTGACAAGCACGGTGGCCTGGATGAGCGGGTAGTCGCGAGTCTCGAGTGCGCGGACCACCAGCGAGCCGACACCAGGCCAGGCGAACACGACCTCGACCACCACGACGCCGTTCAGCATTCCGGCGAATCTGGTGCCCAGCGCGGTGACGATCGGAATCGCCGAATTACGCATCGCATATCGCCAGGTGAGTTCGCGTTCCGATACTCCGCGAGAGCGTGCGACCGTGATGTACGGAGAAGCGAAGGCCGAGACCATTTCGCGTCGAACCATCCGGGAGATCAACGCGATCTGAAGGATGGCGATGGTGACGGTAGGCAGGATCAACGACGGCCATGTGGTGAAACCGGCTGCCGGGAGTACTGGGATCAAGACCGCGAAGATCGTCACCAGCATCAGGCCGCTCCAGAACTCCGGCATGGACTGCCCGCCGACGGCTACGACGTTCGCACCGAGTTCACGTCTGGTGTCCGCGTGACGGGCCATCCACACGCCCAGCGGAATCGAGAGCACGGCGGTCAACAGAATGGAGCTGACGGCAAGGGTGATGGTGTACGGGAGACGGCCGAGGACAACGTCCATGGCCGGCGCCTGGAACGAGTACGACGTGCCGAGATTCAGGTGGACGAGGTCCCACAGGTAGATCAGGTATTGGGAGAACACCGACTTGTCCAAGCCCATGTCAGCACGGATCTGTGCGAGATCCTCGGTGCTGGCCAGCGGTCCGGCCAAGGCGTAGGCAGGATCGCCGGGTGCCATTCGGATCAGGACGAACACTGTTGTGAGCGTGAGGAAGATCGTCAAGGCACTCTGTGCCAGACGTTTGAGCACGTATTTGACGGTCGGGTTGATCCTTGTGCGTCGACGCGGAGAGATTCCGAGAGCGGTTTGCGGTTTCGGAGCGGTGAGAGTCATCGCCTCAGGCCTCCAATCGGACGGCGCCGAGGTCGTAGGAGTTGATCGGGGTCAGTGAAACATTTTGTACACGAGTGCGTTTCGCAAGGAGTGCGTTGGGTACGAAGCTCCACAGGCAAGGCCAGGTGTTCCAGATGTCTTGTTGTGCGGCGTCGAGTAGAGCGGCGCGCTTGGTCGGGTCTGGTTCACTGGATGCGGCTTGGATCTTCGCGGTGATTTCGGGGAAGACGTACCCGTGATAGGTGTCGCGAGTTGCTTCCTTCTCCGCTGTGCCGGCGTACATCCCCTGCAACGTGGTCAGTGCAAGTCCGGTCTGGTTGCCGTAGCCGTTGCCCAGCACATCCCAGTCGCCGGTCTTGCCCTGGCGCCAGGACGAGATGTCACCGCCCGGTTCGAACTGCTGGAGTTTGACGCGTACTCCCACGGCCTTCATCATTTCGAGTACCGATTCCATCACCGAGACGTCGTTGGTGAACTCTCCGGTTTCCCAGATGAAGGTGAGTTCGAGGTCGTCGGCGCCTTCGGCCTCGAGCATTTGCCGCGCTTTCCGTGGATCATATTGGTAAGTGCCAGTTTTCACGGCTCCGTCCAAGGTCGACGGTGCGGGGCCGGTGGCCGGGACTGCGGAACCGATCAGCACGTCCCGAGCGAGTGACTCACCGTCGATGGCATACGTGAGAGCTTCTCGGACACGCGGATTGGACAGTGGGTGATCGGCGGGCTTGCGGAAGTTGAAGAACAGTTGGTTGATGCGTGTGCTCGGTACTGTGTCCACCTGGACACCAGGCAGATCGGCGAGTTGTTCGGCGGAATCGGGACTGATCGAGTCGATGACGTCGACCTCGCCGCTCCGAAGCGCGACGACGCGGCCGGCCTCTTCGGGAATGAAGCGGACCTGAACACGACGAACGCCGGGGGCCGGGCCCCAGTAGTTGTCATTGGCGACAAGTGTGTAATCGCCGGTGCCCCGGTTCGATTCGCTGACGACGAACGGTCCCGACCCGATTCCGCTCTGCAGTTCGTTGGGTTCGTTGGCAGCGGCCGGGGTGATCAAGATGTTGGACATGAGCGAGTCCAGAACCGGCACCGGGGAATTCGTCCGAAGGATGAAGGTGCGATCGTCGATGGGGACGACCGTCGGCCACTCGGGGAACTGCGGTGCGACAAACGATCCGCTGACCTGCTGGTACATCTGCATTGCCGTCGTGACGTCGTCGATCAGCACAGGTGTGCCGTCGGAGTAACGGATGCCCTCGCGGAGTCGAACCGTCCACTCGGTCGGGCCGGTCGATTCGAACCTGTCAGCGAGAACGAGTTGCGGTGTCAGATTGTCGCCGATCCGGGTGAGACCTTGTCTGACGCCACGTTGAGCCGTGACTGCTGCGTCGAATTGATTGAGTTTGTTGTCGAGGCTGACGAGCGAGCGGTTGAGCCCGAGCACCAGGGTGTCCTGTGTCGGTTTCCCGGTAGGGCCGGCGCACGCGGCAGTCGTGCCCAGAAGCGTTGCGCCACCGATCAGCCCGGTGAACTGCAGAAAGGATCGCCGGGAGAGCTGTGGTGTTCGCAAACGAGTATTGGTCATCGGTGACCTTTCGATCCTGACGGGGCAGCGTGGGGGCGACGCTCCGAGCGGACTGTTGGTGAACAATCGCGTCGGGCTCTCGCTTGTAACTCAGCTCACAATGGCACTGTTGCGCACTTCGCGCAAGTCCCGTAACTTCGATTGCGTACTTCGCGCATCGGTTGCGATGCTGTGCATACTCGATTCAGACCGAAAGGGGGTCGAGGAATTCGATGAAACCACTGGTAATCATCGCTGATGATCTTTCCGGAGCAGCGGAGTCGGCCGCAGGATTTCTGCTCCGCAGTTCGGGCATATCGCTTCGGCTCGGCCCAGATGCGCCCGACGGATCAGGAGTGACGGTTTTCGATCTGCACTCACGGCGATCCGACCCCGCCAGAGCCTCTCGGGACGTGAGATCAGTTCTGCAATCGTCTGACGGCTCCGAGATCGTCAAGAAGATCGATTCCCTGCTCAGGGGCAACATAGCAGCGGAGGTTGGAGAACTCTCCCGCGACGGATCTCCGGTCATCGTCGCCGCCGGACTGCCCAGACAAGGGCGCACGGTGCAAGACGGCGTGGTGTTGGTCGATGGGGTTGCGTTGCACTCCACTGACCTGTGGCGCGCGGAGTCGAAGCCGACTCCTCGGTCGATTGCAGAGGCGCTCGGCCCGTCGGCAATCACTTCTGGCGTATCGCTGGATGACATTCGCTCCGGGCGTTTGAGCCAGGTTCTTGCGTCGATCTCAGAAGCCGGGTCGGTGGCGATCTGCGACGTCGAGACCGAGAGTGATCTGGAACTGATTGTGGCTGCAGCACAGGAGGTTCGGGGTTCTCGATTGGTAGGAACCTCGGCGCTCGCGATGGCAGTGGCACGACGAAGAACCGTGCAGTCACCCGTCGCGTGCCCATCTCTTCGTGTTTCTCGATTTACCTTGGTCGTCGTGGGGACGGCGGATGCGTCTGCCGGGGACCAAGTGGCATTGCTTCGGGATTCAGGGGCGCACCATATCGAAGTGAACAGTGCTGAGCTGCTGGCGCATTCGGTCGATCCGCTTCCGATTCTGAACGCACTGGATCGCGGAAACGTCGTGGTTTCGGTAAGTGGACCTGTCGTGCCTGCAGAATCCGTCCACCTCGTTTCGGCTCTCGCCGATCTGATCGCTGCCGTCGATGCAGGATTCTCCCACGACGATTACCCGATCGACCTGGTACTTACCGGTGGCGAAACCGCGCGCAGCGTTCTCGACCGCCTGCGGGTCGACACGCTGTCACCGATTTACGAAATCGAACACGGCGCCGTACTTTCCGTCGATCGAACCGGACGGTACATCGTCACGCGGCCAGGCAGTTTCGGGAATGCACACAGTCTTTTCTCCATAACGAAGTTTCTCGCGCAACCCACCCCGGTCGCCGCTCCGGACAGTCCGCCTTCAGTTACTCCTTCAGACAACGAGGTCAATCCCATGTCAATCGAATCCACTCCACTGCCGCTGATTGCTGTCACGATGGGCGACGGCGCCGGCGTCGGACCGGAAGTGATCGTCCCCGCACTCCTCGACGGTGAAACGAGAAAGCGTTGCCGCCCTGTTGTTGTCGGCGACGCGAAGCGTTTGCGATTGGCTGCCACGGTGCTCGGAATCGACGTCGACGTGGTCGCGATCGAGGAGATCAAGGATGCTGAATTCATCGATGGACGGATCAACGTCATCGACCTGGACTTGCTACCCGAGGATCTCGCCTGGGGTGAACTGTCGGCAGTCGCGGGGGATGCGGCCTATCAATATATCCGCGTCGCAAGCGAACTCGCCGTACGCGGTGAAGTCCAGTCGATCTGCACGGCGCCGCTGAACAAGGAAGCGCTGCATGCGGCAGGACACATCTATCCCGGACACACGGAATTGCTTGCGCACCTGACCGGTACCGAGGAGGTGTCGATGATGTTGTCGACCCCCAAGCTCAAGGTGATTCACGTGACCACTCACATCGGACTGCTCGATGCAGTTGCCAGGATCGAGCCCGGCCTGGTCGAGAGGACCATTCGTCGAGGTCACGAAGCTTTGGTGCGCACGGGCAATCCATCTCCGAAAATCGGCGTGTGCGGGATCAACCCGCATGCGGGGGAGAACGGGCTTTTCGGGTACGGAGAGGAAGAGCAGAAGATCATTCCCGCCGTCGAACTCTTGAAGGCAGAAGGAATCGACGTCCACGGCCCACTGCCGGCGGACACGGCATTCTTCCTCGCTGGACGTGGGGACTACGACTTGATCGTTGCGATGTACCACGATCAGGGGCACGGCCCGGTCAAGGTTCTCGGGATCGAGGCCGGCGTCAACATCACCGTCGGGTTACCTGTCATCCGTACCTCCGTCGATCACGGAACCGCTTTCGATATTGCAGGTAAGGGCATCGCCGAGGCCGGTAGTATGGTCGAAGCGCTGCGGCAGGCGGCCGAATTGGCAACCAGCACATTCGTTTCCAAGTAAGAACCACGGTTTGTAGGGGGAGGAGCGATGGCCATCCGGGAGTCGGAGGCGAGGCGGTCGGAGATTGCGAGGCTCGCTCGCACCAGCGGTCTGGCCAGTGTCGAGGATCTGTCTGCCCAATTCGGGGTGACTGCATCCACGATTCGTCGCGACCTGAGTCAGTTGACTGCCCAGGGAGTAATTGCTCGAACGTACGGCGGGGCGATTGCTCTCAACCCTCATCCGGAATCCTCCTTGCGTCAACGCGCAATGGAGGGATTCGACGCCAAACGGGGCATCGCCGAATGGGCTGCTGAGCAGGTTCGGCCCGGGGAAACCGTACTTCTTGATGCAGGTACCACCGTCGGGGCGATGGGAGAGTTCTTACGTCACGTGACGAATTTGACGGTGATCGCTGCAGGGCTTACGGCGCTCGAGGCGTTAGCCGACGCTGATGGTGTTCGAGTCGAATGTCTCGGCGGGACGCTGCGGCAGCTCAGTCAAGGATTCGTCGGGCCACTGGCGGAAGCGTCGCTGCAGCGGGTGTCGTTTGACAAGGCATTCCTCGGTGCCGATGCAGTTACGGCTGACCTGGGTATTTGTGAAGCTGAGCTCGATCAGACCCGGCTCAAGGAAATGATGATCGAACGTGCCGGCGAGGTCTACATCCTCGCCCACTCCGCCAAGCTCGGTGAACGTCCTTTCCATGCGTGGGCGCCGATACCGCCGGGGGCCGTGCTGGTTACCGATGCTGCAGTAGACGCAAAGCAAGTCGCGTTGTTCGAGGATGCAGGTATCCGAGTCCAAGTGGTGTGAGTTCCCGCTGCGTGCCGATCCGGGCACGGTGTCCGGCGTCACATGATGTCCGAATTCGTGAAAATCGACTGAAACGGGCAATCTTGCTGGGGAAATGGATACCTCCGAGCCTCTGACCTGTGGATTTGTCAAAGACTTCGGCGGACGCGTAACTTATTCCAAGTCAGAGCGACACGGACACCGACTCCCGCCTTTACGGCGAGTGACACGAGGTTGTACGAA
>NZ_JAQGFI010000030.1:0-32230 GCF_027854095.1 Rhodococcus sp. C-2 | reverse complement strand
CCTCACGAGCCGTGTCATTCCACCCCTCGAGCACCAACGAACGCTCAACAGAATCCAAAATATCAACGTCACCAACAATGGTTGACCGATCAGCAACGACGGCAGCCAGGATGCGTTCGAATCGGGTTGCCATCGAGGCCACCGTCGACTCGTCGAACAGATCCGTCGCGTACGTGAACTGCGCCGCCATCCCGGCCGGGGCACCCGCCTCGTCGAACTGCTCGACCATGGTCAACTGCAGATCGAACTTCGCCGCCACCGCGCCGGTATCGACGCCCGCAACCGTCAGATCGCCCAACTGCAACCCGGTCTGGCGTGCGCTCTGGAACGAGAGCATCACCTGGAACAACGGATTACGCGCCTGCGACCGCGCCGGATTGAGCACCTCCACCAACCGCTCGAACGGCACATCCGCATGCGCAAACGCACCCAGATCGCCCTCACGAACCCGACCCAACAACCCCGAGAACGACTCCGAAGAATCCACCTCGGTCCGCAACACCAACGTATTGACGAACATCCCGATCAAATCATCGAGAACCTGCTCACCACGACCCGCCACCGGAGTACCGATCGCAATATCGGACGTCCCCGACAACCGCGACAACAACACCGCCAACGCCGCATGCACCACCATGAACAACGACGAATTCGACTCACGCGCAGCGTCACTCAACGACACATGCACATCACGATCAATCACGAACGAATACGCAGCACCACGATTGGACGCCACCGCCGGCCGCGGACGATCAGCCGGCAAATCCAACTGATCCGGCAACCCCGACAACGCCGACTCCCAGAAACCGATCTGACGCGAAATCAACGACGACGGATCATCTTCCGAACCGAGAGTCTCCCGCTGCCACAACGCGTAATCCGCATACTGCACCTCGAGCGGCGTCCACCCCGGCACCTCACCCCGAGAACGAGCCTCGTACGCCACCATCACATCACGCGTCAACGGCCCCATCGACACACCATCACCACTGATGTGATGAACCACCATCGCCAACACGAACTCCGACTCCGACACCGCGAACAACCGCGCCCGAACCGGAACCTCCACCGCCACATCGAAACCAGCCGACAAGAACTCCGTCACCGCACCAACGACATCGGACTCCGACACCGCCACCGGCGACAAATCCAACCGCACCCGATCCGCAGACAACACCTCCTGGAACCCGACACCGTCGACCTCCGGATACACCGTCCGCAAAATCTCATGCCGACCAACAACATCCGACACAGCAGCCTGCAGAGCCTCCACATCCAACAACCCCGACAACCGAATCGCCACCGGAATATTGTCAACATTGGATCCCGGGTCGAATCGGTTCAAGAACCACATCCGCTGCTGCGCCAACGACAACGGCACACGCTCCGGACGCACCCGAGCAGTCAACGCCGCCCGCGCACCCGAACCAACCTCCGACTCCACCCGAGCAGCCAACAACTCCACCGACGACGCCTCGAACAACACCCGCACCGGAACCTGCGCATCGAGCGCCTGCCCCAACCGAGCCGCCACCCGAGTAGCAATCAAAGAATTACCACCCAAAGCAAAGAAATCATCATCCAACCCGACACGCTCGACCCCGAGAACATCCCCGAACACCGACGCGACGATCTCCTCCACCGCCGTCACCGGAGCCCGGAACACCGCAACCTCGAACACCGGCTCCGGCAACAACTTCCGATCCAACTTCCCCGACGCATTCAGCGGCAACGCATCCAACACCATGATCAACGACGGAACCATGTACGACGGCAACACCGCACGCAGCGAATCCGTAAGCGCTACAACATCAACCACCGCACCCGACGCCGGCACCACATACCCAACCAAGCTGTCACCCGACTTGGCCGAAACAACAGTCACTGCAGATGCGGATACCGATGCATCAGCCACCAAAGCCGACTCGATCTCCCCCAACTCGATCCGCTGACCACGCAACTTCACCTGGAAATCACTACGGCCGATGTACTCCAGCTCCCCCGACGCATCCCACCGCACCAAATCGCCCGTGCGATACATCCGACCGCCCCCGCTGCCATCGGCAAACGGGTTCGCAACAAACCGATCCGACGACATTGCGGCCCGCCCGATATACCCGCGCGCCAACTGAATGCCCGATAGATAAAGCTCGCCGACAACACCCCTTGAAACCGGGTGCAGCCTGGAATCCAGGACTAGCAGCCCTGTATTCCACACAGCAGAACCAATCGGGATCGACACGGTCTCGTCCGATGTGACTTCATGGAAGGTCACATCAATTGCAGCCTCGGCAGGACCGTACAAATTCTCCAAGCGTGCTGATGGCATCACTCCGAAAACTTCCGCGGCAGTGCCAACTTTCAAGGCCTCGCCACCGGAAAACACCAGCCTCAAGGAAGGAATATTGCTGGCATATTCGGCTGAAATGAATAGGGCCATCATTGCAGGCACGAAGTGCGCGACCGTGACCGCATGCTCCCGGATCAACTTCGCTATGTACTGAGGGTCACGATGGCCATCCGGTTCGGCGATCACCATGCGCGCGCCTACTTGGCACGGCCAGAACAACTCCCAAAGTGAAACGTCAAATGTGGACGGAGTCTTGACCAGCACCACGTCCGACGGGTCCAAATTGTATCGATCCTGGCGCCAAAGCATCTGGTTTACTACGGCGATATGCGATACCAGGACGCCTTTCGGCGTCCCGGTAGAACCGGAAGTGAAAATCACATACGCAGGGTGATCTCCCCGAAGAGCAGACAGTCGCTCTGAATCGGTGATCGGATCAGTCGAATACGTATGCAGGTCAAGACTGTCAACATCAACCCAGGAAGTCGGCAACTTCGCGTCGAGTCGACCATCAACCGTAAAGTCACGCGAGTACAAGACAACGGCGGGCGCCGCCGTTCGCAAAACATAAGAGACGCGTTCAGTCGGATGCGATGGGTCCAGGGGTACATATCCGCCACCTGCACGAATCACCGCATGGGCTGCGATCACCCAAGATATAGACCGCCCCATGAGCACGCCGACCAGAACCTCAGGTCCAACACCTTGCGAAATCAGATGTCGGGCCAATCGATTGACGCGCGAATCGAATTCGCCATAGGTCAAGCTTTCGTCACCGTAAATCAGCGCAACATCCATAGCGCGCTGAGCCGTACCGACGACATCCACCAATCGCGTCGCGGGCAGATCCCGACGACTGGCGCGCGATCTGTTGTAGATCTCAATTCGTTCAACACCATCAAGAAGATCGACTTCTCCCACCAGCGCCGATGAATCGTCGAGAACTGTGCGCAGGATGCGTTCGAATCGGGTTGCCATCGAGGCCACCGTCGACTCGTCGAACAGATCCGTCGCGTACGTGAACGTCGCCGCCATCCCGGCCGGGGCACCGGACTCGTCGAACTGCTCGACCATGGTCAACTGCAGATCGAACTTCGCCGCCACCGCGCCGGTATCGACGCCCGCAACCGTCAGATCGCCCAACTGCAACGCGGTCTGCTCCATGTTCTGGAACGAGAGCATCACCTGGAACAACGGATTACGAGCCTGCGACCGCGCCGGATTGAGCACCTCCACCAACCGCTCGAACGGCAGATCCGCATGCGCAAACGCACCCAGATCGCCCTCACGAACCCGACCCAACAACCCCGAGAACGACTCCGAAGAATCCACCTCGGTCCGCAACACCAACGTATTGACGAACATCCCGATCAAATCATCGAGAACCTGCTCACCACGACCCGCCACCGGAGTACCGATCGCAATATCGGACGTCCCCGACAACCGCGACAACAACACCGCCAACGCCGCATGCACCACCATGAACAACGACGAATTCGACTCACGCGCAGCGTCACTCAACGACACATGCACATCACGATCAATCACGAACGAATACGCAGCACCACGATTGGACGCCACCGCCGGCCGCGGACGATCAGCCGGCAAATCCAACTGATCCGGCAACCCCGCCAACGCCGACTCCCAGAAACCGATCTGACGCGAAATCAACGACGACGGATCATCTTCCGAACCGAGAGTCTCCCGCTGCCACAACGCGTAATCCGCATACTGCACCGCCAACGGCGTCCACCCCGGCACCTCACCCCGAGAACGAGCCTCGTACGCCACCATCACATCACGCGTCAACGGCCCCATCGACACACCATCACCACTGATGTGATGAACCACCATCGCCAACACGAACTCCGACTCCGACACCGCGAACAACCGCGCCCGAACCGGAACCTCCACCGCCACATCGAAACCAGCCGACAAGAACTCCGTCACCGCACCAACGACATCGGACTCCGACACCGCCACCGGCGACAAATCCAACCGCACCCGATCCGCAGACAACACCTCCTGGAACCCGACACCGTCGACCTCCGGATACACCGTCCGCAAAATCTCATGCCGACCAACAACATCCGACACCGCAGCCTGCAGAGCCTCCACATCCAACAACCCCGACAACCGAATCGCCACCGGAATATTGTTCGCCGACGACAACGTATCGAAACGGTTCAAGAACCACATCCGCTGCTGCGCCAACGACAACGGCACCCGCTCCGGACGCACCCGAGCAGTCAACGCCGCCCGCGCACCCGAACCAACCTCCGACTCCACCCGAGCAGCCAACAACTCCACCGACGACGCCTCGAACAACACCCGCACCGGAACCTGCGCATCGAGCGCCTGCCCCAACCGAGCCGCCACCCGAGTAGCAATCAAAGAATTACCACCCAAAGCAAAGAAATCATCATCCAACCCGACACGCTCGACCCCGAGAACATCCCCGAACACCGACGCGACGATCTCCTCCACCGCCGTCACCGGAGCCCGGAACACCGCAACCTCGAACACCGGCTCCGGCAACAACTTCCGATCCAACTTTCCCGACGCATTCAGCGGCAACGCATCCAACACCATGATCAACGACGGAACCATGTACGACGGCAACACCGCACGCAGCGAATCCGTAAGCGCTACAACATCAACCACCGCACCCGACGCCGGCACCACATACCCAACCAAGCTGTCACCCGACTTGGAGTCAGAGTGCATCACGACGACGGCGTCGTTTACGTTCTCATGCGTGAGCAGGGCTGATTCGATCTCACCCAGTTCGATCCGCTGACCACGCAACTTCACCTGGAAATCACTACGGCCGATGTACTCCAGCTCCCCCGATTTGGTCCATCGAACCAAATCTCCGGTGCGGTACAACCTGGCGCCGGCTGATCCGAATGGATCGGCGACAAATCGCAGCGCCGTCATAGCAGGCTCACCGTGATATGCACGAGCCACCTGCGGTCCGCCCAAATACAGTTCACCGGCCACACCCACCGGCACTGGCGCCAACCGGCCGTCAAGCACAACAGTGGACGCGTTAGCGACGGGCGTACCGATCGGGACGACCACCGCCTCAGGAGTCGCCTCCCAAGCTGTTACCACCTCGACCTCGGCAGGCCCGTACCAGTTGTGCAGGCTCGCCGAGGCGTACCCGCTGAATCGGCGTACGGTGTCGGCGCTCAACGCCTCTCCTGCGACAAAGACTCGACGCACCGATTCCGGCAGCGGCGCGGGCACCGCGGACATGAATGCGCTCAACATCGACGGAACGAAATGCACCGTCGTGACCCGCTCTTGAGCGATGGTTTTCGCAAGATAATCTGCGTCCCGGTGTCCATCGGGAACCGCGATGACCAGTTTCGCGCCAGTTTGGAGAGTCCAGAACAATTCCCAGACCGAAATGTCGAAGGTGATCGGCGTTTTGTGCAGTACCACATCCGAGCAATCAAGCCTGTAGGTCGCCTGAGCCCACACCAACTGGTTCACCGTTGCGCTGTGTGTAATGGCAACGCCCTTGGGTCGACCTGTCGAACCTGAAGTGAAGATCAGATACGCCGTGTTTTGCGATCGCAAAGGCGAATTGCGTTCAGAGTCGGCAATCCGGCGAGATGGGAACCCGTCCAAGTTCAGAGCCTCGACAGTCACCATCCGTCGACCCGTCGACGCGAACTGATCGCGAGCGGTAGTCAGAATCAGTACCGGATCCGCCGCCTCTACGACGTACTCGGTGCGTTCTGCTGGATGATCTGGATCGATAGGAACGTAGGCGCCCCCAGCCTTCAGAACGGCGTAGATCGCAACCACGAGGTCAATGCTCCGACGCATCGCCACACCGACCAACTGCTCAGGTCCGACTCCTTCGGAAATGAGGTGACGCGCGAGTTGATTGACCTTGGCATCGAACTCCGCATACGTAAGTTCAATTGCGTCCATGGCCAACGCGACAGAGTTAGGCGTCCGCGCAACCTGCTCGTCGAACAACGAGACCAGCGTCGCATTGTCCGAGCACAAAGATCCGGCCGAAACAGCTTGTGCCAGTACCTGTTCACTCTCGCTCTGTGAGAGTACGGGAATATCACCCACCAGTACGTCCGGAGTTGCGGACACTGTGCTCAGAATTCGCAACAGACGATCGACGAATTCCAGCACCGTTGATTCGTCGAACAGGTCGGTTGCGTAGTTGAACGACCCGTGTATCCCTGAGGGTTCTCCAGACTCGCTGATGACCTCGGACAGAGTGATCTGAAGGTCGTATTTCGCCGTTCCCGAGTCCGCTTCGATCCCGGAAATCGTGAGTTCTGGCAACACGAACTGCGTTTGCGCAAAGTTCTGGAACACCAACAAAACCTGGAACAGCGGTGAGTGCGCAGTAGAACGCACGGGGTCGATCTCATCCACCAACCACTCGAACGGCACATCCGCATTGGCAAACGCCGATAGATCGATTTCACGCACCTGCTCCAGGAACGAACCGAATCCCTCCGACGCTTCGACGTTCGTGCGTAAGACCAGCGTGTTGACGAACATACCAATCAGATCGTCGAGTTCGGCCTCCCCGCGTCCTGCGACAGGAGTACCAAGCACCACGTCCGTGGAACTGCTCAGTCTGGACATCAAAACAGCCACAGCCGCGTGAATGACCATAAAGACAGTGACGTTGTGACCCTCTGCAAGCCTCGACAAGTCTGAATGAAGGCGTGCATCGATCGTGAAATTGACTGTCGCTCCGCGTAACGACTGAATCGCGGGCCTTGCACGATCCAAGGGGAGATTCAAAACGGGGGGGACGTCAGCCAACTGAGTTCGCCAATACGCAATTTGCTTCGACGCGATCGAGTCCGGGTCACCATCTGAGCCCAACATCTCGCGTTGCCACAACGCATAGTCCGCGTACTGCACTCCGAGAGGTGCCCACCCCGGAACCACCCCCCGAGATCGGGCCTCATACGCGACCATGACATCGCGCCCGAGTGGCCCGACTGAGGAACCGTCTCCGGCAACGTGGTGGATCACGACAACCAACACGTAGTCGCCAGAGCCAAGGCTGAACAGTTTCGCTCGAACGGGGACCTCAGCACCGACGTCGAATCCCTGTCCGACAACCTCTGCTACGCGCAGCATTACAGACTCGGCGTCGACCTCGACTGGACTCAAGTCCAGCACGACCTCTTCGGGTGGAACAATTACCTGCATTGGTCCATCTGGATCGCTTGGGTACAACGTTCTGAGCGACTCGTGCCGTGCCAGGACATCGGAAACAGCAGCTTTCAGCCCCGCCACGTCCAGCTTCCCTGAAAGCCGGATCGCGAGAGGAACATTGTAGACCGGCGACTCTGGGTCGAGTTGGTTCAGAAACCACATCCGTTGCTGTGCAAGGGACAACGGCACCCGCTCCGGACGCACCCGAGCAGTCAACGCCGCCCGAGCACCCGAACCGATCTTGGTCTGAACCCGGGCAGCCACGCGCTCGACCGAGGACACCTCGAACAGCACCCGTACCGGAACCTGCGTATCGAGCGCCTGCCCAAGGCGGGCAACCATCCGAGTCGCAATCAGCGAATTGCCACCCAAAGCAAAGAAATCATCATCAAGCCCGACCCGATCCACACCCAACACCTCGGCGAAAACCGAGGCAACCGACTCCTCCACCGGAGTCACCGGAGCCCGGAACGCCGCAGCCTCGAACACCGGCTTCGGCAACAGCTTCCGATCCAACTTCCCCGAAGCATTCAGCGGGAACGCATCCAACACCATGATCTGCGACGGCACCATATACGACGGCAACACCGACCCCAACGAATCCACAAGCGCCGCAACATCAACCACCGCTCCCGACGTCGGCACCACATACCCCACCAACTGATCACCGGTCTTGGTCGACACCACCGCCACCGACGACACCGACACCGACACATCGGCCACCAGGGCCGACTCGATCTCCCCCAACTCGATCCGCTGACCCCGGAACTTCACCTGGAAATCAGTGCGCCCGATGTACTCGAGCTCCCCCGACCAGCCCCACCGCACCAAGTCCCCCGTGCGGTACATCCGATCGCCGACACTGCCATGAGTGAACGGATTCGCGACGAAGCGATCCGCCGACAAATCCGGACGAGAAACATACCCACGAGCCAACTGATCACCCGCAAGATACAACTCTCCCGCAACACCCGCCGGCACCGGACGCAATCGCGAATCCAAGACGAAAACCTGCGAATTCCACTGCGGCACACCAATAGAAGCCACACCACCGTGGACAGCATCCGTCACATCCGCGAACGTGATCGACACCGCGGCCTCGGTCGGACCATACAAGTTGTGAACCCGCGCGCTTGAAACAACACCGAAATCGCGCACCGTCTGCGCCGGCAACGCCTCACCGATGACGAACACATCACGTAGCGAATCCAACTGGCTGGCAGAGACTTCCCCCGCGAACACCGACAGCATCGTCGGCACGAAGTCCGTCACCGTCACGCGCTGATCAGCGATCACCGACGCCAAATACCCCGGATCCCGATGACCGTCATGAGTGGCCACCACCAACCGAGCACCCACCGCCAACGGCAGGAAGAACCCCCACAAAGACACGTCGAACGTCGTCGCAGTCTTCTGCAGATACACATCCGACCCGGTCAGAACATACTGCCCCTGCATCCACGCCATCTGATTGACGATCGCCGCATGCGAAACCGCCACACCCTTCGGCTTCCCCGTCGACCCCGACGTGAAAATCACATACGCAGCATTCGAAACACGCAACGGCGCAACACGATCCACATCAGAAACAGGCGCATCCGAGAATCCGGACACGTCCAGCTCGTCTATCAACACCACATCGAATTTACTCGGCAACACCACACCGTCACCAGCAGTGGACAACACACAGACCGGTGCCGCGGTCTCGAGAATATGACCATTGCGCTCGACCGGATGATCCGGATCCAACGGCACATACGCCCCACCCGCAGCAACCACTGCATACATACCAACCACAAGGTCAACCGACCGGCGCATCGCCAACGCCACCAACGACTCCGGCCCCACGCCCACCGAAATCAGATACCGTGCAAGACGGTTCACCCGAGACCCGAACTCCGCATACGTCAGAGACTGCCCCTCGAACACCACCGCCACCGCATCCGGCGTCGCCGCCACCTGCGCAACAAACCCGTCGAGCAACAAAGCACCAACAGTCAACTCGTGAACAGTGTCATTGACCGCCACCAGCACCTGCGAACGCTCGCCCTCACCGAGCAACTCCACATCCCCGACAACCGAATCAGGCTCCGCCACCATTGCTTCCAGAACACGCACCAACCGCTCCGCAAACGAAACAACTGTCGACGCGTCGAACAGATCCGTCGCATACGTCAACGACATCGGCATCCCCACACCGACGCCGTCCTCCTCCAACGGCGTCACCGTCAACTGCAGATCGAACTTCGCGATCTCGACACCGGCGTCGAAACCGGCAATCGACAGTCCCGGCAACTCCACGACATCCTGCGCCATGTTCTGAAAGAACAACGCAACCTGGAACAACGGATGATGGGCCTGCGACCGCGCCGGATCAAGCACTTCCACCAAACGCTCGAACGGCACGTCCTCGTTGCCGAACGCCCCGAGATCGACCTCACGAACCCGACCCAATAACGCCGAGAAAGACTCCGAAGAATCCACCTCGGTCCGCAACACCAACGTATTGACGAACATACCAATCAGATCGTCCAGCTCCGGCTCACCCCGCCCTGCGATCGGAGAGCCCACCACAACGTCGTCACTACCGCTCAGCCGCGCCAACAACACCGCCAACGCCGCATGCACCACCATGAACAACGACACATTACGATCAAGCGCCAACTGCTCGAGCGCTCGATGTAACCGCGCGTCTATCGAAAACTGGTAACTCGCACCCTGATTGGATGCCACCAACGGCCGCGGGCGATCCGCCGGCAGCTCGATCCGCTCCGGCAACCCCGCCAACACCGACGTCCAATACCCCAACTGCTCAGACATCAACGACGACGGATCACCCTCGGACCCCAACACCTCACGCTGCCACAACGCGTAATCCGCATACTGCACCGCCAACGGCGCCCACCCCGGAACCTGTCCACCCGCACGCGCCACATACGCCATCGACACATCACGCACCAACGGACCCATCGACACACCGTCAGCAGCGATATGGTGAATCACCAACGCCAACACAAACTCCGACGAACCCGTCTGGAACAAACGAACCCGTAATGGCACCTCGACCGTGACATCGAACCCCTCTGCCACCACTGGCGTCAGCACACCGAGCAAGTCGGCCGCGTCGACAGTTTCGGGCAATACAGTTTCCACGAATTCGTCCACCGGAAGTACTTGTTGGAACCCGATGCCCTCGAATTCCGGATAGACGGTCCGCAACACCTCGTGCCGCGCAACAACATCCGACAGCGCTGCGGACAGTGCCGAAACATCGACGGCACCGGACAACCGCAACACGATCGGAATGTTGTTCACACCAGACACAGAGTCGAATCTCGACAAGAACCACATCCGCGACTGTGCAAGGGAAAGAGGTATCCGCTCCGGACGAGAGCGAGGGGCCAAGGCAATTCGCACACGCCCCGCTGAATCTGACAAAACAGATGCAAGACCGGAGACTGTCGAGTACTCGAAGAGCGTTTTGACCTGAACCCGCACATCGAAAGCCGCACTGAGACGCCCGGCCAATTTCGCAGCAATCAACGAGTTGCCGCCGAGTTCGAAGAAGTCGTCGTCAGCGCCGACTCGGTCCACCCCCAAGAGTTCTTCGAATATGCGCGCGACCACGACCTCACCATCGGAGGATGGCGCTACAAACTCTCGGGCCTCGAATACGGGATCAGGAAGTGCTGCTGAATCCAGCTTTCCTACTGGCGTCAAGGGAATCTCGTCGATGACAACGACAGCCGCCGGAATCATGTGACGGGGAAGATCCGTCTTGACCACTGCCAGGACGTCATCCCCGGACAGCACGGCTCCAACTGCAGGAAGCACATAAGAGATGAGAGCCGTTTCACCGCTGGGCAACACTCGCCCGAGCGTTGTCACGAACTCGACCCGTTCGTCGAGTGCGATGACCGCGTCGATTTCAGTCAACTCGATGCGGAAGCCACGGATCTTGACCTGGGAATCGGACCGTCCGACGTATTCGACGCTACGATCGCCGGCAGCACTTTCCGTCCACCGCACCACGTCCCCCGTGCGGTACATTCGTTCACCCTGTGCCCCAAAGGGATTCGCGATGAATCGATCGGCCGTCATACCTGCCAAATTGTGGTATCCGCGCGCAACCTGCGGCCCTGCAAGATAGAGCTCACCCGTAGTCCCCGTCGGTACAGGCTGCAAGCGGGCATCCAATACCAAAGACGCTGCACCACGAATCGGACCACCGATCGTGACGGGATCACCCGCGCCGAGTTCCGTCATGTTCGTGACGATCGTCATCTCGGTCGGGCCGTACGCGTTGACAAAGTGGCGTCCGGGCGCCCACTTCGCGACCAACTCTGGCGGACACGCTTCACCCGCGACCACGACGACAGCAACATCGTCGAGTCCAGATGGATCCACCGATGCGAGCACCGAAGGAGTAGCGCCGACATGCGTCACTCGCTCTGTCTTGATCAGCTCGGCTAGCTCGGGCCCACCGTAGATGCTCGATGGGGCAATCACCATGACGGCGCCAGCCCCGATCGTCTCGAGTAGTTCGAAGATCGATACGTCGAAGCTTGGAGTCGTGAAGTGCAAAACCCGCGAATTGCCGTCGAGCGACAGCATGCGAATTTGCTCTCGCTGCAGGACGGCTAGCCCCGAATGCGAAACAACAACACCCTTGGGTCGCCCTGTGGAGCCGGATGTGTAGATGACGTACGCGGCGTGCTGCTCACGCAGTGTCCTTACCCGCTCGTCATACGTCACTGGCGCGCCGGAGACAGCGGCCAACGACTCGACAGTGTCCGAAGCATCGATCGAGATCCACCCGACCGAGTCGGTTAACCCGGCGCGTGCACCCTCAGTGGTCAACCCGACCGAAACTCCAGAATCGCTGATCATGTAGGCCACGCGATCGGCTGGATAGTTCGGATCCACCGGGACGAAGGCGGCGCCGGACTTGGCGACTGCCCACAGTGCCAGAACGGACTCGATGGACCGCGGTATCGAAATTGCAACCCGATCCTCTGGCCCCATGCCGCCGGCGATCAACAATCTCGCCAAACGAGACGATTGCTCGTCCAACTCTGCGTATGACAGCGAACGTCCTTCGAACCGCAACGCCTCCCGCTCGGGCCCCAGCTCGACGGCCGCCGCCAGCAGTTGCGGAAGCAACGAGGTGCTGGCACGACGGCCGCGTGCCGGACGCTCTCGACGTGCCTTGCGAGCTACCGAAGTCCCTGGCGTCACACCATCGGAGCTCATGCGGTCACGACCTGCACTCGAACGGCATGCTGGAGGAACACGTGCTGCGTCAAGACAATTTCACCTTCGCTTTGGTACTGCAGTTCGATCAGTATTCGCAGGAATCCGATCACTTCCGAGGTTCTACCCTTGACCTGGGCAAATCGCGTTCGACGTCCCGGTAAAGCCCCAATAGTTGATCGGACACACCGAACCATTGTTACAGCTGTCGCGGAGTGGACATCATCGGACTGTTCGGGATATGGGAGTCCATCAACTTCGTGAACGGCGGCGTCAGCTCAGAGTCCACGTCGCGGGATCACACGCCAGGCGTAGATCTGGCAAAGCTCCTTCGACAACACCTGTGAAGACGTCTGTCGGACCAACCGCGTGCGAAACCCACTCCTCTGCAAGTAGCTCCTGCACCTCTGCGTCCTTCGCCGCTTCCGAGTACAGCAGTACGACGCCACCGACCGCTCCGCCAAGCAGAATAGTCAGAATCGATGTTTCGTCTTCCTCGGGACCGAAGTACATCAAACGCGATTCATAGTCGACATCGTGCTTCTGCGACATCGCGTCCAACTTCGCTGCGAGCTCTCCATGGGTGATCTGGCCAGGGTGCGAACCGGCAACCACGACCGCGATGTCGTCCGCGCTCAGCGGACGAAGCCGGTCCGTGTAGTTCACGGAACGACTCGAGTACGACGCCACCAACTCGATAACATCTGGCTGGTCCAAGTCGAGGCTCGTGTCCAGCGGTACGTCAGATTCGGCCTCACCCGAAATCAACGCCAAGGCCACACTCGGAGCCGTTTCTGTCCCACGTGCTGCTCCTGTAGCTCCTACCAGAGCTGCCGCGCCGGCTTTGGACAGCGCCCAGGCCGCCACCACCAGTTCGATGCCACGCAATCCTGTGATCCCCACCGTGTCGCCCGGACCGATCCCAAGATTGATCAGGTGGCGAGCGAGGCGAGATGATCGTGCATCGACCTCGTGGTAAGTCATTTCCTCCTCATCGCACACGACTGCGACAGCATCAGGATCAGCCTCTACGGAATTTGCCAATCGCTGTGGCACGAGTCGGCCCGTCGGAGCGCCAACGGCCGGGGGCGGCGTTGTGTCCACGGAGCCGAGGACTTCTGCTCGTTCGGAGTCGGTGAGCAGTTCGATGTCACCAATCGGACGTGAAGGATCCGAGGAGACCCGATCTAGAACGCGGACGAAGCGCTCGACATGTGCGTCGGCGGTTGCTTGGTCGAAAAGGTCCGCAGCGAAAACCAAATGGCCGAGCAACCCTCCCGTTACCGGATCTGAACTGAGATTGAGTTGGAGGTCGAACTTCGCAGTCGCCTCCACACCCTCGACAGCCGTGATCTTCAAATCCGGCAGACTGAACGAGGCTCCTGCCATCGGTTCGACCGACAGTGCAACCTGGAAGAGCTCGCTCGCTGACGCCGACAAGGCGCCGGTTACTTCCTCGAACGGGATGTCTCCGTTCGCAAATGCCTCGAGATCGACGTTTCGGACGAGCGAGACCAAGTCGCCGAATCCCGCTCCGAGATCCGGAGCGGTCCTGAGTGCAAGCGTGTTGACGAACATTCCGACTATGTCGTCCAGTTGCTGCTCACCTCGCCCGGCCACTACCGTTCCGATCGCGAAATCTCGGCTTCCACTCAACCGTGCGATGAGTACTGCAAGCGCAGCGTGCACAACCATGAACAATGTGGCGTTGTGTTCGCGCGCAATCTCGTTGAGCCGCGCCGCCGTCTCCGCGTTGACGGAGAACTCCGAGACACCGGCACGTGCAGACATCTGCGCGGGTCGCTGACGGTCGGAAGGCAATCCGGGCGTCGACGACACACCGTCCAACGTCCGGCGCCAGAAGTCGAGTTGCCGTGCAGCCTGTGAGCCGACCTCGCCAGCGCTACCGAGTACTTCGCGCTGCCAGATCGCGAAGTCCGCGTACTGAACAGTCAACGGCGTCCACGACGGCGCGGTGCCGCGCACGCGAGCCTCGTAGGCGACCATCATGTCTCGGGCAAGAGGTCCCATCGATTCACCGTCAGCGGCGATGTGATGAGCGACCAAGACGAATATGAAGTCTGCCGGGCCCAACTCGAGCAACCCAGTGCGTACAGGTACCTCCTGAGCTACGTCGAATCCGGTCGTCACCAACTCCACGACGCGATTGAACGCCGCGGCCTCGTCGTCCACCTGAATCGTTTCGAGAGGCGAAAGGAGTTCGTCGATCGCGACGATTTTCTGAACCGGCCCTTCGATGTCACTCGGGTAGCTGGTCCGGAGCGACTCATGTCGAACCAAAACGTCGTGAAGAGCCTGGCGCAAAGCCGCGACATCCAAGTTCCCTGTCAATCGCAGAGCCAACGGAATGTTGTATGCCGCAGAACCGGGATCCATCTGGTTTACCAACCACATTCGCTGCTGGGCCAAGGACAGAGGAAGACGTTCTGGACGTTCCCGCGCCTCCAACTCCATCCTCGCACCGGAACCTGCGGTCTTTTGCGCTACTACAGCCAAACCTTCCACTGTCGAGTTCTCGAACAGCACGCGCACCGGGACCTGCGCATCGAGTGCCTGCCCCAATCTTGCTGCCAACCTGGTAGCGATCAACGAATTACCACCCAGCGCAAAGAAATCGTCATCCAGACCGACCCGCTCCGCGCCCAACACATCTCCGAACACCGACGCAACAATTTCCTGCACCGCTGTGACCGGCGCCCGAAACTCTGCTGCCTCGAATACCGGTGACGGGAGAGCCTTTCGATCCAATTTGCCCGACGCATTGAGTGGAAGCTCGTCGAGGACAAGAACCTTCGAGGGCACCATGTACGTCGGAAGCACGGCCCGGGCAGACTCCAGAACTTCCGACGCATCTACTGCAGTTCCCACGACATACCCGACCAGGCTGTCGCCGAACGTCGCATCGCTGTGCAGGACGACCACCGCATCTGAAACCGCCTCGTGCGAGATCAGAGCAGATTCGATCTCGCCGAGTTCGATACGCTGCCCCCGCAGTTTGACCTGGAAATCCGATCGGCCGATGTACTCGAGCTCGCCCCGACCGTTCCACCTGACGAGGTCGCCGGTTCGATACAACCTGCTGCCGCCATCTGAGGCGCCCCTTTCCCCGCCCGCAAAGGGGTTGGCGACGAAACGCTCCGCCGTCAACGCCGCTCGGTTTCCGTATCCGCGACCGACACCGACACCACCGACATACAACTCGCCGATCACGCCCGGCGGCACCATACCCAACGACCGATCCAGAACGAACAGATCCATGTTCGGCACCGGTGCACCGATCGGAACGCTGACGGTGTCATGCGCAGTCACCGCGTGGAACGAGACCACGTCCGACGCTTCCGTCGGGCCGTAACTGTTCACCACGCGTACTCCGCCTGACAACAAACTGCCAAGACGATTAAGCCGGATCGACTCGCCTCCAAGGAACACAACATCGAGAACGCTCAAAGCAGACTCCTCGTCGGAATCCACCACGGCTTCGAACGCGCTCGGCGACATGTTCGCCACTGCAACGTCACCGTGCCCGACGCGAGCAACGATCGCATCCGGATCGAAACCGTCCGAGGCAAGCACTACGCTCCGACCGCTGCTCAACGCTGCCCAGACGTTCTTCTGCGTCAAGTCGAAACTCGGTGACGACGCGATCAATAGACCACCAGTTTCGGGCAACTCGCTGCGGTACCAGGCCACCGTGTTCTCGATGCCGGCCATCGGCACCAACGTCGGCTTCGGACGACCCGTCGAACCGGATGTCGAAATGACATACCCCAAGCGGTCCCCCGCACCGAGTTCACGCCATCGATCCGTCGGCCTCTCCACCATCGGCGAATCGCGCATGATGCTGTCGAGGACGATCACGTCCACCGCCAGATCGAGAGTCGTCGTACTCACCGCGCATCGGGCACCGGTGTCGGCGATTATCGCTTCGATCCGATCCTGTGGGTACGACGGATCGATCGGCCCGTACGCAGCACCCGCCTTCCACGCCGCCAACATACCTACGACCCACTCGACCGACCTCGGCACGATCAACGCGACGACGTCGTCCGGACCGACGCCGGCCGCCGTCAATCGCTCGGCCACCACGTTTGCGTAGGCGTCGAGCTGCCCATAGGTCAGCGCCTCGCCATCGCACTCGACGGCAAGAGAATCAGGCGTCCGCCCAACCTGTTCTTCGAACATCGCAGTCAAGGACGCGCCTGCCAACGCTGTGCGCCCACCAGCGGACCAGCTGAAAAGGTTGCTGCGCTCAGCAGCGGTAAGTACGTCGATATCACCCAACCGAACTGACGGATCAACAGTGATCTCAGCAAGGATGCGCCCGAACCTGCCGGCAAAGCCTGCCACCGTCGACTCGTCGAACAGATCCGTCGCGTACGTGAACTGCGCCGCCATCCCCGCCGGGGCACCCGCCTCGTCGAACTGCTCGACCATGGTCAGCTGCAGATCGAACTTGGCCGCCACCGTGTTGGCGTCGATTCCCGCAACTGTCAGATCGCCAAGTCGAAGCACCGACTGCTCCATGTTCTGGAACGACAGCATCACCTGGAACAACGGATTACGCGCCTGCGACCGCGCCGGATTGAGCACCTCCACCAACCGCTCGAACGGCAGATCTACGTGCGCAAACGCACCCAGATCGCCCTCACGAACCCGACCCAACAACCCCGAGAACGACTCCGAAGAATCCACCTCGGTCCGCAACACCAACGTATTGACGAACATCCCGATCAAATCATCGAGAACCTGCTCACCACGACCCGCCACCGGAGTACCGATCGCAATATCGGACGTCCCCGACAACCGCGACAACAACACCGCCAACGCCGCATGCACCACCATGAACAAGGACGAATTCGACTCACGGGCAATTTTTTTCAAAGAATGATGCTCTGGCGCGTCGATAACGAAAGCGTGTTTGGCGCCACGATTGGACGCCACCGCCGGCCGCGGACGATCAGCCGGCAAATCCAACTGATCCGGCAACCCCGACAACGCCGACTCCCAGAACCCGATCTGACGCGAAATCAACGACGACGGATCATCTTCCGAACCGAGAGTCTCCCGCTGCCACAACGCGTAATCCGCATACTGCACCGCCAACGGCGTCCACCCCGGCACCTCACCCCGAGAACGAGCCTCGTACGCCACCATCACATCACGCGTCAACGGCCCCATCGACACACCATCACCACTGATGTGATGAACCACCATCGCCAACACGAACTCCGACTCCGACACCGCGAACAACCGCGCACGAACCGGAACCTCCACCGCCACATCGAAACCAGCCGACAAGAACTCCGTCACCGCACCAACGACATCGGACTCCGACACCGCCACCGGCGACAAATCCAACCGCACCCGATCCGCAGACAACACCTCCTGGAACCCGACACCGTCGACCTCCGGATACACCGTCCGCAAAATCTCATGCCGCACAACAACATCCGACACCGCAGCGTCCAACGCCGCCACATCCAACAACCCCGACAACCGAATCGCCACCGGAATATTGTTCGCCGACGACAACGTATCGAAACGGTTCAAGAACCACATCCGCTGCTGCGCCAACGACAACGGCACCCGCTCCGGACGCACCCGAGCCGTCAACGCCGCCCGCGCACCCGAACCAATCTCCGACTCCATCCGCGCAGCCAACAACTCCACCGACGACGCCTCGAACAACACCCGCACCGGAACCTGTGCATCGAGCGCCTGCCCCAACCGAGCGGCCATTCGAGTAGCAATCAAAGAGTTTCCGCCGAGTGCGAAGAGGTCGTCATCCAGACCCACTCGCTCGACCCCGAGTACCGCCGAGAAAACAGAAGCGACAATTTGTTCTACCGGCGTGACCGGGGCCCGGAACACCGCAACCTGGAACACCGGCTCCGGCAACAACTTCCGATCCAACTTCCCAGACGAGTTCAGAGGCAACTCGTCCAAGACCATGATCGCGTTCGGAATCATGTAGACAGGTAGCGATTCAGGAAGCGCATTCCTCAAGACTTCTACGTCGATCACAGAATCCGGGACCGCGATCACATATGCGACCAGCTGATCGCCCGTATCGGTGGATGCCACAGTGACCACACACTGAGCTACCGTCGAATGCGCCAGCAGAGCTGACTCGATCTCACCCAGTTCGATCCTCTGACCACGGAATTTGACCTGAAAATCGGTACGCCCGACATACTCGAGTTCGCCTGCGGTGTTCCACCACACCAGGTCCCCGGTGCGATACATCCGACTGCCACCGGGATTGATTTCACCGTTCGTGTCGCTCGCCTCCACAAATGGGTTCGCGACAAAACGATCACTGGTGAGATCGGGTCGCGCGACGTAACCGCGCGCCAGTTGATCACCGGCCAGATACAGCTCACCCGCAACGCCTACCGGCACCGGCTGCAACCGACTGTCCAACACGTAGACCTGCGAGTTCCACTCGGGCACCCCGATCGGAATCCCTGTTGATTCCGATCCATCGACCTCGTAGTAGGTGATCGAGACCGCAGCCTCGGTTGGGCCGTACACATTGTGCAGGCCTGCAGACGACACCTGAGCGAATGCACGCACCGTCTCGACCGGCAATGCCTCACCGATCACGAATACGTCCCTCAGTGACACCAATGCGTGTTCCGGAACCGAAGTCGCGAAGACGGTCAACATCGATGGAACGAAGTCCGTCAGCGTCACCCGATGATCTTCGATCAGACGAGCCAGATACGCGGGATCTCGATGGCCGTCGTGAGATGCCAGCACCACTCTCGTACCGGACAAAAGCGCAGTGAAGTATCCCCACAACGAGACGTCGAATGTCGTAGCAGTCTTCTGCAAATAGACGTCTTCTGGGCCGATGGCGTACTGATCCTGCATCCACAGGACCTGGTTCACGATGGCGTGATGCGACACCGCAACGCCTTTGGGCTTGCCCGTGGAACCCGAGGTGAAGATCACGTAGGCGGCATTCACATCATGCAGACGACCGCGACGATCAGCATCGGAAATGACTGAAGCCGAGTAGCTCGAAAGATCGACATTGTCGATCAACAGCACGTCGGCGCCGTTCGGCGCTACGAAAGCGTCCCTCGTCGTCGACAGCACACAGACTGGATCGGCCGTCGTGAGGATGTGCCCGATTCGCTCGGCGGGGTGATCGGGATCCAAGGGCACGTAGGCTCCGCCCGCGGCGATCACCGCGTACATACCTACTACCAGATCGAGCGATCGACGCATCGCCAAGGCCACCAACGATTCGGGCCCGACACCATCTTCGATCAGCTTGCGTGCCAATTTGTTCACACGTTCCGACAACTCGCCATAGGTCAGCGACTGGCCGTCGAACACCACGGCAACAGCATCGGGTGCCAACGCAACGCGAGTGTCGAACAGCGAAGCCAATGTCTCACTGTTCCCGACGTCATGTGCGGTGGAGTTGCGCGCAGTCAACAGCGACTCGCGCTCGGCCTCGTCCAACAGCTCGATGTCACCCACGGTGATCGACGGATCCACGACCACCTGTTCGAGGATCCTGGTGAACCGATCGGCGAATCCACGAATCGTCGACTCGTCGAACAGATCTGTGGCGTATGCGAACTCGGCGAACATGCCGTCTTCGAGCGCATCTTCGACGCGGGGAGCGAGAGTAAGTTGAAGATCGAATTTCGCGATACCGGCATCGAACTCGACGCCTGAGACCTCCAATCCCGAAAGCTCCAAAGCATCCTGCGACATGTTCTGGAAGAACAACGCGACCTGGAACAGCGGGTGATGTGCCTGCGATCGGGTGGGATCGAGCACCTCGACCAGCCGCTCGAACGGAACATCGCCGTTGCCGAGCGCCTGAAGGTCTGTCCTCCGCGTTGCCGAGACGAGCGCACTGAACGAACTGGCGAGGTCAACAGGAGTCCGCAGGACCAGTGTATTCACGAACATACCGATCACATCGTCGAGCGCCTTTTCGCCTCGCCCTGCAACCGGAGTACCGATCACGATGTCACTGGTACCGGACAACCTTGCGAGAAGCACGGCGAGGGCCGAATGCACCACCATGAACAGCGATGCGTTCCGCTC
This sequence comes from Rhodococcus sp. C-2, assembly GCF_027854095.1. Classification (NCBI taxonomy): domain Bacteria; kingdom Bacillati; phylum Actinomycetota; class Actinomycetes; order Mycobacteriales; family Nocardiaceae; genus Rhodococcus; species Rhodococcus sp. C-2. The sequence continues at coordinate 11,319 of NZ_JAQGFI010000030.1, read as the reverse complement.
GCGTGCGAGTGAGTCCAAGCTCGACCGAATCTCTTCGCTGACGGAGAAGCGATACGTAGCGCCACGATTCGAGGCGACGACCGGGCGGGATCGGTCAGCCGGTAACGCAAGCACTTCCGGAGAATCACGGAGGACGGAGCGCCAGTGGTCCAGCTGAGCCGAGATCAACGAATCCGGGTCGTCCTCGTCGCCGAGGACCTCCCGCTGCCAGAGTGCATAATCGGCGTACTGCACCTCGAGCGGAGTCCAATTCGGAACGCCGTTCGAAACCCGAGCGGTGTAGGCAACCATGACATCCCGAGTCAACGGGCGCATCGAGAAGCCGTCCGCTGCGATGTGGTGCACAACGAAGGCCAGAACGTACGAATCCTCTGCAAGTTCGAACAACCCGACTCGAACCGGAACGGTTGACGTCACGTCGAAACCCTGGAGCGCGAAACTCAGAAGTTCGTTGTGAATATGCGAGGCGTCGATGACCTTCGGTGTCAGTTCAACCGGCACCTCGGACGACGGGAGGACTACCTGGTGTCCTTGTCCACCTTGCTCCGGATAGACGGTCCGGAGCGACTCGTGGCGTTCGATTACATCAGAAATCGCATGCCTCAGCGCCGAAACATTCAGGACGCCTTTGATATTCAATGCGATTGGAATGTTGTTGACGGCAGAATCAGGATCGAAGCGGCTGAGGAACCACATTCGCTGCTGAGCTAGTGAGAGTGGGATCAACGCCGGCCGTGGGCGGGCCACGAGCGCGGTCCTCCCTCCTGCCCCTGCGATCAACTCAACCTGCGCTGCCAAACCTTCGACAGTCGAAGCATCGAACAACACCCTCACCGGAACCTGAGTGTCGAGCGCTTGACCTACGCGAGCCACCAACTGCGTTGCGACCAAAGAGTTTCCGCCGAGCTCGAAGAAGTCGTCATCCAGACCGACCTGTTCCAACCGGAGAACATCTCCGAAGACGCCGGCCACAGCGATTTCGGCGACACTCGACGGTGCCCGAAACTCGCGCGCCACGAACACCGGATCCGGAAGAAGCTTCCGATCCAACTTCCCCGACACACCCAACGGCAACTCTTCCAGCACCATCACCACCGCCGGCACCATGTAACCCGGCAGACGACCCGCAACAACTCTCTTCAACTCGTCAACGTCCACCACACCACCAGCGGCCGTAACGTACGCAACCAACACATCCTCACGCACAACCACAACTACCGACGACACCGACTCGTGCTCACGAATCACCGACTCGATCTCACCGAGCTCGATCCGCAAACCGTGCAACTTCACCTGAAAGTCACTACGCCCGATGTACTCCAACTCGCCCGACGCAGTCCACCGCACCACATCACCGGAGCGATACATCCGCCCACCATCACCCGAGAACGGATTCGCCACAAATCGATCCGACGACAAATCCGGCCGACCCACATACCCACGAGCCAGCTGAACACCCGCCAGATACAGCTCACCCGCAACACCTACCGGCACCGGACTCAATCGAGAGTCCAGAACAAACACCTGCGTATTCCATACCGGAGCACCGATCGGCACCCCCAGAACATCCGCCGGCACCACCTCGTGGAACGTCACATCCACCGCCGCCTCGGTCGGACCATACAAATTGTGCACCCCGACACCCGGCAACACAGCCCACACATCGGCAACAACACTCGCCGGCAACGCCTCACCTGACGCGAACACCCGAGTCAGCGAAACACACGCAGCCACAGACGAATCCGTCACGAAAACCTCGAGCATCGACGGCACGAAATGCACCGTCGTCACACCCTCCCCCACAATGACCGACGTCAAATACCGCGGGTCACGATGCCCATCCGGCACAGCCACCACCAACCGAGCACCAACCTGCAACGGCCAGAAAAGCTCCCACACCGACACATCGAACGTGAACGGCGTCTTCTGCAACACCACATCCGACGAATCCAACCCGTACTCGTCCTGCATCCACGCCAACCGATTCACAATCGCCGCATGCGAAACCGACACACCCTTCGGACGCCCCGTCGACCCCGACGTGAAAATCACATACGCCGCATTGCCCGACCGCAAAGGCGAGACCCGATCGATATCCGAAACAGAGTTATCCGAAAAACCAGACACATCAACAACATCAACCTCGACCACCGGTACCACACCGGCATCGAATCCAACGTCAGAGGTACTGATCACGCATACCGGCGACGCCGACTCCAACACGTACGCATTGCGCTCCGCAGGCTGATCCGGATCCACCGGAACATACCCACCGCCAGCCTTGAGCACGCCGTAAACCGCAACCAACAAATCAACCGACCGACGTACCGCCACACCCACCAACGACTCCGGTCCCACACCCACCGAAACCAGGTACCGGGCAAGACGATTCACCCGCGAATCGAACTCCGCATATGACAGCGAAACACCCTCGAACGACACAGCTACCGAATCCGGCGACGCCGCAACCTGAGCATCGAACACGTCCACCAACGACACATCCGCAACCTCATGCGCAGTGCCATTCCACGACTCGAGCACCAAAGATCGCTCACCCGAATCGAACATATCCACATCACCAACCCGAACCGAGGGATCGGCAACCACTGCTTCGAGAACTGAAATCAACCGCTTTCCGATTGATTTGGCAGACGACTCGTCGAACAGGTCGGTCGCATAGACCAGTGCGACGGTCAAACCACCGACCTTGTCCGCGGTATCAGATTCCCACACAGTGAATTGGAGGTCGAACTTCGCGGCCGACGACTCTACGTCCAGTCCGGAAATGCGCAGTCCCGGAACCTCCAGACTTTGCTGCATGCTCTGTCCCAAGTTCTGCAGCGAGAGCATCACCTGGAACAACGGGTTCCGTGCCTGAGACCGGGCGGGGTTGAGTACCTCCACCAGTCGTTCGAATGGCACATCGGCGTGCCCGAAGCCGCTGAGGTCGGATTCGCGCGCCCGCGAAATCATGTCCCGTGCCGAAGCTTCGAGATCAACCTCCGTGCGGAGGACGAGTGTGTTGACGAACATTCCGATCAGGTCGTCGAGAGCTTGATCGCCTCGACCGGCGACCGGAGTGCCGATCACGATGTCCGAAGTCCCCGACAACCGCGCCAGCAGAATCGCCACGGCACTGTGCAACACCATGAACAGAGATGCGTTGTTGTCGAGCGCAATTCGATTGAGAGCCTGGTGGAGATCCGGCTCGATCGTGAATGTGTGCCCGGCTCCCCGGTTCGACGCGACGCGCGGGCGCGGGCGGTCCGACGGAAGATCGAGCTGATCGGGGATACCGGCCAACGCGTGGCGCCAGTAGTCGACCTGGCGAGTGATCAGAGAATCCGGGTCGTCTTCACTGCCGAGAACCTCGCGCTGCCACAGTGCAAAGTCGGCGAACTGTACGGGCAGCGGAGCAAGATCGTGCGAAATTCCCTGTGTCCGAGACACATAAGACGAAACGATGTCCTTGGTCAACGGTCCCATGGAGAACCCGTCACCGCTGATGTGATGGACGACGAACACGAGGACGAATTCGTCGGCGGCGAATTGGAAGAGTGCCGCCCGAATCGGAACCTCGGTGGTCACGTCGAATCCCGGAGTCACGAAGTCGGTCACGCGCTCGACGATCGCCGACTCGTCCACCCGTATGGGAGTCAGGTTCGGTACCACGGCTGCAATGTCGACCAGGCGCTGATATCCGACGCCGTCGACCTCCGGGTACACAGTCCGAAGGATCTCGTGCCGCTCGATCAAATCCTCGAGTGCGCCTTGCAACGCATCGACATCGAGCGCTCCGCTGAGCCGCAGCGCGACCGGAATATGGTCGACTGCCGATTCTGGTTCGAATCGATTGAGGAACCACATGCGCTGCTGTGCCAAAGACAGCGGAACCAACTCGGGGCGCTCGCGAGGGATCAGGGGAACGTGAGCCTTGCGGTCTTCTGAGATTTTCGCTTCGTCGATGAAGACGGCAAGTTCTGCGGCGGTGGGTGCGTCGAAGAAGTTGCGCATGTCGATGGCGATGCCGTGTTCGGCATTGATCCGCGCAACCACGCGAGTGGCGAGCAATGAGTTGCCGCCCAGTTCGAAGAAGCCGTCATCTGCCCCTACCCGATCCTGCCCGAGTAGATCGGCAAAGATCGCGACCACACCGGCTTCGGTGGGTGTCGCGGGCTCGCGATACTCAACCGTCTTCGACGCGAATTCGGGTGTGGGCAAAGCCTTTCGATCCAGTTTGCCGCTGGCGTTGAGCGGAAACTCGTCCAGTTCGACGAACATGGCAGGGATCATGTAGTCGGGTAGCCGTTCGCCAAGCGACGACGTCAGATTCTCAGAATCGATACCCTCGGCGACGATGTAGGCCACCAAGTTGTCACCGATCGTTTCGTCCGAATGGACGATCACCACGGCTTGGGAAACACCTTCGCAATCGAGCAGTGCCGCCTCGATCTCACCGAGCTCGATGCGCAGACCGCGGAGCTTGACCTGAAAGTCGGTGCGACCGATGTATTCGAGCTGACGGTTCGCTCCGGCACCGCGCCAGCGCACCAGGTCTCCGGTTCGGTACATCCGGGATCCGTCAGTAGCGCCGGGCCGCGCCACGAAGCGGTCTGCCGTGAGATCGGGACGCGACACGTATCCCCTGGCCAGCTGAATCCCGGCAAGATAGAGCTCTCCTGCTACACCCGACGGCGAGGGCCGCAGCGCATCGTCGAGCACCAGGAGCTCGGTGTCCGCAACTGCTGCACCGATCGGCACCGACACCTGATCCTGCTCGCCGGTTTCGTAATAAGTCACGTCGACGGCGGCTTCGGTCGGGCCGTACAGGTTGTGGAGTCCAGCGCTGCTGACCTCGCGCAGCCGTGCCGCCGTTCGAGCCGGCAACGCCTCACCGGAAGCGAACACGTAGCGAAGGGTTTTGACCTGCGCAACAAGGGGTTCGGCGACGAACACGGCGAGCATCGACGGCACGAAGTGCACCGCCGTCACTCCGCGCTCGATCATCGTGCGAGCCACGTACACCGGATCACGATGTCCGTCGGGTTCCGCGATCACCAGCGATGCACCGACCTGCAGCGGCCAGAAGAACTCCCACACGGACACATCGAAAGTGAAGGGTGTCTTCTGCAAGATCACGTCGTCGGCAGTGAATCCGTACTCGGTCTGACGCCATTGCAGGTTCGCGACGATGGCACGGTGAGAGACTGCAACGCCTTTGGGGCGTCCGGTCGATCCGGACGTGAAGATGACATACGCAGTGTTGTCCGCGCGCAGCGGCGCCAACCGGTCGGCGTCGGTGACAGTTGTCTCGGCACGACCCGACAAGTCGAGGGTGTCGACGTCGAGCGTGGGCGTGCCGTGCGGCAGCACCACGGCATCGGACGTACGTGTGAGCACAGCCGTGGGCTTCGCGATCTCGAGTACGTAAGCGAGACGGTCGGCAGGATGATCCGGGTCGAGTGGAACGTACGCGCCGCCGGCCTTGACGATCGCGTACATCGAGACGAGGAGATCGATCGATCGACGCATTGCGAGACCGACGAGGCTGTCCGGTCCGACACCTGCCGCGACGAGTTCACGGGCCAGGCGGTTCGCCCGCGCGTCGAACTGCGCGTAAGTGAGCTGCGTTCCGGCGTAATCCAGCGCGAGCGCATCCGGCGTCCGCTCGACCTGCTCGTCGAAGAGTCCTGCGAGGGTCACGTGTGCATCGGACTCCGACGCGACCTCCACGATCGAAGTGCCGTCGGTGATGAGACGGTCGACCACCGCGCCGAGACCGTCGGCCTCGCTGCCGATCAGCTCTGGCAGCACCGTGGAAACGACAACAGGAACCAGGGCATCCGCCCCCAATGCCCCACCCATCGCGGTGTCGAGAGTGACCAACTCGTCATTGAGTCGTCCGTAGCTGATTTCGGTTCCACCGTGGCTCAGAGCCACACGATCAGGATCTACCGCCGCAACTGCAGCCACCAACTTCGGCAGATCTTCGATCGTCAGCGACTGCGGTCCCGGAATACCGACGGACATCTACACTTCCTCCAACTGACTTTCGTGAAGTGCGCCCCGGTCGAGCACAGCGTTCTGCTCGGCCGGAGGCGTTCACTGGGCAAATACTGAATGTTACCCGGCCGTACCCCCACGGCCCGCTGACACCGACTGTGCGTCAGCTATCACCGAGCTCACAAGTGTGGCGAGACCGTCGACGCCAAGTGCCGGCAGGATGCCCGGAACAAGTCCGGCGAGCGACACAGAAACCAGAGCATCGGGGGCGAGAGCAGCCCCCATGGCGGTACGCATGGCAACGAGCTTGGTCGACAACTCACCGAAGGTGACAGCCTGATCACCGTGGGTGAACGCAATTGCCTCAGGATCGACGGCCGCCGCTGCGGCTGCCAGTTCGGGTAGGTCTGCCGCGGACTTCGGCTCGGCAGCGCTCGCTTCCTCGCGTTCCTGCTCGGTCACGATGTCGATCGTGCGAATCACGACCCCGGGATCGGTCACCAGTTCTTCGAGCACCCGCCCGAATCGCGCCGCAAAAAGCGCGATGGTCGATTCGTCGAACAGGTCGGTCGCATAGGTGAAACGCATCCTCAGCCCGGACAGCACCCCGGCATCGTCGAATTGCTCGATACCGGTGAGCTGCAGATCGAACATCGCCTGGTCGAAACCGTTGTCGACCGCAGAGAGCTCGAGGCCCGGGAGCTGGAACGTACCGAGAGCCATGTTCTGGAAGGTGAGCATGACCTGGAAGAGCGGCGAGTATGCGTGAGAGCGCTCTCGCCCCAGTTCGTCGACCAACCGCTCGAACGGTACGTCGGCATTGGCGAATGCCGACAAGTCCTTGTCCTTCACGTGTGCCAGAACGTCGACGAACGTCGAAGCAGGCGCGATCTCTGTTCGCAAGACCAACGTGTTGACGAACATCCCGACAAGATCGTCGAGCGCCCGCTCACCTCGACCCGCGATCGGCGTCCCGATTGCGATGTCGTTCGATCCACTCATCTTCGCCAGCAGCACGGCCAGGGCAGTGTGAACCACCATGAAGACTGTCGAGTTCTGCTCCCGTGCGATCGTCGCGAGCCGGTTGGTGGTCTCGGAATCGACGGCAAACTCGAATTCCGCACCGCGCATGCTGGCCCGCGCCGGCCGCGGCCGGTCGGTCGGCAGTTCCAGAAGCTCCGGAGTGCCCTTGAGCTCGTTCACCCAGTACGCGAGTTGACGGCCCAGCTGACTGTCCGCGTCCTCCGGCGATCCGAGGACATCACGCTGCCACAGCGTGTAGTCGGCGTACTGCACCTCGAGCGGAGCCCACTCCGGCGTCTCCCCGCCGGTACGTGCGGTGTACGCAACCATGGTGTCTCTGATCAACGGAGCCATCGAGAAGCCGTCACCGCTGATGTGGTGAATGACAACGACGAGGACCCGCTCGGATTCGTCGACCTCGAAGAGACGGATTCGCAACGGAACGGCTGTCGTGACATCGAAGCCCTCGCGAACTGTGTCAGCCACCTGCTCGGCGACCGACGCTTCGTCGGTTGCGATCACCTCCAGTCCCACCGCCGCTGCGGAGCGAGGCAGGATCATCTGAACCGGTCCGTTGCCCCGGTCCGGGTATACCGTCCGGAGCACTTCGTGACGCTCGATCAGATCCGACACCGCTGAGTGAAGTGCGTCGACATCGAGTGCGCCGGACAGCCGGATCGCGACGGGGATGTTGTACGCACCCGAGGTCTTGTCGAACTGATTGAGCACCCACATACGTTGCTGCGCCAACGACAGCGGAATCTCGTGCGGACGCACCTGAGCCACCAACGGTGGGCGGCCACCAGATCCCGCGTGTTCGAGAACCCTCGACGCCAATGCCCCGACAGTCGACGCCTCGAAGATCACGCGGACCGGAATCTGCGCGTCCAACGCCTCACCCAGCCTCGACACGACCTGCGTCGCGACGAGAGAGTTTCCGCCGAGCTCGAAGAAGTCGTCGTCGAGTCCGACCCTCGCCACACCGAGTACGTCAGCGAACACACCCGCCACGATCTCTTCGACGGGGTTGGTCGGCGCACGGAATTCGGTCGCCTCGAATTCGGGGTCGGGCAGGGCTTTGCGATCGACCTTGCCGTTGATGTTGAGCGGTAGTTCGTCCAAGACCATCAATGCCGCCGGCACCATGTAACTCGGCAACTCAGCCACAAGAGTCCGCTTCAAGGTTTCGACATCGATGCTTTCCCCGCTTTGAGGAACGACGTAGCCGACAAGTCGATCACCGGTACGCGCATCCGACTTGGCCACCACCACCGCGGAGTCCACGCTGGCCTGCTTGCGAAGAAGCGCTTCGATCTCACCGAGTTCGATGCGGTAGCCACGGATCTTGACCTGGAAGTCGGCGCGCTCCACGTAGTCGAGTTCGCCGTTCTCCGTCCACCGGACGAGGTCGCCCGTGCGGTACAACCGCGAACCCGCGTCACCGAAGACGTTGGCCACAAATCGTTCCGACGTCAGATCCGCGCGCCCGTGATAGCCGCGAGCAAGCTGGGCACCGGCGAGGTAAAGCTCCCCGGTGACTCCGACGGGGACCGGATGCAAACGTGTGTCGAGCACGAACACCTGCGTGTTCCATTCGGGGGCACCGATCGGCACCGAGGTCGTATCGTCCGAGCCGACGACGTGCGCTGTCACCGAGACTGCGGCCTCGGTCGGACCGTACAGATTCACCAACTGGGCGTCGCTGAGTTCTGCGAACTCGGTCGCGGTCGCGGCCGGCAACGCTTCACCGATCGCGAGCACCTGACGGAGGGATTCCGGAAGACGATTTTCGGACGCCGACTGCAACATCGCGAGCATCGACGGCACCACGTGGAGCGTCGTGACCTTCTCCCGAGTCATCAGGTCGAGCAGGTAGCTCGGGTCCTTGTGACCTTCGGGTTCGGCGATGACCAGTCGTGCACCGGAAGTCAGTGCCGACCAGAACTCCCAGACCGAGAGGTCGAACGTTGCCGCGGTCTTGAGCACCATCGCATCGGATCGGTCCAGGCTGTACTGATCGCGCTTCCAGAGAATCTGGTTGACCACCGCCTGATGCGAGATCGCGACGCCCTTCGGTCGCCCCGTCGATCCCGACGTGAAGATCACGTAGGCGGTGTTGCCCACTCGCAGTGGAGCAATACGATCCGCATCGGTAACCGTCGCTCCCGGGTAGGACGCGAGATCGATCGTGTCCACCTCGATCACGGAATCACCGAACGCCGGATTCTTCGCAGTGGTCGAGGCAGTGAGGACGCAGACCGGATCTGCCATGGTCAACACGTACTCGATGCGGTCCGCCGGGTGGTTCGGATCGATCGGTACGTATCCACCACCTGCCTTCACCACCGCGTACATGGCGACCAACAGTTCGACCGATCGCTCGATTGCCAACGCGACCAACGACTCCGGACCGACACCGGTTGCAATCAGATGGCGTGCGAGACGGTTGACACGTGCATCGAACTCGGCGTAGGTCAGCGACGTGTTCCCGGCGATCACTGCCACCGCACCCGGGTTCGAACCGACCTGCTCGTCGAACAGTTCGACCAGAGTGACTCCCGGGACGGAGTGATCGGTCTCGTTCCAGCGGTTCAGGATCCGGTCGCTCTCGGACGAATCCAGCAGCGCGAAGTCGCCGACGGTCAACGACGGATCGGACGCGATCTCCGCGAGCAATCGCACGAATCGATCGGCGAAGTCCTGCACGGTCGACTCGTCGAACAGATCATGCGCGTAGCTGAACATCGACGTGATGCCGGCTGCAGATCCGTTCGCGTCGTACCGATCACTGACGATCAACTGAAGATCGAACTGCGCGACCCCGTTGTCGATATCGACGCCCTTGACGGTGAGCCCCGGAAGCTCGAGCCCTCCGGTTTCCATGTTCTGGAAGAGGAAGCCGACCTGATAGAGCGGATGACGAGCGGTCGAACGCGGTGGGTTGAGCACCTCCACGAGTCGCTCGAAAGGAACGTCCGAATGTGCAAATGCTTGAAGGTCGGTCTCCCTGACACGTCCGAGCAGGTCGAGGAACGGCGCGCCGCTGTCGATCTGCGTACGGAACACCAAGGTGTTCACGAACATGCCGATGAGATCGTCGAGTGCCCGCTCACCACGTCCTGCAATGGGTGTACCCACCGCGATGTCCTCGGTTCCGGACAGTCGAGCCAACAACATCGCGAACGCAGTGTGCGTGAGCATGAACAGCGTCGAATTGTTTGCCCTGGCAAGACCGCTCAACCGAGCATGCAACTCTGCATCGATATCGAAGTGCAGGTAACCGCCGCGGAAGGACTGCGTCGCGGGGCGCGGCCGGTCGGCGGGAAGTGCAAGCTGATCAGGCAGCCCGGCAAGAGCATTGCTCCAGTACGCAATCTGCTGCGAAGCAATAGATCCCGCGTCTTCCTCACTGCCCAGCACCTCTCGCTGCCACAGGCTGTAGTCGGCGTACTGAACGTCGAGAGGAGCCCAGGACGGTGTGTACCCGGCAACCCGCGAGGCGTATGCGGTCACGACATCCCGAGCGAACGGTGCCATCGAGGAACCGTCGGCGGAAATATGATGAATCGCGACACCGAGTACGTATTCGTCGGAAGCCAACTGGAACAACCGGATACGAATCGGAATCTCGCGTGTGACGTCGAAGCGCGTCGACGCCAGCGCGACCAACTCACCTTCGAGTTCGTCCACGCCAGTCGGTTCTGCGACGATTTCGTCCGACCAACTCGACACGGGCTTGACGACCTGCACCGGACCGTCTCCGATTTCCGGGTAGACGGTTCGAAGTGATTCGTGCCGCCCGATCACATCAGAAATCGCCGCGCTCAGCGCCGAGACGTCAAGATCGCCCTGAAGGCGCAGCGCCATCGGGATGTTGTATGCCGCTGCACTCCCGTCGAATCGGTTGAGGAACCACATACGCTGCTGCGCCAACGAAAGCGGAATCCGCTCTGGCCGCTCGACCGCGGTCAGCGCGACTCGCCCACCCGACCCGGTCCGGCTTTCGGCGTGCGCTGCGAGATCCTGCACCGTGGATGCTTCGAACAGAACTCGAACCGAAAGTTCGGTGTCGAGAGCGTCGGCGATTCGTTTGATCGTGCGAGTGGCGTTGAGAGAGTTGCCGCCGAGCTCGAAGAAATCGTCATCGAGACCCACACGATCAACACCCAACACCTCGGCAAACACCGACGCAACGATCTCCTCCACCGCCGTCACCGGAGCCCGGAACACCGCAACCTCGAACACCGGCTCCGGCAACAACTTCCGATCCAACTTCCCCGAAGCATTCAACGG
>NZ_JAQGFI010000002.1:0-602436 GCF_027854095.1 Rhodococcus sp. C-2 | reverse complement strand
AACCCGGAAGCTAAGCCCTTCAGCGCCGATGGTACTGCACTCGACAGGGTGTGGGAGAGTAGGACACCGCCGAACACACATTAGAGAAGCCCCCCAACCAGTACTGGTTGGGGGGCTTTCTCGTACCCAAAACACCCCCGACTTCGAGCGAACGGTACGTTCGTCGCCTCAGATCGACCGAACGTACCGTTCGCACCATCAGGGGCGGGAGCACAGCCGACTCACCACCCCGTCCGGGATCGAGTGAACGACACGCTCACCCTCTTAGGCGAGGGGAACGGTACGTTCACTCCATCAGGGCAGGGCAGGGCAGGGCAGGGCAGGGCAGGTGAGCGGATGGGCAGATCCGACAGGCGTTATCGCAGAGCTGCCTGTAGCACCTCGCAGAGCACGTCCAGCGTCCTCGAGTACTGCGACTGCGTCGGCGTGCTGTAGCCGACGACGATGCCGTCACCGCCGACTGACGACACGTCGGGATGTCGGAAGACCGAAAGCCCTTCGAGCCCGAGATCGCGCGCCCGGGCCGCTGCAAGAACAGATTGTTCGGTGCCGGAGGGCAGACGGATCACAGCGTGAAGTCCCGCGGAGATCCCCTCGACCCTGACCTGGGGTACTTGCTGCGCAAGTGTCGCAACCAGTTGATCGCGTCGTCGTCGGTACGAGGTGCGCATCTTTCGAATATGGCTGTCGAATCTTCCGGATTCGATGAAGTCCGCCAAGGTCAATTGATCCGTTGAACTTACCCAGCGTTCGTAGGGTCCCTTTGTTGCGAGGACAGGTTCGATCAGCCTGTCCGGCAACACCATCCATCCGATGCGAATTGCCGGCGACAGTGTCTTGCTGACAGTGCCCAGGTACGCAACGTGCTGCGGTGCGATTCCTTGGAGTGCACCGACAGGTTTTCTGTCGTAACGGAATTCGCCGTCGTAGTCGTCCTCGATGATGACGCCGCCCGTAGTCGTGGCCCATTCGAGAGCGGTCGCGCGCCTCGCCGGTGTGAGGGGACCGCCGAGAGGGAACTGATGGGTCGGCGTCAGCAGAACACTTTCAGCAGATGTAGACGCCAATTCGTCTGTGCAAGTGCCTGATTCGTCAACCGATATGGGAACTGTCAGCAGCCCTTCGTCGGCGAGCAACTGCCGGTGCAGGTGAAGGCAGAAAGCGTCGACCGCAATCGTTCCTCCGAGTGCGCGGGCAAGGAGGGAGATCCCGTGACCCGAGCTGGCACTGATCACAATGCAGTTCGGATCGACGCGAACGCCTCTGGTGCGGCTCAGGTATGTGGTGAGGGCGTTTCGGAGTTCGACTCGGCCTCTGGGATCAGTAGTCGCGAACGCGTCGGTCGGCGCGGTGGTCAAAGCACGTCTGGCGGACGAAATCCATGCAGCGCGGGGAAACGCCGACGCGTCGGGCGATCCAGGGAGAAGGCTGTAGGTCCAGCGTCGTCGAGTCGGTGATGGCTCGACCTCGCGGGTGTGTGTGCTGGCGAGCGTGGCGACCAGGGTCCCGGAACCAGGCCGTGTGACAAGCCACCCAGCTGCGGCGAGTTCGGCATAGCAGTCCGCAACGGTGTTTCGGGCAACTCCGAGGTCGAGCGCGAGGGTGCGGGAAGGTGGGAGTCTGGTGCCGGGCTTCAACAGTCCACTGTCGATCGCGTCGCGAAGGGTCTGAAGCAGTGCAGCGCGAACCCCGATTCCCTGTGGCAGCTCGATATGTAGATCGAACCCAAGATTGGCCCACGAATTCACCACCGGATTGAACCATGTTTCCGGGTCTTTCCGGGATTACCGTTTGAGTTATGACTACAGCAACAGGACAAAGACTGGATATCGCAAAGCTGGCGCCCGAGGTCTACAAGGCGATGATTGCGTTGGATGCCGCTGCACGCAAGGGGCTGGAGCCGACGCTCGTCGAGCTGGTCCTCACGCGTGCGTCGCAGCTGAATCATTGCGCATGGTGCCTGGACATGCACACTCGCGACGCACGAAAGGTCGGCGTGACGGAGCAGAAGCTCTACCTACTGAACGCGTGGGAAGAAGCGCGAGGGATGTACTCCGATCGTGAACGTGCCGCGCTCGCCTTGACCGAGGCCGTGACAGTCCTCACCGACGGTTTCGTTCCGGACGAGGTGTACAGCGAGGCTGCCGGCGAATTCTCGGACGTGGAACTGGCTCAGCTCATCAGCGTCATTTTGACGATCAATGCGTGGAATCGCATTGCGGTTACCACGAGGAAGGCGCCTCCGGTCCGAGACTGATCCGAGGCCGTGCTCCGCTCTCCGGCAGGGCAGGGTTCCGCCGTCGGAGATCTGGATAATCGACGCAAAGAGGACCAAAAGATTGGTTCAGGGTGTGAACAAAACCAACAGATTCTTTGAATGTGAGGCAAATCACACAATGTGAGTGGAGATTGTTCTGGGGCATCTACAAGTTGCCCGAATCCCGACAAAGCAGTCTCGGTTGGAAGTTTCCGGCGAAGGGGTCCGCATAGCGGGCCCCTTCTTTTGCGCGCGAGCTGAAAACGCCCCTTCCTGTGAGTTTCCCCAGAATGTCCAAGTTACCGACTGGCTAGCGTTGGCGAAATGTCGGGAACGTCGCGGTTGGATGAGCAGATTTTGGGGGGATCGCGATTGTTGTGCGGTTGGACAAAGGTTCAGTCACCTTCATGGCTAACTCGTCATCCGAATGTCCAAGCTGCGCCCTGGGTGCTCGACGATTGGGTGATCTTTCTTGAAACATGCACTACATTGCCATTCAGTAACTGGCTGATTGCCAAAAGTGATCGGCTGATCCTCTCGGAAGTGAGCGCTGGGTGGCGTGGTATTGGGAATCCAGGCAACCGTCCCGCTACCGAAATGTCTTGAAAGGGAAGCTTTGATGACTGTGTCTGGTTCACGGCGTAGGCCGCTTGTTCTCCGGCTCTCGCTAACTGCAGCTATTGCCGTAGCGGTCGCCGGTAGTAGCGTTGCTTTTGCTTCGCCAGCTGTGTCCGCGCCGATGCCGGTGCGAACCGCGGCCGCTCCGGCGTTCACCGCCGGGTTGTGTGAGGGCACCGAGTACACGCCCTCGGAGCAGATGCTCGACATCTCCGGCATTCGGCTGGATCACTACAACGACGGCAACATCGTGCCGATGTACGGCACCACCGATCGGGGTACCTCGGCCGCGGTGGATGCTCCGGTCTGCGGTGTCCGCGACGTCGACGGAATTGCGAAGTCGGAATGGATGTACTGCACGGACTTCGATCTCGATCCGTGTGCCGGTGTCGACGAGAACGGTTTGCCGGTTGACAAGCACAACGACGAGATGGGTGCGACGGTGCCGTCTTCGGGCAATCCCGATCTGTCAGCCGACGATCTCGCTGTCATCAGTTGGTTGCTGCAGAATCCCGCCAAACTCGACGGTGTCGTTTCGGGAAATAGCAGCGAGGATGCACGTTCGGCGCGGCAGACGCTTGTGTGGTGTGTCTCGGACTACGACAATCCGCTGATGGCCGATTTCAAAAGCCTGTGCGACAGGAACATCGGAGACGACGAGCGAGCTCGCATCGTCGAGATCATGAACGTCACGCAGACGCTCGACCTCGTTCGCAAGACACCCGCGACGGGGACTCTGAAGGCCGGCGAGACTGCCGTTTTCACCCTGAATACGAATATGTACCGGAAGCCGATCACTGTTCAGTCCTCGGCGGGCACCGAACTGACCGTCTGTGGTGACAACGCCAAGGCGACGTTGACTGCAAATCAACTGACGGTCGACGGCCGCGGCGACGCACCGACTGCTGTTGATCTTTGCCTCACCGCTGCGGCCGGCGGGGACTACTCGGTGACTGCAAGCGTCATTCCGGATTCGGTCGAGAACCTGCACTGGAACACGGCAGGCGCACAGTGCCAGATCTTCGCGTCGTTCGACACCGTTCGGCCGGCTTCGATGAATGCATCTGCCAGCGTCGGATATGCAGCAGCACCCACGACGACACCGGCAACGAGCACACCGGCAACAACCACACCGGCAACGACCACACCGGCCACCACGACGCCTGCAACCCCGGTCGTTCCGATCGTGCCGATTGTTCCGATCGTGCCCATCGTGCCGGTTGTGCCGATCGTGCCTGTAGTTCCGGGTGCACCTGTTCCGTCGCAGCCGGTTGCAACTCCCGCAACTCCGGCGCCGTCGGCTCCGAAGCCGGCCACTGGCCCCCGCCCGGTTGCCATCGACGGTGGTGCTGCTGAACAGAATTCAGGCCGCAACGTCGCCGTCGCAGTGACGGGCCTCGGGCTTGTCGGAATGGCTGCTGCCGGAGCAGTTGCTCTCCGCCGCAAGCGATCCTGACACCAGGCACGTGTAGTAGACGTCGGCACCGATCACGCTTCGTGTGATCGGTGCCGACATTGATCAGACGCAGGGGGCGTCAATTCGCACGAGGTGCCGGGGGCGCCTCATCCCGCAGGAGACAGTTCGATGACCATGTACGAGTCGGATCCCAATCCATCCAATCCATACGACGATCCCAACCACGATCAGCCCGCGAGTCCAGGCAAAGGGCGTCGTGTCGCGTTCATTCTGGCTCTCATCGCGGTGTTGGTCGCCGGTGCTTCCATGGCCTTCGTCGGCCTGCGATCCTCCGATGACGATGCTGCGATCCCGCCGAGTCCGGGAGTTGTCATGTCGCACTCCGCGAATCCGGCAACGCCTACGGATGCGTTGATGACTCCCAACACCCTTTCGCTCGACCCGGTCGGTGTTCAGGCGCCGATCGTGGACGCCACCGTGCCGGAAGGAGTTCTCACTCCGCCGGAGAACGTCAAGAACGTCGGAATCTGGCTCGACGGTGCATCTCTCGATTCCGCCACCGGCACGACCTTGATTGCCGGACACGTCAATCTGACCGGCCAGGGTAACGGCGCGCTGTTCGACCTGGGCACGATCGAGCCGGGTGAAGTGATCCGTACATCCGACGCGACGGGTAAGAGCACGTCGTGGAAGGTGACTGCGGTGACGACGCGCCCGAAGGCCGATGGTGTGGAGGAAAGCGTGCTGGCCGGCCCGGAGGGCCCTCGTAAGTTGGCAGTCGTAACCTGCGGCGGCGAACTGCAATTCGAGGACGGTGTGGGCAACTACGCCGACAACGTCTACCTGTACGCGGATCTGATGGTCTGAGACACAGGAATGATTCCGACGGTCCCCGATCCCTCTTCGTAGAGATCGGGGACCGCCTGTTGGATAGTGTCGCAGGTATGGATCTTCACTTGTCTGGAAAGCGTGCGATCGTTGCCGGTGGTAGCAAGGGGATCGGTCTGGCAATCGCCAGAGGTCTGGCCGCTGAAGGGGTCGACATCGCGATACTCGCGCGCACTGAGCGAACCGTCGTAAGCGTTGCACGAGATTTGGTTTCGGAGTTCGGAATTCGTGCGATCGGAGTCGTGACGGATACGCGAGACGACGACGCGGTTCAGGCGTCGGTGCGGCAAGTGGTAATGGAGTTCGGCGGTGTCGACATTCTGGTCAATTCGGCAGCGACGCCGTTCAGCGCCGGAAAGCCGACGGATTTCGAGGCGACCACCGACGACGTCGTGCGAGACGAAGTCGAAGTGAAAGTGCTGGGGTACCTGCGAACTGCGCGCGCTGTGGCGCCGTATCTGATTGATCAGGGTTGGGGTCGGATCATCAACATCAGCGGTTTGGGTGCCAGACAGGCCACTTCGATCGCCCACACGATCCGCAACGTCAGTGTGTCTGCACTGACCAAGAATCTTGCGGACGAGCTGGGCCCCAAGGGAATCAACGTCACCGTCGTCCATCCGGGCGTGACGAGGACCGAGAGGTTGACCGCACGGATTACGCGCGAGTCGGAAGAATCCGGCCGCTCGCAGGCAGAGGTGGAGCGTGGTATCGCGACGAACTCGATACATCGGATCATCGATGCCGAAGAAGTAGCCGACGTCGTGACCTTCCTGGCATCGCCGCGAAGCATCGCGATCACCGGTGACGCAGTGGCAGCGGGTGGAGGAGTGCCAGGGCCGGTCTACTACTGAAATTGTGCGTACTGCTACCTGCCGGCGGTGGTGACGATCGTGTGAACGCGTCCGCCGCCGAGTCTCTTGCTTTCGTACATCGCCGAATCGGCGACTTTCTGCATGTCCGTGAACGCTGCTGCGCGGTCTTCTCCGGCGACGAATTTGTGGGTACGCACGGCGATTCCGATGCTCGAAGTCGACGGTATCTCGTCGGAATTCGAGTGCATTGCCGGTCCGATCGAGTTGAGCATCGGTCCGATGGCTGGCACGGAAAGTCTTTGAACGAGGATGAATTCGTCGCCGCCGACCCGCGCGACGACAGCATCAGCGTGTGCCCAGGCGGATAACCGCTGCGATACCCGGAGAATGATGCGATCGCCGACGTCGTGGCCGTGCACGTCGTTGATCGTCTTGAACCGGTCGATGTCGATCGCGATCACGAGTAGTGCCGCAGATTCTTGACGCTGGAACCCCTCGAGTACCTTCTCGACGTGGCGGTCGAGGCCACGACGGTTCAAGAGGCCGGTGAGAGGATCGAGGTCGGAACTGGAAGCATCCATGCTGAGCATCGTCAGCACGATCTGCGAGATGAATGCGCAGACCACCAACGCGGTGATGACGACCAGTACTTTCGAAACACCAAGGGCTGGATCGCGATCCGGCCCGAACAGAATTGGCTGCGCAGCCACCGCGATCACAAGAAGCGAGAAAGCTATGTGCGCGATCTGCAACTTCGGGTTGTGGAAGTAGGCGATGTAGATGCCGACCAGAGCAAAAATGACACAGGTGAGCAATCGTGCGAGCTGGGAGGAATCTCCAACGACGGAGATCGTGACCGCGATGTCGCAGAAGACCACGAAACCGAACGAGCGACGCTTTGTGGGGCCGAAGACCCACCATGAGACTCCGACTACGAAGCACGAGATCACGACAGCAGTATTGAAGAACAGCGCAATCGTGCTTGTCGGACCGGCAGGGCTGAATCTGTTCAGTAGTGCGCACACTCCCAGTCCGATGACAATGATGCCAAGTAATAGCCGGGTGGCGGTCGTGAGGCCGTTGTCGCGGAGATAGCGAGTGAAGCGGTCGTATTGATCGGGAAGAATCAACCACTCGCGGGTCAGCGTCCTCATCGACTTCATCTGCGATGTCATGAGTGCATCAGTCCTCGAAGGCTGGAGCGTGCGCCATTCATCGCGAACTGATTCCTCTTCTGTCTGGCACCTTGCAATGCTAACTGGATCGATGCCGCATCGGACCGAGATGTTCGGATCGGCGACCCGGATGTCTGCGTTGCGCCAGCGTGGAGTATAAATACATCTTGTGTCTATGTTGTATTCCGCTTCCGAAACCGTCTTCCGCGAAGTCAAGGAGCTGATCCTTTCCGGCGAGCTCGCCGGCGGGGAGCTGATCAGTGAGGGTGACATCGCTGCACGGACCAATGTGAGCCGAACGCCGGTGCGTGAGGCGTTTCTGCGTCTCGAGTCGGAAGGTTGGATGCGCCTCTATCCGAAGAAGGGGGCGCTGATCGTCCCGGTCGCGGATGGGGAAGCGGAACACGTAGTCAGTGCCAGACAGCTCGTCGAGACTCAGAGCGTTCGAGTGGTGTCGGTCCGACCGCACGCACGGGAAGCGCTTGTCGCAGCGTTGCGCGCGAATCTGATCGAGCAACGTGAGATTGCTGATCGCGGGGACGTGGCCGCGTTCAGCGCAATCGATGCCGACTTCCACAAGATGATCGTTGCCGCCGGTGGGAACCCTTTGCTCGACTCGTTCTACGCGAGTCTGCGCGACAGGCAACGACGGATGACAGCCCGGTCGATCTCACGCGACCCCGGCCAACTCTCGCGCATCCTTGCCGATCACACCGCGCTTACCGACCTCGTCGACACAGGCGATGCCGACGGATACAACACTGCCGTCCTCACACACATGCGCCAGGTCCACGGCCTCGGCTTCGAAGGAACTCTGTGATGAGCACCCAAACGATCGGCGCTGGGACCGCGGCCGAAACTCGTCTCGAGGGTGAACGCATCTCCGGCGGAAAGTGGCTGTGGCTGACCGTTGCCGCCAGTATGTTCGCCGCTGCCTGGGGCGGAAACGAATTCACCCCACTGCTGGTGATGTACCGACTCGACCACGGCTATTCGCCGGTGATGGTCGATTTCTTCCTCTTCGCCTACGTCGTCGGAATTGTGCCGGCCCTGCTGCTCGGCGGCCCGCTGTCCGATCGATTGGGTCGACGCCCGATCATGCTCCCCTCGCCGATCATCGCGATCGCCGGTTCGACGCTGCTCGCTTTCGGGGCGGACTCCGCCGCTGCTCTCATCCTGGGAAGAATCCTCTGTGGCATCGCCTTGGGGATCGGTATGGCCGTCGGCGGCTCCTGGGTCAAGGAGTTGTCCACGCAACCTTGGGATCCGACGGCGTCGGAAGGCGCAGGTGCTCGGCGAGCAGCGATGAGTCTGACCGCGGGCTTCGCCTTGGGAGCGGGTGCTGCGGGAATCTTGGCGCAGTGGGCGCCCATGCCGAGTGTGTTGGCGTACGTGCTGCACATCGCGATCACCGTCCTCGCCGCCATGGCGCTGTGGCGTGCGCCCGAAACACGACCGGCACAGGCGAAATCCGACCGTCGCAGGTTGATCGACGACCTCAAGATCCCCTCGGCAGGTCACCGCAGATTCCTCTACGTCGTTGTTCCGTTGGCGCCGTGGGTGTTCGGTGCCGCCAGTGTCGCGTATGCAGTTATTCCGGCGCTCATGACCGGGCACAGTGGCGATGCGCCCGTGGCCTTTTCGGCTCTGCTGTGCATGGTCGCGCTGACATGCGGATTCGCGATTCAGTCGTTGGGGCGCAAAATCGACACCGACCGCAGTGCTCGTGGCGCCGTTGTGGCTCTGGTGTTTCTGGTGGTCGGTATGGCCGGTGCTGCTCTGGTTGCGTCGACGCTGACCGTGGCGATCGCGATCGTGGCTGCAGCGATCCTCGGTTGCGGGTACGGCATGGCACTGGTGTCCGGGTTGCTGGAGATCCAGCGAATCGCGGGGCCGGACGATCTGGCAGGATTGACCGCGGTGTTCTACTCGATCACCTACATCGGGTTCGCGGTGCCTGCGTTGCTGGCGATGCTGTCGGAAAGCATTCCGGCACTGAGCTACACGGTGACTCTGCTGTTCGGATCAGCCGCCGCCGCTGCCTGCTTGATTCTGATTCTCTTCAAGTCGCGTTCACACCTGCCGAGCGCGTGAAGCCGGTCCGCCGACCCCTGCGAGAGTCGGCGGACCGGGGCGAAATCACGCGTCTACAGTTGCGGAACCGTTTTCCGAACTGTGGACCGAATTGTGTACCGAACCGGCCGGAACCGATGCGGTCTTGTTCAGGCCGTTGAGCAAACCGGTGATATCGACGCCTGAGCTTTCGAGAGTTTCGATGACACCGGCAATCACCTGGGGACTGATGCCCAGGATCGAGCCGATCGAACCCTGCGCCCCGTCGCTGCCGCCGACGATGGAGATCCGATCGATGTCGCCGACCGGCTTCGCTGCTGCTGCGGTGGCGTCGACCAGTGCTGCCAGAACGTCAGGCAGAGTGAGCAACTGCGCGGCCTGCGGGGTGTAGGAATTGAGCGCCTCGGCGATCTGACGCTTACCGGCAGCCTCGGCTTCGAGCTTGGCGCGCAAACCATCCGCTTCGGCCTGCTGTTCGGCGCGAACGGCGTCGGCCGCTACCTTGCGGCCGTCAGCTTCGGCTTCCAGACGTGCTCGAAGGCCGTCGGCATCAGCCTGCTGCTCGGAGCGAACAGCGTCGGCGACGAGCTTTCGTGCATCGGCCTGAGCCCCGCCGGCCTGCCTTGCTGACTCGGCCTGTGCCTGGGCGCGGAGGATCGCGGCCTGTCGCTCACCCTCTGCGCGTGCGATGGAGGCTTGGCGTTCGGCCTCGGCCGGTGCAATGACATCTGCCTGCAATGCCGCTTCCGATTGCTGGGCGCGACGACGCTCGACCTCGGTGCGAGCTTCGACGCGGGCCGCCTCGGCCTGCTCACGTGCGATGCCGACGGCCTTCTCGGCCGTTGCCTGCGCGAGTGGTCCGGCCTGGTCGGCTTCGGCGTTCTCGGCTTCGGTCTGTGCTCGAAGGCGAGCGAGTTCGACGTCGCGCTTCTGATTTGCACTCGCGATCGCAGTGTCGGCCTCGGCCTGTGCGACGGAGCCTGCCTGTCGCGCCTTTGCCGACTGGATCTGCGAATCACGCTCTGCTTCAGCAGTTCCGATCGCGGCATCACGTTTGACCTCGGCGATGCGGCGCTGACCGAGCGATTCGAGGTAGCCGTTGAAGTCGGAGATTCCCGCGATCTTGATGACATCGACTTCCATGCCGATGCGTGCGAGGTCGCCGCCTGCCTCCTCGACCACGCTGCGTGCGAGCGAATCGCGGTTGGAGTTCAGATCCTCGACCGTCATGGTTGCGGTGATTCCGCGCAGGCTGCCGGCGAGGATTTCGTTGATCTGCTGCTGGAGTTCGTCCAGGTCGGAGGTCAGGAATCGTTGCACCGCTGTCTGAACCGCTTCGTCGGCGGAACCGATTCGTACCAGGCCGACTGCCTCGACGTTGACCGGAACACCGTCGTTGGAGAGCGCATTCTTGAGATTGATGCTGACGTTGAACGGCTCGAGCGACATGATGTCGACGCGTTCGATTCCCGGAATCTTGAACCGGGCTCCGCCGCGGACGACTTTCGGCTTGCCTCGTCCGGTGAAGACCGCCACTTCGTTCGGCGGGACCTTGACGTAGTTCTTCACGTAGATCGCGGGGAGAACGATGAAGATGATTACTGCGACTACAACCGCAATGATGATGATTGGCAGCATGTATCGAGTCCTTAGATCGCGTCGTCAACCGTGACGACGTGAAGGTATTGATCGTCTACATCGGCGATGTAGACGGTGGTGCCGGTGGTGAGCGCCATCGGCTGTGCACTGACGGCCTTGGCCTGCACGCGATTGCCTTCGGCGTCGACGAACGAGACTTCTCCCCAACCTTCGGCTGCAATGGTGAGGGTGACCGTGCCCAACAGCCCGGAGTACGAAGCTCGTCCGATGTGCGAATTATCTTGTTGCTTAATGAGATAGGGGAGAAGTAGGCCGCGCGTGACGACAACGAGAACGGCGGCGAGTGCGAGTGCTGCAATCGCCGCTACCAATGTCGGAGCGTCCGCGAGAGTGGCAGCTACGCCGCCGGCGCCGAAGCCGAAAAGTGCTGTGGCCAAGGTTGTCAGGCTCAGAAATGGCAGCCCGTCTGCGTGGCCGCCGCCCAGATCTGCAACCTCGCCGACGGCAAAGGCTCCGATCAGGGCGACGACCCCGATTACGAAACATATTGTGAATACAACGAACATCGATCCCCCGATCTACCTGTCGAGGAAGCGTGCCCTGAGAATTGTGTTGTCGGGGTCGTCCCTCGGCCCACCTCTATAGTAAAGGTAAGACAAAGCTAATCGGCGCATTCGGAATGTTTCGGCGTGGTGATATCGCGGTGAGAGAGCGTCAGAGACGAGGCAGAGAGCGCTGATTCAGCCATGCATCCCACAGTGGGCGCAATGGAGTGTCGGTGAAACGTGAAGCGAGATCGGTGAATTGCTCGGTACTGACCGTGCTGTGCCGATGCTTCGTGGTCCACTGACGGATCAGTTCGAAGAACTTCTCGTCTCCGAGAACGCCGCGCAGGGCGTGCAGAGTCAATGCGCCCCGCTTGTAGATTCGATCGTCGAACATCAGGGCAGGACCGGGATTGGCGACGATCAAGTCCTGAGATTTACGCCCGAGCCCTTGATAGGCGTTTGTCGCGAGTTGGTTCGAGGACGGACCACCGGAATTCTCGGACCAGATCCACTCCGCGTAACAGGCAAAGCCTTCGTGCAGCCAGATGTCGCACCACTGCCCGAGAGTGAGGCTGTTGCCGAACCATTGATGGGCAAGCTCGTGTGCGACAAGACGTTCGGAACCGCGCCTGCCTGTGCAATGGTTGGCTCCGAAGATCGAGAGTCCCTGCGCTTCGATGGGGATTTCGAGTTCGTCGTCGGTGACCACAGCGGTGTAGTCGGCAAAGGGATACGGGCCGAACAGCTTTCCGAAGACCTCCAGCATCTGGGGTTGGCGCCCGAAGTCGACGTCGAACGCTGCGCGCAGCCGAGGTGGGTGAACGGCGAAGACCGGTACCGGCCCGGCGCTCACTTGTCGGTGCTCGTACTGACCGATCTGAATGGTTGCCAGGTAGGTTGCCATCGGTTCGGTCTGCTCGTAGACCCACGTCGTCTGACTCGCACGGGTCTGCTTGCGGATCAGCTTGCCGTTGGCGAGGGCATAGAACGGGGAATCGGTGGTGATCGAGATTCGGTACGACGCTTTGGAAATCGGATGGTCGTCGCACGGGAACCAGGACGCCGCGCCGTTGGGCTGACTTGCGACCAAAGTTCCTTCGTCGAGTTCCTCCCAGCCGACTTCGCCCCACAGGCTCTTGATCGGCTCGGGGTTGCCGCTGTACGCGATGGTGACCGACAGGGCACCGCCCGCGGGGATCTTGGTAGACGGCGTGAGGATCAGCTTGTTGTTCAAGTGCGCGTACTTGGTGCCGCGGGCACCGTTGACGGACACCTTGGACACCTGCAGGTTCTGTGCGAGGTCGAAGCTGAACTTGGATCGGCTCTCGGTGGTGACAGCGGTGATGACAGCTTTGCCGGCGAGACGGTTGCTGAAGACCTTGTACGTCAGTTCCAGTTCGTACCGGGACACGCGGTACCCGCGGTTGCCGTTGAGCGGCAGGTACGGATCGATCGGCTCCTCGAGCATTCGGTTCGGCTTCACGACGCCACCCACGGTGCAATCGGGTTGCCCTGCCAGCGGGTGGAGGGCGGAACGGTGTCACCTCGCATCACCAGAGATGCAGGCCCTACCGTCGCTCCCGCGCCGATGCCGGCTGCGGGTAGCGCGACACAGTGCGGTCCCAGCGTTGCTCCTGCTCCCAAAGTGACGGTGTCCATGGACATGATCCGATCATGGAAGAGATGAGTTTGCACGACGCACCCCCGTTCCACTGTCGCTCCGTCGCCCAAAGTCACAAGATCTGCCTCGGGTAGCCAGTACGACTCACACCAAACGCCCTTACCGATCTTGGCCCCGAGTCCACGCAAGAAGATGTTCAGTACGGCCGTACCAGTCGCCGCGCGAGCGAACCACGGCGCCGCGACGGTCTCGACGAAGGCGTCGGCTACCTCGTTTCGCCAGACGAACGAACTCCACAGCGGATGCTCGACCTTGGCGATGCGTCCGACGACGATCCACTTGGCGGCGATGGTGATCGCGCCCGCCACTGCTCCGGCGACGAGCAGAATTACGCCGCTCAGCAGAGCCGCGAACCAGAATCCGACTGCGCCGACCAGTGCTTCGAGTGCAAACAGAACACCGAGACCAATGCCGAACGTGACCATGACGGGGATCAGTCGGCAGGTTTCGACCACTCCGCGGGCGATCTTGAGGCGCATGGGCGGATTGAACGTGCGGGCGGCGTCGGTGTCTCCGGCAGCCCTTCTCAGACGTACCGGTGGACTACCCAGCCACGATGATCCGGACTTGGCCTTGGACGGGGTAGCCGACAGAACCGCCACCAGACCGTTCTTGGGGACGCGTCGACCGGGGGCGGTCATACCGGAGTTGCCGAGGAACGCGCGCTTGCCGATCTTCGCCTGTTCGATGTGCATCCAGCCGCCGCCGAGGCCGTAGCTCGCAACCATGGTGTCGTCAGCGAGGAATGCGCCGTCGGCGACCGTCGTGAACTTGGGAAGGAGGAGCACGGTGGAGGCTTCGACGTTCTTGCCGATCTTGGCGCCGAGAAGGCGGAGCCATCCCGGTGTCAGCAGGCTCGCGTAGAGCGGGAAGAGGAAGGTTCTGGCCGAGTCGAGCAGGCGTTCGGTCGCCCACACCTGCCAGCCGATGCGGCTGCGGACAGGGTGGTAACCGGGGGTCAGCCCGATCGAGAGAAGACGAACGGCCACAAGGGTGACGACTGCGAAGACGAGCAAACTCAGGATGGTCGCGACGGGAAGCATGATCAGCGATTGGAGCACTGCACTCGCGAGCGTGTCGGTGTCGCGAATCCACCAACCGATCAATGCGATCCCGGCCATCAGCGCGAAGATCGGCATACCGGCCAGGAAGACCGAGGTGACGCCGTATACCGGCACCCAGCCGGGTGCGCGCTTCGGATGTTCGGCCGGCCAAGGATGATTCGCTTTCCCGACCTTGGTGGCGGGGGAGCCGGCCCACTGCTGGTTTGCCTTCACTCGGCCGAACACCGCAGATCCGGGTTCGACGACGGCGTCGCGACCGATACGCGCGCCGGGCAGAAGCGTCGAGCGTGAACCGACGGAGGCGCCGTCGCCGATCTTGATCTCGCCGATGTGAATGACGTCGCCGTCGATCCAGTGGCCGGAGAGGTCGACTTCGGGTTCGACGGAGCAGCCGTCACCGAGTTCGAGCATGCCGGTGATGGGAGGAAGTGTGTGGAGATCGACGCCGCTGCCGATGTCGGCGCCGAGGGCGCGGGCGTAGTAGAGCATCCACGGTGCGCCCGAAAGGTTTGCTGCGCCACTGGCTTCGGTGAGTCGGAGCGCTATCCACAGACGCAGGTGTTCACTACCACCTCGCGGGTACGTTCCTGGCTCCAACTTGCGTAGGAGCAGGCGCGCCCCGACGACGGCGATGGTCATACGGCCGATCGGCGTGATGAACACGATGAACGCCAACAGGATCCACCACCACGAGACCGTGGGCGCCCAGCTGACGTCGACGAACCAGCCGAGGACGTTGTTCGCGATCGCCAGCCACGTCACCCACTGCAGTCCGGTGAGCGTCGTGAGCGGAACGGTGACGGCGATCTGCGCGAGCTGAGTCTTCAAGGGTGTCGGAGCGACGATGCGCGGCTCCACAGTTTCGGTGGGTGCCAATTCGTCGAGATATTCGGCGAGCGATCCCAACCGTGGGTGGTCGTAGAGCTGTGCGACGGTCACTTCGGGGAACCGCTCGCGCAGGGCGGTTACCAGCTGAGCCGCAGAGAGGGATCCGCCGCCCACTTCGAAGAAGTCGTCGTCGAGTCCGGTGATCTGCGCGCCCAGGATCGATCCCCACAGGCCGGCAACCCAGGCAGCGGTGCCGTCGAGGCCCAACGCGGCCCCCGCATCTTCACCGGCGCCGGGCAAGGGCCACGGCAGCGCATTGCGGTCGACCTTGCCTGACGTACGCGTCGGAAGTTCGTCCATCAACGCCAGACGCGGCACGAGGGCTGCTGGTAGCTGCTCGCTGAGCAGTGCATGAGCGGCCTTGAGATCGAAGTCGGGATCCGTGCTGGCGATGTATCCGACGAGGAGCTGGTTGCCGGCTGCCGTCTTCTTCACGGCTGCGGCAGCGCCGCTCACACCCGGCAGGTTCTGCAAGGCGTTGTCGACCTCACCGAGTTCGATGCGCCTGCCGCCGAGCTTGACCTGATCGTCTGCGCGGCCCTGGAACATCAGGCCGGTGGTTTCGAGCCGGACCAGGTCGCCGCTTCGGTAGGCGCGTTCCCACCCGAGAGAGGGCATCGACGCGTACTTCTCGGCGTCCTTCGCGGGGTCGAGGTAACGGGCGAGGCCGACGCCGCCGATCACCAGCTCGCCCACCTCACCGACCGCGACGGGATTGCTCTGGGCGTCGACGACGGCAAGGTCCCAGCCGTCGAGGGGGAGGCCGATGCTGACGGGACTCTTGCCGTCCATCAGTGCGCCGCAGGCGACGACGGTTGCCTCGGTGGGGCCGTAAGTGTTCCAGACCTCGCGGCCCTCGACGGCCAGGCGCTCTGCCAGTTCGGGTGGGCAGGCTTCGCCGCCGAAGATCAGGAGTCGAACGGCTTCGAGGGCCTCGGCCGGCCACAGAGACGCAAGCGTCGGCACAGTGGAGACGATGCTGACGTCACGCGAGACCAGCCACGGGCCGAGGTCCATGCCGCTGCGAACCAGCGAACGAGGAGCCGGGACGAGGCAGGCGCCGTGGCGCCACGCGAGCCACATCTCCTCGCAGGACGCGTCGAATGCCACGGAGAGTCCCGCGAGGACGCGGTCACCAGGCCCGATGGGCTCGTCCTGGAGGAACATGCGCGCCTCGGCGTCGACGAAGGCAGCGGCATTGAGGTGAGTGACCGCGACGCCCTTGGGGGTGCCCGTGGATCCTGAGGTGAAGATGATCCAGGCGTCGTCCTCGGGTTCGGGTTCGCGAACCGGTGGATGTTCGAGCCGCTTCGGCGCCGTCCCCGGCTGGATTCCGTCGCCGGTGATGATCGCCGCTACCTGCGCCTCGCCGAACACCAACTCGGCGCGCTCTTCCGGATCGTCGGCGTCGACGGGAACGTAGGCGGCGCCCGCCGCGAGGATCGACAGGATCGCGACGTACAGCGAACGCGAACCTGACGGCATCCTGATTCCGACGCGGTCACCTGCGCCGACGCCGGCATCACCGAGCCAGCGCGCACCGAGCTCGATCTCGTCGAGCAACTCCGAGTACGACAGTGTGGTGTCGCCGTCGTCGATGGCGGGTGCTTCCGGGTTGGCCTCGGCTGAGGCCCGCACGATGTCGATGAGCGTGCGCGGCGCAGGTGCATGCGCCGACCGTAGGAATACGGACGGAATCCCGAAAGATTGTTCCGTCTCCGACTGCGACTGGAGTGGCAAACCCGTTGGTCCTGTTCTACTCACGAAACTTAGAGTCCTGCGAACTGTCGAGTTGAAAGTCTCATGACAAGTTTGCGAGTTGGTGAACAGATATGCCTAATGCAACATGCCGAACGTGCCGGTCAGTCCGTACTGGCAGCTTGCGCGTGGCCTTCTGCCGAGTCGGCGAACTCGGGTGTGTCGAACACCTCTCCGCCCAGCGGATCGACGACCTTCGATTCCTCGGAGAAGTCGACGGCGCCGGTATCCGGGTCGATGTTGACCGCATGGGCGGGAACTTCGTGGACCGCGACGAGCATGTGGGCGTCGGAGGGATCCGTCATGATTCCGCTTTGTGACGGGGTCAGCCCGGCGAAGGTCGACGAGATCTTCAGATCGCGGAGCCGCTTTTCGGTGGGTTGCGGAACGTCGGTCGATGCCGAGGCATTTGTAGAAACCCGCAGGTAGCGTGGTGCTGAAGCGACCTCGTATCGGAACGCCTTCAGCATCGACAGACATGCCAGCACCATGATGACCGAGAACGGTACCGCCGTGGCGATGGCAACGGTTTGCAGCGCCGTGAGCGATCCACTGCCACCCACGATGAGGAGAACTGCGGCCGCGGCACCGGAGAGGAACGTCCAGTAGACACGCGTGATCTTGGAGGTCTCCAAGCTGCCACCGGTCGCGAGGATGTCGATGACGATCGAGCCGGAGTCCGCGGACGTGACGAAGAAGAACACGATCACGACGATCGCGAGAACACTCGAAATCGTTCCGAGCGGAAGTCCGTCGAGAAGCGTGAACAATGACGTGTTGGTGTCCACTGCGCCGGATGCGTCGAGCATCGTGCCCTCGTTGCGCTGACGCAGAATGCCGGAGTTACCGAAGATCGTGAACCACAACGAACCGACCAGCGTCGGGGCCAGCAGCACACCGAAGACGAATTCGCGGATGGTGCGGCCGCGTGAGATGCGCGCGATGAACATGCCGACGAACGGTGCCCAACTCATCCACCAACCCCAGTAGAAGATGGTCCATGCACCCTGCCAGCCGTCTTCGGCGAACGGGGACGTACGCAGCATCAGTTCGGGCAAGGCCTGGACGTATCCGCCGAGGTTCTGCACCCACGACTGCATGAGGAACAGCGTCGGTCCCAGAATCAGGACGAACAGTGCCAGCGCGGCAGCGAGCATCATGTTGATGTTGGAGAGCCACTTGAGGCCCTTCGTGACACCGGAGACGACCGAGAAGGTCGCCATGCCCGTCACGATGACGATGATGGTGATGACCAACCAGTTGTCGGTCTCCACCCAGCCGAGGTAGTCGAGGCCGGCCGAGATCTGCTGGACACCGAAGCCCAGCGACGTCGCGACACCGAACAGCGTGCCGACGATGGCGACGACGTCGATGGCGTGGCCGATCTTTCCTTCGATGCGAGCCCGTCCGAGGAGCGGCTCGAGCAACCAACGGATCGAGAGCGGACGACCCTTGCGGTAGGTCATGTACGCCAGACCGAGGCCGACGACGACGTAGATCGCCCATGCATGAAGGCCCCAGTGGAACAGCGTCAGTTCCATTGCTTGATTGGCTGCGGCGTCCGTGGATCCGGCGATCTGCCCGGCGACGGGTGGGGTCACGTAGTGCGAAAGTGGTTCGGCTACTCCGTAGAACACGAGCCCGATGCCCATGCCGGCGCTGAAGAGCATCGCGAACCACGAGAGCATCCCGAACTCGGGCTGCTCGTCGTCACGTCCCAATCGGATGTTGCCGATGCGGCTGATTCCGCAGTACAGCGCAAAGATCACGAAACCGGTGGCCGAGAGGATGTACCACCAGCCGACGCCGTCGCTGATCACGTTGTTGAGTGTTTCGAAAGCGTCCGCGGCTGTTCCCGCGTAGATCACGGCAAAGGCGATCAGGGCAAAGATCACTATCGACGCGGGGATGAACACGGGTTTCCGTAGTTCACGCCACGCAGTTTTGACCGCAGTCATTCCACTCCTCGAACGTTCAGGCATTCACAGCGCCCATCAGTGCGGCCACGTGTCACGCGTAGGTGGGCGTTTCGCTCACACCATCGCAGGTCAAGACCGGGCTATTGTTTTGAAATTCAACGTAACGTCAAGTTTCGGTCAACTCAACTGGACGAAAGATGCTGCACTGTCGCGAAAGTTCTCACTGGATGCCGTAGTTCCGGTTGTAAATCGTTGGGTAATAGTGGCATTGGGTCATGAGTGGAATGCTGAACGGCGAATTCGATTGGTACGGTGAGTTGAATCGGTCGAGTCGACGCTCACCGATTGACCACATTTGTCAAACTAGGCGAAACAGCCTGTCTGTCAGGTGGTTAACTCCTGGCGTGCTTGCCCGATCGTGGCGGTCAGGTGTCGATACCTAACTGTGATTGTGATGGTCGCAACTATCGGTGTTGCGGGCCCTGTTCGCCCCGCTGGGCGTCGATCAGATCCATCGCATCCTTCAGGCCCAAGCCCGGATGTAGTTCGCGTAGTGCCTTGATTGCGGGAATGCGGTCGTCTGTCGACGCGAGTGCGCTACGGACGTCGTCGGCAGGGATTTCGGTGGGGGCAGTTGTCCCTTCCCACCACACCGACTGAGGTTTGTTCCTGCTTCGCCAGGCTTGGACTGCGTAGTAAGCAGACCCGACCGTCGCGAAAAGCCAGATTGCGAGGAATGTCCAATTCCAAGCTGTGGGTTCTGTGATGACCTTGTCGATGGTGCTTGGGCCGAAGAAAACGAGTAGCCAAACCAGCACGATCGTCTGCCACCATCGCTCGACGCGCCTGCTCGGATTCCACCACTCTGCCATCGACCGATACTCGCACAGGGCTGCTGTTTCGGTGCGACGATGGAGATCATGGAGATTCGTGATGCGGTGGAGCGACTTCGGGCGGATTCCGGGACCTCGATGATCTTCGGAGAACCGCACCAGACCAGCGACGGATCGACGATCATCACGGTTTCGCGTCTACACCGGCGGTGGCGCCGCGACCCGATACCGGTGCCAGTGGGAGTGTTCTCGATCCACGAGGGTGAGCCGTCGTGGTCACCGGCCGTCGATCACACCAGGGCGGCTTTGATGGGGGAGTTCATCGGGTTGGCGGCCGCAGTGATCGCAACTCTGGCCGTTCTACGTCGTCCGCCCTGGCCTGATGTGACGATTCAGAAGGGGTGACCCAGAATTACGCCGATTAGTTGGAACGGCATCGCGAGGAACATCGATCCGACGTAGAGCGGATAGCGAATCGGATCGCCGGCGAGGTAACCCTCGGCGAGCCAGGCCATGACGTCTGCTGATCCCATAGTCGTTACTTCCCTTCGCTGTTGTGGTTCACCGACATTTTCGGTCGTGGGAGTTGTTTTGTTACAAGCGAACTCGAAGGAGGAGTACATGTGAAGGCAGTTTCGACGCAGCAAACGTCGTCAAGCGAGATCCCCGGGGGCGGTGTCCTCTACCAGCTAAGTCTCGATACTTAGCACTGTTCCGTAGTGAAATCTGTGCGTTCTGCACATGTCGGGACAATTCGGTGAGCCCTACAGTCGCTGCATGACAACGACACCTTCTCCTCTCTCAGGCAAGACCGTCGTACTGATCGGCGGCGGAACAGGCATCGGGCTGCGAGTGGCGCAGCTTGCCGTCGACGCCGGCGCGCAGGTAGTTCTCGGTGGCCGAACCGCATCCAAGCTCGAAGCAGCGGCCGCGCAGCTGGGTGAGGCTGCGCACTGGTTCACCGTCGACACCTCCGACGACGACTCGGTGAAAGAGTTCTTCACCAACATCCCCAGCGTCGATGCTCTCTTCACCACGGCTGCCGATTACCAGGTCGGCTCGTTCCGTGAACAGAGCGTCGAGGAAGCGGCGTCGCCGTTCACCTCCAAGTTCTGGGGGCAGTACCGCGTCGTGCACGCTGCGCTCGACAAGCTGACACCCACCGCATCGGTGGTCCTCATGTCCGGCGCTGCCAGTGTGCGGCCACCCGCAGCTGCCGCGGCATACGTTGCAGCCAACGCGGCAATCGAGGGGCTCGGGCGGGGGCTGGCGGTCGAACTGTCGCCGATCCGCGTCAACACTGTCGCTCCCGGAACCATCGACGGGCATCTGTGGGCTCAGCGCCCGGCGGAGGTTCGGGAGGCCGCGTTCACCTGGAGCGCCGAGAACAACGTGCTCGGCCGCGTCGGGAACGAAGACGAGATTGCACAAGCGGTGTTCTATCTCTTCACCAACACGTACACAACGGGTTCCACGCTGTACCCCGACGGCGGATACGCGTTGCGTTAGACCCGTGCCATTTGGCGACTGTGTGAAATGACGACTGTGCGAAATGCATTGTCGTAACACGAAGAAACGCCAATTCGCCCATAGGCGTGACCCTGGCCACATTCGTACCGTCTTCTCCGAGAACACTTCCCAACTATTCGAGGAGTCCGTCATGAAAAACACGTCAACGACCGCCGCCGGCGGTGAAGTGTCCGACGGTGACGACTACGCGCTCACCCGCGTTCCCGACGAAGCACGATATTCGTGGTTCTCGGTGGCAGTACAGCGATTCGGTCAGGTATCGGCACTCGCACAGTTCTTGCTCGGTGCGACGCTCGGCTACGGTATGACGTTCTGGAATGCCTTCTGGGCATTGACAGTCGGGGCGGTGATTCTCGAGGTCGTCTGTATTTTCATCGGCATCATCGGGGTTCGTGAAGGGCTCAACACATCGGTGGTCGCACGCTGGTGTGGATTCGGGCACGCAGGTTCCGCGGTGATCGGTTTGGTGATCGGGGTCAGCCTGATCGGTTGGTTCGGCATTCAATCTGCTGTCTCTGCATCAGGTTTGCACGGAATCATGCCGTTTCTGCCGCAGTGGGCGTGGGCTTTGGCCTTCGGTCTCCTGATCACCGCGATAGTCCTTCGCGGGTTCGGATCCATGCAACTGATCGCCAATATCACCGTTCCGCTGTTCCTGATCCTGGTCGGTTGGGCCGTCATCGCCGAACTGCGTAATCACTCGCTGTCAGATCTGATGACATCTGCTCCAGCCGGGCCGGAGCTCAGCTTCCTCGCCGGAACTATCATCGTCGCAGGCGGTTTCATTGCCGGAGCAGTGATCACACCTGACATGACGCGCTTCAACCGCACGGCAGGCGATGTCGTGAAGCAGACGCTCGTCGGAATAACATTGGGCGAATACGTGATCGGGCTGACCGGTGTTCTCCTTGCCCATGCCGTTCGCAGTTCCGACATCGCCACGATCATTCTCTCGTCGGTCGGTTGGGTCGGCGTTCTGATCATCGTTCTCGGCACCTTCAAGATCAACGACTGGAACCTGTACAGCTCGGGGCTCGGCGTCGTGAACTTCATCGACGTCGTGTTCGGTCGACGGATCAATCGCGCAGTTGTCACAGCAGTTGTCGGCATCACCGGTTCGGTCCTCGCGGCTGCCGGAATCCTGAACTCGTTCACCGACTTCCTGATCCTGTTGGGCGTCGGATTCCCGCCGATCGCCGGGATCATGGTGGCGGAATACTTCATCGTCAAGACATGGCGCAAGGATCTGGAGGAGAGTCGAGCTGCGGGTACCCTCCCGAACTCGGCACCCACTTGGGTACCGGCCACGCTGGTGATCTGGATCGTCTCGGCGCTGATCGGTCATTACAGCACCTTCGGCCTGCCGTCGATCAACGCGGTGGCCTCGGCCTTCGTTCTCTACGTCGTCGCGGGTCGACTCGGCCTGATTCGCGGAGTCGGACGCACCGCAACCGAAGCGCCGCAAGAGACTTCGGGAAAATCTGCGCTCACGCACTAGCACGGCACACACTGTAGAAGGGAGTTCGCGATGCGAATCGGAATCGACGTCGGTGGTACGAACACCGATGCGGTCCTGATGGACGGGACCACCGTCATCGGGCATGTCAAACACTCGACCAGCAAGGACATCACCGGCGGAATCGGCGGAGCTCTGACGGCGCTGCAGCAGCAGTACTCTTTCTCTCCCAGCGCTGTTCAAGCAGTGATGATCGGCACGACGCACTTTCTCAACGCTCTCATCGAGCAACGCGGACTTGCACCGACAGCGGCTCTGCGATTGGGGCTTCCGGCGACCGCGGCGCTTCCGCCGATGGTGGGGTGGCCGCGAGACCTGGTCTCCGCTGTGCAAGGAAGGCGCTACCTCGCTCACGGTGGGCACGAGTTCGACGGTCGTCGTATTTCGTCGCTGGACCCCGACGAGATTCGCCGCCATGCCGCCGCCATGGCTCGCAGCGGTACTCGTTCGGTCGCAATATCTTCGGTGTTCTCTCCGGTCAATCTCGAATGCGAAGCGGCCGCCGCGGAGATCGTGCGTGAGGAACTCGGCCTCGACGTCGCAATTTCGCTCTCGCACGAGATCGGTCGAGTGGGTCTACTCCAGCGGGAGAACGCGACCATCATCAATGCTGCGCTGCGCGAGCTCGCCGATCACATCGTCGACGGTCTTGCCCGATCTTTGGTCGAGCACGGCATTGTCGCGCCGCTGTACCTGAGCCAGAACGACGGAACCTTGATGGACATCGAGTACGCAAGGCGTTATCCGGTGGCGACTTTCGCATCGGGACCGACCAACTCCATGCGAGGCGCCGCTGTGCTGTCCGGTCTGGCCAGCTGTGCGGTGATCGACATCGGAGGTACCACTACCGACGTGGGCGTATTGACCAACGGTTTCCCGCGAGAAGCCACCACGGAGGTGACGGTCGCGGGGGTACGGACCAATTTCCGTATGCCGGACGTCTTCTCGATCGGTATCGGTGGTGGTTCGCTGGTGGATGCAGACGGACTCACAGTCGGACCCGAATCTGTGGGATACGAATTGGGTTCACGGGCACTCGTATTCGGCGGTGACACGTTGACGGCCACCGACATAGCCGTCGCGGCAGGCTTGGCCGACGTCGGAGATCGCAGTGCGGTGGCGCACCTCGACCGCGGCCTGGTGTCGACGGCACTCGACCGGATCTCGCGCCGAGTCGCCGACGCCGTGGAACAGATGCGGACCACGTCGGATCCACTTCCCGTTGTGGCGGTTGGCGGGGGATCGGTACTGCTGGAGCGTGAACTCCCGGGCCTGGGAACGGTGATTCGTCCTGAGCGCTTCGATGTTGCCAATGCGATCGGCGCTGCGATTGCGCAGGTCAGTGGTGAGGTAGATCGAGTCGAAGCGGTGCGGAACGGGCACCGGCAGGTTTTTGCCGACGATGCTCGCCAGGAGGCGATCGATCGGGCAGTCGCCGCAGGCGCACGGCCCGAGTCGGTGCAGATCGTGGAGTTCGACGAGGTCCCGATTCCGTATCTGCCGGGCAACGCAACACGTATTCGAGTGAAGGCAGTCGGTGACTTGGCACTGCACAGTGGTTTGGTCTCCACCGGTCAGGAGGGCTCACGATGAGTTGGACACTACGAACGGCGGATCTCGACGACCTCGCCAGGGGCGCAGCCTTGTTGGGCACCGGCGGCGGGGGAGATCCGTTCGTCGGCAAGATGTTGGTCACGCAGGCGCTCGGTGAGGCCGGTGAAATCACGATTCTGGATCCGGAGGAGCTCGACGACGACGCGTGGGTGATCCCCGTCGCGCAGATGGGTGCACCGACCGTCGTGGTCGAGAAGATGCCGCGCGGAACCGAACCCGAGCTGGCGCTGATCACATTGGAGAAGCACACGGGGCGAACTGCAGATGCCACGATGCCGATGGAGTGCGGCGGGATCAATTCGATGATTCCGTTGCTGGTGGCAGCGCGGCGCGGACTGCCGGTTGTCGACGCCGACGGGATGGGGCGAGCCTTTCCTCAGCTCGAGATGGAAACCTTCTCGGTGTACGGGATTTCGGCGAGTCCGCTCGCCATGGCGAACGAGCACGACGAGGTGGCAATCTTCGACACCGGAAGTGACAACAGCAGATTGGAGGGCCTCGCCCGCGGGGTGACGTCGAGGTTCGGTGGGATGGCGCACATCGCGCAGTACTCGATGACGGGTGCAGATGTGAAGCGGACGGCGATCCCACGGACTCTGTCGTTGGCCATGACCATCGGCCGGTCCATCAGACTTTCACGTGAGCAGCGGGTGGACCCGGTGCAGGCGCTTGTCGACAGTCTCGCCGACACGCTCTACGGATACGGGCGAGTTCTCTTTCACGGCAAGGTGATCGATGTCGACCGGCGAACCGATGAGGGGTTCGCTCGGGGTTCGGTGCGGATCGCCGGCGTCGGAGACGAAGAGCTGGAAGTTCAGTTCCAGAACGAGAATCTGATCGCCGTGCAATCCGGAGTGATGGTGGCGATCGTGCCAGACCTTATCTGCATCGTCGAGGCCGATACCGCCGAACCCATCACCACCGAGGGCTTGCGGTACGGGCAGCGCGTTGCGGTCATCGGGATCGCGACCCCACCCATCATGAGAACCCCGGAGGCACTGGCGGTGTTCGGTCCGGCAAGTTTCGGACTCGATCGCCCGTTCCTGCCGGTGGAGACACTCGAGCAACCTGTACTGGCAGAATAGCGAGCCGTGAGCAGGCTGCACGCGGTCCGGGAGGCCGACCTCGACGCGATCGCAGCGGGGGCGGTGGTCCTGGGCTGCGGCGGGGGCGGCGATCCACGCCTGTTCGTGGAAATGCTGCGTCCACTGATGACGTCTACTTCGGTGGAGGTCATCGCGCCGGACCAGTTGCCGGAGGAGGCATTGGTGATGCCGGTGGGAATCGTCGGATCGGCCCTGGCTTTGGAGGAGCAATTGCCCTCCGGGCGTGAGTTTGCAGATACTGCAGCAGCTTTGACGCGCTGGACCGGGAAGCGTCCGACCGCGGTGATGACTTTCGAAGGCGGTGGACTCAACGCTCTCTCCGGCATTGCGGCGGCGTTGGCGTTGGGAATTCCCGTGGTCGACGCGGACCTGCTGGGTCGAGCGATGCCGCGGCTCGATCACTTCTCTCTCGCCGCAGCCGGGTTGGAATTGTGCCCGGTCACACTCGCCCGGCCCGGCGGCCTCATTACCGTCGTCGACGGAGTGGATGTGCTCGGCGCCGAGGTAGCAGTGCGGTCGTTGATCGGGAGAACCAGCGGTTGGGGCGCTCTGGCGATCGCGTCGATCGATGCGCGGACGGTGCAGGAGGCGTGCATTCCGGGAACTCTCTCCCGAGCATACGAACTGGGTCAGCACATCGGGGCCCTGGGCAGTTGGCAGGAGATCGCGGAGAGCTCCGGGGCCCTGGTAATGGGGACTGGCCGGGTGCGTGCGGTCCGTCGTAGTCGTCCGGACACCGGCGATCGTCGGGGCAGCGTGATTCTCGAACACGATTCTGCGGTGATACGAGTCGAATTCGAGAGTGAGTTCCTGACCGTCGCGTTGGACGGCGAGATGATTGCAACGTGCCCGGACATCGTGACGTTGCTCGACGTGCGGACCGGCGCCTTCGTCTCGTGTGAATCCGTGCACCAGGGGCACGATGTGGCCGTGTTGGTTCTTCCCGGTCCACAGTGGTGGGCGGAAGAAGTGGGCAGATTGAAAGTTGTCGGCCCGCGGGCATTCGGGATCGACCACGACGCAGTGCTGATGGAGGCGCGATGAGCGCGAGTGTTTCGGCGTTGCTGAACAACCCGGCCTTTGTCGGGCTGTATCGACTGGCCGGGGAGGGTGATCCCGTCGTGACGACAGTGGGAGCACTCACCGGGGAATCGGCACAGTCGGCCGAGGCCGTGTCGGATGCGGCGAGTTCAGGATCAGTTCTGGTGATTCTCGATCGAATCGACATCGGGGAGTGGAGATTCGACGCTCTCCTTCGGCGCACAGCGGCGACCGGCTGCCAGGTGGTCGCTGTGCACAGCACTGCGGCGGAGGATGCGAATCTCTCGTTGCTTGCCGATCGGCTCGGACTGGTGGTGCTCGGAGTATCCGACCCGTGGCAGTTCAGCGTAGATCTTCGTGATCTTCTCTCGAATTCGCGGGCGGTGATGGCCGACGCAGTACTGCGGGCGACACACGCGGGCCAACGAGCCGGAGGAAGCGTCGAGAATCTTCTGTCGGTGCTACTGAACACCTTTCAGCGTTCATTCTTTCTCCTGGACTCGTCCGGACGTCCGATGACCGGCGCCGACCTGTTGTCAGACGCTGATCGAGCAGCTGCCGGTATGTTGTCGGGTCGCGGGGCGCCCACCACGGTCGAATTGGACTCCGGCGGGGTCCTGATTGCGTGCCCGGTGATGTCCGGCGCAGCCCGAGAGCCCTGGCTGGCGGTGCTGCTCCCGGTGCGTCAAAGCGTCGAAGAGGCTTCTCTCTCAGTGGTTCTCGACGTGGCCTCGTTGGCTGCCGGGCACCGACTGGCCGTTGCGCGCATGGTCGACGAGCGTGAAGCGCGCCGGCGTAGCGCGTTGCTCGGTGAACTGATCGACACGTCAGCAGACGCCACACCCGGACTGCTCCGGCGCGCACTCGACGCGGGTTGGATGCTGGACGGATGGCACATCGGCATCAAAGTCCTGGCGGTCGGTGAGGTCGACCTGGTGGCAAGACGCAGCGAGGTTGCAGATGCTCTCGCCGCCGAGGGAATCGACGCCAATGTCGTGGAACAGGCTGACGGCTGGGCGGCGTGGACGACTCTGCCAGGCGAGCCGCGACCGGAGGCGATCACCAGGATCGCCGAGTGCATCCGTGCAGCTCAGGCCAGGTTGGAACCCACGATGGAGACCTGGGTAGGTGTGGGACGCGCACACGACGGTCCGGCTGGAATCGGTTCGTCCCTGTCGGAGGCCGGGGATGCCGCTCGGCTCGCCGGTTCCCGATCTCAAACAGGTCGATTCCTGCACGCGGACCGCCTCGGGCTGGCGCAGTTGCTGCTGGCGTGGACGCGAACCGACACCTTCCAGCCTGCGGCCGCGGCATTGCTCGCACCGCTACGCGATTCCAATGGAGAGTTGCTCGAGACTCTGTCGACGTACCTCGACGAAGAATCGTCTCTGGCTCACACCGCAACCCGAATGGGCTTGCACCGCAACACCGTATCGAGTCGGATCGATAGAATTCAGCGCCTTCTCTCGGTCGATCTGGCCGATCCGGAAACCAGGCTTGCGCTCCACCTCGCCTGCCGGACGATCGCGCCGTGACGACGGTCTTCGCAGCTTCGTCTTGACAAGCGCGGGAGGTTCCTGCCATCCTCGTTGCCAGGTCACGAGTACCAGTGTTCAGCCCCGGCTTGCTGGTCGGCAACCCTCCTCCGCGGTGGGGTGCTCCGGGTGACGACCCGGCTGCGTTCGAAAACGAATGCGGCAAGCGCGGACTCTTCCGGGGCCATCTCCCGACGAACGAGTCCTTGAACGTGAGGATTGTCTTCGATGACTGCTGTATTGAGTGCCGACACCTGCTGCACCACCGC
Organism: Rhodococcus sp. C-2; assembly: GCF_027854095.1. Taxonomy (NCBI): domain Bacteria; kingdom Bacillati; phylum Actinomycetota; class Actinomycetes; order Mycobacteriales; family Nocardiaceae; genus Rhodococcus; species Rhodococcus sp. C-2. Next base: position 574,292 of record NZ_JAQGFI010000002.1, on the reverse strand, counting down.
GATTGCCAAGGTTTCGGGTGCCGACCTGCAGGTTCCATTGGTTCAGGGCGGCGAATGCTCCTACGCCAACTTCGACTACGCGGCCAGCGCGCCGGCATTGGCCCAGGTCACCGACCGTATCGCCGAATTGTTGCCCACGTACGCCAGCGTCCACCGCGGTGCCGGCTACGCGTCCCGGATCTCCACGCTCACCTACGAGAACGCTCGTGAATCCGTTGCTCGTTTCGTGAACTGTGCCGACGATCAGGTTGTCGTCTTCACCCGGAACACCACCGATTCGCTGAACCTGCTTGCGCAGTGCGTCCCCGGCAGCACCGTCGTCCTCGACGTCGAGCATCACGCAAACCTGTTGCCGTGGAACGACGCTCGTATCGTCACCGCCGCAGACACCATCGAAGAAACGATCGAGCGTCTGATCGGTGAACTGTGCACCAAGCCTGCCGCGCTGCTCGCAATCACCGGGGCCTCCAACGTGACCGGTGAGATCCTGCCGATTGCACGTTTGGCTGACATCGCTCACCGTTGCGGCGCACGTATCCTCGTCGACGCTGCTCAGTTGGCTCCCCACCGTCGCATCGACCTGCAGGAATGCGGCGTCGACTACGTAGCGTTCTCGGGCCACAAGCTGTACGCGCCCTTCGGCGCCGGCGTTCTCGTCGGCCGCCGTGACTGGCTCGACGAAGCTCAGCCGTACCTCGCCGGCGGCGGCGCCGTGCGTGAGGTGACCATCGAATCCACCGAGTGGGCTTGCGCGCCCGCACGCCACGAGGCGGGTTCCCCCAACGTGCTCGGTGCGGCAGCCATCGCGACCGCCTGCGAAACCCTGCACGCCCTGGACTTCGACGTGATCGCCGAGCATGAGAAGGCGCTCACCGCCCAGCTCACTGACGGCTTGTCCGCCATCGAGGGCGTCTCACTCGTGCGACTGTGGAACGACGCTCCCGACGCCGTCGGAATCGTCACCTTCACCGTCGACGGATTCGAAGCGGGCGAGATCGCCGCATTCCTCTCCGCCGAGCACGGCATCGGAGTTCGCGACGGTCGCTTCTGCGCACATCCGGTTCTCGCGCGCCTCGGCCTCTCCGGCGGTGCAGTTCGCGCCAGCCTCGGCCTCGGTAGCAGCTCGGACGACGTGACGCGGTTGGTCGACGCCGTGAACATCCTGGTTTCGAATCAGCGTGATTGGAAGTACGCGAAGACGGCAGGTGCGTGGAACCCTGTGCCCGAGACCCGCCCCTTCCTCGGAGCCGCAGACGACAATGCCGGCGCAGCCGAGTGCGTCTGAGCTGAGCTCGGTCCCCGAAAACTCGAACGGACAACTAGCATGGCAGCCATGGCACCAGCGGATTTTCCCGCCACCCCTTCGAGAGTGAGCATCACTCTCGGTCAGTGGTGCCGTCGCCATGTCGATCTGTGCCGCACCTCTTCAGGAATGTGTTCGAGCTGACGATTCGTCTCGCTCATCCCATACTTTTCTGATTTTCGGAGGTCTCACATGTCTTCACTCGCTTCGCATTCTCTGCACGTAGCGGTCGAGTTGACCGGATCCGGTCACCATCCGGCCGCTGAGGGCGCACCCGGCAACCTGCCCATCATCGGCGGCGACTACTGGGTGGACCTCACCGAGGGTGAAAAGGCTCTCGATTTGGCTTCATTCCCTACCAATGTGGTTCGGATTCGCGCTGCGGATCTGCGTGAGGCACAGCTCGAACGCGCACGGATACGCGCTGCCGTCGCTGAAGAAGGACGCGATCCCGACAGCGTCGCAGTGCTGGTCGATCTCGAGATTCTGATCGCGCCGGAGGCTCGCTCCGCTCGTAAGGAGCTTGCGCAGTTGGACAGCGCGTTGACCTCGCCGCGGGTTCCCGTTTCGCTTCATTACGTCGGAACGCCTTCCGGTCTCGGCAGTTTGATCGCCGATATCCGAGCTGCGGAGGTCGCCGACGGCGTTACGTTGCTGCCTCTCGCATTGCCTCGCACGCTCGAGCATCTGGTGGACAGCACCATTCCGTGGCTTCAGGATCGCGGACTTGTCACACCGTCCACCGCAGTCGACGAGGTTCTCGGGCGTTTCGGACTGCCGCCCCGTCAGCGCACGCTTGCGTCCTGATCGTCACCGATTGCATCTGCGTACAGGTGGAACAGCGACGGTAATTCGTCGGCACCGTCCACCTGTGCCAGAAGCGTCCAGCACTGCGCAGTGATCGACCGAGCCCTCGTGCCGATCCAGTTGGTGGGCAGTAGTTCCGGCGGCAACAGCGGATCCGGTTCCATGGCTCGCGTGAATTCCGCCGCGAGTTCGATGGTCATCGTGACAGCATCGGTACCCGGACTGTTCTGCAGTTTGTGCAGGCGTGCGGTCGCTATGTCGAGTAGCCGTTCGTATCCGTCAGCGATCTGGTCCAGTGGCCACAACTGCGCGGCAATCTTCACGGGGTCTTCGAGAGTGCCCACTTTCAGATCTCGAGTGGTGAGAGAAGACAGGTGCTGTTCGACGTCGAGTTCGGCGGCCGCATCGCGAATATACGGTTCCCAGGCGTGCGGCGAGACGTACAGACCGCCCTGGACGAGCGCGCCGCCGAGGTAAACGACCCTGGTGCGCAGCGCATCTCGCCCTTTCCGTGACGACTCCGGAATTGCGAATCCGGCCAGGTGCCAGTACCCGTCCCACGGCGTCACAGTGTCGCGGTCTTGTCGATAGGCCAGCCGAACGAATTCGACGTCGGGTTCCATCTCGCGCAGGGCTTTCGGCGTTGCTCGTAGCGTGGCCTGTCGCCCGCGACCTTCCTGAGTGAACTTCCCCTCGGTGACCAACCGCCTGATGCACAGCCGAACCTGTTGATCAGTTTTGCCGAGGGCGTCGGCGGTGGCATAGAGGGTGTGCCCGTCGACAGTTCCGTCCGTGCGCAGTAGTCCCTCGATCAAGATCCTCGTGGGTACATCGACGTCCCTGTCGGTCATCGCCATGTCCTTTCCTCGCTTCTCGACATCTTCGCCCACAACTGTACTATCGAATGCAATACGATCGTTTCAAATTCGTACGTTAGGGCGGGAAGATGGCAGCGGAATCGATGAGCGAGGGCAAGAGTAAGCCTCGTTTACGCAGGTGGATGGTTACTTCCCTGGCGGTGGTCGTTGTTCTGATCGCGACTCTGGTGGGCTGGACGCTGTACCAGAACACCTATGACATCCGTGAGGAAAAAGTGACGATCACCGGGGGATCGGTGCCGCTCCAGGGAGTCCTTGCACTGCCCGAACACGGTGACGGTCCCTTCGGGCTCGTGGTTTTCGTCCACGGAGACGGCCCGGTCGATGCAACACATGAGACGTTCTATCGACCGGTGTGGGAGGCGTTCGCAAAGGCGGGGTACGCGTCACTCTCCTGGGACAAGCCGGGGGTGAATGGGGCACCGGGCAATTGGCTCGACCAGAGCATGGACGATCGCGCGGCAGAAACGGAAGCGGCAATCGAGTGGGCGCGGGGACGTTCGGATATCGATCCGTCTCGGATCGGTCTGTGGGGTGCAAGCCAGGCAGGGTGGGTGATGCCCAAGGTGGTGAACCTCGACCCGGACGTAGCGTTCGTCATTGCCGTGGGTCCCGCGATCAACTGGCTCCAACAAGGCGAATTCAATACCCTAGCCGAACTTTCCGAGAGAAATGCGTCGGCCGACGAGTTCGAGAAAGCGCGGGTCGATCGTGCGAAGAACTTGGATCAGTTGGCCCGTGATGCATCGTTCGACGATCTCGTGGCCTCCGGCGAGGCCGACGGTCTCACCGAAGACCGGTGGAACTTCATCCGAAAGAACTACCTCTCGGATGCGCGAGCCGATCTCGAAACCGTGAAGGTTCCGGTGCTCTTGATCATCGGCGGACAAGACGTCAACGTCGACGTGGCTGATACCGAAAGGGTGTATCGCGAATTGTTGGACACTCCAGGGAAATTGGTGGTCAAGAAGTACCCCGACGCTACGCATTCGATCGTGGACAAGGATCTCGAAGACTCGGAAGTGAGGTCCGCTCTGGTGGCCGTCCTTGCTCCCCGTTCGATCTTCGCTCCCGGCTATCTAGCGGATCAGACTGCATTTTTGGAGGGAATTCATGGCTGACGGAATCACGGTTGTCGCACTGGGTGGTGCCGGTGCCATGGGCTCGGCAGCAGTTCGTCTGGCCGCAACATTGCCGGGAATCGGCAAGGTAGTAGTCGCGGATCGCGATATCGATGCTGCGAAGCGTCTTTCAGTTGAACTGGCGCAGGCGTCAGCGGAAGTCGAGGCGCGCAGCATCGACGTCACGGACGGTCGCACGCTACGTGAATTGCTTGACGGCGCAGACGTGGTCGTCAATACGGTCGGACCGTTTTTCCGTTTCGGCGTCGGCATTCTCCAGGCAGCGATCGGGACCGGGACTCACTATCTCGACATCTGCGACGACTGGGAGCCGGCCGTCGACATGCTGGAATTGGACTGTGCCGCGAGGGGAGCCGGAATCTGTGCGGTAGTCGGCATGGGCGCAAGTCCCGGGATGAGTAACCTCCTGGCCGCGATGGCAGTCTCGCGATTGGACGTGGTCGACGATCTGTATACAGCCTGGCCGGTTGATGTCGAGGGCGAGGACGAGTCGGTGGACACATTGAGTGCAGCCGCCGTTCACTGGATGCAGCAGATCAGCGGCCAGGTTCCGGTGGTTCGTGCGGGGCGAATCGTCAACGAAGAACCGTTGCGTTCCATCGCACTCGAACTGCCCGGCGGACGTCGGGGGAACGCTTACGTGGTCGGGCATCCGGAGCCGGTGATGTTTCATCGGACCATCAATCCTGCGGGGCATTCGGCAAATCTGATGGTCATCACACCGGAAACCGTGGCGTTTCTCGACGTTCTCCGCGCCGACATCGACAAGGGGAGAATCGATCTCGACTCGGCCGCTGAAGAATTGGGCAAGCCTTCGCTCGGACGGATGATCCGTGCTGCGCCTCGAATGCTCACGCGCGCCGGCCACGGATCCTTGCCGTTGTTCTTCGCCTCGGCGACAGGGGCGCTCGAAGGTCGAGAGATGCGCGTCGTGGCCCGGATTGCAGACGATTCACCGGTGTCGGAGTTGCTGTCGGACATGGCCGGTGCAACCGGAATCCCCTTGGCGCTCGGCCTTGCTCAGGTGGTGTCCCGGCTCGCCGACGGAACGATTTCGGATCGGATCGGTGTGCACTCACCCGAGAGCGTCGTCGACCCGGAAGTTCTGTTCACTGCGCTGGCGCGGTTGTTCGATCGAACCGACTGGAGTGAGATCGTCACCGTCGAATCCGAGTTCCGCTAGTCAGTCCGCGGCGTGCGATCCGATGCGACTGCGGATTTCGGCGTCGACTCGGTCTGCGTCTTTGGGACTGAACGAGGGTGCTCCACGGCCGGTGAGGGTGAGTACCACCGCAGTCTCCTTCCACGGACGTGAAAGATCCAGGCTGTACCACGAGCTGAAATCTGTTGTTCCCCAAATTCGTAGGCGCCCGCTCAGCCACGACATGACTCCGAGGTCGACGGATTCGATCTGCGAGTACGGGACGAACTTGCTGACAAACGGGAAGTAGTAGTGGCGGATCGTGACGCCCTGATCGTCGATCCGGACGGTCCTGTCCTCGTAGATCGTTGATGTCCCTGTACTCACAGTGAAAACCCGGTCCCTGCTGTTCGACGCTCTCGGCGGATGCCGAAAACCAACCATACAGTCTCTACTGGGGCGGGTGGCCCGCCCGAGTGTCAGGCGCTGGTAGTCCTCGCGACGACGAGATCGCTCACCGCGATCTGGGCATTGCCGATTGCCGTCTGAACTGGTTCGCAACTGCTCGATGCTCGGGCGAGCGCAAGAACTGCGGTGAGCAGGGCAGCGTCGGGTTGTCCTTCGAACGGTCCGCTCTGGACATCGAACTTTCCAGCTCGCAACTGCTTTCGGGCGTTGATTCCCAGTTGTGAAATGACCTCGTCCATCGCGGTCAGGCATTGGGCGAGCGCTCCGATCGACCAGTAGAGCTCGGCTGCAACGACGGGTGTCCCCGACGCCACGGTGCCGGCGCGGCGTAATCGGTTGTGGGTGTCGAGGAGTATCTCGGGCAGTCCGTGGTCTGCGCAGTGTTCCATCCCGCCGCCTCCGTAAGGTGTAAAGTTAGGTTATTCAATTACGGTAAAGCAGGGAGGTAAGGGATGCAAGTAGTTTTAGACGATTACGTATCCGGTGCGTCGTTTGCGACGGACCTGGTCAACACCTCACCCCGAGTGTGGGTGGAGGCTGGTGACGCGTTGCCAGACTCCCAGACGCTTCGGGATCTACTGAGTGAACACGGACTCTCGCCGGACGCACTCCGCAACGGACGCGGGCCGACCAGCGGTGAACTTGCGGACGTTCAGGGGCTCAGAGAGGAAATTCGTTCGGTTCTCGATGCTCCGACTACCGGCGAACTAGTCGATCGCACTCATCAACTTCTCCAGGCCGTCCCGCATCACGTTCGACTTACGCCAGATTCCCAGAACGGCTATCGGTGGAATGCAGTACCGGACAACACAATCGATCTCGCGGGTGAACTCAGGTTGTTGATCGGATACTCGTTGCTGGGGACTCTGCGCACATTGGGGTACGAACGATTCCGTCCATGCGCATCGCCGACGTGCAACGGGGTGTTTGTCGATACGAGCAGGGGAGGGCGACGCCGATACTGCATGCCGGCGTTGTGCGGCAACCGAATCAACGTCGCGAATCACCGTCAACGGCAGCGTCGTACTTAGCGTCTGCGCTTGTCCGGTCGATAGTGACAATCGAACAGAGTACGGCCGACTGTATGGGGAACTTCAACGAGATACAGACCACGTCAGTCCCGCACGATTGTCGCCATGGCAACTCCTAGTAGATGGCGGCTCGTATGAAAGCCCGTTCTGTCTCCGCGACAGCAGTTATCAGCGTTGGCGTTTTCACCCTGGCCGGGTGTGGCGGCGCATCCAGTCCCGGAGGTTCAGTCGGTGAGTATGCAAAGGACGGCAGTTTCACGACTGTCATCAACGCCGATCCCGGAAATCTGCACCCTCTGATCACCAACCTTACGTCGACTCAGATCGTGAACGCGTACTCGTACGATTCGTTGATCGACATCGACGCGCAAACACGCACTGTGCGTCCCTATCTGGCGGAGAGCTGGAGTGAAGAAGGGAACACGCTGAAGTTCGTGCTCAAGAAGGGCATCACTTGTGCCGACGGCACTTCCTTCACCGCACAGACCGCGGCCGATGACATCAACTGGGTCATGGATCCTGAAAACGCTTCACCGCTACGCGGATCCACTGTGCCGATGTCGACTTCGGCCTCAGCGGACGGTGACGAACTGACGGTGACTACCGCCGAACCAGCGCCCTTCCTGCTCTCTCGAATCGGCGCGTTGCGGCTTCCGTGCGCTGCGACGCTCGAAGACCCGGCCAGCATCCGTTCGAGTAGCAACGGAACGGGTCTGTTCAAGGTCACCGAAGTTGTTCCGAACGATCACATCACGATGGAACGCCGCGACGGTTACACCTGGAGTCCGAACGGCGAGACCACTTCAGACACTCTCGGAGTGCCGAAGACAGTGACGATCAAGATTGTCACCGATCCCAGTACGACGGCGAATCTTGTTCTCACCGGCGGAGTGAATGCCGCAGCGGTCACCGGTTCGGACGAAGAACGAGTCTTGGCCGCGGGTCTGGATTCGAAGACCTACACCACGTTGTCCGGCGAGTTCATCTTCAATCATTTCGCGGCCCTACCCACGGCAGACCGTGCTGTACGGCAGGCCCTCGTGCAGGCAGTAGACCTGGACGACTACACCGAGATCACCACCGGCGGTAAAGGAACCCGCGCACGCGCCCTCGCGGTTTCGGAACCCCTTGCCTGCGACTACAACAGTGTCGAAGGGACGATCCCCGATTTCGACGTCGATGCAGCAAAGAAAACGCTGTCCGACGCAGGTTGGAACGCGGGTCCCGACGGCATCCTGACGAAGGACGGTCGACCGCTTGCCCTCAACGTGATTTTCAACAACTCACGCGATACGAACTCTGCCGCCGCGGAATACGTGGCAACACAGTGGGAAGGACTGGGCGCGAAGGTGAAACTGACCGGCGGCGACTACAGTTTTGTCATCGCCAACACATTCAGCACCACCGACCTGTCGTCGTGGGACGTTTCCATCGGTTTGACGCTGGGGAGTGATACGCCGAGCATCTTTGCCAAGTACTTCACCGGCCCGCCCAAACCTGAAGGAGTGAACTTCGCTTCCCTCGACAACAAGAAGTACATCGAATTGTCCACTGAGGCTTCGCTTCTTCCCGGTGACGAGTCTTGCAAGGTCTGGGAGGAAAGTGAGCGCGCGTTGTTTAACGACATCGACCTGCTGCCGGTATCCACGACTCCCGCTCACATGTTCTTCAACGGCGCAACGTCGATCTACCCGCCGTCGAGCGGAATCCTTCCGGGCTCGGCGATCCGTGTCCTGAAGTAGGACCCTCGGCAAACGCTCACTTTCGGGTATTGATCATCCGAAGAGCAAACCGAAATACCACTGCAGCACCCGCACCTGCAGCCAGGCCGGCGACGACATCGGCAAGAAGGACACCGACGCCTATGCCCAGGACGGCAGCGGCGGCGACAGCAAGGGCTACGTCAGCACGAGGAGCGGCGATCGCGGCATCCTTTCCCCGAGTATCGAACGAGCACCCATCTCAACGGAGCATGTCACGAAACTGTCGTCCGCAGGTGTATCAACAGCAAAATGTGTGAAACGCGTCGGCCCCGACGGAGTTGGACTCCGCCGGGGCCGGGCTGTGTGTACAGCGCAGTGTGTATTGCGCGCTGGCTCAGTGTGTCGGAACGGATTCCTTCGAGGAGGTCGGGGACGTATCGGTGTGCTGGCTACCAATCTCCTTGCGGGAGTTGGAGCTGTTGAACCGAGGGAGGAAACCGGCCAGGACGAGTGCGACGACGGCGGATCCGGCAGCGAGGGCCATGACGACGCGGAAAGCGTTCTCCGACGGCAGCGTTGCCCCACCGATGGACATGGTCATCTGGGCGATGACGACACCCGCGATGGCGCTGGCGAATGATGTACCGAGGGAGCGCATCAGGGTGTTGAAGCTGTTGGCTGCACCGGTCTCGGACGGAGGAACAGCCCCCATGATGAGAGCGGGCATCGCGCCGTAAGCCATACCGGTACCGGCGCCGATGATCACGGCGATCACGATCAGTTCCCAAATCGAGTGCATGGCGAAAATGCCGATGCCGTAACCGATTGCGACGACAACGGCGCCGAGCATGAGCGTCACCTTGGGGCCGTGCGAATTGGTGATACGTGAGGACAGCGGAGAGATCAGCATCATGATGATGCCGGAGGGAGCCATGACCAGACCCGCGGTGAGCATCGAACCGCCTAGGCCGTAACCAGTGACTTCAGGCAACTGGACTACCTGGGGAAAGACCATGCTGGCGGCGAACATCGCGAACCCGAACACGATCGATGCGAGGTTGGTGAAGAGCACCTGGCGGTGGATGGATACGCGTAGATCCACCAGCGGCTTGGGGGTGCGTAGTTCCCACCAAGCCCAGAATCCGAATATCAGGATCGCGGCGCCGAACAAGGAAAGCGTGAGCGTGCTCGTCCAACCCCAGTCGCCACCCTTGGAAATGGCCAGTAGTAGAGCGATGAGGGCGGCTGAGAGCGAGATTGCCCCGCCGAAGTCGAACGTGCCACCTGTGCGAACCGTCGATTCGGGGACCAGGACGACAACAAGAACGGCCGCAAGAGCGCCGAGCACGGCTGACGCCCAGAACAGGACGTGCCAGTCGGCGTACTCGGCGATCAAAGCCGCGATCGGAAGACCTAGAGCGCCACCGACTCCCAGTGAAGCGCTCATCATCGCAACAGCGCCGGCGAGCTTCTTGGGCGGAAGCACGTCGCGCATCACACTGATGCCCAGCGGAATGACGCCGGCAGCAAGGCCCTGCAGGATTCGGCCGGCAACGAGGGGGATAACGCTCGAACTGAGTGCTCCGACCACCGAACCGGTGACCAACAGCGCCATGCTGATCAGGAGTAGACGCCGTTTGCCGAACATGTCGCCCAAGCGGCCCATGGTCGGGACGGCGACGGCAGCTGCGAGCAGCGTGGCGGTCACAGCCCACGCGGTATCGGACGCCGGCGCGTTCAGGTACTCGGGCAGATGCGGGATGATCGGGATCACCAGCGTCTGCATGAGCGAGACGACGATGCCGGAAAACGCCAGAACAGCCACCACTGCGGTGGTGGCTGGCGACTTCGTTGTCTGTGGCGGCGTTGTCGGTGGTGGTGAAGTGGTTGACGACATTGCGGTAACTCCATCGGAGGAAGAACGAATAATGGTTTAAGTCAGTTGCTTGAACTAAAGTTAAATCAATTGACTGACTTAACGGAAGGCTGTGTCTCCGATCGTGACGAATATCTCCGGTGCCGAGCAGCTTCGGATGGTCGAGGATGATGGTGTCCATGACTACGAGGACTGAGGACGCGTCGGCCGATGTCGGCGGCGCCGCAAATTCCGCGCGCTCTGCTGCAACCCGAGACCGCATTCTCGCCGTCGCCGAGCAGTTGTTCGCAGAACATGGAGTCTTCGCGGTTTCGAACCGTCAGGTGAGCGAGGCGGCAGGTCAGGGCAACAATGCTGCCGTCGGATATCACTTCGGAACCAAGACCGATCTGGTCCGCGCGATCGTGAACAAGCATTCCCAGCAGGTCGAGAAGAACCGTGGCGAACTGCTGCGTGAGATCGAAGGGTCCACAAATGTTCGTGACTGGATTTCGTGTCTGGTTCGGGCGTCGACCGATCACTACGCCGAAATGGGTGGCCCGACCTGGTATGCGCGGTTCAGCGCGCAGATTCTCACCGACCCGGTCCTGCGGAAAATCGTCTACGACGAGGTACTGGCCTCGCCCACCCTGCAGGAGACGCTTCGGGGACTCTCTGACTGTCTGGCCGACATGCCGATGAGTGTTCGACGCGCCCGCGCGGACATCGGACGCAATGCGATCGTGCACATGTTCGCCGAACGTGAGCGCACGCTTGCCGAAGAGGGGCCGGACGCGGTCACGTCATGGGAGGACTTCACGACCGATCTCGTCGATGCGCTGGTCGGACTTTGGACTGCTCCGATCAGCCGCTGACCGGCCGTTTGTCCGCGCTAGCCGCCCGCCCCGGGGCAACCCTGCGGGATGGATCTCGCGTCGGTGGAAGATCCAGGAGCAAGCCGACTCCGGCAAGAATGATGACAAGACCGCCAACGAGCGCGAAGGTAACAGGCTCGTTCAACCACAGCACTCCGATGGCTGATGCCGAAATCGGAACGAGAAGAGTGACGGCCGATGCCGCGACTGGACCCGCCTGACGAATTATCCAGAAGTAGACCAGGTAGCCACCGGCGGTAGCCCCCAGCCCCAGGGCTACCACGGCGATGAGTGGGCCGACGGTTATGGGCCCCGGAGGGGGAGCGACGGCGGACACCGGCACCAAGAGGGCGACCGCGGCAAGTTGTTGGCCGAGGGCCAGCGGCAGGGGTGGAGTGTCCTGGAACGACTTTCGTGCGTAGACACCTCCGACTGCGTACAGCAGCGCCGCGGTCAAAGATGCGCCAATGGCCAGCATTGCGCGACTGTCGATCGCTGACGGAATTCCGCCGACAAGCACCGAGACGCCGACGATGCCGATCGCGACCCCCGAGAGTTTTCGCCAGGTGATCTTTTGTCGAAGCCAGAAAGCGGCGACGAATACGGTGAACATCGGAGTCGTGGCATTCAGGATCGACGCCGTCGACGAGTTGAGGCCGACGATCGCAGTTGCGACAAGTGCTAGGGGCCCAGCGACGTTGAGGGCAGCCAGCAGTAGGAATGCAGGAAACCGATGACCGACCGCGCGCCAGGTCGATCTGCTGGAAGCAGTTATCAGCGCGAGAACCAACGCTGCAACAATGAAGCGGCCGTGCGTCGTGCCGACGGCGCCGAGAGTTGGTGCTGCCACAGCAACCAGGGGGAACGAGCTTCCCCAAAGCATGCCGACCAACAGCAAAGCTCCAACTACGGCGAATCGGCTGCTGCCGATTGCTTTCCAGTTCTTCATTGCTCCTCTTCGTCGACGACCACGCGGACATGGATGGTCGATGCCAGACCTACCCTATACCCCCGGTAGGTATAAGGTTGAGTGTGTCATGATGCTGTAGGTGATCCGAGACTGGGGACGCATTATTCGTTCTCCTGCAATGGTTTATGTGCTGAGATGCTGTACGCGCAGACCTTCAAGTTATCTCTAATATACCTATAGGGGGTATATTGATTGTGTCGGGCTCGCTTTCCGGGCCACATCCGTCCAGCAAAAGAACAGGAATCCCAATGAGCAGTTGTGGCTGTGGCAACACCCCGAAGTCTGACGCCAAAGGCGATGTCGGCGCTGTCGGTTCGGCGATGCCGACCGGTGGGAAAGACCTACTCACCGCTGGCAGTAGTGAACTCGTCGAATGTCGGGTCATGCCGGGCAGCGTGATCGAGAAGGTGCGTGCCGAAGCGGAAGGCCTGTTTCGTGACTTCGAAGGAAATCGGTACTGGTTCTGCTGCAAGGGATGTGGTCCTCGGTTCGACGCAAATCCCAGGAAGTATGCCGACGTGAGCTGAGCGAAAAGTGGTGGTGCAGGCGATGGCTGCACCACCACTTTCGTTGTAGCCCTGTCGGGGGCAGTCGGACCGTCGACATCAGACGGCGCGAGCGCACGAGCACTGGGTAGCCGCCAAGGTGCATTCGCCTCGCGTGGTTTCGTACGTCGCTTGGACGGGCAATTCAGCAACTGTCTCCCGAGGCCAAAGTGCAAATCCTGCAACGGCTCCCACCGTGGCAAGCGCTGCAAGGATGCTCCAGGTGACCGCAAATCCCGCGCTCGAACCAACCCATCCGGCGATCGGATAGGTGACAAGCCAGGCAAGGTGCGACAGGGAGAACTGGGCTGCGAACACCTCCGGAATACTTGCGGGGTCGACGGAGCGCCGAAGTACTTTTCCGGTCGGCGTGACGATCATGGCCATCCCGGCGCCGACGAGTGCCCACACTGCGGCAGTGAGCATCCACGTGAATACACCCGCCACGGCGAGGGCTGCTGCCGCGCTGGCACTGACGACCAAGACAACGGAACCTGCTGTCATCACAGTGCGTTCAGCGGTTCTGTCGAGAACGCGTGGAAGAAGCAGCGCGGTCACCAACGTGCCGGTGCCTGACGCGGCAAGCATCCACGCCACGTCGGATTGGGTTCCACCGAGCTCGTCGCGGACGTAGTTGACGGTGTTGACCACCACGATCGATCCGGCTGCTGCCACCACGAGATTGAGTGCCATGATGCCGCGCAGTCGCGGCGTGGTCACGAAGATTCGCACCCCCGACGCGATCCGATCCCACGCCTTGCGGTGAGTACTTCGGCGAGCGTTGGGGATTCGGGTGGCCAGCACGAGCAGTGCCGAGACCGCAAAGCCCACGGAGGTGGCGACGAACAACAGGTTGAATGTCATGAAGGACAGTGCGACCGCGGCAAGAACAGGGCTGAGCAGGCTTTCCATCGTGTAAGCGACCTGCGATGCCGACAGTGCGCGGGTGAAATCGGCCTCGTCGGTCACGATGTCAGGGATGACCGCTTGGAACGTGGGAGTGAACGCTGCCGACGCAGCTTGGAGAACACCTACCAGCACGTAGATGTGCCAGATCTCGCTGACGAAGGGCAATGCGATCACGACCGCTGCGCGAATGGCGTCGAGGGCAACGAGGAAAGCCCGTCTCGGCAACCGGTCTACGTACGCCGCCGCGAGTGGAGCGATCACGACGTACAGGGACATCTTGATCGTCAGCGCGGTGGCCAGCACGGCTCCGGCGCTCGGTCCGGCGAGTTCGTAGGCGAGTAGACCTAGCGCAACCGTCGCCAACCCGGTGCCGAACAGCGCGATGATCTGGGCGCTGAAGAGCAGGCGATAGTCGCGAATCAAGAACAGACGCAGGCTGTTCCGTTCCGGTGCGGACTTAGCGATCCGGTTCATTTGGTTTCACTCCCGCGACAAGATTGAAAGCTCCGGTCAGGACATTGAGGGCGACGATTCCGACTACGTCGGCGATCTCGCGATCACCGTAGCCGTGCGCTCGAAGGCCCGTGATGTGTTCGTCTGAAATCGAGGCAGGCTCCCGATAGACGCGAAGTCCGAGGTCGATCATTGCCGCGATGGCGGGATCGGCCGAGGTGCCCGCGCGGGCACGCTCGATCTCGTCCGCCTCGACGCCGTTGGCGTGTGCGGCGGCCACGTGGGCTTCGAGGCAAACAGCGCAACCTTGCTGGACCTGCACAGCGATAGAGATTCGCTCGGTGATCTTGCGGCTCAGTTTCGCTCGCTTCATTGCTCGGCTGAGTTGCAGATAGCCGCCCAGCACAGCGGGCGAATGAGCCATCGCCGCGACCATGTCACCGACCTGTCCGTGACGGTTCACGAGTTCGGCGAGAAGGTCTTTCGATGCACCGACAGCGGTGGTGGGCGTGAGAGAAGCAAGGCGCGACATAACGAGTCCTAAGTGGTTCCGCCGGTGGTGGGTTCGGCTGGTGACAGCCGGCCGAACCCACCACCGGAGTTGGTCAAGAATTGACGGTGGATTGAACGGTTCGAGGATCGTCGACCTTGGTCGACCGCATCACGACCGCGGTGATTGCTGCGCCAACCACTGCGATGGCGGCTGCTCCGAGGAACACGGCGGAGAAACCGTTCGTCAACTCCGTCAGGTCACCGAGTTGATCAGCGCCGAACACTGCTGCGATCGCGGTCATCACCGCGAGGCCGACAGCCGAGCCGACCTGGTAACTGACGTTGACGATGCCGGAAGCCAATCCGCCCTCTTCCGGGCGTGCAGCCGAAATCGCCGTACCGAGTGAGGGAATGAACGCCAGCGTCATACCTGCCGCAGCCACGAGCGACGCCGGCAGTACGTCGACCCAGAAGTTGCCGGTGGGCCGGATCAACGACATCCAACCCAAACCGATTCCCAGTACCAGCAATCCGGTCACGATCATCGCTTTTGCACCGAAGCGTGCCATGGCCCGTGGTGCCACGACGACCATGCCGAGCATGACGAAGATCGTCATCGGCAGCAGCGCCGCACCGGCCGGGAAGGCGCTGTATCCGAGCACTTGCTGCAGGTACAGGTTCAGGAAGAACCACATCGGTATCCAGGCGGCGCCGAGCACGAGCTGAGCGATGTTCGCGGCACCGAGGTTGGGCGCCTTGAAGATTCCCAGACGCACCAGAGGTTCCCGACGCTTCGACTGGATCAATACGAATGCACCCAACAGAGCGGCCGAAACGGCGAGCGCCAGCCACGTCTGCCCGGATCCCCATCCGACATCAGGCGCTCTGACGATGCCGAAGACTCCGACAGCAAGACCTGCGGTGACAGCGAGTGCGCCGAGGAAGTCGATCGACCCGGTACGTGCCGGTGCGTTCGGCATCAGGAGGGGAGTAGCGATCAGCGCGATGACAGCGATGGGAATGTTGAGGTAGAACACCCAAGGCCAGCTGGTGTATTCGGTGATGACGCCGCCGAGGAACACGCCGGCCGTACCGCCGGCCGGGGCGGCAGCGCCGTAGATGGACAGCGCCTTGGTCATCTCTTTCTGCGTGCTGCCGAACAGCATCATCAGCAAGGTGAGCGCCGACGGCGCGATGAGTGCGGCGCCTGCGCCCTGGACTGCACGGCCCGCAAGTTCGACGGCGACGTTACCGGCGGCACCGGCGACAACGGAACCGATCAGCAGGATCAGCCAACCAGCGGAGAACACTCTGCGGGCGCCGAACAGGTCGGACAGGCGGCCGCCGAGGAGGAGTAGCCCGCCGAACGCGATGACGTACGCATTGAAGACCCAGGTCAGGCCTTCTTGGGAAAAGCCGAGATCGCTCTGCATCTGGGGGAGAGCGACGCCGATGATGGAGGTGTCCATGATGACCATGAACTGAGCGGCGGCGATCAACGCCAACGCCCACCACTTACGGGTGGATTTCGGTTGTGTGGACATTCTGAGTTCCTTACCTGTACGGGGTATAGGTGATGCTTGTGTGGTCAAGGGGTGTCGTAAGCGGGCCTGGGTGACATCGGCGCAGCGCTTCGTTGGGGTGCACGGGGAAATGCTGCTCTTGGAACTCATTCGGCCGGCGCTCTGCGTAGATGCGCATCGGATCTCCTTCGAGTGAATTCAGGGTGTTCGAGTAGTTCGTTGCATACCCTAGGGGGGTATGGTACAAATTGCAACAGGTTCGATGTCAAGGAGTGCAGAACCTGACGCAGACGGCAACGAAAGTGCTGCCGACCCAAACTTTGGAGGGCAAGATGTTCAGCGACAACGGCTACACACTGGAATTGGCAACGTCGGAGGCGGCCGTCGGCAACCATGTCCCCTTGCAGTTCCGGATCCTGGATCCGGTTGGAACTCCGTTGATCCGGTACACGGACACCCACGACAAGCAGTTGCATCTGATCGTGGTCGGTCTGGACCTGACCGGATTCCAGCACGTGCATCCCGAATTGGACGAGAACGGAAACTGGCATGTGTCAGTCGATTTCGATCATGCGGGAGACTATCGAGTATTCGCTGATTTCACTCCGGACGGTGGTGACGGAATCACGCTCAGTGCGGATGTGCGCGTCGCCGGATCCTACGATCCTCGGCCGTTGCCCGCCGCTACTGCCGCCACGACGGTCGACGGCTATACCGTCTCCCTCGAAGGCGCGGCCCATGCCGGCCAGACATCGAAGCTCACGCTCTCGGTCAGTCGTGACGGAATCCCGGTCACAGACTTGCAGCCCTACCTTGCCGCATACGGGCATCTGGTCGCGTTGCGTGCCTCCGACCTCGCCTATCTCCATGTCCATCCGGACGGCTACCCCGGTGACGGTGTCACGCCGGCCGGACCGGCAATCACCTTCTACGCCAACATGCCGAGCGCCGAGGATTACCGGTTGTTTTTGGACTTCAAGCACGGCGGAGTGGTGCGTACGGCGGAATTCACGCTGACGGCCGACAATGCGACCACGTCTGGGGCCGAACACTCGAGCCACGCGCACCACGGGCACTGAAACCGAATGAGTTTCGCAGCAACGGGAAAACGGGCATGGGCAATCGCCATGCATCCATCTGTTCGTGCAGTAGCGAAATGCGTGGCGATGTGCGCAGTGATTGCTCTGCAAGACAACGGAAGTCGAAGAGTCTCCGCACATCGCCCCGGTAACGAGAATTGTTGCGAAATCACGCGTTGACGAACAGGAGGACATCGAATGTCGGAAGCGACAGAAGTTGGCAGTGCGCCAAGCAGCGCTCCAAACAGTGTCCAAGGCAGTGATGCGACCGGCGATGTGTGCTGCACGGGAGATTCGCACGGCTACATCACCGCCAAGGGCGACTACCTGGCGCGTCTGCGTCGCATTGAAGGGCAAGCTCGCGGCCTGCAGCGCATGGTCGACGAGGACAAGTACTGTATCGACATCCTGACGCAGGTGTCGGCGATGACCAAGGGCCTCCAGGCGGTGGCCATGGGCCTGCTCGAGGACCACATCGGCCACTGCGTCGTCAAAGCCGCTGTTGCCGGTGGGCCCGAGGCGGACGCGAAGATCAAAGAAGCAAACGACGCGATTGCGCGATTGGTCCGCTCATAGAATTGTGATGAACATTGATACCTTGGTGCGCATGTTCAGTATCGAGATCCGTCGTACATTCGCTGTGAGGCAGGGGCTTCCGGCACCGGTGCGGGACGCGAAGAACTTGCCGCCGCTGATGCCTGCCGAGGGATTTCGCGTGACGATGCGAGTGGCGTTCTCGTTCGAGGACGACCAACTCGGAGAACGTGGATGGTTTGTCGACACGGACGCTCTGGACGAGTCCGTCATTCGAGAACGTTGCGAAGTGGGCTTTCACTGAACTTGCGTCCAGCATTCCTCAGCTGACCTACGTCGAACTCGACAACGAGACGATCGGTGTGGCAACAAGATACGTCAGATCACAATGATCTGACGTATCTCGTTGACGCACCGCGTTCGGTCGACCGGCCTACTGGTAGAGGCGCAACGCAGAACCGATGAAGGTCTTACCGAATGCGAGTCCGGCCTTGTTGAAGTAGAAGCTCAAGACCGTATCTGCAAACGGGACTGCGGACACCGTTTTGGTGATCTGTGACTCGGCGTCTGCCCACTCCGCGCATGCTGCTTCGCCGGTCAAGCCGGATGCCTTGGCAACGGCTGCTTCGTAGGCGGGGTTGTTGATCGAAGAGAAGTTCTTACCTGCTGCCGGAGCAGGACCGGAGAAGAACGGGACGAACCCGCTGGGAACCGAATTGTTGATCTGGATCCACGCGATGTCCCACTGGTTGTTGTCCTTGCCACTGAGCATGACGTCGACAACCTTGGTCTGGTCGGCTCCTGTCACCTCGACGGTCGCACCGAGGTCGGACCATGCCGACTGGGTGAGCTCGGCTGCCGCGCTGCGCGCATCTTCGCCGGCAGCGTAGAAGAGGCGGAGGGTCAGCGGCTTTCCGTCCTTGCTTCGTTTGCCGTCGGAGCCGGCGGTCCAACCTGCAGCGTCCAGTGTTGCCTTTGCTGCGCTGAGGTCGAAGTCCGGAATGTTGCCTGCGACAGAGTCGTACACACAGGCTCGGGGCTCGACGGAGACAAGACTTGTTGCACGGGTGCCCTGGCCGCCAGTGATGACTTCAGCGAGATCGTCGAGATTGACAGCCTGGACGAGAGCTTTTCGAACGGCGGGATCACTGGTCGGATTGTCCGCAATCTGATTGAAGTACATCTGACCGGCGGGAAGTGGGCGCTGGACCGAGTCGAAATTGGCGGCATCGATGCGATCCTTGTCCGGACCGGCGATCGGAGATGCGCTCAGTTCGCCTGAGAGAAGCTGGTTTGCTGCGGTGCTGACATTGGGTGCCATGACAGCAATGACTGTCTTGGGGACACCCGGTGTGTCGGAGGTGGTGTCGTCGGGCCCCCAGCTGTAACCGTCACGACGCTCGAACGTGTAGTGGTCATTGGCCGAGACTTCGGTGACTTCGAACATGCCGGAGCCCAGCGATTTGTTGTTCGAGGCGGTCGGATCTTCGAGTCCGGCATCGCACATGATCGGGAGGCGACTGATGGTGAGGAGGAGGAACGGGGTCGGCGCCGGAGTGGTTACCGTGATGGTGCGGGTGGCGAGATCGGCAGTGGCCGAAGCGCCGATGGGAACTGTGGTGCCGCGTTGTTGTGAACCCTTGGCTGGATCGGCTACGAAGTTGATGTTGTTCGCGACGGTCTGTGCAGTCAGCGTCGACCCGTCGGTACAGGTCACGCCTTCACGAATGGTGAAGGACGCGGAGGTCGGCGTTTCTTCCCACTTCTCGGCCAACCATGGTTTGAATTCACTGGTTTCAGGATCCTGGTAGACCAGGGAGTCGTACGCCAGCTTCGAAATTTCCGCGGTTGCCGCAGAGCCGGACATGATCGGGTTGAGTGCACCCGGATCGCCTTGCAACGCGTACCGGAAGGTTCCGTCAGTCAGAGGCTCACCGCCGCCGGAGCCCGAGGACGTGCCTCCCGAGCTGCAAGCCGACAATACGAGCGCGAGCCCCGCGGTCGCGGCAAGCGTCGAATAGGAGCGGTGTTTCATTGTGCCTCCGTGAAGGAGCCGGGGCCCGGGAGTGAATCGTGAGGGCGCAGTCGAGTGTGACCGCTAAATCTTGGCGTAGGACGTGACGGGCATCTCGGTCGATCCTCACGAAAATCGGGCGGATTTTTGTTCGATTTCACGAAGGTTGGAGTTCTGGTTCAGTTCACGGGGAGTCGAGGTCACTTCGTCGTGGCCACCCGGTCTCCGTGAGCACGGTTGCTGGAACTGACCTCAACGGGGAGGTGGGGCCGAGACCGTGGAGGTCTGCGTCGTCGTCGATTTCGGACCAGAATTCGTCCGCCGAAACATCAAGGCCGAGAACGATCCACGGCGGTCCGGCTTCTTGGAACGCGTACGAGACGGTTCCGGTACGCGGAACTGTCGTATCGAACAGTCGGTCTCCGACGGGATAGCCCTGCTGCTCGCCGACCAAAGTCAAGGTAGTCGGTTCGAAGGATGCATCGCGCAGAATCTTCTCGACTGCGCGGTCGAAGCTCTGCTGGACGCTGAACTCTTCGTCCGAGTTCGAACCGGTGAACTCGGGGAAATGCGCACAACACAAAACGTATGGGCCCGCTGAGCTGCAGTAGAGACGAAACACGGGAAATCCACCGGCCACGACGTGACGTTAGCAGGGCGTCGAAATGGAGAAGTTGCTGTTTCAGCAAAGATGGTTGCGTGAGTTGTGGAGGGTCGTTCATCCTGGGTGCATGAGCCACGAACACCACAATCACCACGAAAACTCCGATACCACCGAGAATCCGTACGCCAAGGCGGACGCACAGTTCTGGAACTCGCTGTACGAGGAACGCCCCGCGCGCTGGAGCGGAAATCCCAACCCACAGTTGATTGCCGAAGCCTCCGACCTGGAACCGGGCACGGCACTCGACGTCGGTTGCGGCGAAGGTGCCGACGCTTTGTGGTTGGCGCGTCGCGGGTGGAAGGTCACCGGCACCGACATCTCGTCGGTTGCGCTCGGTCGCGCTCAGGCTCACGTCGAGGGCGAAGGCGTCGACATCGAATGGCTGGAAGCCGACCTGACGAAGTGGGATCCGCAGGGGCGCTCGTTCGATCTGGTGTCCGCGCAGTTCTTCCACATGCTCGAACCCGCGCGCGGGGAATTGTTCCGTGCTCTCGGAGATCTGGTCGCGCCCGATGGGCATTTGCTGATCGTGGGCCACTCACCTCACGAGTCGCCGACCGAGCACCATCGGGCCATGCTCCATACACCCGAATACGTGGAGTCGCTGTTCACCGATGGTTGGAAGGTGTTGGTCTCGGAGTCGCGGGAACGTGATCTTCCCGCGAACCCCGAGATGCATCACACGACGGATACCGTTGTGCTGCTTCAGCGATTTAGTGCGAGCACCGACAGCAACTCGTAAGCGACGTGGGCCGCTGCGATACCGGTGATCTCGGCGTGGTCGTACGCCGGCGCTACCTCGACGATGTCGGCGCCGACCACGTTGAGTCCCACCAACCCACGCAGTGTGTTCAACAATTCGCGAGAGGTCATGCCGCCCGCTTCGGGTGTTCCGGTGCCCGGAGCGTGGGCGGGATCGAGTACGTCGATGTCGACGGAGACGTACACAGGCCCACCGTCGAGGCGCTTACGCATGCGCTCGACGATGCTGGCGACACCGTCGACCTCGTAGTCGTCACTGCGGATCACCTGGAAGCCGAGGACGCGGTCGTCTTCGAGGTCCTTTTCGCTGTAGAGCGGTCCACGGATGCCGATGTGCTGCGAACGCTCCATGTCGATCAGGCCCTCTTCACTGGCGCGGCGGAAGGGGGTGCCGTGGGTGAAAGGCTGACCGAAGTAGGTGTCCCAGGTGTCGAGATGAGCGTCGAAGTGCAGGACGGCGATCGGGCCGTGATCGCGGGCCAGTGAACGCAGGATCGGCAGTGCGATGGTGTGATCGCCGCCGAGCGTGAGCACGGAGGAACCGTCGGCGCGCAGGTCGGTGACGGCGGACTGAACCGTCGTGAGAGCTTCCTGGATGTCGAAGGGGTTGACGCCGATGTCGCCGAAATCGGCTACCTGCTGATTGGCGAAGGGCGAGACCTTCAGCGCCGGGTTGTACGGACGCAGCAGCTTCGACGCAGCGCGGATGTGGCCCGGACCGAACCGGGCACCGGGGCGGTAGCTGACACCCGAATCGAAGGGGATGCCGAGGATCGTCACGTCGGCGCGCGAGACCTCGTCCAGGCGCGGGAGACGCGCAAAGGTGGTCGGCTCGGCGTAGCGGGGGACGCGCGTGGCGTCGACGGGTCCGATGAACGATCCGGGGTTGTTGGTAGCCATGTGCAGAGGTCCCTGCTCTCGATTCGGCGCACACCGGGCGCCCTTCAGTGATGTAGCTCTCTGAGCAAGTATGGTTTCTTCAAGAGGCTCGGTTGTCAACCCCTGTTTCCTGAAAGGGACACGGCGGTCGTGAAGGAGTGGGTTCAGTGGCCAAGGCGAAGGAAGCGGTCGAGCCGGTCGGACCGCGCATCGGGGCGAGGCTCAAGGCGGCACGTCAATCGAAGCGGTTGACCCTCGACGACCTGGCCGAGGCCTGTGGTGTGACCAAGGGGTATCTCTCGAAACTCGAGCGCGATCACGTCAACGCGTCGGTGGCGACCCTGATAAAGGTGTGCGCGGTGCTCGAGATCCCCGTCGGATCCCTGTTCGAGAATGCGTCCGCCGGTGAAGTAGTCCGCGCCGACGCCATGCCGCAAATCAGCTTCGGTGGCGAAAAGATGACGGAGTACCTGCTCACGCCTACCAACGAGCGTCGAATTCAGGTGCTGCTCGGCGAGCTGGAACCAGGCGGCGGAAGTGGTCGGGAGTTCTACAGTCTGCCGATCGACGTGAACTTCGTGCACGTGCTCGAGGGCGGCTTGCGGGTCTCGTTCGAGGGCGGTCGGACGGATCCGAACGGTGAGGCCGTCGATGCCGAAGACGTCGTACTTGCGGCGGGCGATTCCTTCACATTCACGCCGACGCACAACCATAGTTTTCAGGCCGAAGGCTCGGTTCTGGCGAAGGTTCTGTGGGTCTTGAATCCGGCATTGCCGGAAGGGCCCCGCGCGTCGTCTTCGTGAGACTCGAATCCGCGAATGTTGATTCTTAGGAAACAAGAGTTGACATGATTGGCGGCACCCGTCACGCTGGTAGTTGTCCCCGTCACACACACCGTCGAAAATTGGCGTCACGGAACTCCTGAAGGAGCGCACCATGCATGTCGATTCAGTTCGAGTTGGCCTGTTCCAAGGTCCGCTCACCACCCCGGACACCTTTGCGTCGGTGGAGTTCAACCTCGCTGCAATCGACACTGCTGCCCGCGAGGCTGCAGCATCCGGTGCGAAGATCCTGCTGACGCCGGAGATGTCCGCAACCGGCTACGACATCGGCGAACTGGTGTCGCTACGCGCGGAACCGGCCGACGGCCCCATCTTCGATTCCGTCGCCGCGATTGCTCGAAGTGCAGGCATCGCAGTCGTCTACGGCTACCCCGAACTCGACGGGGGAGATGTCTACAACAGTGTGCAGGTGGTGGACCGCGACGGCACTTCGCTTGCGCACTACCGCAAGACGCACCTGTTCGGCACGCTCGACCGCGAACATTTCCGGCCAGGTGAGACCCTAGTGGTCGGGTTCGATTTCGAGGGCATCCGCTGCGGGTTGTTGATCTGCTACGACGTGGAATTTCCGGAAGCGGTTCGGGCCCATGCCGACGCCGGTACCGAATGGCTCATCGTGCCGACAGGCTTGATGACTCCTTACGAACACATTGCGCAGCAAGTGGTTCCGGCCCGCGCCTACGAGAGTCAGATGTTCGTCACCTACGTCAATCGCTGCGGTGCCGAAACCGAGCTGACCTACTGCGGTCTCTCGTGCGCCATCGCACCAGACGGTGCCGAGTTGGCGAGGGCCGGCGGCGACCAGGAATTGCTCTTCGCGGACATCGCCGCCGCCACCGTCGCGCAATCGCGCACTCTCAATACACATCTCGACGATCGACGCCTCGATCTGTATCCAGACCTTCCTGTCACGACTGTCTCCAAGGAGAACCGTAGATGACCATCCCAGTAGCTCCGGACAGTTCCTCGGAACCCGGCAAGCAGCCGCCCCTCACGATGTTCGGACCGGATTTTCCGTTCCCGTACGACGACTACGTTTCCAGTCCGGCGGGACTCGGCTCGGTGCCCGACCTGGCACTGGGTACCGAGGTTGCCGTGATCGGTGGCGGACTCTCCGGCATGATCGCGGCCTACGAGTTGCTCAAGATCGGTCTCAAACCGATTGTCTACGAAGCTGATCAGATCGGTGGCCGGATGCGGTCGGTCGAGTTCGACGGGCACCCCGGGGTGGTCGCCGAGATGGGCGCAATGCGTTTCCCACCATCGTCGACGACGTTGTTCCACTACCTGAACGAACTGGGTCTGCAGACCGAAGAGTTCCCCAATCCCCTTGCCGAGGTCACGCCGAGCACCGTCATCGATCTCAAGGGCGAGAGCCACTACGCGCACACTCTCGAGGATCTGCCGCCGATCTACACCGAGGTGGCGCAGGCCTGGCAGCGCACTCTCGAAGAGCATGCCGATCTGATTCCGTTGCAGCAGGCCATTCGTGACCGCGACACCGCAGAAATCAAGCGGATCTGGAACGACCTCGTGGTGCGCTACGACGACCAGACGTTCTACGGATTCCTCGCCGCGTCGAAGCACTTCAAGTCCTTCCACATGCGGGAAGTGTTCGGACAGGTCGGATTCGGTACGGGCGGTTGGGATACCGACTACCCCAATTCGATCCTCGAAATCCTTCGTGTGGTCATCACGGCCGCCGACGACGACCACCGCGGCATCGTCGGTGGATCGCAGCAGCTGCCGATGCGGTTGTGGAACCGCGCCCCGGCGCACATGGCGCATTGGCCTGCCGGTACTACGGTCGCTTCGCTCAACGACGGTGAGACGCGTCCCCGCGTCACCGAACTCCGGCGTACCGAGCCCGGCAACATCACGGTCACCGACTCCGAAGGTTTCATTCGCACGTATGCGAGTGCCGTTGTGACAGTGCAGAGTTGGATGCTGCTGAACAATATCAGGTGTGACGACGATCTGTTCCCGATCGACCACTGGACTGCGATCGAGCGAACTCACTACATGGGTTCGACCAAGGTGTTCGTTCTCGTCGACCGCCCGTTCTGGAAGGACAAGGACCCCGTGACCGGCCGTGATTCGGTGTCGATGACACTGACCGACCGTATGAGTCGCGGCACCTACCTGCTGGATCAAGGCGAGGGCAAGCCAGGCCTGATCTGCTTGTCGTACACCTGGTCGGACGATTCGCTGAAGCTGCTGGCGCTCGACGCCACCGAGCGCATGAACATCATGCTGCGCTCTCTCGAAGAGATCTACCCCGGCGTTGACTTCCGCAGCCACATCATCTCGAGCCCGGTGACGCTGTCGTGGGAAACCGAGCGCGACTTCATGGGCGCATTCAAGGCGAACCTTCCGGGGCACTACCGCTACCAGGAGCGCCTGTTCTCCCACTTCGTGCAGAATGATCTCGAACCGCGTCATCGGGGAATCTTCCTCGCCGGTGACGACGTGTCGTGGACCGCCGGCTGGGCTGAGGGCGCGATCCAGACCGCGATCAACGCGGTATGGGGCGTCGTCAACCATCTCGGCGGCGCTGCGCCTGCCGAGAATCCCGGACCCGGCGACGTGTTCGAGGAGCTTGCTCCGATCAGGTTGGGCGACTGAGCTCACCGCAACTGCCGAAATGTCGTGCCCGATGGGGGTTGGTACTCCTATCGGGCACGACCTCTTTCCGGTGATCCACGCAACACTGGAAAGTGTTCGGATCCAATAATTTCCAGGAGGGTGTTCAATGGCGAGCACATCATCGGCGACCAAGACCGCAGCTGCAGAATCGAGACCGGCAGGCGGTGATCGATCCGGTGACCCGGCGCTCGAACTGGTCGCCGAATTGGCCGCAGCGGGCCAGCGACTCGTCTTCCGTCAGGGTGACAACCTGAACAGTGACGATCTGACCTGTGTGGTGCTGTGGCCGTCCGGAGAGCCCTCCCTCTCCGATCTGTGCGAGAACTTCGAGTCTCTCGGACTCCGAGTTTCGACGCACCGCCCGCTTCCGACCGTTCTGGGTTCGGCGCATTACTTCACCTTCGAGCCGAGCACCTTCGACGGCAGTGCGCTGGAGAAGATGGCGGACGCCTTCGAAGCCGTCATCGCCGAACAGACCCGGATGGACGCATTCTCCAGTCTGATCGGACGAGCAGACATCACGTGGCGCGACGCAGAGTTGCTGCGCGCTGCGTGCCGTTTCCTCGCTCAGGCTCGTATCGGGCTGTCCGAGAGCTACATCGTCGGAGTGTTGGCAGCGAAGCCACGCTTCGTACGGCAGGCAATCGAACTCTTCACTGCGCGTTTCGATCCCGCCGTAGCAGGATTGCGGGAGACAGCAGTGGCCACCGCGGCGGCGGCCATCGACGAATCAGTCGACGGTGCAGACACTCTCGACGAGGATCGCGTCTTGCGCGGCGTTCGTTCGTTCCTGCAGGCGACTCTGCGCACGAACTGGTACCTGCGTGGTGAGTCCGGCGACCCGCTGCCGTACGCGTCGTTCAAGATCGACTCGCAGTTGCTCTCCACCCCGCAGAAGACCGTTCCCTTCCGCGAGATCTACGTCAGCGCACCCAATGTCGAAGGCGTTCATCTGCGTAGTTCCTCCGTCGCCCGTGGCGGCCTGCGTTGGTCGGATCGATACGAGGACTACCGCACCGAGGCCCTGAGCCTCATGAAGACCCAGAGCGTGAAGAATTCCCCGATCGTTCCTTCGGGTGCCAAGGGCGCGTTCGTGGTTCGGGGCACGTCGTCACCGACTCCGGCGCAGGTGCAGGAGTCGTACAGCACCTTCATTCGCGGCTTGCTGGACGTGGTGGACAACATCGTCGACGGCGCTGCGGTACACCCGGCAGAAGTAATCGAGTACGACGGTGAAGACTCCTATCTCGTCGTGGCAGCAGACAAGGGGACCGCACGGTTCTCGGACGTCGCGAACGGCATCGCCGTCGAGCGTGGTTTCTGGCTCGGCGACGCTTTTGCTTCCGGCGGTTCGGCCGGCTACGACCACAAGGCGATGGGCATCACCGCTCGCGGCGCCTGGGTGGCGGTACGACGGCACTTCGCCGAGCGCGACCTCGATGTCGACACCGATCCGTTCACCGTCGCGGGTATCGGGGACATGTCCGGCGACGTGTTCGGCAACGGAATGTTGCTCTCGCACAAGATCCGTTTGGTCGCGGCATTCGATCACCGCCACATCTTCATCGACCCGAACCCCGACACCGAGACGAGCTTTGCCGAACGCGCTCGCCTCTTCACCGTGCCGCGCTCGTCCTGGGACGACTTCGATCGCACCGTGATGTCGCCGGGCGGTGGCGTCTGGCCGCGGAGCGCGAAGTCGATCCGCCTTCCGCTCGAGGCGCGTGCGGCCCTCGGAATCACCGAGGAGAACTTGACCCCGCAGGAACTGATCCGAGCGGTCCTGTGTGCTCCGGTGGACCTGTTGTGGAACGGCGGCGTCGGTACCTACGTGAAAGCGTCGACCGAAAGCAACGTCGACGCGGCCGATCCGTCCAACGACGCAGTTCGCGTCAGCGCTGACGAGTTGCGTGCAACCGTGGTGGGTGAGGGCGGCAACCTGGGTTTCACCCAACGTGCCCGCATCGAATATGCCGCTGGCGGAGGACGAATCAACGCCGACTTCATCGACAACGCGGCAGGCGTGGCTACCTCGGACCGTGAGGTCAACATCAAGATCGCACTCGCAGAGTTGGACGCGACCTCGCGCAATGAACTACTTGCGGCGGCCCAGGACGAGGTAGCCGCATCGGTACTCGAGGCCAGCGAAGATCAGACCCTCGCGATCAGCCTGGCCGAGCACCGCGCTCCCGCCCTACTCGATCAGCACGAACGGTTGATCGAGAACCTCGTCTCGGCGGGCGCCATGAAGCGACTGGAAGAATCTCTGCCCGACGCCAAGGCGCTGGCGGTCAGGGCGCGTGCCGGGCAGGGTCTCCTGCGGCCGGAACTTGCTGTGCTGGTGGCGCAGTCGAAGAACGTACTGACTGCGGAACTGGGCGCATCGACGGTCCCGGACAATCAGATCTTCGCCGATCGTCTCCCGCAGTACTTCCCGCTCTCCGTCGTCGAGGCCGCACCGGACGCAGTCCGCGCACATCGGTTGGGCCGCGACATCATCATCACCTCGGTGGTCGACGAACTGGTCAACCGCGTCGGCCCCGGCGTGCTGTTCCGGCTCGAGGAACACCTCGGAGTTCGCAGTCCGGAAGCGGCTCTGGCCTACGCCGTAGTCAGCGAAGTGCTTGGAACGGAGGACCTTCGACGTGAAATCCTGAACTCCGATCTCAGTGCCACCGAACAGCTGAAGGCTCTCGATCGCTTGCAGCAGCTGTTGGAATCCGAAATGAGCTGGGTGTTGCGCCGCCCGGGTGCTGCCGGCCGGTTCACCGTGAACCCGCGCGCCGACATCGATCGGTGGGCAGCCCCGGTGCGGGAACTCACCGACGGTTTGTCGGCAAGCGAGCGCATCGAGGCGTCTTTCGGAGCGCTCGCCCTGGCAGACATTGCACTGCAGGAGAATACGACGGCCGCGGCCGCAGCCGCGATCTATCGGGAACTCTCCGACGCTCTCGACCTGGGCGATGTTCTCGGCGGCGTCGACGTCGCCGTCGGTGCCTCGCATTGGGAGGTCATGGGCAGCGCTGCCGTCCACGCCAGGTTGACGGCGCGTTTCGCAGACCTCGTGTCCGGAGCGCTCGGAGAAGGTATTCCGGAGGTCGTCGAGCTGTGGACCGCCGCCAATCCGCAAGCGGTGCGCCGGTTCACGGCTTTGATGTCGAGTGTGAGCCGCAGTGGAGCGCTGGACACCGCCCGTCTCTGCACGGTCGACGCCGAACTCGAACTACTCGTTCGCGGTGCGTCCAGTTTCGCTTCGGTACACGCCGCGGAGGGTTCAGCGGCCCTCCCAGGCGAGTAGCGATAGCAGCAGTTCGGCTCTGACCCTGGCCTGCCCGAGGTCGCATTGCAGCAGTTCCTCGATGCGTGCGATGCGACCTCGGAGGGTGTGCCGATGAACACCGAGTTCGGCTGCAGCCGACTCCCATTGGCCGTTTGCCTCGAGATAGGCGCGCAAAGACGCGGCCAGTGCGGTTCCGTGTGCCTGGTCGTGTTCCGTCAGCACCGGGATGGTGTCCGCAGCCATGGCGATCAATGCCTCACGGGCAGACTCGGATGCCAGAATCGTCGAACCACTCAGAGCGTCGAACTCGAGAATACGCGCCGTAGCCGTCGTGAGGTTGGCCGCGGCGCGGGCCTGGACGAGTGCGCGGGGTGCGTCGAGAAGACGGTGAGGGGTGCTGATTCCGGCACGCACGGCTTTCGCTTCGGTGGGGGAGAGCTGCGCCAGTAGTGTTTTGGCGGTGTCGATTGTGTCGGTTCCGCGGAGGAGGACGGTCAGCGAACCGTCCTCGGATTGCGCGAACAACGGCCGGCCTGCTCGCGCGAGAGCGTTGTCGAGTTCGCGAAGAACTGGGCCGAGTCCGGATCCGCGAACGTGGACGACACGAATGTTGCCGTGCGTGTCGCTTGCCTCGTCCAAATACGACGGCACACTGTCTTCGGGGATTCGGCCGTCGAGTAAGAGCCCGAAAGCCATGGCGTTGAGTCGAGTTCGCTCGGCCCGTAGTCGAACCGGTTTCTCGAGTTCGAGAGTGAGCAGCGAGACCGCATGCCCGAGCAACACTCTGTCGATATTGCTCAGGGGCCCGGCGCCCGCCATGGCGAGGTAGCCGTGCCAGCTGTCGGTGACGCCGACGGGGGACAGTGTCAGCGTCCGTTCGGGTGTGCTCTGCGAGATCGACGCCGGAGCGTTGGGATCGCGGGTGGTGGCCGCGACCGCGCGAACCTCGGTGATCAACGACTTCTGGTTTGCCGGGTGCACCGCGGTGATCCGATCTCCGACAAACGCCACCGAAGTTTTTGTGGCGGTAGCCAGTTCACGCACGATGGCCGACACGCCACCGCGCAGTGCAACTCGGGTGATGCGTGTCTGTACTTCTGCCGCGCGCAGTACCGATTCGTATTCCTGCTGGCTCAGGCGAGTCATCACCGCGCGCGTGACGGCCGCGAAGGGGGTCGTGAACGGCACTTCCAGCAGGGGGAGTCCGCGGCTTCGGGCGGCGGCAATCAGGTCTGCGGGCACACTCTCATGGGAAAGGCCGGTCCCGAAACCCAGAGCCGATACTTCTGCGGCGGCCAGACGGCCGATGTACTCGCTGTAGTCGGTGGCGTCCGCGCCCACCAGTGCCAGCCCGGTGGTGAGCACCAATTCGCCGCCGGAAAGCCACGGGGTGGGGTCCGTCAGCTCTGTGGCCTGCGCGAACGTGACGGGGTGGGTGGCAGCTGCTCGGTCGGTGAGCAGAGCCAGCGAGAGGTGTTTCTGGCGCAAGAGCCACGAGATCGGAACCGTCACCTGATCAAGGCTAGCTGTCGTTGCCGATATGGAGTAGCCCTGGAGCTCCGGGTATCCATTTCGGCAGTGCTTGCGATGCTTCGCGCGTCGCATACTCGAATGCAATACACAACCGAGAGGGTGGTCACATGAGTGCAATCGAATACCGGCTTCCGCAGGAGCGTCGCATCGTCACGGAGTTTCCGGGCCCGCGCTCGGCTGCGCTCGCCGAACGCCGTAAGAAGGTCGTCGGCGCCGGCGTCGCATCCACCCTCCCGGTCTACGTCGCCGACGCAGACGGCGGAGTCATCGTCGACGTCGACGGCAACTCGCTGATCGACCTCGGTGCCGGTATCGCGGTGACCAGCGTCGGCGCCTCCAACCCGGCCGTCGTGTCCGCAGTTCAGGATCAGGTCGCGCACTTCACCCACACCTGTTTCATGGTCGCTCCGTACGAGGGCTACGTCGAGGTCGCCGAGCGTCTCGCCGAGCTCACCCCCGGTGACCACGAGAAGCGTTCCGTCCTGTTCAACTCCGGCGCAGAAGCCGTCGAGAACGCCGTCAAGATCGCCCGTCACGCGACCGGTCGCGACGCAGTCGTCGTCTTCGACCACGCGTACCACGGCCGCACCAACCTCACGATGGCACTGACCTCGAAGTCCATGCCGTACAAGAGCGGCTTCGGTCCGTTCGCCCCCGAGGTCTACCGCGTCCCGATGTCCTACCCGTACCGCGAGGGCCTCAATGTCGACGGCTCCAAGATCACCGGTGAGCAGGCCGCACAGCGCGCCATCACGATGATCGAGAAGCAGGTCGGCGCTGCCAACACCGCCGCCATCCTCATCGAGCCCATTCAGGGTGAGGGTGGATTCATCGTTCCCGCAGAAGGCTTCCTCCCGACGCTCGTCGCGTGGGCCAAGGAGAACGGCGTCGTCTTCATCGCCGACGAGGTTCAGGCAGGCTTCGCTCGTACCGGCGCCTGGTTCGCCAGCGATCACGAGGGCATCGTCCCCGACCTGGTCACGCTCGCCAAGGGCATCGCAGGCGGCATGCCGCTCGCCGCTGTCACGGGCCGCGCCGAGCTCATCGACGCTGTCCACCCCGGCGGCCTCGGTGGCACCTACGGCGGTAACCCCGTCGCCTGCGCCGCTGCATTGGCGTCCATCGACCAGATGCGTGAGCTCGACCTCTGTGGCCGCGCACGCACCATCGAGTCGACCGTCGTCGGCCGAATGAACGTACTGGCAAAGGAACTCGACGTCATCGGCGACGTTCGCGGTCGCGGCGCCATGCTCGCCATCGAGCTGGTCAAGCCCGGTGGGCAGGAGCCGGACGCCGACATCACCAAGAAGATCGCCGCCGAATGCCTCGCTGCCGGCGTCGTGATCCTCACCTGCGGTACCTACGGCAACGTCATCCGTCTGCTCCCGCCGCTGGTCATCTCCGAAGAGCTGCTCGACGACGCGTTGACCGTCCTCGAGACCGCCATCCGCACTGCAGCACAGGGGAACTGACATGTCCAACGTCTCGGATCTTCTCGACTCGGTACCCAAGGGTCTCTGGCTCGGCGGCAAGCTCGTCCCGGCCGAGAAGACCTTTGCGGTCTACAACCCGGCAACGGGTGAGGAACTCGCCCAGGTAGCCGACGCCACCGCTGCCGACGGTATCCGTGCGCTCGACCTCGCCGCTGCGGCGCAGGAAGACTGGGCGGCCACTCCGGCACGTGTACGCGGCGAGATCCTGCGCACCGCCTTCGAATTGCTGCACGCCCGCGCCGAGGACTTCGCGCTGATGATGACCCTGGAAATGGGTAAGTCGTTGGCAGAGAGCCGCGGTGAGGTCAACTACGGCGGCGAATTCCTGCGCTGGTTCAGCGAGGAAGCAGTACGCATCGGCGGACGTTTCACGCAGGCTCCGGCCGGCAACGGTCGCATCCTGGTCACCAAGGAAGCCGTCGGACCGGTCCTCGCGATCACCCCGTGGAACTTCCCGCTCGCCATGGGCACACGCAAGATCGGACCGGCGCTGGCTGCCGGTTGCACCATCATCGTCAAGCCCGCCGAGGACACGCCGCTGACCATGCAGCTCCTCGGTCAGGTGTTCGCCGATGCCGGTCTGCCCGACGGTGTGCTCTCGATCCTCCCGACGTCCGACGCGGCCTCCATCAGTGGACCGCTGATGGAAGATGCGCGTCTGCGCAAGGTCACCTTCACCGGCTCCACTGGCGTCGGAAAGTTGTTGGTGCGCAATGCTGCTGACAAGCTGCTCCGCACGTCGATGGAACTCGGTGGCAATGCACCGTTCATCGTCTTCGACGACGCGGACATCGACGCAGCTGTCGACGGCGCAATGCTCGCGAAGATGCGTAACGGCGGCGAGGCCTGCACCGCGGCCAACCGCATCTACGTCGCCAACTCGGTGCGCGAAGAGTTCACCGACAAGTTCACCGCCAAGGTTGCGGCCTTGAAGGTGGGCGCCGGTGACGCCGAGGGCACCAACATCGGACCGCTGATCAACACCAAGCAGCTCGCAACCGTCACCGGACTCGTCGACGACGCCGTGTCCAAGGGTGCTCGCGTTCGTACCGGTGGATCGGCACCCGAAGGCCCCGGGTTCTTCTTCACCCCGACGGTCCTCGACCAGGTGCCCGCCGACGCGCGCCTGCTGAAGGAAGAGATCTTCGGACCCGTTGCGGCAGTGGTCGGTTTCGACACCGAAGACGAAGCGATCGCGGCTGCGAACAACACCGAGTACGGTCTCGTGGCGTACTTCTACACCCGCGACATCGACCGTGCGATGCGCGTCTCGGCCAAGCTGGACACCGGCATGGTCGGCGTCAATCGCGGCGCGATCTCCGATGCTGCCGCGCCGTTCGGTGGGGTGAAGGAATCGGGCTTCGGCCGTGAAGGCGGAACCGAGGGTATCGACGAGTATCTCGATACCAAGTACGTAGCGCTCTAACTTGCTGTGCGCCTTTATTAACCGCGGGCGGTTAATAAAGGCGCACAGTTGTCTATTGACCTAACGGAGTCGGGCGGTAGTACTTGCCCTCGTGGTAGAGCAGCGGTGCGGCAGCGGA
Source organism: Rhodococcus sp. C-2 (assembly GCF_027854095.1). Classification (NCBI taxonomy): domain Bacteria; kingdom Bacillati; phylum Actinomycetota; class Actinomycetes; order Mycobacteriales; family Nocardiaceae; genus Rhodococcus; species Rhodococcus sp. C-2. The sequence continues at coordinate 540,927 of NZ_JAQGFI010000002.1, read as the reverse complement.
TTCGTCGTCTTCTTCGGCGTGAACCCGCGTGACGAGTCCGATGACCAGCGTGTGGTCGCCGACAGGGATCAACTGGTCGACCTTGACGCGCATCCAGCTGGGGGTGCCGTGCAGCACCGGTTCCCCGGTGTCGAGCACTGCCCACAGTGACTCGTCTGCAAAACGCTGATCGGCACTACGCGCAAAGCGCTGGGCCAGATGCTGCTGATGTTCGCCGAGAAGGTGGATCACCAAGGACTCGGCTGCCTTGAGTGCATTGATGCTCGACGACGTCTCCGCGATGTTGAACGAGACGAGCGGCGGCTCGAGGGAGACGGACGAGAACGAGGTGGCGGTGAAACCCACCGGGCCGGTACCCGAATCGAGGGTCACGACGGTGACACCGGCGGGGTGGCGGCGAAGCGCAGCGCGGTAGTCACCGGCGCAGATGCCGGTGGACAACTCGGGCGTCGCTGCTACTTCGGGGACGTCGGGGGTGGTGTGGCTGGAAACGGCATTCGGCTTGTCAGACAACGGGAACTCTCCGGCTGGAACTCGAGGTGTGCGGTGTGGTCGAGGTGACTGCGCTCGGCATACACAGACAGGCGTCGGTGCGGCACAGATCTACGTGCCGTCGACGCCAGTGGTTGCCGGCCGGGGTCCTGGTTGCAGTGCACATGGTGCGTCCAACTATAGGTGGACGCACGTCTGAGTGGTTTCGGACCGGGTTGGCTGAAGTGCTTCAGTCCATGTCGACGGCGAGGCCGGCGGTGATTCGGAGGAGTTCGGAGTACGTCGTGCGAAAGACGGTGTTGGGGTGCCCGGCGGCTGCCCACAACTCGGGGTACTGCTCGAGGGCGGTATCGATGTACGTCGGCAGGTTGGTGGGATGCCCGAGCGGAGCGACCCCACCGATCGGCTGGCCCGTCGCGGACTTCGCCATCTCCAGCGTCGCCCGCGTGAGCTTGCCTTCGAGGCGTTCGCCGGTGGCCTTCAGATTCACCTGATGTGCGCCGGAGACCAGCAGCAGGACCGGATCGTCGTCGAGAAGGAACACCAGTGACTTGGTGATCGCGCCTACCTCCACCCCGACGGCTTCCGCTGCCTCGGCCGCGGTGTGCGTGGCGTCGGGCTGCGTGACGATGACGCCGTGGTGACCCCGCGAGATCAGTGTTTCGGCGACGTGCGAGGCGTTGGGGTGGAGGAGGCTCGTCATGAGTTCAGACTAGGACTAGTCGGCGTTCGCCACAGCTGGAGTCGGCGTCGTGTCGGTGGACTTTCGGTTACGACGGATCGTGAAGCCGAACAGCATGACCGCACCGATCAGTGCGTACAGGAACAGCGTCAGAGCAGGCTGGCCGACGCCGACGTTGTTGAAGTAGACGATGCTCCGGACGCCTTCGGTGCCGGCGCCGGGTGTGATCCACCGGCCGATGGCGGCGTAGAACGAGGGAATCACGTTGGAGCCGAATGCGCCTCCCGCACTGGGATTGCCGAGGATCACGAAGACGGCGATAGCCAGCGGGACTGCCAGAACGCCGATGGCGGCGCGCAATCCGAGTGTGAACATGGCGGTGCCGAACACCACGGCTGTTCCCAGGATCCAGAGCGGGAACCAGTGGCCGGCGAAGGTTCCGAGTACGTGTGAGGTGATGAGGGCGCCGAGGGCTCCCGAGATGATCGAGTAGATCGCGATCACGCCCGTGTGTGCGCTTGCCTGGCGGAGAGTCTTCGGCGCACCGATGAACAGTCCGATGGCTGCCGCGAGGAGATAGCCGCCGACGACCCAGCCGACCGAGAGGTAGAAGCCGGAGAGGCCGCGGTTGTCGTGGGCTCCGACGGGGATCTCGTCGCGGACGACGAACTGTCGGTCCTGCGTCGCCTCGACCTTCGTGAACACCGCTTCGAGTGACGTAGCGATGGAGCTGCCGCCCGCGCTCGCGGTGATCAGGGTGTCCGGTCCGGCCGGGTTGATGACAAACGCGCCCTGGATCTCGCGGTCGTTGATCATGCGGCGAGCGGTCGCCGTGCTGTCGACCACCTGAGCGTCGAGCGGGCTGCCGTCGATGGCGTTGAGTTTGTCGGCGATCTGCTGATCCATGCCGTCGGGTGTGCCCTGATCGGCGATGACCGCGATTTCGATGTCTCGCGGAGTCGGCTGATGGAAGGCGGCGACGTAGCTGAGGATGAAGCCCATCTGCAGCAGGAGCACGCCGACGAACAACGCGGCCATCACCTTGGGTGCGCCGTACTTCACGAGCAGATTGTCGTGGTGGTGTTCGTCGTGGGTGGAGCTGTTGTCTGGTGCGGCGTGTGCCGGATGCGTAGTGGTCACGAAAGAGTCCTGATCTTGTCGAAAGTAAAGAGCTTGTCAATACCCGAGGTATTGAATACTCTAGGTATCGTGACTGAATCTCGTCAACCGGACTGGACTCCGGTAACCCGCCCCGGACGTGACGTGGTGCGGCAAAGACTGCTCGACGCTGCGGCGGAAGAGTTTGCGGAGCGCGGATTCAGTGCTGCACGTCTCACTGAAGTTGCTCGCCGAGCGGGCTTCACCAAGGGGGCTGTCTACTCCAACTTCGAGTCGAAACAGGATCTGTTCGCCGAACTGTTCGCGCAACGGTCTCTCGAACTGGCCGGCCGGGTGCTCGCCGAGATTGCCGGGATGAACCCGTCCGACGCGGCGGGCAAAGGTGGCGAGGCCATTGCCACGTGGATGGTCGACGACCCGGGGTGGTCGCTTCTCGTCCTCGAATTCGGAGTGCTCGCCGGGCGTGATCCGCAGATCGCTCAGGCGTACTTACGTGAGCGTCGCCACTTGCGCAGCCAACTCGTGGAGTTGATCGGCGAACGTGCCCGTGAATGGGGAGTGGACGATTCCTTTGACGTGCGGACAACCGCAATCTCGTTGATGGCGTTGATATCCGGGCTCGTTCTCGAACACTCCGTGGATCCGGAAGAGGTTGATCAGAGTGTCATGGGTGCCGCCGTGACGGCACTCTTCGCCGGCGCCGTCGCACGGGCAGGATTGTCCGCCGTCTGAGTTGCTCGGTTGACAGGCAACAGATTTGAGAACTACCCTCTGGGTGCAGTACCTCGTTAGGTGAGGCTTCTGCACGAACACAGGCCACTGATCTCACGACGTCGAGAGACGCCCAAGGTTAGGACAGATCTCCCCGGCTTAAGGGGTGATCCAAAGTGGCTTCCCGTTCTTGATCGGGACACGTCGTGCAGTGCCAAAACTCGGACGTGGAGGTGTTTTCGCAGCTTGATGCCGGTTTCTTCCGGCGAAGGCGAGAGTACGTCGATATTCGGTTCTCCTGGCGTGTGCTGTGCGCATGTACTTGTGTGGCGTCATCGGACGCCCCGAACTTTCAGGAGGTGACCATCGTGGACGACCCGCCGAGTCGATATTCGACCCATCCTTCTGTTCTTGCCGACGATGCTCACCCCGGTCTTTTGCTCTTCAGTCACTGACTCTTTGCATCCTCGGCTTCATCTGCGCGGCTTTGCCGCGACCGCTGACGACTTCCATTGTCGCTCAGCGCATTCTGCTGCCCTCATGTACTGGCATGGTCCGGCGTGTTCGGGCAGCCGAGGAGATTCGTCATGTCATTTTCCGTTCTCGCATTGCGGCCACGGCCCACGAGAAACAGTGCACAACAAACACATTCAACAGTCCTGGCAAAGGAAAGCGCACAGGAATTGGTCGACTTCTCGGCCTCGGACACGCGCACCGTTCTCGCGGATCTGACCACGACGGCCAACGGCCTTCGTGACGATCAGATCGACGATCTTCGTCGGCAATACGGGCGCAACGATGTCCGCCACGACCGCCCGGCGCCGGCAATCGTGCAGTTCGCGGGAGCCTTCAAGAACCCGTTCATCCTGATCCTGGTATTCCTCGCCCTGATCATGGTCGGGACCGACGTGGTCTGGGCGGACCCCGAGGACGGTCCTTCCTACGAGGGCATCATCACTCTCGGGTTGATGATCTTTGTCAGTGTCTCACTGAGGTTCTGGCAGGAATACCGTTCGAGTCGCGCCGCCGAGGCGCTCAAGGCGATGGTTACGACGACCGTCGCGGCCACCCGCAAGATCAACAACACCGTGGTCACGGCTGAGATTCCGATCGAGCAGTTACTGCCGGGGGATGTAGTCCAGCTTGCCGCCGGCGACATGATCCCGGCCGATGTCCGCATCATCCGGGCCAAGGATCTACAGGTCAATCAGTCCATGCTCAGCGGTGAATCGATGCCGGCCGAGAAGTCGGCGGACCCGTCGTCGGGGATCGACGTCGATCGGCTGCTCGAAGCCGAGAACATCGGGTTCATGGGTACTTCCGTCGTGTCGGGCAGTGGCACCGCCGTTGCGGTACACACCGGCAAGCGGACCTACTTCGGTGCCATGACAGCACAATTGGCGTCCAAGCGACCCGAAACCAGCTTCGACGTCGGGGTGCGCAGCGTCAGCTATCTGCTGATCAAGTTCATGCTGATCATGGTTCCCGCGGTGTTCATCATCAACGGGCTGACCAAGGACTGGAGCCAAGCACTACTCTTCGGCGTCGCCACCGCCGTGGGGTTGACTCCGGAAATGTTGCCGCTCATCGTGACGGCGAACCTGGCCAAGGGTGCGCTCCACATGTCGCGCAAGAAGGTGATCGTCAAGCAGATCAACGCGATTCAGAACTTCGGTGCCATGGACGTTCTGTGCACGGACAAGACCGGAACTCTCACCGAGGACCGCATCGTTCTCGGTGAGCATCTCGATACTGCCGGACGCAAGTCCGAGGACGTATTGCGGCTAGCGGCAGTCAATTCCGTGAATCAGACCGGATTGCGCAGTCTTCTCGACGACGCGGTGATCGAGGCCGCCGGTCCCGAAGTGGTCGAGGAGATCTCGCGTCGGCACGGGTTGGTGGACGAGATTCCCTTCGACTTCAAGCGCCGTCGACTCTCCGTGGTGGTCGACCACGGAGACGCCGATCTGATCGTAACCAAAGGTGCAGTGGAAGAGCTCCTTTCGGTCTGTGAATCGGTGGAACTGGACGGGGTGACCCACCAATTGACACCGGGATGGCTGGCCCGAGTCGACCGTCTGGTCGCGGAGCTGAACGGTCAAGGCAAGCGAGTGCTTGCGGTGGCAACCAAGACAGTCGTCGAAGAGCAGCGCCGCGAGTACTCGACGGCCGACGAAGAGGGCATGACCCTGGTCGGTCTGCTGGCATTCCTCGACCCGCCGAAGGAATCTGCGGCCGGGGCGATCGAAGCCCTCGCGAGCCACGGAGTCGCGGTCAAGGTAGTGACGGGTGACAACGAACTGGTCGCCGAAACCGTCTGCGGCAAAGTCGGTATCGACGTGGGGACCGTGGTCTCCGGCGCCGAGATCGAAGCGTTGAGCGACGACGCCCTCGACGAGTTGGTGCAGCGGACAACCGTATTCGCGAAGACGGATCCGATGCAGAAGGCACGCATTGTCGAATCGCTGCGCCGGGTCGGCCACACGGTTGGTTTCCTCGGTGACGGTGTCAACGACGCACCCGCACTGCGGGCTGCGGACGTCGGCATCTCCGTTGACACAGCGGCGGACATCGCCCGCGAATCCGCGGACATCATCTTGCTGGAGAAGGACCTCGGTGTACTCGAACAAGGAGTCATCGAAGGGCGTCGTACCTTCGGAAACATCCAGAAGTACATCAAGATGACTGCGTCGTCGAACTTCGGGAACGTCTTCTCGGTGCTCGTCGCCAGTGCCCTGCTGCCGTTCATCCCCATGATTCCCGTAGTTCTGTTGTTGCAGAACCTGATCTACGATCTCTCGATGCTCACGATCCCGTGGGACCGTGTCGACGACGACTTCCTCGCGAAGCCCCGCAAGTGGGAGACCAAGAGCCTTCGCCGGTTCATGGTGTTCATCGGCCCGATCAGTTCGATCTTCGATATCTCGACGTTCGCGCTGATGTGGTTCGTGTTCGCCGCCAACTCTCCCGAGCATGCAGCGCTGTTCCAATCGGGTTGGTTCATCGAGTCATTGATCTCGCAGACGCTGATCGTTCACATGATCCGCACCCGCAAGATCCCGTTCATCCAGTCGCGTGCATCGCTGCCGGTACTGCTCAGTACGGGCGCTGCCTGCGTCTTCGCGCTGGTGTTCCCGTTCACGTCCTGGGGTCATTCCCTCGGGTTGGTTTCACTGCCGTGGAACTACTTCCCGTGGCTGGTCCTCACCCTCGGGGCATACTGCGTCGTCACGCAGGTGGCCAAGGGAATGTTCATTCGTCGATTCGCGACCTGGCTCTAGGAGTTCACCGTGGAAATCCACGTCATCCTTGTGCGGATAGCGCTCGGGCTCGTCCTCGGCGCTGCCGTCGGGATCGAAAGGCAATGGCGCGCAAGGATGGCGGGTCTGCGAACCAACGCGTTGGTGAGCTTGGGTGCGACGCTCTTCGTCATCATGGGCGCGTACGGGTTTCAGGGCCCGGACGCTGATCCGACGCGCGTCGCAGCGCAGATCGTCTCGGGGATCGGTTTCCTCGGTGCTGGAGTGATCATGAAGCAGGGTGCGTCGGTCACCGGCCTGAACACTGCCGCCACTCTGTGGGCCACTGCCGCCGTCGGCGCACTGGCAGGCGGCGGAATGTACTGGGTCGCGGTGTTCGGTGCCGGCGCAATCATGTTGGCGAACACGCTGTTGAGGCCGTTGGGTCGGATGATGGATCACCAGCCTGCCCGAACCGGACGCGAAGAACCGCCCGCGGACTACACCTTCGAGGTGACCTGTCACGGCGACGCCGAAGCTCACATCAGAGGTCTTACCGTGCAGTCCATTTCGAGGCCCGAGTTTCAGCTCCGGTCAGTGCAGTCCTTCGACATCCCGGACAGCGACCGCGTGCGGGTGGTGGCCGAACTGGCTGCCGCGGAGCGTGACGACGGACTCCTGGAATCCGCCGTCAGCCGACTTAGCCTTGAACCGTTGGTGACTCACGTTCGGTGGGAGGTGGAACCGTCGAAGTAGATTCAGGCTCGCTGTCAGTCAGCGCGCATGTTCTTGCGGCGCAAGTGAGTTCCCCGGTGCAATGTTCGCGCAGTTGGACGGTGCAGGCTTGCCGTTCAAGCGGTCGTCGACCCAGGCGAGCGCACCGGGGAGCCAGAGCATGGCGCCGAGGAAGTGGCTGATGGTGTCGTACTGGTCGTACTGAATCGCCAGGCCGGCGTCGCAGTACTTGCGTGCGAGGGTGCGGACGTCGCCCGTGATCATCACGCCGTCTCCCGCTCCGACACCGGGGCCGCCGGGTTGGGTGCCCTCGATGGTGCCGTTGGCCGCCTGCGCGATGAACATCGGAATGGTCGGTGTCGCCGCGGTGCCCATGTTGATCTTGTTCACGACATCGACGTACTCGGGAACCGAATTGGGATCGGCGTACTCGGGTTTGACCAGATCCTGCCAGGTCAGTCCGGGATACTGTGCCAGCACATTGCCGATGGACGCGTCTTCGAGTCGAGCCATGACGTCGCGTCCACGGTCACTGAGATACTTTCCGAAATCGATGTCGTACGAACGCGCAACGCCGACGATGGCCATGCCGACGACGCCGCCCCACCCGATGCTTCCGCTCGCGTAGCGAAGGTTGTTGGCCGGATTGACCAGCACGCCGCCTTGCGCGGCACCGATCAAGTTATCGTTGATCTCCGGTGCGTACGCGGGAGCGAGGATCGAAGCCCAGTTGGTGGCGATCGCTCCGCCGGAGTACCCCATCAGCGCGATCTCTGCGTCGTCGGTGATTCCGGTTTCCGGGACATCTTTGGCCGCACGCAGAGCGTCGAGCGTCATCATCCCGTATTCGGGTCCGGCAGCGAAGTTTGCATCCGGGCCTTCGGTGTCCGGGACGACGATCGTGTAGCCGAGGGCGAAGAGCGGCCCGAACAAGGCTGCCTCGATGGACGTGAAGGTTCCGCCGACGTTGAAATTACGCCCACTCGGCGTCCAATCTCCGATCGGGGTGTTGCCCGCGATAGCCCGCGACGGACTGTCGTCGGGGTTCAGTGAATCGTAAAAGGATTGGTACGAAACAACTTTGTCCGGTTGAGCGTTGGCCGGGCGCAGGATCGAGGTGACGTTGGCCGACGGCTGACCGAGGGCGTCGGTTGATCGGTAGAGAACCTGCACTGCCTGTATCGGGGTCGGGATGTTGAGAATGGTGTACGGCACGGTGCGAGTCTCGAGGACCGCGCCTGGAGCATACGACGAGAGAGGCGCCGCGCCCTCGTAGCTGTAGAAACTGTCATCAGGGGACTGGGCAAGAGCCGGCTGCGCGAGTGCTGCCGGTGCACCGACGCCTGTCAGTGCAACCGCGAGTACTCCGACAACTGTGCGAGATAAGACCCTTGACGACATACTCGTCCTCCACATTGGTGTGCCGCGCCCCACCCTGAGATCGCGGTGCGACGACCACCATATATTACTCGCGGGTAATGTGGGGATCGGTCAGATCGGGCGCAGGCTCGAGGTCTCGGCGTAGGAAGATTTCGGAGGGCTCGCCTGGGAGTAAAAGAACTCCCGCGTCGGTGTATCCCATTGCGCGATAGAAGTTCTGGGCTGATTCGTCGGCGAGTGTGGAGGTGAGGACCTGCGAGTGTCCCGCGCGGCTCATGCGTTTTTCCCAATCTGTGACCAAAGCGCGCCCGATGCCTTGGCCGCGGTTCGAAGACAGGACGGTCAGCATGTTCATGAACGGAATCTCGTCCCAGAACAAGCCCCAGCGCAGCCAGCCGATTGGATTACCGTTGTCCTCGGCGACGAGTATCCGGCCGCGTTGGACCACTGACGCGAGTTCCTCGGCAGCGACGTGCGAGTCGTGCTCACGTAAGAACGGCAAGTCTGTCTGCGCTGCGACGCGAATGTTCATCACAGAAGTCAGTATCGCCGTTCAGTCGGAGTTGATGGCGTTCGGCTTGGACAGGTAGACGACTCCGGGGATGTGGCTTGGGTCCGGCGGCAATTGGGAGTAGCCCGCTCGGGTGTACAGGCGAATGTTCCGCAGGCTCCTGCTTCCGGTGAACAGCTCGAAACGGGTGATGTGCTCCGGAGCGTTCTGTTCCACGTGCTGCAAGAGGCGTCGGCCGAGGCCGTTGCCCGCCAAGTCCGGTGCCACCATGAGGCGCCCTATCTGCCATGCGGTTCCGTCCGCGGTTCCTCGCACGGCCCCGACGAGTCGGCCGCCGCGTCGTGCGGTCCAGACAGTCGACTCCTGAACCCAGGCTCGGACCGTGGGTAGGTCCTCGTGGAGCGGGGGTATGTCCATGCTGTTGTTGGAGATTGCTTCCGAAACCCAGCAACAGCGTTGTAGAACAAGGATTTCCGCGGCGTCCTCGTCCGTTGCGCGCTCTATGACTATCTCGTTCATTGTCAGTCTTCGTTGTCGACTTGTTCTTCACGAGGGAGATCGGACGCCTTCGGGGCGGCGGGGACCCATTCACGGAGCGGTTGAACGACTTCGGAGTAGAAGATTTCGGCCGAACTGGTCACACTGTTGATGAAACTCGCAGCAGTACCCGAACGCTTGCTGCCGAGTGTGAAGGACTGTGTCAGTACGAATGAACTGAGTTGGCCGCCTTGACTGTCTGTCAACAGACGTGGCGTTGTGCGCGCGGATGCAACGGTCTCGCAAGTCGACGAGGCCGGGCCGGTGAACAACGCTTCGACCAACAATTCGGCAGGAGCATTCTTCAACTGACGCAAAACCCAGGTGACTCGTTTTCCCGAAGTGCCTTCGTCTGGTGCAGAAACCGTTGTACTGCAGCTCACTTTGTTGGTTCTCAAATCAGCAGTAACCCGTAGCTCTCCGGCTGCGTCGGGGATTCGGAGGGTGGCGCTGAAGGTGCCGTCGTTCGCCAATTCGTTGACCGTCAGCGCGGTACGCGCATCCGCATCGTTGACCACCCGACGGGGCAACACGTGTTTGACGACGACACCGAGATCTGCAGTGAACCGCAGCGCAAGGTTCCGCGCGAGCGCGATCCACGACTGAGCGACCGCCGCTGCCTTCGGATCTCCAGGACGTAGAGTTCCGGCGCTCACGGAATCGCGTATCGATACCCAGTGCCGACCCATGTCGACGAACTCCGCGGCCCCGGACTTGGGATGTTCGATGTACCGGAGAAATTCGCTGAGAATCCAACCTTGCAGCGGATTGTCGATTCCGCCGTGCGAGAGCACCATCCGAGCCTCGTGGATGACTTCTGCCCAAGAGAGATGCCGCAGCGCAACTTTGGTGAGCTTGCGCTTGTCCACCTCGACGGGTAATTCGCCGGCGCCGGCAGGCAAGTCGTTGGAGAGGCTGATCACGACGTCGTACTTGTTCTTCTTGGCGACGTCGAGATAGTTTTCGAGCTGCTCTCGGGTATGGGTGCCTGCTCCAGTCTTTGCCTCGAGCAAGCCGGTCCAGAGCCGGCTTCCGCGGGCGATGCGCCACACCGCATCCGGGATCACCCGAGATTCACCTTTGACGTAGGGAACTTCGACATAGCCCTCGAACGAGCCGGCCGGCGCGCCCACGCGGGACGAAACCGCCCGCGCAAACAATGGAACCGCTTGCATCGTGGAAACCAATGCCGACGTTGTGCGTCGTTCTTGTTCCTCACCGGTTCCGACGCCGATCACCGAGAAGAGTCGTGCAGGTTGCCAGGCCTCGGACTCTGCGTGCTTGAATTCGGGTAGTGGGGCTTTCTTGGGCACCGGCTTCGCTGTACGAACACCACGCTGTCGGACGGGCTTCGCGGGCGTTGAGGGCTCTGTGACTGACGGTTCCTGTTCCGATATCGGTTGGATTGCCTCGAGCTCAGGTGACCCAGGCTCCTCGACGGGGGCATCCTCACTCACGTCGACTCCGAAGTCTTCGGCGAGCCCGGCGAGGCCTGATGCCCAACCTTGGCCGATTGCGCGAAGTTTCCACTTCCCGCTACGTCGATAGACCTGGCCGAAGACGAATGCGGTTTCGGTGGACGCGTCGGCGGTGACGTATTCGGCGATAGGAGAGCCACCGGAATCAACCAGTTGGAGCGCAAGTTTGCCGAGGTCGCCGAAAGAGCCGGTGTCGACGCTGCCTATCAAAGCGATCGCGTCGACCTGATCGGGTACAGCAGCGAGGTGGACGAGGAGGCGCTCGTGCGGACCGGATTCGGCTTCGCGGCGGCCGAGATAGCGAACCGAGCCGTCAGCAGATTCCTGTTGGTTGTAGAAGACGAAGTCCGCGTCGGACCTGACTTTTCCGTCGGCACCCAGAAGCAATGCCGAGGCATCGACACCGAATTCCGTATTGTCCCAGGTGATCACGATGTCGATCTGATCGAGTTCGTCGGGGAGCTCGATGTTCTGGCCTTTGGACAGAAATTGGTCTTCCACGAATTTCCCCTCATCGCTGTGCACAGTCGGATTTCGCATCTTGATTGTCCAGGGGCAGATCGAATTTTGTGTGGTTTCGAATCCGCAGGGCAATTGTTCAGCCGCAGGCTGAATTTGGCGCGCGGCTGAACAATTGGCGCGCGGCTGGGAATGCAGAGAGTTTCAATTCAGGCATAACAAACAAAACGCCCGCAACCAATTGGTCGCGGGCGTTTCGTGAAAAGAACGTCAGACAGTTGCCGGAGTGTTCTCGTCTAACTTCGGATCTTCGTTCGCGATTCGCTTGTTGCGAATGAGGCTGCTGATGAAAGCAGCGCCGATCAAGAAGACACCGACCAGGCCGGTGATGATCTCGTTGATGTGAACGCCGATGGACACCATCAAGATGACGGCCAGAGCGCCGATGGCCCAGTGCGCACCGTGCTCGAGGTAGACGTAATCGGAGAGCGTGCCCTTGCGGACCAGGAAGACCGTGATGGAACGGACGAACATCGCGCCGACGAAGCCGAGGCCGAGGGCGATGATGATCGGGTCTGCCGTGATGGCGAATGCGCCGATGACGCCGTCGAAGGAGAAGGACGCGTCGAGGACCTCGAGGTAGAGGAACAGGAAGAAGCCGGCCTTACCGGTCGCCTTCGCGAGCTGCGTGGGGCCGCCGGACTTGGCGGTTTCTTCCTCTTCGCCTTCTTCCGGCAGATTGAACAGTTCACCCAAGCCGTTGACCGCGATGTAGGTGATCATGCCCAGAACGCCCGAGATCATGACGGTGGAGACCTTGTCGTCAGCGGCGAGGAACGAACCACTCAGTACCAGGACGATGCCGGCCACGACGACGGAGAGCTGATCGAGCTTGCCGATGCGAGCGAGGGGCTTCTCGAGCCAAGACAGCCAGGTGATCTCACGCTCTTCGAAGATGAAACCGAGGAAGAGCATCAGCAGGAACATGCCACCGAAGGCAGCGATCTGCGGGTGAGCGTCCGTGAGGATGGTTTCGTAGCTCGGCTCGTTCGTGCCGGGGAAGTACGCTGCACCGTCCGGCGGCGGGTTGAGCGCGAGGTCGAGTGCAGCTACGGGACCGAGACCGGATGCAGCCCAGACGATCACGAGTGGGAACACCAGACGCATACCGAAGACGGCGATGATGACGCCGATGGTGAGGAAGATCTTCTGCCAGAATTCACTCATTCTTTGCAGAACAGTGGCGTTGATGACGGCGTTGTCGAAGGAAAGCGAGATTTCCAGAATCGACAGGATGATGACGAGGAACAGTGCCTCGGGTCCGCCGTAGATGAACGCAACGATCATCGCGAGGATCGAAATTGCGATGGATAAACCGAATATTCGCAGTACCACGGAGCGTGGCCCTTTCTAGTTGGTCAATGCAGAGTGGTTACTGCAAGCGGTCTCTCACCGCATCCGAACGTGAAAACGGGGAGGGTTCCACAGACTACTGCGGAACCTTCCCCGAGTCAGCTCGTCGAGAGCGAAGATCAGACGTTGACGCCGTAATCGCGCGCGATGCCCGCGAGGCCGGACGCGTAGCCCTGGCCGATTGCGCGGAACTTCCACTCTGCACCGTTGCGGTACAGCTCACCGAAGACCATGGCGGTCTCGGTGGAAGCGTCCTCGGAGAGGTCGTAACGAGCGAGCTCGTTGCCGTTCGACTTGTCGACGACGCGGATGTACGCGTTGCGGACCTGGCCGAAGGACTGCGAGCGAGCTTCTGCGTCGTAGATCGAGACGGGGAAGACAACGCTCTCGACCTCGGCGGGAACCGCTGCGAGGTTCACGTCGATCTGCTCGTCGTCGCCTTCGCCTTCGCCGTCCGTGTTGTCACCCTTGTGCTCGATCGAGCCGTCGGGCGAACGGAGGTTGTTGAAGAAGATGAAGTGCTGGTCGGAGAGGACCTTCTTGTTCGAGCCTGCGCCGATTGCGCTGGCGTCGAGGTCGAAAGCAGCTCCGGTGGTGGAACGCGCGTCCCAGCCCAGGCCGACGACCACTGCAGTCAGGTTCGGGGCCTCCTTCGTGAGAGAGACATTGCCGCCTTTGGTCAAGCTGACGCCCATTCAGGGGTCCTTTCAAGAGGAGAGACAAGGCCCACTACGACGCGAAGTCGTCTTGGGAGTGTGTTTACCTCCACCACCCTAACCGCAGTTCCGGTGTGTTCGCCGTAACAGCAGAATTACGAACCGAGAAGCGAAGTGCTGGACCCGTAGGATTCAATCGTGGTGGGAAGATGGTCGGAGCGCTTCAATCGGGGGGCAAGAGTGGGGGAGTCGGTCAGTCGTGCGCGGGAGGCGCAGACGGCCATGGTTTCGGCGTTCCTCGACATGGACAAGCGGCAGACCATCGCGTCGGCAGCAGTCGACGCTTCCGCCGAGCTGTACCCCGAGCGAGGGCTGCGCGCTGCGTGGGAACCCGTTCGGGATCGGTGCTTCCAGGCTGCGTCGGACTACCTCGACACATCCGAGCGCTATGGCAACGATCAGGTACTCCACCAGAACCCGAACGGTGCTCGGGCGGCGTTCGAAAAGTCGGTAGCCGAACTCGTCGAGGCGGCAAAGGGCGTCGACGCCTTCTACAACGGGCATCGTGCGCACCTCGAGCAGGCGACGGTCACGATGTCCGCCATTCCCGTCCTCGGCCAACAGGCCCGAACCCTGGCGAACGCCGTCCGGGAAAAACTGGCTGCCACCGATCAGCGCTATCGCGAGTACCCGTCGGTGGTGACGGCCTCCGAACACCTCGACGACGCGGTTGCAGCGCTCGACAATGCGCGCTCATCCGGTCGCGCCGACGCAGTCCGCACGCGGGCCGAGAGTGTCCGCGAAGCGGTATCGGCGCTCGAGGAAGCATTGGCAGAAGCCCCGTCGACCCAGCACCGTGCCGAGATGACGATCTCCTCCGTTTCGACCAGGTTGTCGGCAGTGCGCACTCGAGTGGACCGCCTGGATCCGGCGTACTCCGCATTGCTGCGCGAGTTCAACGCCGCGAGTTCCGCTGACCTCGTCGACAACAGCAGTCGCAGCCGAGCGCATATCGATCAGGCCGACATCGATCTCAAGGAAGCGAAGCAGTCGCTGGCTGCGGGAAACCCCGAACATGCACTGGCGTTGATGGCCGAAGCCCGCGTGCACCTCGCCGACGCCGAAGCGTGTGCCGACGCCGTGACGGACCGTCTCGCTACTCTGCGTGCAGTCCGGGCAGATCCGAGCCAAAAGGAACGTGAGGTTCGTTTCCGGCTGAAAGACGCCCAGATGTTCGCTGTTAACCAAGGGTTGGTGGCGGAGTGGGGCTCCGTACTCGATGCTCAACTAGCAAGGATCGAGCGAGCGAGTGCGTCACTGTCGGGAACTCATCCGGACTACTGGTCGTATGTATTACAGCTGGACTCGGTATCGACGTTCATCACCGAAGTTGTCGAGAAGATGCGGGCGCGAGCCGGCAAAAACTGAATGGTCGGGCCGATCGGGGGATCGGAGTTGCCCGACGCGTTGTCACAGGGGGTCGTTTCATGGACTTGATTGCGGTTACAGAGAGAAGAGAAATGCAGCACTTTCAACATCTCGAGGATGACGTGCGGGAGCAACTGTTCCTGCATGCGCCTCGATCGTTCGCGGATTCCGACGAGAGGGATCTGCTCGCGATTGCTCTGGGTGCAACTCTCTACGTTCCTGCCACCCGGGCCGGGTTGGCCGACATCGTGGTCAAGCGTGCGTCCGAGGGCGTCAGCTCGATGGTGCTCGATCTCGAGGACGCCGTCGCGGATCACGAGGTGGAGTCAGCGCGAGCGAACGCGGTTGACGCTCTCGACAAGATCGCGTCCACCGACGCCGTCGGCATGCTGCTGTTCGTGCGGGTTCGTGAAGTCGCGGACATCCACAAGGTCGCCGCGTCGTTGACCGAGGGGCGCGCCGCGCTCACCGGGTTCGTCATCCCGAAGTTCGGCAGCGAGTCCGGCCCTGTGTTCCTCGACGCCGTCGCGGACGCATCCGAGTTGCTGGGCAAGCATCTCTACGCGATGCCGGTACTCGAATCACCCGCGCTTGTGCACCGCGATACTCGCGATCTCGAATTGCGCACCATCAGTGGGATTCTCGCGCAACACCGCGATCGAATCCTTGCCGTCCGCATCGGCGCCACCGACATGTGCAGCACTTTCGGCATCCGTCGTGACCGCGATCTGACCATCTACGACGTGCGCGTGGTGGTCGACGTCATCGCCGACATCGTCAACTATCTCGGGCGCGCGGACGGTTCGGGTTTTGTCATCACCGGGCCCGTGTGGGAGTACTTCGCCGATCACGAACGCATGTTCCGGCCGATGCTGCGCGCCACCCCGTTCGAGGAACACGACGCCGTCCGGTTCCGTCAGCATCTCGTCAGCCGCGACCTCGACGGTCTGCTCCGTGAGATCGCGCTGGACCGAGCCAACGGAATCCAGGGCAAGACGGTCATCCACCCGTCGCACGTCGCAGCGGTCAATGCACTGTCCGCTGTCACGCACGAGGAATATCACGATGCCCTCGACATTCTCGGTGCCGACGCCGGGGGAGTTCAGGCGTCCGGCTACCGGAACAAGATGAACGAGATGAAGCCGCACCGCAATTGGGCCCATCAGACTGCGCTCCGAGCTCACGTGTTCGGTGTGACCAACAAGGGAATCACGTTCGTCGAGTTGCTGACGGCGTTGGTCGATCGATGACAGAGGTTGTCCAGTCCCGGGACGTTCCCTGGGCTACAGCAGAATTCGGCTTGGACCTCGTTCACGGTGATTCGTCGCTCGGGCATTCGGTGCCCGATCTGGTGATCCCGGGTCTTCGGCGGAATCCGCGTCGCGCTCACCTGCTGGTGTCCACTGTGCTGGGAAAGCACGTGCCCACCGAGCCGTCCGTGGTCATCGGTGCTGCCGACGACCTCGGCGATCTGGTGCGGACAACCCTCGGTGAGGGTGTCGACGTCGTCGTGCTCGGGTTTGCCGAAACCGCAACAGGTTTGGGTCATTGCGTTGCGGCCCGTCTGCGCGCTCACTGCTACCTGCACTCGACTCGTCGCGACGTACCAGGTGCTACGACGCTCGCCGGGTTCGAGGAGGGGCACTCGCACGCCACGAGCCATCTGATGCAGCCGACGTCCGCCGAACTGTTCGAGAACGACCTGCCTCTGGTCCTCGTCGACGACGAGATCTCCACCGGCGCCACCGCGATCGATGCCATCCGGGCGCTGCACGGGCAATGCCCGCGAAGCCGCTACGTCGTGGCCTCGCTGGTGGACATGAGAACCGAGGAACACCGAGTCGCCGGCGAAGCCGCGGCGGCAGAGTTGAATGTACGAATCGACTACGTCTCTCTCGCTTCGGGTTCGACGGTCCTGCCCGACGGCCTGACCGAGCGCGTCACGGCGCTGGATGCTCCGGATCTCAATCCGATCGGTGATCGCCGCGGCACGCTGTCTCAGATGGATCTGCCGTGGCCGGCACATGTCCCCGACGGTGGCAGGCACGGCTTTCTCGACGGCGACACCGCGGCATTCGAGTCAGCCGTCGAGGCAGCGGTGTCCATTCTCAAATCGTCGATCGACGCGTCGCGTGCTGTGATCGTGATCGGTCACGAGGAGTTGATGTACCTGCCACTGCGCATCGCTGCGGGCTTGGAAAGCTCTGGGCGAGCAGTTCGTTACCAGACCACGACGCGTTCACCCGCCTACGTCGTTGACGTGCCGGGATACCCGCTGCGTCGCGGGTTCACCTTTCCGGCGCCCGAACTGGGCGAGAACGAACCCCGATACGTCTACAACGCGCAGTGGCCTGATGCGGCGGTCGACGCCCTTGCGTTGCTGGTCATCGACGAGCCCGCCGACACCGATCGGTTGACGGCGATGGACGGAGTGGTCGAGGTGTTGCGGAACTCCGGCACCGACGTCCTGGTCGCCACCGTTCGCGGGGCCGATCCGTCGGCGCTGCGAGATTCCAGAGCAGGGAGCTCGTCATGAACGAACCATTGGTCGGGCCCGAATTCGGTTCGTACGCGCCGGGCGAAGTGAAGTGGCTGCTCAAGGATCTCTCGCACGTGGATCTCGAAGCGGATGTATCCGTGCGCGAGAAGCGTATTCAGTCGGGTGAGGCGCACTATGCCGAGTCTCTTCCCATCGAGTACCAACCCGATCAGGCATACCGGGATCTTTTCGAGACGGTGCTCGCCGAGAGCGCTCCACGGTTGGCGCGCGCTGTCGGGACCGTGATGGACCTGGTCTTGGCCGAGCGGGGGAGTGACATCACGCTGGTCTCACTCGCCCGGGCCGGAACACCGATCGGGATTCTGATGCGGCGCTGGGCCCAGCAGACCCGCGGGTTGACGTTGCCGCACTATGCGGTGTCCATCGTCCGTGGCAAAGGAATCGATTCCGTCGCACTCGATTATCTTGCGCACCATCACGACTCGGAGAACGTCGTCTTCGTCGACGGCTGGACGGGCAAGGGCGCCATCGCCCGCGAACTCGACGCAGCGTTGACGGAGTACCACGAGGCAGGCGGAGCGAAGTTCGACTCCGATCTGGCTGTTCTCGCCGACCCCGGACACTGCGTGCGAACGTACGGGACCCGTGACGACTTCCTGATCGCGTCGGCGTGCCTCAATTCGACGGTGTCCGGCTTGGTCTCACGAACTGTCCTCAACGACACCCTCATCGGGCCCGGCGATTTCCACGGCGCCAAGTTCTACGCCGACCTCGCCGACGTCGACGTTTCCAACAGGTTGCTCGACGTGGTCTCGGCCGAGTTCGATTCGGTTCGCGGCGACGCAGCGGATTCTCTTGCTGCAGTGCTCGATTCCGATCGGACGCCGACCTGGGCCGGTTGGGAGTCGGTGGAGAAGGTGCAGGCCGAGTACGGGATCTCGACGGTCAACTTCGTCAAACCCGGTGTCGGAGAAACAACCAGGGTGCTGCTGCGCCGGCTTCCCTGGAAGGTTCTGGTGCGCGAACTCGAAGCCCCGGAGCACGCACACATCCGGTTGTTGGCACAGGCCCGTGGGGTCCCGGTCGAGGTCGTCCCGGATCTCGCCTACTCGTGTGTCGGCCTGATCAAGGACATCACGTGAGCCGTGTGGACACCGCTGCGTCCCAGGTCCTGATCGCCACGGATCTGGACCGCACGATGATCTATTCGCAGGCCGCGATCGGCGGCGATCCCAGTGGCTCCGACCTGGATTCGGCACCGAGCCCGCTGTGCGTCGAGTACTACAACGGCGGTCCGCTCTCGCACATGAGCGTCGAATCGATCGAACTGCTGACCGCGCTCAGCTCGCGGGTTCCGGTGATTCCGACAACGACCCGGACCATCGCACAGTTTCAGCGGATCGATCTCCCCGGCGGACCGTGGAAGTACGCGATCACGAGCAACGGCGGAAACATCCTGGTGGACGGCGAAGCCGATCGCGAGTGGCGAAACGAGATCGACCGTTCGACCCGCAAGGCCGGCGCCGAGTTGCCGCAGGTTCAGGCGGAACTGGAATCGCGCATCGACTCGAGTTGGGTCAGCTCCATTCGTGTTGCCGACGATCTGTTTCCGTACCTGGTCGTAGATCTGGCCGTGATGCCGAGTGAATTCGAGACCGAATGGAATCACTGGTGTGTGGCGCGGGGCTGGAACGTCTCTCGTCAAGGCCGGAAGATCTACACGATGCCCGACGCTGTCTCGAAGTCACGCGCGCTGGCAGAGGTGCGCCGCAGACTGGTCGAGTCGGGTGATCTGGATCAGTCCGCCGTCGTGATCTCGGCTGGTGACGGCGCATTGGATGCGGGCATGCTCGAATACTCCGATTTCGCGATCAGGCCCAGGCACGGTGAGCTGGAAGAACTGAATTGGCAACGGCCGACCGTTACTGTGACAGAAAGGTCCGGTATCGCAGCGAGCGCGGAGATCTTGCGGTGGTTCTCTTCCGCGCTCGGGTAATACACGCTCTCTATGAAGGGGATTTAGTTGTCTGTATCGCTTGCCAAAGGGCAGAACGGCCCGCTGGACGTCTCGGATGTAGTTGTCTCGGTTCAGCTGGCTGCGGCCGCTGACCTGTCTGCACTCCTCGTGACGAGCAACGGAAAAGTTCGTTCCGACGCCGACTTCGTCTTCTTCAACCAGCCGACCGGACCCGGCGTGCAATTGGTACCCAACCCGGGTGGCATTGCCTCACTCCGAGTCTCACTCGCCGGCGTACCCGCCGATATCGAGCAGGTTCGCGCAGTCATCACGCTCGACGACGCTTCGTCGAACTTCGGGCGCACTGCTGCACCGACCGCTCGGGTCTCCGATGCGGCCGGGAACGTGTTGTACGAGTACGTGATCGACGGCCTCACCACCGAGTCCATCGTCATCGCGCTCGAGGTGTACCGACGCCAGGGTGCATGGAAGGTGCGCGCCGTCGGCCAGGGGTACGCGGGTGGATTTGCCGCGCTGGTCACCGATCACGGTGTGTCCGTCGACGATGCGCCCGCGCCGCCGCCGCCCACTCCGGTCGCGGCTCCGGCGCCGATCACCCCGCCCTCGTCCGTCGCTCCTACACCGCCGGCGTACAACCAGCCGCCGCAGCAGCAGCCTTCGTACAACGCGCCGCCGGTTCCGCCGGCCCCGCCCGCGTACAACCAGCCGCCTGCCTACAACCAGGGACCGACGCCGCCGGCCTACCCGCCGGCGCAGCAGCCTGCGTACAACCAGCAGCCGACGTACAACCAGGCACCCCCGGCGCCTCCCGTGCAGAACCAGCCGCCGGCGCAGCAGCCCGAGGTGAGCCTGGTCAAGGGACGCCCCGTCAGCCTGACCAAGGGACAGAAGGTCACACTCCGCAAGGAGGGCGGCGTCGCGCTCACCATGATCCAGATGGGTCTGGGTTGGGATCCGATCAAGAAGAGCGGCCTGTTCGGAAGCCGTACCGCCGACGTCGACCTCGACGCTTCGGCACTCCTGTACGCCGACGGCAACCTCGTCGACGTCTGCTACTACGGTCAGCTGACGTCCAAGGACGGCTCGGTCCGTCACATGGGTGACAACCTCACCGGCGACGGAGACGGCGACGACGAGGTCATGCTCGTCGATCTGCAGCGGGTCCCGGCTCACGTGACCACCGTGATCTTCACCGTGACCTCGTACCGCGGACACACGTTCGAGCAGGTCTCCAACGCGTTCTGCCGTCTCGTTGACAGCACCACCAACTCCGAGCTCGCTCGATACACGCTCCAGGGCGGCATGGCTTTCACCGGAATGGTGATGGCAAAGGTGTACCGCGTGAACGGTGAATGGAAGCTGCAGGCCATCGGTGAAGGTATCCAGGCCAAGCACGCAGGAGAAGCTGCGCCGCAGCTGGGCCGTTTCCTCACTGCTTGAGTCGAGACTGCATAGTCGAGATGAATCCGGTTCGGCGGTAGGTGATTTCGATCGCCGTCCGTCGAACCGGACATCGTTTCCCCCTCTGTGCGTTAACCTCATGCGGCATGTCGAGCCGTCAGTCGAGCGGCCGTGCGCGAGAGGACTTGGCACAGTAGATGATCATTCGAGGGAAACTTCTCGGTCGGGCGGCGGCTGTCGCAGGCGTTGTGCTGGCGATCGTGAGCACCGGGATCGCGCAGGCTTCGGTGCCGCAGTCGGAAACGCTGTCAGGTGTATCCGGCACCGGGATCAAGTACGTCGCCCTCGGTGACTCCCGCGCCTCCGGCCCAAGGCTGGAACCGATGTACCCCGACGCCTGTTCGCGTTCGTACGAGAACTTCGCGGGCAAGATCTCTCGGGCACTCGAGGTCGCGGAGTTCGCCGACGTCTCTTGCAGCGCGGCACGCGCCGAGAACATCATCGACACTCCACAGCTGATTCCGAACTACTGGCCTGTCCAACTCGATGCCGTTCACCCGGACACCGACCTGATCACCATCTCGATCGGCGGCAACGACTCCAACAGCATCTTCCTCGGCCCCCTGTGCGTCGCTCCGGGGCCAGGAACCGATCGTGGATGCCGGTACGACCCGCTCGCGAATTCCGTCGCCCAATCCGGAATCGACCGGGCTGCCGGAGAATTGGATCGCATCCTGACTGCGGTCACGCAGCGCGCGCCTAACGCTCGCATCTACCTGATCGGAGAGGGCGGCATGATCTCCTCTCGCGGATGCTGGCCGAACATTCCGTTCTCAGACGCCGACGCATCCTGGTTCATGGACTACTTCGCTCGCTACAACACGAAGTTCGACGAGGTCGCCCACGCCCACGGTGTGCGCACTGTCGACATTGCGGCGGCGAGCATCGCCGGCGGGCACGACGCATGTGCGAGTGCAGATCAGCGTTGGTTCGAAGGCCTGTTCTCGGAGTCGACGGCGCAGCGCTTGCACTTCACGGACGCTGGGATGACCGCGGTGGCCGATCTAGTGGTGGCGGACGTGCAAGGCTGACCGAGAGAGCCCGGTCATGGCATAGTTCGCTGCTGTGGGTATGACTTTTGTTCCCGGACAGAACGCGCCGCTGCAGGCGCCCGTGGTGACGTTTCGAGCCGAGAGCCAGACGCCGTTCGACGTGTCGGCGCTGGTAGCGGACGCGAACCTGCGGGCATTGACGTCCGCGGACTTCGTTTTCTACAACCAACCGTCCACCGCTGGAGTGCAACTCGACGAGAGTGGCATTCGGGTGGAACTCGATCGACTTCACCCCGATGCGGCGGCCGTGTTGTGCATCGTGAGCGTGGATCCGGCAGCGACGGCCGCGGGAGCCTTTCGCACGGCCGGGCTCTCCGCCACCCTGAGCGATCAATCCCGTTCGGTCCTGGCCGAATTCGCGATCCCCACCGCAGGTACCGAGACAGCGGTCATCTGCTGGGAGCTGTACCGAAAGTCCGGTGCCTGGAAGATCCGGGCCGTCGGGCAGGGCTATGCGGGTGGTCTGGCGGAACTGATCTCGGTGCACGGCGTCGAGGTGGACGACGAGCCGGCACAACCAGCCCCGACAGCCGCGCCCGCGTGGGACTCCGCGGTGGAGCCGTTGGAGGTGGGCCGCGGCCTCGAGCGCGCGTGGATGATCTTCGAGGATGCCTCACGATCTGCCGCTTCCTTCGTCTCCAGCAGCGAGTACGCGCTTTCCCGTTTGGACGAAGATCTGACCGCTGCCGTCGCAGATCCGTCGTTGCGGAACTCGGCAGCGGGAGTGGCGGCGCGCGATGCCGCACAGAAGCGTCACGACGACCTCGTCTCACTCGCGCGGGACAATCACGCCCGCGACAGCGCTCAGCTTGCGCACGAACTCGGCGTGATCGACGGCGTGCTCCCACGGTCGATGGCGTCGTGGAAGTCGGTATCCTGGGCGGGTACAACCGATCCGGCCCAGATCACAGCCGTCAGCGACGGAATGCGTCTGGGTGAGCTGTCGGCTCCGGACCGCGGCACGCTCACCGTTCCCTACTGCGTCCCGCTCCCACTGCGTCGGCCCATCTGGGTGGACAGTACGTCGAGCAAAGCAGCGCTCGGTCTGATTAGTGCCGTCACCGTGCGCGTCATGGCAGCAGGCCCGATGCCGCTACTCGACGTCGTCGACCTGACCGGCTCGCTCACGCCACTGACCGACCGACTGGCACCGATGCTCGCGGGGCCGGTCATCACCACTCACACCGAGATCTCAGCGCGTCTGCGGGCACTCGCCGAAGCCGTCGACATGGGCGAACTCGCGCGAATGAGTGGCGTCGCAGATGGCCCGAGTTCCCTACGACTGTTGATCCTCAGCGATTTCCCGCACGGATATTCCGCCGAAGACGCACAGACCATCATGTTCCTCGCCGAACGCGGACCGGGAATCGGTTTGTCGATACTGATTGTCGGAGAGGACGAGTCGAACTTCGCGGAAGAATCCGTCGCCGCGCTGTCCGAGGGGTGCCAACATCTTTCGGCAGCAGGGCAGACGGAGGTTCACGATCCGTGGACCCGCACGCAATGGCACTTCACCCCGGACGTGCTCGACCCGATCTCCGAGTCGCGAATTCTGGCAGTGTTCGACCGCACCTAGCGGCCGATGGCGGATTGCCGAGCACACAGGCAGAGTGGTGGTACGACCACGCGCGGTGTGTGGCGGCAATACTCGAGGAGACTCATGGCATTCTGGGATCAGTTGAAGGCTAAGGCTCAGGAGATGAACGGCCAGCTCAAGACAAAGACCAGCCAGTTCCAGAACAAGGAATTCAAGAACGCGAGCATGGCAATGTGCGCGTTGATCGCCGCCGCAGACGGTTCGATCGATCCGTCGGAGCGTCAGAAGACCGCCGCGCTGATCATGAGCAACGAGTCGCTCGCGGTCTTCCCGCCGGACGAGCTTCGTGAGCAGTTCGACTGGTACTGCAGCAAGCTGTCCTCGGACTACGAGTTCGGCAAGGTCGAGGCAACCGCGACCATCGCCAAGCTCAAGTCGAAGCAGGATCAGGCCCGCGCGGTCATCCAGATCGGCATCATCATCGGCGGCGCGGACGGCAACTTCGACGAGCACGAGCGCGGCGTCGTACGCGACATGTGTTTTGCAGTCGGAATCTCTCCGGCCGAGTTCGATCTCTGATCGATTCAGAGCATGAAAGCGGGTGCGGCGCGAAAGCGCTGCACCCGCTTTTCTTTTCAGTACTCGGGATAGCCGTCCTCGGGTCCCAGCATCCGCTCGATCCTCGTCCGCGTGATCTTGGCGAGCTCGTCGACGCAGACCTTGCGCTCGACGGACCGTTCGTTGGACATGCGCTGGCCGATGTTCTCGAGCAGGTCGTCGGCGTCGTGGCCGTGCGAACACCACAGATACCGGAAGCCGAAGTTCCGCTCGTACTCCTCGCCGGCGCGATAGATGGTTGCCATGACGGCGTCGTCCGGAACCCAGATCGAGCATTGCTCGAGGTGGGACGGCACGCTGTTCTTGCGCACGCCTACGGGTGGATGGCATTGCAGGGCGCGTTCGACGTCCTCGTCCGAGAGGTTGAGAATCGCGTCCTCGGCGCGCGAGAGGATCTCCGCGTGGTCGGCGAACGGACGTCCGTCGCTGACCCACCCGGCCCACGTCAGCGAGCAGCAGCACTCGAACAATGCGTGAACTGCCTTCTGCCGCGGTAGTTCGTTGAAGCGCTCCAACCCGATCGATTGATGTAGCAGCATGTGACCTCCCGGCCCGTTGTGCCTTCAGGCGCGCTCGACATGCCGCGCGGTAACCAGATGCGCGACCACTTCGATAATCCGCCGCTTCACCTGGGAAAGGAAGGTTTGCTCACCGAGTTTTCAGGTTCTTAACGCGGCGTAACGAGCTGACCCACACAACGCAGGAGCCCCACCGGCGACAACCGGCGAGGCTCCAGACCGGGAATCTCTAGAAGGAAAAACCCGATCATGACTGTCGCCGGCGGGCCTATATCCAGCCAAGGCGCTCGCTCTCGCGATCGCCATTGCCCTCGGCATCACCGCCTGGCGCATTCGTACATTCCTTCGGCCATCACCGGGACCGGTTCTACGAGCCGCACTCGAGGATGCGTGGAAGACGAGATTGCGGCCACCCACTGCTCCAGGAAACAAACGACGATCATCCACATTTCGCCACCATCGCTGCGGACGAGCGGCAATCGCGCAGATTGTTGCCGACTGCCGCATAGACGCCGTGCTCGACGACCCACGATTCGAGCAGCCCCTACTAGGCGTAGTAGTGCCTGTAGCGTCCATGCCATGGGCTCCCGAAATTCCCGGCGATGGGGATATGCGCTGACGGCATTGGCGGTCATCGCGTCCGGTATCTCGGTCTTCGGCCCACAGAGCTTTCCGGGGCGAGAGCCGACATTCACCGGGGCCACAGCCTGGAACATCGATCCCGACGGCACCATCACTGAGATTACGGATTCGGACCTCGTTGCCGAAACCACGTTCGAGGACCCGCCGCCGCTCCGGGCAAGCGCAGTCGTCCGTGAGTTCCACGCCGAGGAAGGCTGGGGTGTACTCGACGCAGCCGAAATTCCCGGCGGTTGTTGGGTGTTCTACTCCGAGATTGTGGCGACTGGGTACCGCGTCCTGACTCCAGGCCAGCTAGTGGACCTTGAATATGAGGACCTTGTTGCGCAGTACGGTTCCGACGCGCACCAGGATGGCTACCGTTATCGTGCTACGTCCGTCCATCCGTGAGCCGCGCTGGTCTGGTAACGCGGATTTGGACCGCTTTAGGTGTGCGAAGTGGAATACCGGGAGTGCACCGACGGCGGACTCAGACATCCAGCATTCAAAGGTTTGCGCTCGACAAGTCCGCTGACGGAATCAACCCGCCGGGTCGTCACTTATTCAGTGCAACAGCACAATTGAGGAAGGTTCGTTGTGGACAATTGGTGGTTGTACTGGAGCCCGTTTCCTCAGCCTGTCCGTGAGTGGCTGTGGATGATCGTGCAACAGATTTGGCCTAGCTGAGAATGGGTTACGGCCATCATTCACGCCCTGCCCTCGTACAGATCAGCTGCGATATCGATGGTCAACCCGGAACCGTGCGGGCCACCGCCGAGGTAGTAGATCCCGGAAATCCGCTTGGGGTAGGAGTTGGCATCGACGATCGCCTCGGACCAGGCGTCTAGATAGGAGAGCAGTTCGTCGAGGTCGTCGCCGAGCGCATCGAGTCGACAACCTGCGGTATCGCTTCCATACGTGGTGAATTTGGGTTGGTGAAGCACATGCCGCTTCAGCACAAGGCCGCGAGGTCGGTAGTGAGAAGGGTAAAAATTACCGGGTGCGCGACAACTGAACTCCGCTGCGCCAGACAACGAACCCAGTGAGCGCTCCGACCGCAGCGCTGGCCAGTGGCCCGACGATGAGATACAGCGTCGGGCTCTCATCACTGCCAGGGCAGAGGGAGATCGTAGGTAAGTTGGTCGGATCCGTGATCTGCGATGTCAGAGGTGCGTACGAAGAGCAATGGGTCGGTTGTCCGAGCCACCAAAGCACGAAGCCAACGCAGATAAGACCACCAATCAAGAAGGTTGCAGCCCCCGCTGCGATCAACGTACGCATCTCAGCATCCTTCCATGGTCCTCCAACGTAAAGAATGATTGTGGAACAGATTTGGTCTGGCTGAGTCTGCAGCCGGTCGGCGGCGGAATACGATCTTGTAACACCCGGCGGCGAGAGGATCACAAGATGTCGGAACGTATCAATTTCGCCTACGTACGGTCCACTCCGCAGTGGGATGCGCACGTACTGCGCAGTGGTCAGGTCTTGCGGCTGGCTGGCGAACAAATTCCGGACCCGGTACTGAGGGAGAAGCTCGATGCCCTGAACCGTCCTGAACGATCTCGTACCGAACAACTGATTCGTAGCCGAGATCTCCCCGACTGGCGGCGACTCCCGCAAGCCGATTTCAACCTTCGCGCTTCATACGACATATCCCTACCGTTCCCCGCCGACCCCGGCTTCGATCTCCGGTTGACCAACCTGCAGCTATTTCGTACTGGGCTCGCATTCCATGTCGTAGCGCACGAACCCACGCCCGAGGAGATGCCCTCCCTCGCCCAGCCGAGCAACGAACAGATGAATTTCGGATCCCGGATCAAACCCGTTGAACCGCACAGAATTCGACTCATTGTCGACACCATCACCGGGCCGATTCTCGCGAACTCGACCCACCCCGGCGACTACCCCGACGACCCGAATGAGCCGTGGTTGTACAGTGGCCGTTCATGGCGTGGTATCGCCGAGAACCTGTTCGGCATCACCACCGGCGGCGAATACTTTCTCAGCCCGCCCCCTCAGGGCCCCTTGTGGATCACCGTGTCATATCCCGAGTTCGGCCTGGCTCCGACAACGATCGAATTCGAGTTACCGCAATTGCTGTGAAGGAACACTGCACGTTTCGAATACTGCACATCCGCCAGTCAACCCGCCGGGTCGTCACTGATTCAGTGCAACAGCACAATTGAGGAAGGTTCGTTGTGGACAATTGGTGGTTGTACTGGAGCCCGTTTCCGCAGCCTGTCCGTGAGTGGCTGTGGATGATCGTGCAACAGATTTGGTCTGGCTGAGACCGTAGACCGGCGAGACTGGTCAGGAAGTCGGCGGTATCTGGCTGACCAGTGATTCGTACAATCGCTCTATTGCTCTTAGGACTTCGGCCGGTTCGATGTATTGGTTCTTCTCACGCAGGTCGTCCACAGTTTCCGGCGTCGTGTAGCACTCTTGATGTTTCTGCGCATGCCTATCCTCTCGGATTGATTCACAGGTACTTGCCAACTATTGGCGATTAGCGAAGAGGGTTTTTGCGATGAAATAGGAGGATGCGATGGACACGGCGACGGCGCCGAGCAACATCAGTGTCGGCCCCCATCGGATGATCGAGGTCACGTAGTGCACGTCGCCGGAGATATTCCAGGTGCAGGTGGCTCCTGCAATCGGAAAAGCAGTCCAATGCCCCTCCGCCGGCAGGGTTTGTTCCACACCCGATGCTGGTGGACGTGGCGCATGGGCGCGGCAGTATTCGGTCGGGTCGCCGCCGAAGGAATAGAACGAGACCGCCACGACAATCAGGACGGCAACGACCGCAATCAGAGCGAGAACACCTACACGGCGATGCATGGGCACCTCGATTGCTGGCTCGATGTATTGCCCTGTGAGTGATCTGGCGGTCGATCACATGCCGTGACCGCATTGCCCTCACTGCTACGCCGAATACGTTGGAGCACAAAGACATACAGCGGGGGCCAGCTGAGGTCGAACATCACGATGTCACTACCTGACCTGTGGCGCTAATCCATGCGATCCAGCCGCCTTGAAAGTCGTTGCGGCGGCCCTCGGGGGTGGAGTATTCGTCGGTGATGGGGAATCCGAATCGTCCGCCTTCGTAGCCGTGGCGGCCGTATTCGGTGAAGATGGCGCCGTAGACACAGTGGGTGCCGGCCTGGGGATTGAAGTAGATGTTGCCTTCGGTGAAGCGGTTGAAGCGGCCGATTCCGTTGGGCGTGCCGAGTTCACCGCTGGTGGGCCACCCCAACGGGCTGGTGGGTCCGCCGAGATCGAGGTACTTCTGCGCGATCAACCCGTACGTTTCCCATACCCCGGTCGCGGCGCTCCAGTAGATGCGGCCGTGCTCGAAATCCTGTACCCGCCCGTTCGACAGCGTCTGTTCGTCGCCGGTCGGTGCGCCGAGAGAGGACGTTTCTGCGCCGAGTTGTGTGTAGCGGGCGCCGATTGCGCCGCCGACGGTGTACACGGGGCCGGCGGGAGTGACGGAGGTTTTGAACTGCATCGCATGATAAGGAGTACCGGTAGCCGTATTCCATTGCGAGACAATCAAATGCACGTTGTCCAGGGTGGATGCCGGGTGGATGTAGCCGCCGTAGATCTGGCCGAGTACATCAAGTTCTCGGCAGTGCAGGCCGAGATCGCCGCTCAGTCCAATCCTGTGGGTAAGGGCCTGGCAGTGACCAACAACTGAAAGGAGGTGTTTGAGGGGTCCGACGAAGCAATTCATTCGCGGACCCTTCACTCACGTCAGAAGTAACATTGGGTACCGCCGAGTTCGCACGGGACCGCTTTCGAGAGCGCTACTCGCCATTCCCATGGCAACGGTAAAAACCAAATCCAGCCACCTGCGATCATTTCAAAACCTCTCGGATCCTCGGGTTCCCCAACCAGACCGTGTTACGAATCTAACGTGATCGCGTTCACTTGACCAGGGCGTCGCGATAACGCGAATGCCGCAGCAGCGGATCACGGCGCACGACGGCTAGTGCCGAATATCTCCCGCGCGGTGTCTCAGACACACTCCGAATTCACTGGACACTGTCCAGTAGTGCACAAGACATCGGCCGGGCGCTCCCGCTCGGACGTGGGGGAGCATCGCGCGCTGATCATGTGAGCATGCGCGTGAAAACGTCCGCCCTGTACATGTCCGGATACCTGGACGGTATTTCGAAATTCTGGGCGATAATGCACGACGGGCAATGGCTGGCCGGAACTACCGTGCGAGTCACCGATGCCGGCAGAACCAATCTCGTCGAGATCGACATGCTCGTGACCGCTGACGCCATCACCGAAGTGCCGTCGGTCGGCTGAAACTTGTTCAGCGTTGAATCCTGCAGCCTGGGTCGTGTCCGCTGGCACTGATGTCGCTGGTTCGCCTTGGTGGATGTGCTTCCTACACTTCGATGGGGCGATTCAGGTGTGGGCCTGTGGTTGGCGCGCTGATATCTGTGCGCCATTGCCTCGACCGCGGTGAGTGGGTAACGCAGCTGTCTGTCGAAGTGGGAGAGGGGCAGCTGCGTCGCGGGTTGCAGATCGTCAAGCCGCGGCCCTCGACGGCTCGTTGCGGTAACGCGACAGCCGGCCGTCGGTTCCGGTAAGCCGCCAGGACCAGAGGGTGAACCGGGTGCGCATTCCGTTGGCGTCGGCGAGGCTCCGGACGTCTGCGCAGGACTCTGCAAGGAGTCGCCGGAAATCGGGGTTGCGCATCGAATAGGTCTCGCGCAGAACATTGCGGGGGATACCCAGCAACGTCGCGTCCTGCCGGCTCGGGACGACGATGGACCAAAACCCTATGCGCATGACTACAGGCGTGGTGAGGCCGAGTGCGAGGCGGTTGAATCGGCTCATGCGCGGAGCGTGATGGCGCAACCATGCATGGGCGAACCCGATGTGACGTGCTTCCTCGGCGAGATGGATCTGCATGATGCGGTCGGTGAGCGGGTGAATGCCACCGCCGCGCATGATGCTCTTCTGGATGTGGTCGATCGGCTCCTCTCCAGCGAGGATGATCTGAAAGAAGAAACTGGGCCACAGCGATCCCAGCGAACCGACCAGGGGGAAGGCCTTGACAAGCCACGTTGGGGCACCGTGGACCTCCGGAGCCACCCGGTTGGTGAACTCCTGAAACATCTGGATGTGGTGCGTCTCTTCGGTGAGTTCGTGCATGAAGTAGCGGAATTCGGGGTTCTCGTTCGCCAGGCCCATCAAGAACTGGGTACCGCCGAGAAGGAGCAGTTGCTCGAACTGGGAGCCGGTCTTTGTTATAGATGCGAGCCGAATCCGGGCAACCCGCCGTTGTTCCTGGGGTGAGAGCGCGCGGTACCAGTCGGTGTGGGACAAGGGGTCGACCGCGGGGAGTGTCCATCTTGGGTCGTCCGCGGGGGCGGCGAACTCGGGCGAATTCCAGGCGATGTCTTTGAACGCCTCGAAGTGGAGCCCTGTCGAGGATGCCTCGGACAGTGTGCGCAGAGTGTCGTGGTAATCGCGATGTTCGTTGACGGTATTGCGCCCCGGAGTTAACCGGACAGATGGCGCGTTACGCCGCGTGCGACGAGGTGTTAGGAACTGCATTTCGGGCTCCTTTGTGGCATCTATCTCAGACGTGCCCACAGTAAACTAAGTGTGACTACGCGTCCACAGTAACTGTATGAGTCTGCACGTCCACGGGTAAGTCCGGAAGGGCGAAAAGGACGCTCAATATCGCACCATGCACGCAGCTCTCGGCATTTGATGGTGGTGTGGGTCCTGCTGTCGAGACGACGGCGCTGGACGTGGTCGACGTTAGGCCATTGTGTGCATCTGCCGACCTATACGGTGGGATAGGTGCAGGACGAGGTTCTCGCGATCTCGTCACGGTCGGTGTCCCGCTTGATCGGGTCGGAACTCACCTCGCCGAACTCGCGTCCCTGCACCGCGGCGACATCCGAGGCGGCGCAGACAGTTGATCATGTGGATCGGCCCGCACGTCTTTCGTCATGCGACGGGGATCCGATGGACCGTGGTTTGTTGCTCGGATGGCGATCGGTAACAGTGGAAATATCTCACCGGTAACTTTCAAGTTGTGTCAGTTCTCTTTCTTAAGTGACTGTGTAACAACCAGTTTCGATGGAAGTCGCTATCTGAATTGAAATTCTGGGCGGAAATGCACGACGACCAATGGCTCTGGCAGGGGTAACTGTGCGCGTCACCGATGGCGACGGAACCAACAGCGTCGAGATCGACATGCTCGTGACCGCCGACGCCATCACCGAAGTGCCGTCGGTTGGCTGAGACTTGTTCAGTGCCGAGACCGGCAAGAGCGGAGTTCGCGTCGGGCGCTCCCGGTAGATCGGCGGTGGCCTTCATGGTGTGATCGCGCTCTATACGGCACTGGCTTTAGTGGTGGGTGTTGCTGTCGCGGCGCGCCGTCCTGTGGGCGGCAGGAAGAATCTGGCCGACGTGTTCGGCGGGACCGAGCATGAAGCGGTCCAAGCCGGAACGCGTTGGGCTGTAGACGAGGTGGGCGCCCCAAGTGTGCATCGCCACCGCTGTCACCGACGAGCCGGCCGAACTGATCACCGCGGCTGTGAGGAAGCGGCGAAACGGTGAACGATTGACTGTCGGAGAAACCTCGCCCATTGCTTCTGCTCACGATGCCGCCACATATCCGACTCCACAGGAGTGCTGAGCCGTGCCTCGGGTGGTGAGGCGCTATCGCCTTCACACGATTGGAGCTGCGGAACAGGACAATTTCACGGAGAAACTTTCGCGGGGATAAACGAATCGATTCTGGTCGAACCCATGAGGGGAAACATGACTATCTTCTTCGACATCATGCTCGTACTCTGCGTCGTCTCCATAATAGTGTTTTCTGGATACGTTCTTTATCGCTTGGTGACAGACGAATCGAACCTGCGATAGCCAGTCGCTTCGACGTGTGGGTGCAGCGGGGGCCGATCGTCCTATAGATCCGCACCATCGCAATGGGTTTCAGGGCGAGCCTCGCACGCAAGATGTGATATCCGCGAGTTTCGCCTGAATATAGGCACGCAGCACTTCTTTCTGTGCGATCTTCCCTGGTGCATGGCCTGGACCAACCCTCTGCTCATCGTTTGCCGCGTCAACCGACGTGGACGTGTGGCCGGCGGGACTGGTCGGGTTCGGCGCGGCGGAGGACCTCACGGGTCACGGGAGCGGTTTCGCCCTCACCGATGAACAGGAAGCGGAGCAGGTACATGATCGGGTTTCCCTCCGTCCACTCGAAGTAGACGTCGGGAATCACGCCGGTGATGTCTCTCGTCCGCAGGAGAACCGCCGCAATGGTGTTGGGGACGGCAGGGCTGTCGACCCAGAGAATCCGGTGCTCACCGCGCTGTCGGCCGTGGACGAGGAGGTCGGTGCTGAATTCGGAGGAGTCTGTGACGTTGACTTCGATGAAGATGATCGACTCCGCCTCCGGGATGTTGCTTTCGGCGCGCTGCTGCGATTCCTTCTGCCGATACTCGTCCTCGTCGAGACGGTCGACGTCGTGCGCCACCATCGCGAGGTAACCCTTCTCGGCTGCCTCGGCGATGAATTGCAGCGCGGTCTCGTCGAATTCGACGGAGGTTGCCCGTAGTTCGAAGGCTCGCGAGATCCGGGAAAGGAAGGACACCACCATGATCGCGGCGATGAAGAACGACGCCACTTTCACACCGTCTGGACGTTCGAAGATGTTCGCGATCGTCGTGTAGACGAACAAAACTGCGACAAAACTGAACCCCACGAACAGCTTTCGCTGACCGTGCTTACGAGCGGACAGTGCAACGGCGACGGTCGCCGACGAGATGAGCACGAGGACGCCGGTTGCGTACGCGGAACTCTGAGCGTCGACACCGGCGTCGAAGTAGATCGTGACAGTGATGGCGATGACGCTGAACACGAGGACCAGCGGACGCACGGCGCGGGCCCACGACGGCGCCATGCCGTAGCGGGGGAGATACCTCGGAACAAGATTGAGCAACCCTGCCATTGCCGACGCACCGGCAAACCAAAGGATCAGGATCGTGCTGAGATCGTAGACGGTTCCGAAGATCTCACCCAGATAGTCGTGGGCGAGAAAGGCAAGCGCGCGACCGTTGGCAGCGCCTCCGGGTTGGAACTCGTTTTCTGGGATCAGGATGGTGGTGACCAGGCTCGACGTCAGCAGGAATCCGCTCATGATCAGCGCCGCCGTGGTGAGCAGGCGCCGCGCACCTTTGATGCGGCCACGTGGATTCTGTTCGGTGTCGTGCGGATCGCCCTTGATCTGCGGCATGACCGCGACGCCGGTTTCGAAGCCGGACAGACCGAGAGCCAACTTCGGGAAGACGATCAGCGCGATCAGGATCATCATCGCCGGGTTTCCGTGCTCGGTGGTCATGGCGCGCGTCCAGTCGGTGACCAACGACGGCGCGGTCGCGATGTGCCACAGACCTACGGAGATGACCACCACGTTCAAGGCGAGATAGACGGCGACCAATCCGACCGCGATACCGATCGCTTCGGTGAATCCGCGGAGGAAGACCGCAGCGAGGAGCGCGAGCAGAACCAGGGTGACGGCGACGGTGTGTCCGGAGAGAAAGGTTGGAGCAAAAGGGTTCTCGACGAGGTGCGCCGTGGCATCGGCAGCCGAGAGCGTCATAGTGATGAGGAAATCGGTGGCCGCGAAGCCGAGAAGCACGAGAACGAAGATCTTGCCGCGCCACTTGGGCAGCAGCTTCTCGAGCATGGCGATCGAACCCTCGCCGTGCGGACTCTCGCGAGCCACTCGCCGGTAGACCGGTAGAGCGCCGAAGAGTGTCAGCAGGATCAATACGACTGTCGCGATGGGAGCCAACGTGCCGGCCGCCAGTGCCGCGATACCGGGTTGGTAACCGAGAGTGGAGAAGTAATCGACACCCGTCAGGCACATCACCTTCCACCACGGGTGGCGCTTCTCCTTCTTCGGCGCCATCCGGTGGGGCCCCAGATGTCCGGCGGGTTCCTCGGTGATGTCCGCGAGCAGCCAGGCCTCGGTGCGTTGTTTCACGGACGGAGCCGTGTTTTCGGCCGGGACCTCGTTGTCGGCTGCGGTCACCACGGCGTCACGGCTTCAGATAAACATCGTTGAGCGTGACAATCCGCAGGTTTCGGCTCCGGATGATGTCCACCAGTTGCGGATACACGTGGGTCACGGGCAGATAGTTGAGGTGCCCGATCACGATGGCCCCCGGATTGAAGTACTGGTTCGCCATTTGGAGGATGTACTCCTCGGTGATCAACGAAGAATCCGACAGTGATCCGTACCAGAGGGTGGGCACGGTGTAGCCGACGCTCGCGGCCACGGAATCGACTGTCGCGTTGTGCCTTCCGTACGGCGGCCGAAAGTACGGCGCCGCGTCCACGCCGTAGGTGTTGCGCAGGAACGTGCCGTTCTTCGTCAGCTCGTCTGCGATCTGCTGCTTCGACACGGACGTCAGATCCGGGTGCGAGTAGGTGTGATTGCCGAGCTGAATTTGTCCGCTCTCGACCAGCGGTCTGAGAAGTCCGGCGTTTTCGGTCCACGAGTTGTATTGCCCGTTGACGAAGTACGTCAAACGGATGCCGGTGTCTTTTGCGAACTGTGTGTAGAGGCGCACGACTTCGGAGCTGGCTCCGTCGTCAACCGTCAGGGCAAACAGATCCCCACCGCCGGGTAACGCGGTCAACGATCCGCCGGCGGGCAGCGGCACCCGGGCAGACGGCGGTGGAGGCGGCAACAAGGCAGGCGGGAGATCCGGGACAGGGACGGGGTCGGTTGGTTCGTCGGCTGCAGCGATTGCCGTCCCGACCGAACGTGACGAACAAGCGGTTCCCATGGTCACCGCGGCGGTTCCGGTCAGAGTTGCTGCTGCGAGGGCACTGAGGAAGCGTCGGCGGTCCACAGGGCGGAGCCTAGAGCAGATTTGCCCTATTCGGACTTCATTCTCAGCGTTTTTTCAGCCAATGACCAGCCGTGTCCGGTATCGACAGGTTCTACTCAGGAACGCTGGATAGCGTGTCGGCCGTGGAACCGCGACCTCGACACTCGGCAACCAGACACAGGCGTAGGCGTCAACCGCAGCGGTCGACGCTCTCGGTGGGGCGCAAGCTGGCGGCGGCGTCCCTGTCGACGACGATTCTGGTGGGCGTCGGAATCGGCTGGTACGTGCAGTCGGATCTCACGTCGGGGCTGTATCGATCGGACGCGCTCTCCGCCCTCGGTGACGACGCCGGCAGTTCGCTCGACGGGGATACCAACATCTTGTTGATCGGGCTCGACAGTCGTAAAGCGATGGACGGCAGCGACCTGCCGGCTGAGTTCGTCACCGACAAGCTGCATGCGGGGGACAGTGATGTGGGTGGATACAACACGAACACGCTTATCCTGCTCCATGTTCCGGGCGATGGCGGCAAGGCCAGTGCAGTGGCGATCCCACGCGACGACTACGTCGCGGTACCCGGCTACGGAATGGCCAAGATCAAGGAAGCGTACGGAATGGCGAAGGCTGATGCGGACGCCAAACTCATAGCGGACGGTGTGACGGATCCTGCTGCACGAGAGCAACAAGCGCGTGAAGTCGGAAGACGGTCGACACTGACCACCGTGCAGAATCTGCTCAAGGTTCCGATCGATCACTTTGCCGAAGTGAACCTGATGGGCTTCTACGACGTCGTCTCGGCTATCGGCCCCGTTCAGGTGTGCCTCAACAATCCGGTGCAGGATGACTTCTCGGGCGCCAACTTCCCGGCCGGAGTTCAGACTCTCGATCCGTCACAGGCACTTTCGTTTGTCCGTCAACGCCACGGCCTGGACAACGGGGACTTGGATCGCACCCACCGGCAGCAGGCTTTCATCAGCGCGGTGATCGCCAACTTGAAGGGCTCCGGCGTCATCGGAAACATTCCGAAGATGACGGCACTGGCTGACGTGGTGAAGAAGGACGTGGTGATCGATTCTGCCATGGATCCCGTCCGATTCGCTTCTCAGGCAAGCGCTCTCGCAGGTGGGAACATCGACTTCTACACCCTGCCCATCGAGGGATACGAGACCGTCGACGGCCAGGACGTCAACATGGTCGATCCGGCGCGTCTGCGTAGTGAAGTGTCGCGGATCTTCGCGGGAGGTGACTCGGCATCTGCACCTGCGATGGACACTGCTGTCTCGACCGGGAACGAAGTTGTGGACATCCGCAACGGAACCGCGACGGACGGGTTGGGTGCCGCGTTGGCAGCGGCGATGAAAGCGTCGGGAGTCGAAGTCGGAGAGGTGAGCACCGCAGCTGCGACGGCAAAGTCGGTGGTCAGCTATGGAGTCGGCGCCAAAGCCGTCGCAGAGGCGCTGGCCGAGCAGTTGGGCGTGGCCGCAGTGCCTAACGAGCAGGCAGCGGCCGAATCAGTGTCTGTACTGATCGGTGAGGACAATGCGCAGACCGTGTTCTCGGCCGCTCCGGCGCAGTCGGACTCGTCGGTATCCGCCGGCACCGTTCCCGATACGGGAGCGCAGGGATCACCCATCCGGGCCGACGCGAATGGCGGCATTCCCTGTGTGGACTGACTCTCAGGTAATTCGCACCAAACTCACGCTGACTTCTTCGATCTGCGGGTCTACATTGGAGAAGTCGAACTCAGTCGGGTACTTCACCTTTGGGGTACCTGACTGAGATTGCGTAGTTGAAAGGATCACCGACATGGCTACAACAGCAGCGGTACAGAATCCGACACGCTCACGTGCCAGGACCATGTCCTTGTCCGAGTACGTGGCCGAGCATCCGGCGCAGCGCGTTTTCCCACCGACCAGTGAGCGGGCGGCCAGGATGGCGATGCTCATCATGTTCGCCCTGATGGCCGTCACCCTCGTCGTACTGGTACTTGACGAGGCAGGAATCTTCGGATGAAGGCAGCGGTCTTCGGCTGAGCCCGACCTTTAGTTACTCTTGAGTAATGACTGAACAGAAGAGCTGGAATGCGTTCACCGTCGAGCGCGAAGACAACATCGCCCAGGTGACGCTGATCGGGCCGAGCAAGGGCAACGCGATGGGGCCGGATTTCTGGAGTGAACTCCCCGAAATCTTCGCCGACCTCGACGCCGACCCCGAGGTGCGTGCAATCGTCATCGCCGGTTCCGGCAAGCACTTCTCGTTCGGACTGGACCTGCCGGCGATGAGCGGTGAATTCGGTGCCGTCCTCGCGGACAAGGCTCAGGCAGGCCCGCGCACCAAGTTCCACGACATGATCAAGCGCATGCAGTCGGGCATCAATGCCGTCGCAGATTGCCGCAAGCCCGTCGTCGCAGCTGTGCAGGGCTGGTGCATCGGCGGCGGCGTCGACCTGATCACGGCGGCGGACATCCGCTACGCAAGTGCCGATGCCAAGTTCAGCATCCGCGAGGTCAAGGTCGCGATCGTCGCAGACATGGGCAGCCTCGCGCGTCTGCCCGCGATCATCGGCGACGGACACCTGCGTGAGTTGGCTCTGACCGGCAAGGACATCGACGCAGCGCGCGCCGAGAAGATCGGCCTCGTCAACGACGTTTTCGAAGATGCCGACGCGGTACTGGCAGCGGCGCGCGCGACCGCCAAGGAGATTGCGCTCAACCCGCCGCTCGTCGTCCACGGGATCAAGGACGTGCTCGATCACAGCCGCAGCGCGAGCGTGAACGACAGCCTTCGCTACGTCGCAGCCTGGAACGCGGCGTTCCTGCCTTCGCAGGATCTGACCGAGGCCATCACCGCCGTCTTCCAGAAGCGCCCGCCAGTCTTCCAGGGTGAGTAGGAACTGCAAGGGTGAGTAGGAACTGCAAGGGCGAGTAAAAACAGCACAAAAATCCCCGCACATCTTCCGATGTGCGGGGATTTTCGTTAGGCCTGAGAACTCGAGCTCAGTGACCGCCGTTGGCAGCGAGACGCTTGATCGAAGCCTCGATCTCGGCCTCTGCCTCGGCGCGGCCGACCCAGTTGGCTGCCTCGACGTGCTTGTTCGGCTCGAGGTCCTTGTAGTGGACGAAAAAGTGCTTGATCGCATCGAGCTCGAACTGTGAGATGTCACCCAGATCCTGGATGTGATCCCAGCGGGGGTCACCGGCCGGAACGCAGAGGACCTTGTCGTCTCCGCCGGCCTCGTCGACCATCTTGAACATCGCGACTGCGCGAGCCTCGACGATGACGCCGGGGAAGACCGACTCGGGGAGCAGGACCATGGCGTCGAGCGGATCGCCGTCCTCACCCAGGGTGTTTTCGATGAAGCCGTAGTCGGCCGGGTAGCCGAAAGCTGTGTAGAGGTAGCGATCGAGTTTGACGCGACCGGTTACGTGGTCGACCTCGTACTTGTTGCGCTGACCCTTGGGGATCTCGATGGTGACGTCGAACTCCACGCCGATTCCTCGCTGTCGTGTCGGTAATGATTCGTCGGAAGGATATCGGGTCAAGGATAAGGTTGCCTGACCACCCAGTAGGCAGAGCACAGACGGAGGGGCGTTGGCGGGCCAAGGAAAGAAGAAGATCGGCTCGTTGGAAGAGAGTCGACGGCGTAACTTCCGCATCCTTCTGGCGGTCGGTGCAGTGGTTGTACTGGCCGTCGCCGGAGTTGTCGTCGTGAAACTCGGTACGTCGAACGACACCGCGGGCAGCACGACCGTGACTACGTCGCCTCAGCCTGCGCTCGTGACGCCGTCACCCCAGGTGGTGCCCGTCCCGACGGACGCACCGATCCCGAGCGCGTCGGGAATCGCAGCGGCGATCGGCCCGGCCGTGGCCAACCCGGATCTGGGGAAGTTCACCGGAGTAGTCGCTGATGCGCTCACCGGAAACATTCTCTGGAGCACGGACCCGTCGACGCCGATGACGCCCGCGTCCACGACGAAGGTGCTGACCGCATCGGCGGCACTGCTGAAGTTGCCGCTCGACCACCGGCTGTCCACGACGGTGGTGCCCGGAACGAGCCCCGGGCAGGTCGTTCTGGTCGGCGGCGGTGACCCGACGCTGACGGCGACGCCGAAGGGGCAGAGCGGGTACTACGCCAACGCAGCGCACATCGCGGATCTCGTCGACCAGATCAAGGCTGCCGGTACGCCGGTGAACAGCGTCGTGGTGGACTCGAGCTTGTTCAAGGGCGACAACATGGCCACCGGCTGGTTCCCCGCGGACATCGCGGCCGGTTACATCACCCCGATCGAATCGGTGATGATCGAAGGTGGTCGGTACGACGGCACTCAAGACGAGTCGCCGCGTTCGGAAACTCCCGCATTGGACGCGGGCAAGGTGCTCGCTCAGGCGCTCGGTGTCGATCCCGCCAACGTGAGTCTCGGCGCGGCGCCTGCCGGTGCCAAGCCGATCGCCACCGTGCAGTCGGCGCCGCTGAGCGACCGACTGCTGCAGATGATGGAACATTCCGACAACGTGCTCGCAGAGACCATCGGGCGTGAGGTCGCGATTGCCTCCGGAATCGAAGCCTCGTTCACCGGAGCAGTCGACGCGACCGGCAAGACCCTGCAGGCGGCCGGGTTCGACTACACCGGTGTATCGCTGCACGATTCCAGCGGACTGTCCGTCGACGATCTCATTCCCGCTCAGGTACTCGATCGCGTCATGACGGCTGCGGCCGGTGACGGTGATCCGAAACTGCGCCCCCTGCTGGACTACCTTCCGGTGGCCGGCGGAACAGGAAGTTTGTCCGACCGCTACGCGTCCGGAAACCGAACCGGTGCGGGTTGGGTGCGGGCCAAGACGGGAACTCTGTCGACGGCCAGCGCGTTGTCAGGGTTCGTGGTCGATCAGAACGGGCGAGTGCTCACCTTCGCACTGATGTCCAATGACCGGCCGCCAGAAGTGAGCCGTCCTGCCCTGGACGCGATTGCCGGAGCATTGAGGAATTGCGGGTGCCAATAGTGGCCGAAAAGACTCCACAAGATGATGAAGCCTCGGCTCCGCTCGGTGGTGCCGTCGACTGGAGTCTTGCCGCCAAAGCCGGGATAAAACTGGCGCGCGGCGGCCCCGCGATGTCTCGCTACACGGCCGAGACGGCAACCGCAGAACTCGCCGAAGCGTCCAAGCGCGCAGAACTGCCGGTTCGTGAAGTGACCGGGCTGGCCGACGGTCTACCGGTCCCGGCCGCTGACGTGCTTGACCGGGCCGGGTGGATCACGGCGGCCTCGCGGTCGATGGCACATCTCACCGGCGCCGACCCTGACGGCAGTGGCAATCTCATCGTCGGAAAGCCGGCGGGCCTGCAGGCCGGCGCCATGCTGGCGTACCTGTCTTCGGCGATCCTCGGGCAGTACGACCCGTTCACCGGCGAGCACGGCACCCTGCTTCTGGTCACACCGAACATCGTCTCCGTCGAACGGTCCCTTCGGCTGAACCCGAGTGACTTCCGGTTGTGGGTCTGCCTGCACGAGGTCACGCACCGGGTCCAGTTCTCGTCCTCGCCGTGGCTCGCGGAGTACATGAAGGAATCCGTCGAAACGCTTGGTGCGACGGTGGACGAGTCGATGACCGACGTTGTCGGGCGCCTTGCTGCAGAGCTGCGCTCGCGGAAGGAACCCGACTCCAGTGACGGTGCGACGGCGGGCGGCATCATCGGGCTGCTGCGCGCCTCGCAGGCGGAGCCTCAGCGTGACGCGCTGGATCGGATGCTTGTACTCGGCACCCTCCTCGAAGGGCATGCAGACCACGTGATGGACGCCGTCGGCCCCGCCGTGGTGCCGTCGGTGGCAACGATCCGCGCGGCCTTCGACAAGCGTCGGCAGCGCAAGTCCAACCCCGTGCAGCGGATCATCAAGATGCTTCTCGGCATGGACGCCAAGATGGCGCAGTACGTGCGCGGCAAGGCCTTCGTCGACGCGGTGGTTCTCAAGGTCGGCATGGAGCAGTTCAACACCATCTGGACCGGGCCCGAGACCTTGCCGTTGCTCGACGAGATCGACAATCCCGACGCGTGGGTAAAGCGCGTTCTCGGCTAGATGCTGCTGCCTGAGACGCCTGCCCTCCTGGCGCTGCGACAGGCCGTGCGGGCGTGGACGCTCGCATTCGAGCCGCGGCGCCGTGTGGTCGTCGCCCTGTCCGGGGGCGCCGATTCATTGGCGTTGACCGCAGCAGCGGTGGCGGAAGCCGATTCGGTCGACGCGTTGATCGTGGACCATCGCCTGCAAGTCGGTTCCGATGCCGTCGCACGCTCGGCCGCAGACCAGGCGCTGGCGCTGGGTTGCCGGACCGCGACGGTCCTGACCGTCGACGTAGCCGATGGTGGGAGTCTCGAGGCCGCTGCGCGTGAGGCTCGGTACAACGCCCTACGCGACGCGAGGGCTGACCTCCCGGTTCTGCTCGGACACACGCTCGACGATCAGGCCGAGACCGTGCTTCTCGGACTCTCGCGCGGGTCCGGTGGGCGATC
This sequence comes from Rhodococcus sp. C-2, assembly GCF_027854095.1. NCBI lineage: Bacteria > Bacillati > Actinomycetota > Actinomycetes > Mycobacteriales > Nocardiaceae > Rhodococcus > Rhodococcus sp. C-2. The sequence continues at coordinate 499,413 of NZ_JAQGFI010000002.1, read as the reverse complement.
GATTCAAGGTATGGCTGCATTCGACGCTCCCTGGGGACGGCCGCTACTCGGCATCCGGCGATCGGTGACCAGGGCGGCCTGCGTCGACCTGGGCATCACGCCGTGGGAGGACCCGCACAACAACAATCCCGAGTTCACTCGCGTGCGTCTGCGGCACGAGGCGTTGCCGCTGCTCGAAGAAATTCTCGGCGGGGGAGTTCCCGAAGCGTTGGCCCGAACCGCGACGCAGTTGCGTGAGGACGGCGAGTCGCTCGACGAGTACGCCGAAGCCCTACTCCTACGGGTTGTCGTCGACGGAGAAGTGGAAGTGGACACACTTGCCGAAGCGCCCACCGCAATCCGTCGACGCGCTCTGCGGGCCTGGCTCCTGCAGGGCGGCGCAAAAGCATTGACGGACAAACAGTTACGCGCAGTCGACGCCCTGGTGACCGACTGGCGGGGGCAAGGCGGCGTCGCGATCGGGGGCGGAACACCGGAGGCGAGGTTGGTGGCGGCCCGGCGACGTGGCAGGCTGATCCTCGGATTCGAAGACCGACGAAGGGTTTGACGCGTGTACGAGGGCGACATCGCATCGGTACTGATCTCCGAAGAACAGATCCGTGCACGAACGGCGGAACTGGCTGAGGACATCGCCAAGCGTTACCCGGCAGGCGCCCCCGAAGGGGATCTCCTGCTGATCGGCGTCCTCAAGGGAGCGGTCTTCTTCATGACCGACTTCGCCCGCGCCCTGCCGATCCCGTCGCAGATGGAATTCATGGCCGTGAGCTCCTACGGATCCTCGACCTCGTCTTCGGGTGTCGTCCGCATCCTCAAGGACCTCGACAAGGACATTGCCGGTCGCCACGTGCTGATCGTCGAGGACATCATCGACTCCGGTCTCACGCTGTCGTGGCTGATGCGCAACCTCAAGACACGTAATCCCGCTTCGCTCGAGGTCGTCACCCTGCTCCGCAAGCCGGATGCGGTCAAGATCGACGTCGACGTCCGCGACGTGGGCTTCGACATCCCCAACGAGTTCGTCGTAGGTTACGGCCTCGACTACGCCGAGCGGTACCGCGATCTGCCGTACATCGGCACCCTGGACCCCGAGGTCTACGGCGGCTGAGCCTGCTCGCCGGTTAGAACTCTTCACATTTCGGCACCTCTGCATCAGTCCGCCGAACGGACGACAGACAGGTCTCCGAGGCGTCGCTAGATTCACGGAATGCGCTATCGACGGCTTATTCGGTGACCCTTCCGCCACCACCGCCACCGCCACCACCGCCCCCGCCTGGTGGGGAGCAGCAGTACTGGAGTGCCCAACCGCAGGGCGTTCTGTACCAACCTCCGACCACAAACGGCCTCGCAATTGCCGCCCTGGTCGGGGCGCTCGTGCTGGCGCCGGTCGGCATTGTGCTCGGCCACATTTCGCTGGCGCAGATCAAACGAACCGGTGAGCAGGGGCGAGGACTTGCAATCGCCGGTCTGGTCATCGGCTACATCTTCACCGCGCTTCTGGTGCTGTCGATCGTGTGGATGTTTCTCATTGCCAATGCAGTCACCCGCGCGTTCGACGACTACGACAGCGCGTCTTCTCTCTACTACACATCTGAATCGTCGAGTACGACTTATCCGACGTATGCGACCACCACATCCCGGACGGTGGCGCCGACGTACAGCGGAAGCGACACGGCGTCGGTCATCGCCAATGCCTCGGTAGGTGACTGCGTCGTACGAAGGCTCGGGGCAGACAAGGGCGACGGGACCAGCGAGACATACGTCAGTCCGGTCTCATGCAGCTCGAGCAGCGCCACTCACCGGGTAGTCAGCCGCGGCACGTCCACATCTTCGTGCACCGCCGATTGGGTTCGCAAAGAGAGTCCTGTCGTAGTGCTTTGCCTAGCGGACGAATGATCGACAGAGGGAGACACAACCGATGACGTTGCCGCCCCCGCCCCCACCTCCCCCACCACCCCCGCCTTCACCACCGCAGGCTCCGGTTGCCGGACATCCTCCGCCCTCTCGATCTCGTGGCCGAGGATGGATTGTTGCCGTTGCAGCCCTTACCGCCGTCGCGGCCCTCGCCGCAGGCGCCGTCACCGTTGTCACGATTCTCCGGTCGGGAGACACCGATGGACCGGTGGCAGGCCAGCTGGTCAACACTTACCCGACGCAGCCGACGCCAGGGTGGTCGTTGGACGTTGACGAGGTTCTGCCGGGCGGAAGATTTCTGTGGCCGGATTCGCTCGGTGCGAGCTATGGAACGGCGAGATTCATCGACGTGGGACAGACTCTGATCACTACGGTCGGTCCACAGCAGGGCCAGCAGTCCCAACTTGTTGCAGTCGACGCCGAGAGCGGATCCATTCGATGGCAAACGCCGGTCGCCGGCACGGTGTCGTGTGCGACCGCCGCGATCGATGCAGCCCTACCTTGTGTCGTCAGGAACCCTGGTGGAACAGCTCGAGTCGTTTCCTTCTCGCTCGACTCGGGGGCGATTCGTTCGAGTGTCGACACCGATACGGCCACCTTGGTCGAGGTCTCCGACGGAGCGGTCTTCACTGTCGGCGGTAGCCAGTCCGGGCTGGTGATTTCGCGCGGAACCCCCACCGACCTCGATGCGGCGTGGACAACGACAACTCCACCGGAAACCGACTGCGTCGGATCCGGCGATTCGCATTCGTTCGAGATCGTCGACGGCATCGTCTATTACTCGAGCATCGGATCTACGGCGCTCAACGCGGTCGATGGCGCACTGCTTTCGAATCCGAATCTGAGTGGCTACGAGGCACTTCCAGGACAAGGTTTTGCCGGCGTCCTCTGTGCGATGCCATTTGCGTCGGACGGATACTCCAGCATCGTGTCCGACCGTGACGGTGCCGAGAGATTTAGAGTTGACGAAGACGCACCGGCATCACCGTGGCTTGTCTCGGCATCGAAATCTCGTCCGTACATCGGCTCGCACGGTGCCTACGACATGAACGACGGCACCGAGCTGTGGTCGGTCATCGGCGGAGACCACTTCTCGCTACGCCGGATCGTCGGCGACATCGTGTTGGGCAACGACTCGGACACGCTCTCGGCCTACCGAATCGACACCGGGGAACAGTTGTGGTCGACCAAGATCGGCGACTACTTCTCTTACTCGGTCTCGGACGGTGAGCGAATTCTCGTCCATCCTAACGACGGCAGGGTACTCGCCGTCGAACTCGACGACGGCTCTGTCAGTTGGTCCCTCGATTCCCACACCAACCACTGGTCTTGGTCGAAGGCCCACGACGGACTCGCCTCGATCTCCAATGACAGATTCCTCTACTACCCACCGACCGGCGGACCGTCAGGAGCACCGGGCAGGCTGCCCGCTGTCCCTGAATTCGACGGAGGCAACGAGTACGTCACGAAATGCGGACGGACACCGACCCTGACGCCGGTTGAATACCGCACGCAGGCAGAGGGTCTCGTCGTTCTAATGGAAATGAAAGCATCATGTCCCGGCGGAGACATCGTCTCCACCGACGCGCTTCGTGTATCGATCACCGACACCGGCCAGAGCGTTGCATCGGCGGTGTTCGACTTCTCCGATGCGCCGATCTATCTTCCCCGAACCGATGGGACGAACACGACGAACTCGATCCAGCGCGAGTTCCTGTACGACCTCGGTAGCTTCTGGAGGCTGCCGAACACTCTCGGTGAGTCTTCGAGTCTGACCAATTCGAGAGCGTCAGGTGCTCAACTCGTCGAATGCGAGGACGACGGGACGAGTGATACCAGCCTGACATCCGGGCCGGCATCGCGAAGTGACACCAATACGCCGATCCGACCCACACGTAGCGCGCAGCCGACAACGGGCGACGTCGAATCTGCGAGTCTCGACGCCCTCCGGGCTCAGGCCGACGCCGATCGCCCCCTTTGTGATCGGTGACCTCGCGAACAGGTGGGTGGCTCAGATCTCCTCCAAGCGGGTCGGACTCGATGCGGCGGATATCAATGGCGCTCAGGTGCATTGGACTGCTGCCCAGATCCTGCGACAGCATCTCGAACTTCGTCTCATGTATCCGGAGGTGCGTCTGCTCTGGAGTGACGAATGGCGGACCTTCGATCTCCGGGGTTGGTGGATAACCGTCGCAGGCTTGACGTTTGCGGATGCGGATGCGGCCAACGGGTGGTGCGATTCGAAGCGGATTGCCAACGATCAATGCTTCGCCAAGATCGTCAGCAACGATCGCGATTCGTCGGGGACCACCAAATATCGGCGATAGTGCCTGACCCGTTCGGCGCACTTCCCACATCTGAGGAGCTTGGCGAATGACCGAAGACAACTCGCGTCAACCCGGTGAACCATCAATAAGCAGTTCGCCCCAGTCGCACGGCATGTATCCACCGCCACAGAGCTATTCACCGACGCGATCTGCGTTCGTGGATATTCGGATCGGTGACTACACCCGCGACGGGACAGCCGCGGCACTGCTGTTCGTGTCGCTCTTCTTACCGTGGAGTGCGACCGTCGGAATAGCCCGCGTCGGTTCGAGTGCTCTTGTGCTGCTTCTGGTTCTGCCGACACTGCTGTCGCTGGCGTCGCTGTTACTGCCGTACGTGGCGCGACTCGGAATGCTCGGGCCGAATTGGAATGTCGGGCAGATACGTGTGCTGCGTCTGGTGGCCAACGGACCCCTCATTGCCACTGTTGTGGGTCTTGTCGTCTACGACGTCATTCGTGGAATGTTCCGATTCAGTGAGAGTTCGAGTATTTTCACCGGCAACGGGGTTGGCGCTGGAGCGTGGTTCGGGCTTGCCGGCGCCCTGCTCGCAGCTCAACCGCGCGCGGCCGAAATTCGCATCGACCCTCGAACCGCGCCGCGATGGTTGGCGTTGGTGAAGCCGCTTGTGTTTGTGGCTTGGGGGTCGTCAGTGGCCTCGGCGCTACTCGCGCTGATCTACATCCTGGTCTCCGTCAGTCGCTACCGATATTACGACGGGCCGCAGACATTCGAGAGCCTGATCGTTCTCTTCGTGTCGTCGGCCGTTCCGATCGTCGTGGTGGGTGTTGCGGCAGTCGGTCTCGCCAGACGGTTTGCGTCCTGGCGCCTCACCATCGCCGCGCTCGGCATCGCTCTCCTCGCAGCCGGATTACTCCACTCGATCAGCGAGGGCACAAGTGTCGAGCTGTTCCACACGGTCACGGCTAGTCCCTACTACGGCATCACGTTCTTGATTGCCGCAGCCGCAATTACATTCATTCCATTCGGTGTTGCGTCCGTCGGCGACGGGACGCACCCCGGATACGTCTGGCTCGCAGCGGCACGAAACGGCATGCTGTTGATCGCGGTGTGGAGCTTCGGTGTTGGATTCTCTCAGATCGCAATGGCAGCAACGCAATTTGGCATCGTGCCGTGGGGAGATGCGTTAGTGCTCGCAGTTCTCGCGATACTCTTCGGGATTCTTGCCGTTGTCGGAGTCAGATCACTGTCGCTTCGGTATTTTTCGCTCGACCCTCGCCCGTCACGCGAGGTCGGTCTCGGAGTCTGTCTCGGCTTGCTCGTCCTGATGATCGCTCATCTCGTGGTGCAGTCGGCCATGTATGGCGAAATATATTACAGTGCATGGATATTCGATCTCGCCATGGCGATGCTGGTGGTTCTGGTTGCTCTCGCTCTCACAGTCTCACCGGCTGTTCGGAATTTGTATGCGGGGGTGCAACTGTTCGCGTCGGCCACCACGGTTACAGCTGCGATACCGAATCTCGGACAGCCCGTTCGGCCTTCGAGGCGTGCTCTCGAGGCTGCGGATCCGCGGACTCCGGCGGCGGTGCTGTTCGAGATTGCGTCGAGTTCGCCGGAGTTGCGGCCGGCGATTGCTGCGAATCCGTCGACGTACGACGATCTTGTGACGTGGCTCGAAGCGCTGGGTGATCCGGCTGTGGATGCGGCGTTGGACCGAAGGGCTGCTGGGCAATTCGGTCTACCTGAACCTGAACCTGGCCGTGTGCCCGTGCCTGCGCCGGTGCCCGTTCAGCCTTCGGGACGTGCTCTCGAGGCTGCGGATCCGCGGACTCCGGCGGCGGTGCTGTTCGAGATTGCGTCGAGTTCGCCGGAGTTGCGGCCGGCGATTGCTGCGAATCCGTCGACGTACGACGATCTTGTGACGTGGCTCGAAGCGCTGGGTGATCCGGCTGTGGATGCGGCGTTGGACCGAAGGGCTGCTGGGCAATTCGGTCTACTCGGACCCGAACCCGAACCCGAACCCGCGACCGAACCTGCGACCGAGACCTTCATCTCGAACGCACCGGAATCCCGCTCCGGTAGCGGCCCCGTGCAACTGGCCGCACCGCCACCGGCCGTGCCGCAACCGAACCCGGGGTATGCGCCGACCGGCGTTCCACTCCCGCCTGGTGGGTTTCGGCCGGCCGGAGCCGGGATACGAGTTGCCGCGCGGTTCATCGATTTTGCCATTCTCGCAGTTGTGTCGGTCGTCGGCGGAATGATCTCCACCGCGACGCTCGGAAACGGATTCGACTTCGATTCCTACCGGACAAGTTCGGGTCTGATTGGCCTGCTGATCGGGATCGGTTCGATCGTGTACTTCGTATGGGGAGAGTCGGCATTCGGGGTAACCCTGGGCAAACTCGCCCTCGGAATAGGCGTTCGCTCGGTAGGAGGTGCGCGTCCGGCCCTGACGCAGTCCTTCAAACGGAATGCATTCGTGATCCCCATGTACCTCGGATCGGCTGTTTCGGCGTTGGCCATGCTCGGTAGTGGTGACGAGCTCGTCGGCATGCTGAATTCGATGTCGTTGGGCAGTGTCGCGAGCATTCTCGGTTCTCTGGTAACAGTCGCTATTTCGATCGCGATCATCGTTTCGATCAGTAGCGCACCGGACGTCCGCGGCTTCCACGATCGGATGGCTGATGCTGTCGTCGTGGTCACCAGGCAGTGAGCGAGCACGCTTCGAGGGAAACAAGCACACCTTCAGGGCGTCAGCAGCTTCTTCTGGACCTTGCCCATAGCGTTGCGCGGCAAGCTGTCCACCAGACAAACCTGGCGTGGGCGCTTGTGGATCGACAGTGATTCGGCGACGAAGTCCGAAACCACAGCGCAGTCGGCTACGTCGCCGACGATGAACGCGACTATGCGCTGTCCGAGATCGTCGTCCGGCACACCGACGACGGCGGCCTCGCGAACGCCGGGGTATGCCAGAAGTGCCTGTTCCACCTCGCCGGCACCGATGCGGTATCCACCGGACTTGATCATGTCGACCGACTCGCGACCTACGATGCGGTGGAATCCGCTGTCGTCGATCACCGCGATGTCGCCGGTGCGAAACCAGCCGTCTTCGGTCATGGATTCCGCTGTCTTCGAGGGGTTCCCGAGGTACTCGTCGAAGAGAACGGCGCCCGCAACTTCCAGTTGCCCAAGCTGCTCTCCGTCGTGCGCCGACAGTTCGCCGTTCTCGCCGCGCAACCTCGTCCTGACTCCCGGAACGGCGTGCCCGACCCAACCCGGGCGACGTTCGCCGTCGTCCGTCGTGCTGACGGTGATGAGGGTTTCACTCATTCCGTAGCGCTCGACGGGAGCCAACCCGGTCAGCGATTTCATCCGCTCGAACAATGGAACCGGAAGTGGTGCACTTCCGGACACGAGCAAGCGCGCGGATCGCAATGCTGCTGCCGCCGAGGGATCACCGCACACGCGTGACCAGACGGTCGGAACACCGAAGTACAACGAGCCACCCGCTGCGGCATACGAATCCGGAGTTGGTCTGACGGTATGAATCAGCGGCGAACCCACGCGCAAGGCGCCCAACACGCCGAGAATCAACCCGTGGACGTGGAAGAGGGGCAGTCCGTGGACGAGTGTGTCCTCTGGCGTCCAATTCCACACATGAGCGAGCGCGTCGAGATCCGCTGCGATCGATGCTCGCGAGAGGACAACGCCTTTCGGAGCTCCGGTGGTTCCCGAGGTGTACATGATCAGTGCAGTAGCTGCCGCACTCGGTTCGGGATAGGACGTCGCGGATCGCGCGTGAATATCGATGGGAATCAACGGGATACTCGAATCCGTCGGCCCTTCTCCGAGTATCAGTTCGGCCTTGGAATCGGCGATGATGTGCTGACGTTCGAGCGGGCCGGAGTCCGGCGGGATCGGGACCACGGCAACACCGGCGATCAGTGCGCCGGCGACGGCGACCACTGTCTCGAGGCCGGCGGCGGCTTGTACTGCCACTCGCTGTGCACCATGGATTTGATCGGCGACCGCGGTGGCGGCGGCAAACAAGTCGGCGCGAGAGAGGGTTGCGCCTTCGCCGAAACTGACCGCCGCTCCGTGATCGTCGAAGATGCGGGGGTCGAGGGAGCGCAGAAGTGTGGATTCGCTGTTCATCGCGAGTTCCCTTTCTTTGAGCGAAGATTCAGACGGACCATGGAACAACGAACAGCAGCCAGGCGAGAATCGGCGTCACCACCATGATGGTCATGCCCCACCGCATCGTCAGCCCGAACACCACGTCGCGTTCTTCCGGAGCGGCGTTCGCGACCACCAGCGCGCCGTTGGTCGAGAACGGACTGCAATCGACCAGAGACGAGGAGATTGCCAGCGCGATGACCAGACCGGTTGCATTGACCTGACCGGTCATGAGGAATGGAATTGCCAAAGGGATGAGTGCGCCGAGGATTCCCGTGGTGGATGCAAACGCCGACACGATCGCGCCGATCAGACAGATCAAGAACGCCGCGAGAAGTGGAATCCCCACGTGTGCAACCGAATCCCCGAGCCACTGGACGGTGTTCTGGTTCTGCAGAAGAGCGACGTACGTGACGATTCCGCCGATGAGGAGCACGGTGCCCCAGCTGATCTTGTCGACGGCGCCGCGGGCGGAGGCAGGGAAGATCAGGGTGAGAAGTACCGCGACGGTCAGTGCGGTGAATCCGACGTCGAGGTCGAACACCAAGGCGCCGAGTGCAAGCGACGCCAGTCCGAGCAAGGTGAGTCGGCGCTCGAGGTTGAGTGCTCCCTCGTGCGGAGCGGTCCCACCCGAGGACTTGCCGCCACCCTTCGAGCTGTCGCCGGAACCCGAACCGGTGATGGTGTCGCTCCCGCCAGACGCATTGCCGACTGCGTTGACGAGCACGCGTTCGGAGGCGCCGCGCGCAATCAACGCGCGTCCGCCGAACGAGACGTACGCGATGGCAGCAACAACGGCCGCGGCCGCGAAGGTCGAGACGAACAGCAAGGCCGGGCTCGACGGGAGGCCGTTCTGACGCATGACGTCGTTGGTGATCACGCCGAAGATCCCGATAGGGGAGAAGCTGCCCGCCGTTGCGCCCTGGACGACCATGAAGCCCATCAGCATGGGGTGGATCCGGTAGCGGGTGGCGAAGCCCATTGCCACCGGCGCGATGATGGCGACGGCAGCGGGACTGACCGCGCCCATGGCGGTCACGGCTGCGCACACCGCGAACATCGCCCACGGCACGAGGGCCACTCGTCCTCTGACCGCGCGGACTGCCGCGTGAATGATCCAGTCGACCGTGCCGTTGTTTCTGGCCAGCGCGAACAGGTAGGTGACGCCGACCAGGATGACGAAGAGGCTGGCCGGGAAGCCGTCGAGGATCTCGCTGGTATCGACGGTGAAGACCAGTGTTCCGACGACGAAGGCAGCCACCAGGGCGAGCGCACCCATGTTCACCGACCTCACGGTGGATATGACGAACACCAGGACAAGTACTGACAGGGCTATGACATTTGCCATCGAACTCTCAATCCGTTCGCGACCAGCTTGTGGTCTGCATCACTTGGAATTGGCCTAGCCTCTCTGCCACTGCTCCATTTGTCAAGTACACTCCGAGGTATGAATTCGACGTCATCGCCCGGCTCGCGCTCGGGCCTGCCCGGACGATTGAAGCGTCCGCGCCTGTACGAGCAGTTGGCCGAGCACATTTCGAATTTCATCGAGGCTCAAGGCCTTTCGCCCGGCGATCGGCTTCCTCCCGAACGCAGCCTGGCTGCCGAACTCGGCGTGAGTCGCGCGTCGCTGGCTCAAGCGCTCGTGGCCCTCGAGATTCGGGGCAGAGTCGAAATTCAGCACGGTAACGGTGCAGTGATTCGTGAAGCTCCGACGCCCGACGCGGGCCGCTCTGCGGACTCGGGAGTGCGGCTACAGGACCGAACCGTCGACGAACTGACTGCCGCCAGGGAGGCGATCATGGCCGGCCTGGCTCGGGCGGCGGCGTCGAATCCCAACGCTGCGCTTCGGGTCGCGATGTTGACCGACGACGGGACCGCGAGAAACTTCGCCGAGACATGGCGCTGCGTCAGGCACCTGGCCGGAGGTGGCTTACTGGCTGACCTCGACGAGACCATCGCCCAGCAGGCGGACGTGCCCGAATCCTCGGCTCGACTGTCTGCGCGACTCGATCATCTCGCTCACCGCATCATCGACGGTGACCAATCGGGCGCCGCTGACGCTGTTGCGGGAATCCTCTCCGACACGGCCTGACGAATAACGACGGACAAGCGTCGGAAAAGCGCACGATAACCACTATGAGCATGTTCGCTCACAGGAAACTGTGCTGCGACGTAGCCCGGGAACCTGATCGGCAATGCGCACGTTGAACACAGTGACGACCGTTCCAACCAAGCGGCACGGCCGCTGGCGGGCATCGATGGGGCCGATCGCGGTAACCTGCAGGTGTCCGGTTGGCAGCCGGAAGGCGACCTGGCAGACCCGCACTCTCGAAAGGACCGGCCACATCGGCCGACCTGTATGAACCGTAAGACTGTGTTCCGTAACGTGCTACTCGTAGCCGTCGTGCTGTTGGTGATCTATGCCTTCAGCTACTTCAGCAACGACACCCGCGACTTCAAGACCGTCGACACCTCGGTCGCGATCTCCCAACTCGACGCCAAGAACGTTGAGTCGGCGCAGATCGACGACCGTGAGCAGCAGGTTCGTCTGTGGCTCAAGAACGGCAACGACGCCACCGACGGTAAGACGCAGATCCTGGCGAAGTACCCCGCGAGTGCGTCGGAGCAAATCTTCGACAAGGTCGAAGGCGCCGGTGCGGACAAGTTCAACACGACGGTCACTCAGGAGAGCTGGCTGACGTCGATCCTTCTGTTCGTGCTGCCGATGATCATTCTGTTCGGCATCTTCTTCTTCGTCATGAACCGGATGCAGGGCGGCGGTGGTCGCGGCGGAGTCATGGGATTCGGTAAGTCGAAGGCCAAGCAGCTCACCAAGGACATGCCGAAAACCACGTTCGCCGACGTCGCCGGTGCGGACGAGGCTGTCGAAGAGCTGTACGAGATCAAGGACTTCCTGCAGAACCCGGCTCGCTACCAGGCACTCGGCGCCAAGATTCCGCGCGGTGTGCTGCTGTACGGCCCTCCCGGAACCGGTAAGACGCTGCTCGCTCGCGCTGTCGCAGGCGAAGCCGGCGTCCCGTTCTTCACCATCTCCGGTTCTGACTTCGTCGAGATGTTCGTCGGTGTCGGTGCTTCGCGTGTTCGCGACATGTTCGAGCAGGCCAAGCAGAACAGCCCCTGCATCATCTTCGTCGACGAGATCGACGCCGTCGGTCGTCAGCGCGGCGCAGGCCTGGGCGGCGGACACGACGAGCGCGAGCAGACACTCAACCAGTTGCTCGTCGAGATGGACGGCTTCGGTGATCGCACCGGCATCATCTTGATCGCCGCAACCAACCGCCCCGACATCCTCGACCCCGCACTGCTGCGTCCGGGACGCTTCGATCGCCAGATTCCGGTCGGCGCCCCCGACCTCGCCGGTCGCCGCGCGATCCTGCGCGTGCACTCGCAGGGCAAGCCGATCGATCCCAACGCCGACCTCGAAGGTCTCGCCAAGCGGACCGTCGGAATGTCGGGTGCTGATCTCGCCAACGTCATCAACGAGGCTGCGCTGCTCACCGCACGCGAAAACGGAACCGTCATCACCGAAGCCTCGCTCGAGGAATCGGTGGATCGTGTTGTCGGTGGACCGCGGCGTAAGAGTCGCATCATCAGCGAGCACGAGAAGAAGATCACGGCGTACCACGAGGGCGGTCACACGCTGGCTGCTTGGGCAATGCCTGACATCGAGCCGGTCTACAAGGTCACGATCCTCGCTCGCGGTCGCACGGGTGGCCACGCGATGACCGTGCCAGAGGACGACAAGGGTTTGATGACGCGTTCGGAGATGATCGCTCGTCTCGTCATGGCAATGGGTGGACGCGCCGCCGAGGAGTTGGTGTTCCACGAGCCCACCACCGGAGCGTCGTCCGATATCGACATGGCGACCAAGATCGCCCGCGCGATGGTCACCGAATACGGCATGAGTGCCAAGCTCGGCGCGGTTCGCTACGGACAGGAGGGCGGGGATCCGTTCCTCGGCCGTTCGATGGGCGTTCAGTCCGACTACTCACACGAGATCGCCCGTGAAATCGACGAAGAGGTGCGCAACCTCATCGAGGCAGCGCACACCGAAGCGTGGGCAATCCTCAACGAGTACCGCGATGCGCTCGACCTCATCGCTACCGAACTGCTCGAGCGTGAGACGTTGACTCGCAAGGACCTCGAGAAGATCCTTGCCGGCGTCGAAAAGCGTCCGCGCATCACGGCTTTCAACGATTTCGGTGGGCGCACGCCTTCGGATCGTCCGCCGGTGAAGACTCCTCGCGAACTCGCGATCGAGCGCGGCGAAACCTGGCCGGAGCCCGCTGCCGCACCTGTTCTCGTCAAGGCAGGTGCACCCAACAGCGGTGTCCCCAACGGTGGTCTCCCCAACAACGGCAACCAGGGACCCTCGAACGGCTACGCACAGCCTTCGTACCCGCAGCCGAGTGCTCCGCAGCAGACTCCGCAACCGGGTACGCCCGACTACGGAGCGCCCGCCGGATGGTCGGCACCGGGTTGGCCTCCGCGTGAGAACCCGTCGCCGACGTACCCCGGACAGCAGTCGGGTGGGTACACCGGTGGACAGAATCCGACCCCGCCGAACCAGTCGCAGGGCCAGTACGGTCAGCCCCAACACGGTCAGCCCCAGCCCGATCAGGGGCAGTACGGTCAACCGCACCCGGGGCAGCAGGCGTACCCGGAGCAGCCGCATCCCGGCCGCCGTTACCCCGCGCAGCCCGATTACCCGGTGCAGTACCCGGACAGTGGACCCTTCGCCGATCCGAACCGGGGAAACCCGACCGGCGAAAACCAGTGGCAGAGCCCCTCACCGGAACAGCCGCAAACTCCTCCGCCGCACCATTCGGCTGAGGACGAGGGGCCGAGCACCGTTCGCTGGGACGGACCGGACGGATCTCGCTGACCTTGCGCCACTAGGCTCTGCGGCGGGGGACCTGTGAACAATTCTCGAGGAGAGTTCGGTTGTCGGTGAATGATGTGGCCAGTGAACTGGTGTCGCTCGGAACGGGCCGCCCGTTCGATCAGGCGCGGGCAGAGGCTGCCGTACGGGAATTGTTGATCGCGGTCGGTGAAGATCCGGAGCGCCCAGGACTGCTCGATACGCCGGCCCGGGTTGCGCGCTCGTACAAGGAGATCTTCGCGGGTCTGTACTCCGAACCTGACGACGCGTTGAACACAACTTTCGACGAGGGTCACCAGGAGTTGGTGCTCGTGCGAGACATTCCGATGTTCTCGACGTGCGAGCACCACCTGGTGTCCTTCCACGGTGTTGCTCACGTTGGCTACATCCCGGGAAAGTCGGGCAAGGTCACCGGTTTGTCGAAGCTCGCGCGCGTCGTCGACCTGTACGCCAAGCGTCCGCAGGTTCAAGAACGCCTGACCAGTCAGATCGCGGATGCTTTGATGCGCAAGCTCGACCCGCGCGGAGCCATCGTCGTCATCGAAGCCGAGCATCTGTGCATGGCGATGCGCGGTATCCGCAAGCCCGGAGCCAGCACGACCACGTCTGCGGTTCGTGGGCTCCTGCAATCCAGCGCGGCCTCGCGGTCCGAAGCGCTGGACCTCATCCTGCGTAAGTGAGCAAGATGTCCGCGGCTCCCGTTGCAGGCAGCGATCCGGCCCGGATGGTCGTGATGGGGATTCTGAACGTCACCGCCGATTCGTTTTCCGACGGCGGTCAATTTCTCGATCGTGACGCGGCGATCGCTCGCGGGCTCGAACTGCAACGCATCGGCGTCGACATCGTCGACGTCGGCGGCGAGTCGACGCGTCCCGGAGCCACCCGTGTCGATCCGAAACTCGAGGCGGACCGAATTGCCCCGGTGATCGAAGAACTCGTGGCAGCCGGAATTCGCGTCAGCGTCGACACGATGCGTGCTTCCGTCGCCGCCGCCGCGATCGAAGCGGGCGCAGGCATCGTCAACGACGTATCGGGCGGTCGCGCAGACCCCGACATGGCGTCCGTTGTGGCCGACGCCGGAGTGCCCTGGATCCTCATGCATTGGCGCTCGGCCGGCGACTACGTCCATCGTGGCAGCGCCGATCACTACGACGACGTGGTCCGCGACGTCCGTGACGAACTGCTGTCGCAGGTCGATCTGGCGTTGAAGGCAGGGGTCGATTCGTCGTCGATCATCCTCGACCCCGGCCTCGGGTTCGCGAAGAACGCCGACCACAACTGGGCACTGTTGCGTGCACTACCCGAGTTCAACGCGACCGGATTCCCGGTACTGGTCGGCGCTTCCCGAAAGCGGTTCCTCGGGTCTCTGCTCAGCGATCCCGACGGCAATCCGCGTCCACCCGGTGGCCGCGAGACTGCGACGGCCGTGGTCTCCGCCCTTGCAGCGCGCGAAGGCGCCTGGGGAGTTCGGGTGCACGACGCACAAGCCTCGCTCGACGCCATTGCCGTGGTCGACGCCTGGAACCGTGGACGAGAAAGGGCCTGACATGGGGGACCGAATCGAATTGCGCGGACTGAAGGTTCGCGGCAATCACGGAGTGTTCGACCACGAGAAGCGTGACGGTCAGGACTTCTTCATCGACATCACCGTATGGATGGACTTGGCTCCCGCCGCGGCGTCGGACGACCTGACGCAGACCCTGCACTACGGCGAGTTGGCGGAAGCCGCCGCAGCGGTAGTCGCCGGCCCGTCGCGCGATCTCATCGAGACCGTCGCCGCTGAGATCGCCGACGACGTCATGAAAGATTCGCGAGTCGAGAGCGTCGAGGTTGTTGTCCACAAACCGTCGGCACCGATTCCGCTGGTTTTTGCGGACGTCGCCGTCGTCGCACATCGGACCCGATCGGCATGACGCGCGCTGTTCTGTCGATCGGTTCCAACATCGGCGACAGCGTGGCTCACCTGCAGTCCGTTGTCGACGGGTTGGGCAGCGCCGTCGTTGCTGTCTCACCGGTCTACTCGACCGCGCCGTGGGGTGGCGTCGAGCAGCAGGATTTCTACAACGCGGTGGTGGTGGTCGACGATCCCGAAGCCGATGCCGCTGAATGGCTTCGCCGCTCGCAAGCTCTCGAGGAAGCCGCAGACCGGGTGCGCGAACAGCGGTGGGGGCCACGGAGCCTGGACGTGGACGTAGTCGACTGCGAAGGCGTCGTCAGTTCCGATCCCGTGCTCACACTTCCGCATCCGCGCGCGCATCTTCGGGCATTCGTTCTCGTTCCTTGGCTGGACGTCGAGCCTGACGCGACGCTGATCGTCGACGGCCAGAAGTTGCCGGTGGCACAAATTCTCGACGGCCTCGATCGCACTGAGCGCGAAGGTGTCCGCACTACCGATGTGGTGCTTGCGCGGTGACCGAAAACGACAAGGGTTTGAAGCCGACCCGGATCAGTGAACTCGCGGTACTCGCCGCAGTGGCGGCCGTGGCCACCTGGATTCTGATTCGCGTGTTCTACGGTTCGATGCCGCCGATCCCCGTTTATGCGGGAGCGTCGCTGTACTTCGTGGCCGTTGCCGAGGCCGTCTTCGCTTTTGTCATTCGTTCACGCGTCAAGAACCGGCAGGTCGGCGACGGGCTCAGACAGCTTCATCCGATCACCGCCGCCCGAGCGCTGGCATTGGCCAAAGCATCCGCTTTGGTCGGTTCAGCTACCGTCGGTGTCTGGGTCGGAGTGCTGGTGTATCTCATCCCACAGCGCTCGGTTCTGCAGGCCGTAGCCTCCGACACGCCGGGCGCGTGGGTGGGGTTGGGCGCCGCAATTGCGCTGGTAGCGGCAGCTCTGTGGCTCGAACATTGTTGCAAGACGCCGGAAGATACACCTGACGAGCCTGCGCACTGACAGCCTGGTCGGCAAATCACCCACCGAGGTACGTGGCGACCCCGGTCTCGGCAAGTACCCTGGCAACCATGACAAATTCTGGTCGATCGAAGTCTGCGCGCCGAAGCAAGCGCAGCGCGAGCCAGATGATCATTGCTGCTCTTCTGGCACTTGCTGTCATTGCTTCGCTGTTTCTGATTTTCAGCAACAGCGTTCAGCTTCTTCGGGTGGGTCTGGTCGTCGCTCTGTGGGCAGCCACCCTCGGCGCTATCGCCATGACCAAGTATCGGCGTGAGTCGGCACTGGACAAAGCCAAGGTTGCTGATCTGCAGACCGTGTACGAACTGCAGCTCGAACGTGAAATTTCTGCTCGACGCGAGTACGAACTGAGCGTCGAAGGTCGCGTGCGACGTGAGGTGACCGCGGACGCGGAGGAGCTGGCCGGGTTGCGCGCCGAATTGGTGGCGCTGCGCCGAAACCTCGAAGCACTGTTCGAAGGTGGGCTGCTGCCCGAACAGACCGCGCTCAAGACCGATTCGACGCGAGTGCCGGAACTTGGCGGTAGTTCGTACGGCGCGTACCAGCCGGCACCGTCGGGGTTGTACGTTCCCGGCGCCGGCCAGAGCGGGCCCAGCCAACCGGCACCGAACGTCGGCGGCTTGGCTTCGCCCAACGACGATCCGGTGACTGCTGAGACAACCGTCGTGTTCGCGGAGACGTCGTGGCGTGACAGCAGCTTCGTGGCGCCGCGCGTCATCCCGACCCAGAAGTCTCGAGAGACGCAGAAGCCACAAGAGACGCAGAAGCCCCAGAGCGGGAACCAAGTACCGAGTTCTCCGGTGAGTTCCTCGCCGACACGAACGGTGAAAGACGTTCCGGTGAAGAAGGATTCGGAGCCGGTCGCGCCGGTCGAGCCTGAAGTCAAGGCTCCCGCCCAGGCCCCGAACATCGAAGATGCCGTCATCGAAGACGCTGTCGTCGAAGAGGTGCCCGAGGTTGTTCGCGCGGTTGTTCCCGAAGCTGTCGCGGAAGCTGAACCCGAATCCGCTGCGGAGCCTGACGCGGAGCCGCGACGTCGTCGCCGTGCCGCTCCGGAAGATGCCGCCAGTGGTGCTCATTCCAACGGATTGACCGTCGCCGAAATCATGGCAAACCTGAGTTCGAACAACCCGTCCGAAGGCTCCGGCCGACGCCGTCGCCGAGAGGACTGAGTCGCAGATCACTCGCCCGGCCATGGCATGACGGTTCGGGCGAAGGATATCCTCGGACGCAGAACGTCTGGTACCCGCCGAGCGGGACTGGAACGAACGAGAGGAATCCGGTGACTTCCTTCGGGATCACTAATGGACCTGCACCTGCGCGATTGACGGTAGGAATTGTCTCCGCAGGCAGGGTCGGAACAGCTGTCGGTGCCGCATTGGAGCGAGCCGGTCATGTTGTCAGCGCTTGCTCCGCCGTCTCCAGCGCCTCGGTTGCCCGCGCTGTGAAGCGGCTTCCCGATACCGAAATTCTTCCGGCCGCCGACGTCGCAGCTCGTTCCGAGTTGCTGATTCTCGCCGTTCCTGACGATCAACTTGCGGATCTTGTTCGAGGTCTGGCGGCCACCCATGCCGTCAAGCCGGGCACGCTCGTCGCCCATACGTCCGGTGCCAACGGGATCGCGATCCTGACTCCACTCACCGAACTGGGCGCACTACCCCTGGCTATCCATCCGGCGATGACGTTCACCGGTCACGACGAGGACACCGCACGGCTGTCGTCGGCATGCTTCGGAATCACCGCTGCCGACGACATCGGTTACGCGATCGCGCAGTCACTGGTCCTCGAGATCGGCGGCGAGCCCGTCCGAGTGCGCGAGGAGAACCGCGCGCTCTACCACGCCGCACTGGCTCACGGCAGTAATCACCTGGTCACGCTCGTGGTCGACGCCGTCGAGGCCCTGCGAGCGTCGTTGCAAGGTGACGAGCTGCTCGGTCAGCAGTTGGTCGACGGCGATCCGGGTGGAGTGGCCGAGCGAGTCCTGCAGCCGCTGCTGTCGGCGGCCTTGGACAACGCGCTACGACGCGGTCCCTCGGCGTTGACCGGCCCGGTGGCACGCGGCGACGCTGCTGCTGTCGACACACATTTGCGCGTAATGACAGACCTGGATCCGGAGCTCGCTGCCGGCTATCGGGCGATGTCCTTGCGATCGGCCCAGAGGGTGGGCGCCCCCACCGAATTGTTCGACATCTTGACTGAAACGGGAGGTGACCGTCGTGAGTGATCTGCAGGGCGGATACAAGCGCGGCGAACTGACGGTGCACCACGATCCGGACAAGCTTCGGCGCGTCTCGCGGGCACTTCGAGGTGTCGGGCGTCAGGTGGCGCTCGTTCCGACGATGGGTGCGCTGCATGCCGGCCACATCGAACTGGTTCGTCAGGCCAAGGTCACCGGCGCCGTCGTGATCGTTTCCATCTTCGTGAACCCGCTCCAGTTCGGTGCCGGTGAAGACCTGGACGCGTACCCGCGCACTCTCGATGCGGATCTCGACCTGTTGCGCGCCGAGGGCGTCGAATTGGTGTTCGCGCCGAGCGCCAAGACGATGTACCCGCGGGGCCAGCGCACCACCGTCGTGCCGGGCCCGTTGGGTAGCGAACTCGAAGGCGGAGCGCGCCCCACTCACTTCGCGGGAATGCTGACGGTAGTGGCGAAGTTGCTGCAGATCGCGGCACCCAATCACGCGTACTTCGGTGAGAAGGACTACCAGCAGCTGACGCTCATCCGTCAGATGGTGTGGGATCTCAACTTCGATGTACAGATCATCGGAGTTCCGACGGTTCGCGAGTTCGACGGTCTCGCGTTGTCCTCTCGCAATCGCTACCTCGACGAGAACCAGCGCGCGGCAGCGGTCGCGCTGTCCGCCGCTCTGATCGCCGGTGCACACGCGGCGGCTGGGGGAGCGGAAGCAATCCTGGAAACCGCACGCGCTGTTCTGGCAGCTGTTCCGGAAATCGAGGTCGACTACCTCGAGGTTCGGGGCGTCGATCTGGGCCCCGCGCCCGAGCGAGGTGACGGTCGACTGTTGGTGGCCGCCAAGCTCGGAACCACCCGTTTGATCGACAACGTCGGTGTCGCGGTGGGAACCGGCTTCCTCGAGCGTGACACCGACCCATCCGCCGACGCCATCGACGACCTGCTGTCTCACTGAGCACTTTTCACGAGTAAGGACCTGGATATGTTTCGCACGATGATGAAGTCGAAGATCCACCGCGCCACCGTGACTCACGCCGACCTGCATTACGTCGGCTCCGTCACCGTCGACCAGGATCTGATGGACGCCGCAGACCTCCTCGAAGGCGAACAGGTGTGCATCGTCGACATCGACAACGGTGCGCGTCTCGAGACGTACGTCATTGCCGGCGAGCGCGGAACCGGTGTCATCGGAATCAACGGTGCGGCAGCGCATCTGGTCAAGCCAGGCGACCTGGTCATCCTCATCGCCTACGGCGTGATGAACGAGCAGGAAGTCAAGGAGTACTCCCCGCGCGTCGTCTTCGTCGATGCCGACAACAAGCAGATCGAACTCGGTTCCGACCCGGCTCACGCGCCGGAGGGTTCGGGTCTGATCACCCCACGCATGCTGTCGACGCTCGAGGCCTCGCGCGAATCCAGCCTGGTGTAATCCATGCTGCTCACGGTCGACGTCCGGAACACCAACATCGTTCTCGGTCTGTTCTCCGGGACTGGTGAGTATTCGAAGCTGTTGCAGGACTGGCGAATGCGAACCGATCCTCGGATGACTGCCGACGAGTTGGCGTTGACCTTCCGTGGGCTGTTGGGTTCTCATGTCGATCAGATCACCGGCGTTGCGGCGCTGTCGACAGTGCCGTCCGTCTTGCGTGAAATCCGTGTGATGCTCGAGCGGTACTGGGGTCACGTTCCCCATGTGGTGGTCGAACCGGGTATTCGCACCGGTGTGCCACTGCTGGTGGACAACCCCAAAGAGGTGGGAGCCGACCGGATCGTCAACAGCCTTGCCGCTCACCATCTTTACGAGGGGCCGTGCATTGTCGTGGACTTCGGTACGTCGACCTGTGTCGACGTCGTTTCCGCCAAGGGTGAGTTTCTGGGCGGCTGCATCGCGCCCGGACTCGAGATCTCGACCGATGCCTTGGCGTCGCAGTCCGCTGCGCTGCGCAAGGTCGAATTGGTGCGCCCGCGTTCGGTGGTCGGCAAGAATACCGTCGAATGCATGCAGTCCGGTGCGGTATTCGGCTTTGCAGGCCTCGTCGACGGATTGGTCAACCGCGTCCGCGACGAACTACCGGAGTTCGGTGGTGACGACGTCTCCGTGATCGCGACCGGGGACAGCGCACCGCTGATCATTCCCGAGTCCGACACCATCGATCACCTCGAACGGGACCTCACCCTCGAGGGGCTGAGGTTGGTCTTCGAGCGCAATCAGGCGCGTCGTGGATCCGGTCGACGACCCGTCGCCTGATCGATGGTTTCGTTCCAGCGGTTTCGCGATTGCAAAAGTTATGCCACAATGGTGCTCGTGAATCGCTGCATGGGTGCTCAGGAGTGTTGTCGAGGCTGACCGCTGCCTTGACCAATTCACATTCCTTGGAGCTAGCTCGTGCTATCCACATATTCTGCAGATCTCTCTGTTTTGACCCCGACTCTCGCTGCTGATCGTGCTGTTTCCGCAGGTCGTAGCGCTAATCGTGGGGCGTCCGGACGCCGTCCGAGTGGTGCGTCGTTGCCTACCCGCCTTCGCCCGGCCGATCTGCTGCGTCTGACCGACGAGGGAGCAAACGGCGTGCTCGACGGCCGTTTCGATCACCTCATCCCCGACACCTTCCCGACGCTCGACCGTTGGTCCACCCGCTTGCACGCGGACGACGACGTCGATGTGTGGCTCATCAGTTGGGTGCCCGAACGCAACACCGAATTGCACGACCACGCAGGCTCGTTCGGTGCCTTGACCGTCCTCAGTGGTTCGCTCACCGAATTCCGTTGGGCCGGTGACGCCCTGGTGGAACGCCAGCTCGACGCCGGCGACCAGGCTTCGTTCCCGCTCGGATGGGTTCACGATGTCGTGCGTTCGACGGATGCTCCCGGTGCTCCGATCGAAATCAGCTCTGATGCACCGACTCTGAGCGTTCACGCCTACTCGCCGCCGCTGACGGCAATGTCCTTCTACGAAGTGACGGATCACCGGACACTTCGCCGCACCCGTACCGAGCTGACCGACCTGCCCGAGGGGGGCACCAAATGACCATCGACCAAATGCTCGACGACGCTCGCGCACAGATCGATCGTATGTACGTCTTCCAGCTCACCGAAGCCTTCCATCGCGGCGCGATCTTCGTCGACATTCGCCCGCAGGCGCAGCGCGCCATCGAGGGAACTCTTCCCGGTGCACTCGCGATCGAGCGGAACGTGCTCGAATGGCGCCTCGACCCCACCAGCAGCGCACACCTCGCGTTGGCCACTGACCACGACGTCGAGTGGGTGATCGTCTGCTCCGAGGGCTACACCTCGAGCCTGGCCGCAGCGTCGTTGCAGCAGTTGGGCCTGCACAAGGCCACCGATCTCGTGGGCGGGTACCAGGCGATCAAGGCCGCCGGCCTGCTCGGTGCGCTGAGCGGAGTTCGTCATTGCTCCCGCGAGCTGGCGGCGGTTTCGGCTCATTGAGGTATTT
Source organism: Rhodococcus sp. C-2 (assembly GCF_027854095.1). Lineage (NCBI taxonomy): Bacteria > Bacillati > Actinomycetota > Actinomycetes > Mycobacteriales > Nocardiaceae > Rhodococcus > Rhodococcus sp. C-2. The sequence goes on along the minus strand of NZ_JAQGFI010000002.1, from coordinate 477,568 downwards.
GCTGTGCGCCTTTATTAACCGCGGGCGGTTAATAAAGGCGCACAGCGGGTCTGGCGGTACATCTTCGGGCTCATTCCGTGATGACGGGTGAACGCGGTTGTGAGGGCAAAGGGGCTCGAGTAGCCCACTTCTCGCGCGATCGACGACACCGTTCGTGCCGGGTCTGCGAGTAGATCCGCCGCCACGGACAGTCGCCAGTCGGTCAGATAGCCGACAGGTCCGAGCCCCATGAGGCTGGTGAACCGGCGCGCGAAGGCCGCTCGCGAACAGCCGGTCTCCTGGGCCAGGCTCGCGACCGTCCAGGGGTGCTCCGGCCGATTGTGTATGAGCCGCAAGGCATGCCCGATGACGGGATCCTCGTAGGCCTTGATCCATCGCGGCGATCGATCCGGGTTCGCCGCGAACCAGGTACGGACCGCCGAGATCAGAACCAGGTCGAGGAGCCTGTCCAACAACACTTCCTGTCCTGGCCCGTCCGCGGCGATTTGTTGTTCCAGAAGGTTTGTCATCGGCGCGGTTTCGATGCTGCGTCGTACTACCGCGACGGGTGTCAGGCTGTCGAGGATCTGACGGCTGACATAGGAGTCCAAACGGTATGTGCCCGTGAGCATGACGGTCTGACCACTGGTCGAGTTGCCCCAGGTGCGAACGCCGAGAACCGACATGTCCTCGAGTGCTGTGCCGTCGACCGCAGCGCAATTCTGTGCTTCGTCGATCAGTACGTGGACTGGTGTGTCCGGGTGATCGGCGACCGTATACGGATCGGGGCCGCGCAACAGTGCAACGTCGCCGGCCTCGAGATCTTCTGTCTGTCCGGTGTCGGAGACGACGACCGCGCTGCCTCGAACCAGAACCAGCACGGTGATCGGTGCGTGGTCCTCGATACGTAATGACCACGGTGGATCGAGCAGCGAGCGCAGTAGAAAAGCGCCCTCCGCCCGCGATCCGGCCAGCATCATCGACAATGCATCCATGCTTCGACCGTAGACGCTGGCGTATGTTTTTGCGACCTTCGGCTATGGATCGTATTGACGCTCCGCGGTCGAATGAGTGCATGACGACAACAAGCGACATTCAATCGGCAGTAGTGATCGGTGGTACCGGCAAGACCGGTGCGCGCGTTGCGCAGAGGCTGACGGCGGTGGGAATCCGTACCCGAATTGCATCGAGAACATCCGGGGCGCGTTTCGACTGGAACGATCAGACGATGTGGCAGCCAGCAGTGTCCGGCGTCGACGTGGCATATGTGACGTATGCGCCAGATCTGGCTGTTCCGGAATCGAGCGCCCACATCGAGGAGTTCGCGGAGCTTGCGTACCGCGAAGGGGTTCGTCGCATGGTGCTCCTGTCCGGGCGCGGTGAACCGGCGGCGCAGAAAGCCGAGCAGGTTCTCGCCGACAGCGGTCTGGAATGGGCTGTGGTGCGGGCCAGTTGGTTTGCCCAGAACTTCAGTGAGGGGTACCTACTCGATCCGATTCGGGAAGGCCACCTGGCACTTCCGGTCGGTGAGGTGGGGGAGCCGTTCATCGACGTCGACGATCTCGCCGACGTGGCGGTGGCCGCATTGACTCGAACCGACCTCCTTGGCCGAGTTCTCGAGGTGACAGGTCCGGAGTTGCTCACTTTCGCGGCGGCGGTGGATGCGATTTCGACGGCGTCGGGTCGTCTCGTGACATTCGAAAGAATTGGACTCAAACAGTTTTCCGACGGCATGGCGGAGGTCGGCGTCCCGAGTGACGTCGTGGAGTTACTCAGGTACCTGTTTGCCGAGGTTCTCGACGGACGAAATCAAAGTGTGACCGGCGTCGTCGAAGAGGTCCTGGAACGACCCGCTCGAGATTTCACCACTTTTGCCGCCGAGGCTGCCCGAACGGGGGTCTGGTCGTGAAGAAATCCGAGATTTTCTTGGAGCTGCTGCTCGGGGTGACTGCGCTCGGCGCGCTCGTCGCCGGTGGTGCGTTGTTTGCCTTCTCGTCCTTCGTGATGCCCGCTCTGCGGTCGGTCGATGCACATACCGCGATCACGTCGATGCAGGCGATCAACGTCGAAGCGCCGCGTAGTGCGTTGATGCTGCCGCTGGTCGGATCGGCGCTCACCGCGATCGCCGCTGGAATCTGGGCAGCGATCTCCAGACCGGACGGCTGGGTCCTTGCTGTCGTCGGTTGCGTCGGGGTGCTCGCGTCCTTCGCGGTGACCGCGATCTACCACGTCCCTCGCAACGACGCGTTTGCCTCGGTCAGCACTACCGACGCGGCCGCATGGGCGTCGTACGAGGCGGGTTGGACTATGTGGAATCACGTTCGGGTCGGGCTGTACCTGCTGTCGGGAATCGTGCTCGCGGTGGCCGCGGTGCTACCAGCAACAAACGCGGTGGACACGGCCCAGTAGTCTTGTACCCCGTGAGTGATGTAGAAGCCCAGCCAGTCGACGACACCCCCGAGCAGCTCCGTATCCGGCGCGAGAAGCGTGAACGGATCCTCGCGCAGGGGCAGGAGGCGTACCCGGTTTCGGTCGATCGCACCCACACGCTCGCGCAGATCCGCGCGGAGTACCCGGAACTCGAGCCGGACACGGCGACTGGTGTGCTGGTCGGCGTCGTCGGCCGCGTCATCTTCATGCGCAACACCGGCAAGTTGTGCTTCGCGACTCTGCAGGAAGGCGACGGTACCCAGCTGCAGGCCATGATCAGCCTCGCCGGCGTCGGCGAAGAGGCACTGGCTGCCTGGAAGTCCGACGTCGACCTCGGCGACTTCGTCTTCATCCACGGTGAGGTCATCAGCTCCCGTCGCGGCGAGCTCAGCGTGATGGCCGACGCGTGGCAGATCGCGTCCAAGTCGCTGCGCCCCCTGCCGGTTGCTCACAAGGAAATGAGCGAAGAGTCCCGGGTGCGTCAGCGCTACGCGGATCTGATCGTTCGCCCCGAGGCTCGGGACAACGCCCGCAAGCGCGTCGCAGTTGTCCGTGCGCTGCGCAATGCACTCGAGAGCCGCGGCTTCCTCGAGGTCGAGACGCCGATGCTGCAGACGCTGCACGGCGGCGCGGCAGCTCGCCCGTTCGTCACGCACTCGAACGCCCTCGACATCGACCTGTACCTGCGTATCGCGCCGGAACTGTTCCTCAAGCGTTGCGTCGTCGGCGGTATCGAGAAGGTCTTCGAGATCAACCGCAACTTCCGCAACGAGGGCGTCGACTCCACTCACTCGCCCGAGTTCGCGATGCTCGAGACGTACGAGGCCTACGGCACGTACGACGATTCCGCGAAGATGATTCGTGAACTCGTCCAGGAAGTTGCGCAGGAAGCATTCGGCACGCAGGTCCTCACCCTCGCCGACGGTTCCGAGTACGACGTCAGTGGCGAGTGGCAGGTTCTCGAGATGTACCCGTCGCTGTCGGCTGCCATCGGCACCGAGGTCACGCCGGATACGACGGTCGACGAGCTTCTCGCTCTGGCGGAGAAGGTCGGCCTCGAGGTTCCCAAGGACAAGGGTTACGGCCACGGCAAGCTCGTCGAGGAGTTGTGGGAACACCAGTGCGGCGATCAGCTGTACGTGCCGACGTTCGTCCGTGACTTCCCGGTCGAGACGTCGCCCCTGACCCGTGATCACCGCAGCAAGAAGGGTGTCACCGAGAAGTGGGACCTCTACATCCGCGGATTCGAATTGGCGACCGGCTACTCCGAACTGGTCGACCCGGTCATCCAGCGTGAGCGCTTTGTCGACCAGGCGCGCCTCGCGTCGGCAGGCGACGACGAAGCGATGGTGCTGGACGAGGAGTTCCTCGCCGCGATGGAACAGGGCATGCCGCCGACCACCGGCACCGGCATGGGAATCGATCGACTGCTGATGGCTTTGACTGGTCTCGGTATTCGCGAGACGATCCTCTTCCCGATCGTTCGTCCGTCCGCTCGCTAGCTTTACTTCGATCAAGGTTCGGCCGCACATGTTGCGGCCGAACCTTTTTCAGTTGGGGCGCTCCCAAGGTATTCGATAGTTCCCAACGACATTCGCCTGCGGCAAAGGATTCATCCATGCGCGGTCGCCCGAGTTTCGGACTCTCGAATTGTTGCGATGATTTGGTCGATCGTGCCCTGGTTGAGTGCGTCAGGTAGTCCCTGATCCGACTGGACAAGGAAGACCATGACCTCGGCTGTGGAGTATCCGGGTGTGGTGACGACATCGAATTGTGCTGAGGGCGGATCGCATTCGTTGTCCGCCGGGATATTTGTGACGGTTGCGGTGTACCGGATCGCAGGGCGTCCGGAGATGGTGAAATTCGTGGGTCCGCTGTAAGCGATGCTGGCGAGAGTGCCGTTCTTGGAGGCGAAGATTGCGCTCGGTAGAGGTCTTTTCTCGAGTCGTCGTCTGTCATGATTCCCCCGTCTGGATGCATCCCCCGATGCGCCGCAAAGAATGTATCGGCACTGTCTTTGTCGCAAGACAAGTCGATCGGCATACCCGGCGGCGAGAAGTCCCAATCATCCTGGCGAGCCAAGACAGGACGTTTGTCCAGGTGCTATTGTCGCTGCTTATCGAAGGATCTGGGGAGGAATGGTCGTGGTGAAAAAGGTTGTTGTCACGATGGTTGACGATCTGGACAATAAATCGCCCGCCGACGAAACTGTGGAGTTTTCCGTCGACGGAGTTGCTTACGAAATCGATCTCACCGCCGCCCACGCCGCGGAACTGCGCGATGCACTGAAAAAGTGGATTCCCCATGCGAGAAAGTCGAATTCCGCAAAATCGGCCAACGGATCGGTGGCCAAGTCTCGCCCAGTTGCCGACCGCGATCAGAGTGCCGCCATCCGCGAATGGGCCAAGGGGGCCGGCTTCGAGATTTCGGCCCGCGGTCGTATTTCCACCGAGGTGCGCCGAGCCTACGAAAAGGCCGTCTGAAATGGATCGCGAATGGATTCGGGCGCATTTTGCCGAAACGGATTGATAACGCGTTCTAGTTTGTTAGCGTCTGCACGGTTCGCATCTCTCGTAGAGGAGTCGGTCGTGCACAGAAACAGGTTGTTCGGGGGCGTGGTTCTTGCCGCTCTGATGCTCGTCGGGTTCACCTCCGTGGCTTCGGCTCAGGCTCCGCTGCCCGTGCCCAATGCCTTCCTTGCCGGTGTTCCTCAGGAGTTGGGAAATCCTGGCGGTTCAGCTCCGGGATCCAATGACTTTTCGTGTAAACCGACTGCCGAACATCCCAATCCGGTTGTGCTCGTTCACGGAACGGGTGGAAACAGGCAGACCAACTGGGCCACCTATGCGCCGTTGCTCGCCAACGAGGGCTACTGCGTCTTCGCGCTGACATACGGCAACTTCCCCGAGCAACCGTGGCCGTTGTCGGCGATCGGCGGAATGCAGGAAATTCCTTCCAGCGCAGCACAATTGTCGAATTTCGTCGATCAAGTACTTGATGCCACGGGTGCTACATCGGTAGATCTGATCGGACATTCCCAGGGCACCATCATCAACGGGTACTACGCGAAGTTCCTCGGTGGTGCCGATAAAGTGGACAACATCGTCTCGGTGGCGTCGCTGTGGAAGGGGACGCTCGGAAACGAGCAGGCAAGTGTCGGCCGCAGCCTTCGCGAACTCGGGGTATCCGAGGCAGCGCAGGCCGGATTCCCGATCTGCAAGGCATGTCTGAACATGGGGGCAGGCTCGGAGTTCATCGAAAATCTCCGTGCGGGAGGCGTTTACGCGCCGGGTGTTCACTACACGAACATCACGACCCGCTACGACGAACTGGTGCTGCCGTATACAAATGGGCTGGAGCCTGGGCCGAACGCCACCAACATCGTCGTCCAGGACGGTTGTGAGCAAGACATCTCCGATCACCTGGCAATCGCGGCATCGCTGCGCGCCGCGACTTTTGCTCTCAATGCACTCGACCCCGCGCATCAGCGGCCGGTACCGTGCAACTCGGTATTGCCCGTCGTGGGTTGATCAATTTGCGGAGGCCTTCGGTGGGGATTCGAACATGCGTGGGCGCTCTCGCTGTGGCGGGGGCCGTGGCCGCGTCCGCGCCGTCTCTTGCGTCGGCGAACGAACCTCTTCCCGTTCCGTCCGGTTTCCTCAGTGGAATCGCCCTCGAAGCGACCAACCCGGGCGGATCGGCCCCTGGCACCAACGACTTCTCGTGCACGCCTTCCGCTGCTCATCCTGATCCAGTCGTCCTTGTGCACGGGACGGCGGCCAACCGTCAGACCAATTGGGGCGTACTCGCACCCGTACTGGTCAACGAGGGACACTGCGTTTTTGCGCTCACCTTCGGGAATCGAACGGACCAGCCGTGGCCGATTTCCGCAGCCGGCGGTCTCGCACCACTCGGAGACAGCGCAGGGCAGCTGTCGGACTTCGTCGACGACGTTCTCTCTGCGACGGGTGCCTCGAAGGTCGACCTGATCGGACACTCTCAGGGGACGACGGTCAGTGCGTACTACGTCAAGTTTCTCGGCGGCGACGCGAAGGTTTCCAAGATCGTCTCCATCGCTCCGTTGTGGGACGGCTCGGAGGTCGGGCCGCCGGAAGGCATCGGGGGACCGGATTTCGACAACGCCACCTTCGTCACCGAACTGCGCGACGCGGGCGTCTACTCCGATGACGTCGAGTACACCAACATCGTGACTCGGTTCGATCAAGTGGTCGTTCCGTACAGCAGCGGAATACTGGCCGCGTCGAACGCGTCGAACATAGTTGTTCAGGACGGTTGCGAGCAGGACCTGTCGGATCACATCGCGCTGGTGGCGTCTCAGCGAACGGCGACTCTGACGCTCAACGCGCTGGATCCGTCGAATCCGCGTGAGGTGCCGTGCGCTCGGGTACTCCCGATATTCGGCTGATCAGGCGTCGAAAATCGCTGTTCGCTTCAGGCGTACAGGAACCGGGAAACGATTCCCTCAGCTGCGACGTTGTGAACGGTAAGCAGTCCGGCTTCCGCCGCCAATCGGGTGGAGGAGCAGCAGGTGGACTTCGCGCCCTCTAGAGTAATAAGTGGGGTCGTGCAACCTTTGTCGATTCGTGGACGTCAGTCCGCTGACCGGCGAGGCGATCAGTCTGTAGTGCCGGAGCGAAACGCGGCGACCAGGGACGAGACATCCGGTCTCGAACCTGCCCGCCGGAGAGTGTGAGGGAGAGCGATGTTCGAGAGGTTCACCGATCGCGCGCGGCGCGTTGTTGTCCTGGCTCAAGAAGAAGCCAGGATGCTCAACCACAACTACATCGGCACGGAGCACATCCTTCTCGGCCTCATTCACGAGGGCGAAGGTGTCGCAGCCAAGTCGTTGGAGTCGTTGGGTATCTCCCTCGAGGGAGTCCGCAGCCAGGTCGAGGAGATCATCGGCCAGGGCCAGCAGGCTCCGTCCGGTCACATCCCCTTCACACCGCGCGCCAAGAAAGTCCTCGAGCTGAGTCTGCGCGAAGCGCTGCAGCTCGGACACAACTACATCGGTACGGAGCACATCCTGCTCGGTCTCATCCGTGAGGGTGAGGGCGTAGCAGCCCAGGTTCTGGTCAAGCTCGGTGCCGATCTCAACCGCGTCCGCCAGCAGGTCATCCAGCTGCTGTCGGGCTACCAGGGCAAAGAGCCCACCGAAACCGGTGGCACCCGCGGAGAGGCCGGCACGCCGTCCACCTCGCTCGTGCTCGACCAGTTCGGTCGCAACCTGACGCAAGCTGCCCTCGAAGGCAAGCTGGACCCGGTCATCGGCCGCTCGAAGGAAATCGAGCGCGTCATGCAGGTTCTCTCGCGTCGTACCAAGAACAACCCGGTTCTCATCGGTGAACCCGGTGTCGGTAAGACCGCTGTGGTCGAGGGCCTGGCTCAGGCAATCGTCAACGGTGAGGTCCCCGAGACCCTCAAGGACAAGCAGCTGTACACGCTCGACCTCGGGTCGCTCGTGGCCGGCAGCCGTTACCGCGGTGACTTCGAAGAGCGCCTGAAGAAGGTTCTCAAGGAGATCAACACCCGCGGCGACATCATCCTGTTCATCGACGAGCTGCACACCCTCGTGGGTGCGGGCGCGGCCGAGGGCGCTATTGACGCGGCCTCCATCCTCAAGCCCAAGCTTGCTCGCGGTGAGCTGCAGACCATCGGTGCCACCACGCTCGACGAGTACCGCAAGTACATCGAGAAGGATGCTGCCCTCGAGCGTCGTTTCCAGCCTGTTCAGGTGGGCGAGCCGACCGTCGAGCACACCATCGAGATCCTCAAGGGTCTTCGTGACCGCTACGAGGCTCACCACCGTGTCTCCATCACGGACGGTGCTCTCGTGGCAGCGGCGACGCTGGCCGACCGCTACATCAACGACCGCTTCTTGCCGGACAAGGCGATCGACCTCATCGACGAGGCGGGCGCGCGAATGCGCATCCGTCGGATGACTGCACCGCCGGACCTGCGCGAATTCGACGATCGCATCGCCGACGCGCGTCGCGAGAAGGAGTCCGCGATCGACGCGCAGGACTTCGAGAAGGCTGCGAACCTGCGGGACAAGGAGAAGACCCTCGTTGCTCAGCGCGCTGAGCGTGAGAAGCAGTGGCGTGCGGGCGACCTGGACGTCATTGCCGAGGTCGACGACGAGCAGATCGCCGAGGTTCTGGGCAACTGGACCGGTATCCCCGTCTTCAAGCTCACCGAGGAGGAGACCACTCGTCTGCTCCGCATGGAAGAGGAACTGCACAAGCGGATCATCGGCCAGGAAGAGGCGGTCAAGTCCGTCTCGAAGGCGATCCGTCGTACGCGTGCAGGTCTGAAGGATCCCAAGCGTCCCTCGGGCTCGTTCATCTTCGCCGGCCCGTCCGGTGTCGGTAAGACGGAGCTCGCGAAGTCGCTCGCCAACTTCCTGTTCGGCGACGACGACGCCTTGATCCAGATCGACATGGGCGAGTTCCACGACCGCTTCACCGCTTCGCGTCTGTTCGGTGCCCCTCCCGGGTACGTCGGATACGAAGAGGGCGGCCAGCTCACCGAGAAGGTGCGCCGCAAGCCGTTCAGCGTCGTGCTGTTCGACGAGATCGAGAAGGCACACCAGGAGATCTACAACACCCTCCTGCAGGTGCTCGAGGACGGCCGTCTCACCGACGGTCAGGGACGTACCGTCGACTTCAAGAACACGGTGCTGATCTTCACGTCCAACCTCGGTACGTCGGACATCTCCAAGGCAGTCGGCCTGGGCTTCAGCTCGGGAACGGGCACGGAGTCGAACTACGAGCGCATGAAGCTCAAGGTTCACGACGAGCTGAAGAAGCACTTCCGTCCCGAGTTCTTGAACCGTATCGACGACATCGTCGTCTTCCATCAGCTCACGAACGAGCAGATCGTTCAGATGGTCGACCTGATGCTCGCTCGCGTCGAGGCGGCACTCAAGAACAAGGACATGGCCATGGAGGTCACCGACAAGGCCAAGTCGCTTCTGGCCAAGCGCGGATTCGATCCGGTACTGGGTGCACGACCGCTGCGTCGCACCATCCAGCGCGAGATCGAGGACCAGATGTCCGAGAAGATCCTCTTCGGAGAGATCGGACCCGGCCACATCGTGCTCGTCGACGTCGAGAACTGGGACGGCGAAGGCTCGGGCGAGGACGCGAAGTTCACGTTCACGCCTACCAAGAAGCCGATCGACGTGCCGGACGCACCGCCGATCGAGCTGACCAAGGCCGGCGAAAGCGAAAGCGCAGCAGAGTAGTACAGCAGAGTAGGTAACGAACGGGCGGCACCTCACCGGTGCCGCCCGTTTCGTGTATCACGGGAGAGGGCGTACACATGAACGACATCGAACTGGGTCACCTGCGTCGTTGCATCGAATTGGCAACGGAAGCATTGGATGCCGGCGACGAACCTTTCGGTTCCGTCCTGGCAGCGGCCGACGGAACATTTCTGGCGGAGGACCGAAACCGGATCGCGGGCGGCGACAACACTCGCCACCCCGAGTTCGAGCTGGCTCGGTGGGCGGCTCAGTACCTGACGCCGGAAGAGCGTTCGACGGCAACGGTATTCACCTCGGGAGAGCACTGCGCGATGTGTTCGGCCGCGCACGCGTGGGTGGGCCTCGGACGTATCGTCTACATCTGCTCTTCGGCTCAACTCGGCGACTGGCTCGCGGAGTGGGGTGTGTCCCCGGCGCCGGTGAAGTCTCTGTCCGTCAACGAGGTTGCGCCGAACGTCCCGGTCGAAGGCCCGGTGCCGGAGTTGGTTCCGCTGGTGCGAGAACTGCATCGGAAGTTGCATTCGCCGAGTGCTTGACGGGCACACACAAACGGGCGGCACCTCGCTGGAGGTGCCGCCCGTTTGCGTGTGAAGTCAGGAAACTGCGTCGACCGCTCGAACCTTCTCTCGCAGTTCACCCTTGACGACCTTGCCGCTTGCATTGCGCGGCAGTGCTTCCACGACGACGATGTCCTTCGGGTGCTTGTAGCGCGCGAGACGATCGTTGAGGAAGCTGCTCAGCTCCTCGATGGTCAGGTCCACGGCTGAACCTGGCGCCATCGCGACGATCGCTACGGGCACCTCGCCCCACTTGGCGTCGGGGCGGCCGACGACGGCCGCTTCGACGATCAATTCGTGTTCGTAGAGGACGTTTTCCACCTCCGCGCAGTAGATGTTCTCTCCGCCGGAGATGATCATGTCCTTCTTGCGATCCACGACGTAGACGAAGCCTTCGTCGTCGACTCGAACGAGATCGCCGGAGTGGAACCATCCACCGTGGAAGGCGTCAGCGGTGGCGGTGGGGTTGTTCCAGTATTCGCTCATCATCGTGGGCCCGCGGTAGACGATTTCACCGATTTCACCGGGCGCCACGTCGTCCATGTTCTCGTCGACGACCCTGGCCGAGATGGTCGGGATGACCCGACCGACGGATCCGAGCTTACGAATCGCATCCTCGCCGTCGAGAACGCAAGTGATGGGCGACATCTCGGTCTGACCGAAGACCGCGACATTGAATGCGTCCGGGAAGGTTTCGGCCATTGCCCGCAGGATCGTGTCGGACGACGGTGCGGCGCCCCACGAGATGTTCTTCAGCGACAGTGCTCGCGGTTGCGCCTTCTGTACGGCGCACACGGCCTGCCATTGCACGGGCACGAGGAACAAGCTGGTGACCTTCTCGGCTTCCAGGATGTCGAGTAGTTGACCCGGGTCGAATGCGCCGACCGGATGGATCACCGTGGTCGTGCCGAGTTGCAGGCTCGGCGCTATGGAACCGAGGGCTGCGATGTGGAACATGGGCGACGCGCAGAAGCCGATGGAATCGGCATTGAACAGGTGGAAGGCCCTGATACAGGTCAATGCTTGCGAAGACAGGTTGGAGTGGGAGAGCACCGAGCCCTTGGGGCGACCGGTGGTTCCCGAGGTGTACATGATGAGTGCAGGAGTGTCGTCCGGGATGTCGACGAACGCGTGCGACTCGCCCTCTTCGCTGATCAAGTCCTCGTAATTCAGGCTGTCACCCTCGGCGGGGGCGCCTACGGTGATGGAGATGTCGATACCCTCGGACGCGGCTCGCGCAGCTCCGGCCAACGGAGCCAACGGTCCTTCGGCGACAATGACTTTGGAGCCGGAGTCGTTTACCAGATAAGCGACCTCGGGTGGTGTCAGACGGAAGTTCACCGGAACAGCGATGGCGCCCAGTGCGTTGGTCGCGAGCACGACCTCGAGGTATTCGGGGCGGTTGAGCATCAGGATGAGCACGCGGTCGCCGAAGCTGACGCCGCGTCGGGCAAGAGCGTCCGCCAGCTTCTCGACGCGTGCGTCGAGGGTGCTCCAGGTGATGGAATCGCCCAGGAATCGCAGTGCGGTGCGATCGGGAATCATCTGCGCATGCCTGGCGATCTGATTGTTCCAGTTGGTGCGGCGTGAACGCTGCGCCTCGGAGACTGCATCGGTGGAGGCCATCGATGGGTTCCTCTCATGCGTGGGTGATTGTGTGACTCAGGCTACAGTGAGCCGTCGATTCGTACAGTGGTTTTGTTAACGAAAATTCGCAGTGATTACTTGAAGTGGGGCGCGCGTTTCTGCAGCATCGCCATCGCGCCTTCTTTGAAGTCCTCGCCAGTGAGAAGTTCTGCCTGACCGGTATTTTCGAGCTCCAGCGCAGCATCGAGGCGGTCCAGTGTCGCCGCATTGAGTGCGCGCTTGGTGAGTTCGAGGGCGCGTCGGGGAGCCTTCGACGTGCGATCGACGACGGAGTCGACGAGTGCGTCGAACGCGTCGTCGGCGACGGTGCGGGACACGAGCCCGAACCGCTCTGCGTCCTCGGCGGAAACTCGCTCGCCCAGCAATGCCATCTCGGCCGCTCGGGCGCGTCCGATCGCTGCCGGTACCAACGCACTGGCGCCGCCGTCGGGCATCAAGCCGATGTTGACGAAGGAGAGGAGGAAATAGGCGCTCGATGCGGCGTACGTCAGGTCCGCGGCTAGAGCGATGGACACGCCGACGCCGGCGGCCGGGCCGTTGACCGCGGCGATCACCGGGACCGGGGCGCTGGTGATGGCGCGAATCAGCGACGTCGCCGCATCCATGACGACTTTCGGGTCTGCGGGGTTGACGGCCGCTGCGGCGAGGTCGGCTCCGGTGCAGAACGCTCGACCGGATCCGGTGATGACGATGGTGCGAACGGCCGGGTCTGCGCCGCCGTCGTGGACGGCAGCTGCGAAAGCAGTCATCGTGGGCAGATCGATCGCGTTCATCCGCTTCGGGCGGTCGAAGGTCAATCGCAGTACACCGTCGGTGATTTCGGAGCGAAAGCCCGTCTCGGCGGTGGCGGTCATGCCGCGCTCACAGCGGTGACGAATCCGGAAAGCCGTGAGGTGATGAGGTGTTCGGCCTCCGAGACCATGCGGTCGATCATGTCGGCGACGGTCGGGATGTCGTTGATTAATCCTTGGCTCTGTCCGGCGGACCAGATGCCTGCATCGAGGTCGCCGTCCTCGAAGACCTTGCGTCCGCGGGCTCCGGCTACCAGATGCTGAATGTCGCTGAACTGCGCGTCGCCATGTGCTTCGATGTCGACGACCTCGGCACTGATCGCATTCGCGGCTACGCGCGCGGTGTTGTGAAGCGTCCGGAAGATCAGCTTGGTGTCGCGTTCGGTGTTTGCGACAATCTGCTCTTTAACCGATTGTGCGACAGGGGATTCCGCGGTACACATGAAGCGAGTTCCCATGTTGACGCCGTCTGCTCCGAGCGCAAGCGCCGCGACGAGTCCACGTGAATCTGCGATTCCGCCTGAAGCGATCACCGGAATCGTGAGTTGCTGCGTGGCCGCCGGAATCAGAATGAGCCCTGGTATGTCGTCCTCGCCTGGGTGCCCGGCGCATTCGAAGCCGTCGATGCTGACGGCGTCGACGCCCAGTCTCTCGGCTTTGACCGCATGTCGAACTGCAGTGCACTTGTGGATAACCTTCACGCCCGCGTCCTTGAAATGCGGAAGATGATCGATCGGATTGGAACCGGCGGTTTCGACGATCTTGATCCCGGATTCGATGATCGCCTGGCGGTATTCGGCGTACGGCGGCGGCGTGATCGACGGCAGAATAGTGAGATTGACGCCGAAAGGCTTGTCGGTGAGATCGCGGGTTCGAGCAATTTCCTTGACGAGGTCTTCCGGTGTGGGTTGAGTGAGGCCCGTCAAGAACCCGAGGGCGCCGGAATTTGCCGTGGCCGCAACAAGTTCTGCCCGTCCCACCCACATCATGCCCCCTTGCACGATGGGATGGTCAACGCCGAACATTTCGGTGAAGCGAGTGCGAATCATCTGCTCACAACTACTTTCTTACGGTCGGTCATTCGGCATCGAACCCTCTTGCGGGCGAAGAAAACTTCACGCCGCAGGGAACGAGCCCGCCAGCGGACTACGTGCGAGGTTATGCGAATCGTCACTAACATAACACCGCTGAGAGAGCGGGTGTCAAGACTCTTTTTCCGGAATCCGTCCGCCGCTACAACTGCGTTGTAGGGTTTCGGGTGAAGCAGTACCGGGCGCGAATTGCGACCTTCGCGACGGTTAACATGATCCGTTCGGACTCGCGCCCGTGGAAGTGCGGTGCAGCGGACGAAGGCAGTGCAAGAGAAAGCAACGGAAGTGGAGGGTCAGGTGCCCGGACAGACACGCGTCTCCGTGCGTGGCGGCGACCCTGCACCACGGACGCGTCCGAAGAATCGGAAGGCGCAAATCGCGGCCGCTGCTGCGGAAGCATTCAGCGAACGTGGCTACCACGCGGTGGGCATCGACGAGATCGCAGCGAAGGTCGGAATTTCCGGTCCGGCCCTCTATCGTCATTTCCCCACGAAATACGCCCTGTTCGTCTACACCGTGAACAACCTGACGCAGGCGTTGTTGGATGCCAGCGATCCAGCTGTGCACGGAAACGAAAATCCACGCGAGCAGTTGAACTCCACGATGGTGGGTGTCATCCGCGCGACGATCGAGAATCGGCGCCGGGGAGGGCTCTACCGATGGGAGGGCAGGTACCTGGTCGACGAGGATCGTGAGCAATTGCGGGTGGGAATGCGCACGCTCAATCTTCGGATCGCCGAGCCGCTGGCAGCGGTTCGTCCGGAACTCGACCCGGCGGATGTAGAACTCATCGCGCCCGCCGTGCTCAGTGTGATCGCCAGTATCACCGGTCATCGATCCGCGTTGTCCGCCAAGCAGATCGAAGCGCTGATTCTTGCGGCATGCTGGTCCGTCATCGGCGTCGAATTGCCCGCTGCCGAGGAGGACGGCGCGAGGGCAGGGGCGTCCGAACGCAAAACAGGCCTCGTACGGACGTCGAAACGCGAAGTGCTGCTTCAGGAAGCAGTGTTGCTGTTCTATCAGCGCGGCTACCACGACGTGAGCATCGAGGAGATCGGTGCCGCGGCGGGTATCAACGCGTCGAGTGTGTATCGGCACTTCGCGAGCAAGGCCGACCTTCTTGCTGCGGCCTTCCACCGTGCGTCCGATCGTCTGACTATGACGTTGGGCTCGGCGTTGGCTGAGTCGGAGACTCCTCTCGCGGCCGTCGAGACGTTGGCGAAGATGTACGTCGAGGTTTCGTTCGGAACCAGCGAACTGTTGGCCGTGTACTTTGCCGAGATCGGCAGCTTGCCGGATCGATCACGGACCGAGTTGCGCAACATTCAGCGTTTGAACGTCGAGGAGTGGGCGCACTTGTGTGTCGAGGCGCGTCCGGAGTTGACGATCGTCCAAGCGCGGTTCCTCGTTCACGCGGCGCTCGGACTGGTCTTCGACATCGGCCGAATCGTGCACTTTTCCTCGGAGAACTCCGCGCAGGCCCGCGTCGAGAAACTGCTGTCCGCGACGCTCCTCGGGTAGTCCCGCCCGAAACAGTAGGTGTGACTTCACGTATCGCGGGTAGGTTCGTGATCGCAAGGCGTTCACCGAATCATGTGAAGACGGAAGTAGGGACAGCAATGCCAACTCGTACCGCACGCACCGCCTGGAACGGCACCCTCGAGGCCGGATCGGGACAGGTGGAACTCACCAGCTCGGGCGTCGCCACCTTCGACGTGTCGTTCCCCAAGCGCGCAGCTGAGGAGGCCGGCGGAACCACCAGCCCCGAGGAACTCATCGCCGCGGCGCATTCGTCCTGCTACGCGATGCAGTTGTCGGCCCTGATCGCCGAGGCCGGCGGGACCCCCCAGAGCCTCGACATCACCGCGGACGTGTCACTCGGCCCCGACACGGTCGGATTCAAGCTCACCGGAATCAAGCTCACCGTTCGCGCCGAGGTCGACGGCCTCGACGCCGACGGTTTTGCCAAGGTTGCCCAGGCGGCCAAGGAAACCTGCCCGGTCAGCAAGGCACTGACCGGCGTCGACATCACGTTGGATGCGGCCCTGGACTGATCATCTCGCGCTCGGGCGCCCCCTCCGGCGCCCGAGTGCGGTGGTGTGTGACGACCAGATAGCTCGCGAACAGGATCGGGAGCACCCACAGGTCCGAGGGATCGCGATAGACCAGGATCGGCAAGAGATCTCCGCGGAATCCTCCTGCGGTCAGGCGGAGAAACCCGATCACCCACTCGTATGCGTCGCCGATCGGCGATATCACCTTCACGGCGGCGAAGCCGATCCCCGTGACTGCGATGGACCAGGCGATCGCTGCTCGCCCCACCAGACTTCGCCTGAGCACCTCGAGAACCGAGAGCAGAAGCAGGGGAAGCAGGAACACCCCGGCAACGTCGGACAGCTTGCCCGTCATCGTGTTCCCGAATGCCCCTTTGAGTACGTGGTCGTTGATCAAGATGACGGCCACCGAGACCAGTGCCCACGGATTCAGCAGCAGATCGCCCGGACGGTTCACGACAGGTTGATGGTTGCCGAGCCGGACGAGAACAGATCGCACTTGAACTGAAGGCGCAGACCGGTGGCGGCTTCGGGGACCTCGTACGCCAATTCGCCTCGTTTGGCAGCGCCCGGCGCGAGCTCTCCGTCGACACTCGAAGTGCTGCTGTCGGTGAACGTGATGTTGTACGACTTGTTTGCCGAGTCCTGCAGTTCGAAGCACATCATCGACGAGACCGTCGACGGCTTGTCACTGTTGTTGGTGACCTCGGTGTCGACCACGACGTAGCGGTTTCCGGGATCAGCGGTGATGAACTGATTGGTCGAGACGTAGGGATCGACGACGCCGTGTACCTGGACGCGCCAGTCGCCCAGTTCGACGACGTCACCGATTCCGAAGGCGGCCGCAGGTGCGGCGGAAGAACCGTTGTCGTCGACCTTCTTCGCTTCGTCGGTCTCGCCCGAGGCGATGGTTGCGAACAGGGCTGCGCCGACGGCGAGGAGGGCGAGGGGAGTGCGGAGTGATCGCATGATGTGCGCCTTTCGAGAGTTGGTATGGCACAAGTCAACGATGTGAGGACTGCTCACCGCTTCGGTCGAAAGATCGGTCCGCCTCATCCTTTCGGTCGGAGCCTGGCGGTTCGTCCACCCGTTCGGCTGATTCGAGGCGTCGGTGGCGGTGGATACGCTTGCTCGGTGATCACCACCAAAGGAACCGTTGTGCGACGACGCGTATGGACTACCGCCGCTGTCGCGTTCAGCCTTTTCTGTTCCTTCATGACGGTGGGCATCGCAGGCGCGTCGGGAAATATGCCACCGGTATTGGTCGGTATCGGGTTCGTCCTGGGCGTGGCCGGTGGGATATCGCTTGTGTGGCGCCATCAGTATCCCTGGGTGGTTCTGGCGATCACGCTGGTCGGCCCGTTGTTCTTCCCCACCGATGCGACGGCGGCGCTCATCGCATTGTTCGCCGTTGCTCGGATCGCGCGTGGGCCTCGGCTTGCTGCCGCTGCGGCAGCTGTCTTCGTCGCGTGCGGAATTTCGTTGACCTACGACGCTTTTCGCAATCGTGAGTACTCCGTTCTCACGATGGGAACGATGAAACCCAAGGATGGTTCGGCGGTTGTTCAATACGACGTCGCCATCTGGATCCCGTGGCTCGTCGCAGCCGTCATGGTCGGCATCGTCGTGGCGCTCTCGCTCCTGATTCGGACCAGAACCGAACTCGTCGAGGCAGAGCACGTACGGGATCTTGCCACCGAGAAAACAGACGTGATGCGCGACGAGATGATTCGCACCGAGGAACGAACGCGGATCGCGCGCGACATGCACGACACGATCGCGGCCAGTTTGAGCCGGATTTCGTTGTTCGCCGGTGGGTTACAGGTCAGCGCGGCAGACAATCCCGAGAAGGTCGTCAACACCGCTGCGATGATCAGAACCACCGCGCACGAGGCTTTGGACGAATTGAAGGGAATCGTCGGAGTGCTCAGGGGAAGCGGTGATCGCCGCGAACACGGCGGGCACCAGGGGATCGACGCGATCGGCGATCTGGTCAACGGTGCACGCGCCGCGGGCATTCACTGCCGTCTCGAATCGGAGTTGCTCCCGGGTGATGTCGGAATGCTGGCGGGCCACGTCTGTTATCGCGTTGTTCAGGAATCGTTGACCAACGTCCAGAAGTACGCGAGCGACCAGATGCTCGTCATTTCGGTGACCGGGTCGCCGCACGACGGAATTCGTATCCTCGCACGCAACAAGCTGAGCGAGCTTGCACCCATGACGTCGATCGGTTCACGGTCCGGCCTACGCGGGTTGGCCGAACAGGCAAGAGAAATCGGCGGCAAGGTGGAGGCAGGCGCGCTGGGGGACGATTTCCTCGTCAGTTGCTGGG
This sequence comes from Rhodococcus sp. C-2, assembly GCF_027854095.1. NCBI lineage: Bacteria > Bacillati > Actinomycetota > Actinomycetes > Mycobacteriales > Nocardiaceae > Rhodococcus > Rhodococcus sp. C-2. Next base: position 459,399 of record NZ_JAQGFI010000002.1, on the reverse strand, counting down.
TGCCCTGGTCGTCGTAACCCTCCCACCCTCCGACTGTCGGGGGCTCTGGGTAATCTGAGCGCACTATGGACGCTGACTCGCGCATCACAGTTTTGATCGTCGACAACGACGCCTGGGTTCGGCGCGGAATGAAAGACATCCTGGAAGCAGCGCCGGACATCGTGGTGGTTGCCGAGGCCGAGGACGGCGATCAGGTCGCAGCCAAGGTCACTCGGTTTCGTCCGCACGTGGTGCTGATGGATCTGAAGATGGCACGCGTCGGTGGCTTGGAGGCCACCCGAGAGTTGATGACCATGAGCAATCCGCCGAAGGTCATCGCGATGACCGCCTTCGACGTCGACGACATGGTCGTGCAAGCGGTCGAGGCGGGCGCGCACAGTTTCCTGAGCAAGGACGCGGCCCCACACGCGTTCCAGCAGGCAGTACGGGTGGTGGCGTCGGACCACTCGTTGTTCAGCTCCGATTCTCTACGTGCCATCGTGGCCTCGGCGCCGCGTCGGCAAACACCCGACCTGACTCCCCTCGCTTCGCTCACCGAGCGTGAGCGCGAAGTGCTGACAATCCTGGCGACAGGCGCGGCCAACAGCGTCATCGCGGAGCGGCTGTACCTCGGTGAGACCACCGTCAAGACGCATATCTCCTCGTTGTTCGCCAAGCTCGGTGTGCCCAACCGGGTGAGTGCGTCGTTGATCGCGTTCCGGTGTGGTCTGGTCACGTGATTCTGTGACCTCGTGACGCGAGCCGGGACTAATCCCGGCCCTGTTCGTTGTTGCACCTTCGGTGACTGATCAAATCGTGATTGACCAAGACGTGACCATCGAAGTGTGGTCTGACGTCGCTTGTCCGTGGTGCTACATCGGAAAGACCAGGTTCCTTTCGGCTCTGGATCGTTTCGAGAACAAGGACCGCGTCAACGTCATCTGGCGCTCGTACCAGCTCGCTCCGGACACCCCGGTGGGAGAGGGACGAACCGAACTCGACGCCTTGGTCGAGATGAAGGGGATGGCGCCTGATCAGGTACGTCAGATGTTCGCCCACGTCAGCGCGACGGCAGCCGAGGTCGGCTTGACCTTGGACTTCGACACCGTGATCGCCGCCAACACCTTTGATGCGCACAGGTTGCTGCATCTCGCGGGTGAGCGGCAGAACGAACTCCTCGAAGCGCTGTTCAAAGCGCACTTCAGCGACGGCAAGGTGATCGACGACCGTGAGGTGCTGGTCGAGCTGGCCGTGAGCGTCGGCCTCGACGCCGACGTCGTGCGCGAGCAACTGGGCTCCGATGCCGCAGCCGAGGCTGTTCGCGAAGATCTGTCCATGGCCCGCCAACTGCAGGTCAGCGGCGTTCCGTTCTTCGTCGCCAACCGTGCGGTCGCAGTATCCGGCGCTCAACCCGAAGAGGTGTTTCTGCAGTTGCTTACTCAGGCCTCCGAACCGGCCTGAGTAAGGCGAGCGGCACGAACTGCCGGGGCGCTCGAGAACGGCAACAGATGTGCACCGTCGTCGGGGCAGGAAAGCGTGACGTGCGCTGCATCGACGAACCGGTACGGCTGCGCTGCAACAACTCCGGCAAGGTTCTTGCGCAGACGCGACATCTCGGCCCGCGCGGTCACCGTGCGGGCCGGGTCACCGAAAAGATCCTGCGCCAACCGCGATGCGGTCAGTCCACGCCTCTCGGATCCGAGGAGAAACAGAATCTCCGCATGCCGCTGGGTCGGGGAGTAGGCCCATTCGCCCAACCCCGACGTGACGGTCACCGACATGTTCTCGGAATCGCGCAGATCGATATGCACCGTGGGCGCACTGATTTTCTCGCCGGTGGCGATCGGCCGGACCACCCACCCGCCGGGAAGTGGATCCAGTTCGCACAGACCCAAAGCGGGGAACCACGTCCTGCCGGGAGCCAGAGCCGCGGGGAGCAGCACGCGCGAGCGATGAGGTAGCGCATCGACCGCCGCTACCCAGCCATGAGTATCGATCACCAATGCCGGTGATCCGCTACGAGCAAGCATCGGCCCTGCAACAGAACGCAATTGATCGAGATTGTCCCGATGCTTGTCGCGCAGGTGTGATTGCGCGAGGCGTGCGACGGCGTCGACCAGAGCGAGTGTGGTGGGGTGGACGGTCTTGGCGGGACCACTGATGTCGACGACGCCGATGACACGGTCGTCCCGCGGATCGCGGATGGGTGCCCCCGCGCAGGTCCACGGATGATGGCTGCGCGCATAGTGTTCCGCCGAGAAGATCTGAACCGCCTGTCGTGACACCAATGCCGTTCCGATGGCGTTGGTGCCGACGCTGTCCTCGGCCCAGTTCGCACCCTCGACAAATCCCAGACGCGCAGCTTGGTCCAGTACTCGATGGGACCCGCTGCGCCACAGAACAGTTCCGCGAAGATCTGCGACGACCATGATGTTCTCACCGCTCGCGGTAACCGATTCGAGTCCACGCGTCACGTCGTCGAGCACGTCGTACAGTCCGGACTCACGACGACGGAGATCGAGTTCGGCGACGTCCATGGACGGTTCGACCCGGTTGTGTTCGGGGTCGATACCTAACTCGCGCAGGCGTTGCCACGATTGGCGGACCACGTCCCTGGGGCGGGCCGGTGCGCGGTCTCCGGCCATCGTCGCGTCGTACACCGCGGCGAGGGTCCTCGCGTAGTCGCGAGGATCCTCGCCGGGCGGCATCGCGGGCTCGGGCAACCGCTTTTTCAGCGAAGATACCGTTTTCAGCGAAGACACCGCTTTCAGTGAAGACACCGCGGTCAGCGGTAGACGAGGCCGCCGTCGATGAGACCGGCCTGACCGGTCATGTAGTCGGAATCGGGCCCGGCAAGGTACGAGACGAAACCGGCGACATCGTCGGGGGTTTCAGCTCGACCCAGCGCAATTCCGCCGACGAACTTCTCGTAGGTGGCGCCCTCTGGCGCACCGGTCAACTCGGCGAACCTCTTGTCGATCGTCACCCACATGTCGGTGCCCACGACGCCGGGGCAGTACGCGTTGACGGTGATTCCGTCGGACGCGTATTCCTTGGCCGCAGCCTGAGTGAGGGCCCTGACCGCGAATTTTGTTGCGCTGTAAACACCTAACATGGCGAACCCGTCGTGGCCGGCGATGGACGACGCGTTGATGATCTTTCCGCGCTGACCCAGAGCTTGGAACTTTGCTGCTGCAGCTTGAATTCCCCACAGGACACCGTCGACGTTGACGCTCCAGATCTTGGAGACCTCTTCCGGCGTCGCATCGGAGATCGGGCCGACGAGAGCGATTCCCGCGTTGTTGACGATGACGTCGAATCCGCCCAATTCCTGGTGTGCATGTTCGACGGCTGCGTGAACCCGCGCGCGATCGCTGACGTCGGCGACAAACGTCGTTGCACGACGGCCGATCTGTCTGATCTCGTCGGCAACCGCATCCAGCTTGGTTTGGTCGAGGTCGACCAACGCGATGTCGGCGCCGTCGTGGGCGAGGCGGAGAGCGATTCCGCGTCCGATGCCTTGGCCGGCGCCGGTGACCAGTACTACCTTGCCCGTGATGCTCATGCAGTTTCTCCTCGTAAGCAGTGAACCGGTTGCCTGGGAACCGGTGAGTGATTTGTATGTGACGGCGACCACAATGCGGAAGGGTTGCACCGTGTTGCAATTCCGCAGAATGGGGCAGCGGTTGCAACCCTCGGCAACCCTCCCGATGTCCCGCGCGACGGCTCCATAGTTGCGCAACCACTTCGCGAATCATCTTGCGAGACAATCTGGGAGAGGGAACATGACCGCTACAGTCGACACACCCACGGAACCGGCCACGCCGAGCCGACAACCGTCACGCCGCTGGATCGGGTTCGGGATCGCGAACCTCGTGATCGTTCTCGTGCTGGCGGTTGCGAGTTGGTACCTGCTCGCCGATCCGACCACCAGTCCCTGGAGTTTCTATCCTCTGCCGTTCAACGCGGCGCTTTTCTGGGCAATCCTTTTTGTGGTGTTCATCGGCTTCAATTGCGAGTTCGCCGGCTTCGACCGACTCCCGCAGCCGGCGAAAGGCCTGGCGATCATGGTCGCGACCGCGGTCTTCGCCGTCGTGGTGACGTGGCTCCTGGCAAACGGCTTGGGGAGTTTGTACCCGGATTTCGCGGCCGATCGTGAGGGCGGCCTCGGATATTTCGCGGGTGCGCTGTTCGTACTCTTCGGCTTCGGGACCTGGGTGATGGTGGTCCTGAACTGGCAGCATTGGCCGTGGACTTCACTGGGGATGAAGCAGCCGTTGGTGGGTTTGTGTGAGATCGCGTTTGTCGCCGTCCCGACGCTGGCGCTGTACTTCGTGTTCGGTTTGCCGTCCGTGTCGCTGTCCGCCACGGATCCGTTGATGACCGTCGACACCGTGCTCGGGTGGTTCTACTGCGTCGTGGTGGTTGTGATCCTGACTGGCCAGACGCTCGACAACTGGCCGTGGCGACTGTTCGGCGGCGGCGGTAAGACGGCGCTCGCAGCCACGATCGGTAACTTCGCCGTCGGAACCGGCTTGTACTTCGTGGCACTTCCGGTCGTGAAGGTGTTGGTGGGAAGCGATGCCGTTGCCGAGTTGGGTGGTGTGGTCCATCAGTTCCCGGCGCAGCTCGGTGTGTGCTGGGCCTTCTGGATGATCTTCTGGGCCAACGCCTTCGGTAACAAACCCACGGGCTTTGCGGACGGGGTCAACCTGGCGATCCGCGCGCTGCTCACGTTTGTGCTCGCGGTGGTCACATTCTTGTTCTATTACCGCTTTGCAGCAGAGCACATTCTTCACGAGCCGGCAGTTGTCGACGGATTACACGGCAATGCACTGGGTTTCGTGGATTGGGCCGTGTTGTGGACGTTGTTCTACGTCGTGGGATTTCAGTCGCTGGGACTCGGCAAATTCAAGCCTGCTGAGGGGTGAGTCGGTTGCCCGCACATCGGTGCGGGCAACCGGTGTCGGACGCCGGCACCGCGTCCACTGATTGCAACAGACTGCAACGCTTGTGACCGGGGCCACTTATGGGATGTGCTGTGTGTCACATTCACAAACAAGGAGAAGTGATGACGCAAACCATCGATTCCGCAGTCACCCCCGAGGTGAAGTTGACGGCGGTGACACCTCAGGAGCGCGTCGACGCCTGGCTGGCGGATTTCGAGTCGGCCCTCGCGGCTCGTGACATCGAGCGTGTGGCAGGCAAATTTGCACTCGACAGCTTCTGGCGCGACTTGGTGTCGTTCACCTGGAACATCAAGACCGTCGAAGGTCGCGAGCAGATTGCCGACATGCTCTCCGAGCGTCTCGACGACACCGATCCTTCGGGATTCCGGACCACCGAGACACCCGACGAAGCCGACGGCGTCACGTCAGCCTGGATCGAGTTCGAGACTGCAACCGGTCGCGCGCACGGACACCTTCGTTTGAAGGGAGATGAAGGTTGGACCCTGCTGACGTCGCTGCAGGAGTTGAAGGGGTACGAAGAAGGTAAGGGCACTCGTCGTCCGCGCGGCGCCAAGCATGGGGCAGACCCGAACCGCATCACGTGGGCCGAGCAGAAGGAGATCGAAGACCGCGAACTCGGTTACACCACACAGCCTTACGTCGTGATCGTCGGCGGCGGCCAGGGCGGCATCGCGCTCGGCGCCCGGATGCGTCAGCTCGGAGTACCGGCCATCGTGATCGACAGCCACGAGCGACCCGGCGATCAGTGGCGCGGACGCTACAAGTCCCTGTGCCTGCACGATCCGGTTTGGTACGACCACCTGCCATACATGCCGTTCCCCGACAACTGGCCGGTGTTCGCGCCCAAGGACAAGATCGGCGACTGGCTCGAGATGTACACCAAGGTCATGGAGGTTCCGTACTGGAGTTCCACGACCTGCACCTCTGCGTCGTTCGACGAGAAGACCCAGGAATGGACCGTCGAGGTCAACCGCAACGGCGAGAAGCTGACGTTGCGTCCCAAGCAGTTGGTGATGGCGACGGGTATGTCCGGCAAGGCCAACGTTCCGACGTTCCCCGGGCAGGACAAGTTCCTCGGCGATCAGCACCACTCGAGCAAGCACCCCGGCCCGGATCAGTACGTGGGCAAGAAGGTCGTCGTGATCGGGGCCAACAACTCCTCGCACGACATCTGCGGCGCACTGTGGGAGAACGGTATCGACGTCACGATGGTGCAGCGCAGCTCGACGCACATCGTGAAGTCGGATTCGCTGATGGATTTGGGCTTGGGCGATCTGTACTCGGAGCGAGCACTGGCCGCCGGCATGACGACACACAAGGCGGACCTCACGTTCGGTTCGCTGCCGTACCGGATCATGCACGAGTTCCAGATCCCGGTGTACGACGCAATCCGTGAGCGCGACAAGGATTTCTACGATCGCCTCGAGAAGGCGGGCTTCGAGCACGACTGGGGCGACGACGGTTCGGGCCTGTTCATGAAGTACCTACGCCGTGGCTCGGGCTACTACATCGATGTCGGCGCTGCCGAACTGGTTGCCAATGGAGACATCAAGCTCGCGCACGGCAATGTTCGTGAGCTGACCGAGAACAGCGTGATTCTCGAAGACGGTACGGAATTGCCTGCCGACGTGGTGGTCTACGCGACCGGCTACGGCTCGATGAACGGCTGGGTGGCGGATCTGATCGGTCAGGACACCGCCGACAAGGTCGGCAAGGTGTGGGGCCTGGGGTCGAACACCACCAAGGATCCGGGACCGTGGGAAGGCGAGCAGCGCAACATGTGGAAGCCGACGCAGCAGGAAGCGCTGTGGTTCCACGGAGGCAATCTGCACCAGTCGCGCCACTACTCGCTGTACTTGGCGTTGCAATTGAAGGCGCGTTACGAGGGCATCCCGACGCCGGTGTACGGACTGCAAGAAGTGCATCATCTGAGCTGAAAAAGAACTGCTGTGCGCCTTTATTAACCGCGGGAGGTTAATAAAGGCGCACAGCAGGTTCAGCGAAGGGCGTACTTCTTTGCTACTTCGGTGTTCTTGGTCGCGCGCTCGGTAAGGAAGGCGAATGCCAACCCGAGTACGAGCCAGAGCGTCGCCTGCGTAGCGAGCGAGGAAAGTCGGAACTCCCACAGCAGAGTTGCCGGGAAGTCCTCGCCCACCTCGTTGATGCCGGGAAGCGAGACGTAACCGATCGTGGCGATCACCAGGAACGCAGCCACCGGAGCAGCGATGCGCACGCTGAGGAACTCGTGCCCGGAAACTGCCTTTGCCGCCGCTGCTGCCGCGGTGACGGACAGCAGCCCGAGAATCACGGCGGCCAGCCACAGCAGTGTGCGCTGGTTGATGGTGTCGGGATCTCCGACGGCCGGCGGATTGGCCGGGTACTTGAAAAAGGGGACAGCCTCGATAGCCAGCCAACCACCGACGGCGATGGTGATCGCCAACAACGGCCCGGACATTCCGGTGAGTCGTCGAGCGTAATTGGCAACGACCGAGAAGATCGCCCCGAGTGCCAGTCCGGCAAGCGCCGTGGCCAGGAACAGCCCGGCGCGCTGCCCGTCGCGGCTCACCAGTGGTTCTTCTTCGTCACCGTGCGAATGCCCAGCGGCTTCGCCGGAAACCTCACCGGTGGCGCTGTTGGCTTCTTCGATCGCAATGGCAGCGTTGACGTGCGGTTCACCCAGCACGAATGCAACTCCGCCGGCAAGGATGCCTGCGATCAGACCAGCCAACAAACCACGAATGAGAAGCTTCGTGAAATTGTCGGCTAGTGGCACGGCAGGCCCATCAAGTGTCGACCGTCGTGCATCAATTCATGCATGTACATGCCGGTGCGAGAGATAGCGCCCTGGTCGAATCCGACCAGGTAGAGAGCCAGCATCGCGAACAGAACTACTGCAGCGGCGAGGAAAGCAAGACGAGTCGAATCGATCGACGTATCGGGAGAATAGGCGAGAGCCATCGAAGCCTCCTGGGATTTTCGCGTCCCCTAGGTCCATGCGATGGCCGAAGTGTCTGGCTGTCGAAATTGTCGTGCCGAAAAAGGCACTTCACCTCGAATTACAGTGGCGCGACCGCTCCGGGCTTTCACCGGATTCCTGTCGGACCATCGCGTTTACATGCGAACTTTTGCACTACAGCCCGCACCGTGTCAACGCGTGAAGCCGAGATGACCGTCGATTGTGCCCGCCAAGGCAGGCACAATCGCTCGAGATCAGCTCTTTGCGGCGACGTCCAGGACAACTTCGAATTCGAGCAACGACGCACCCGAAGCGACGGGCTTCGCGCGCTCGCCGGAATGGGCTTCACGGGCGGGGCCGTCACGCCAATCGGCGAACGCCTGCTCGGACTCCCATTGGGTCACCACGAAGTAGCGGCTCTCACCGGCGGTGGGGCGGAGGAGTTGGAATCCGAGAAAGCCCGGGGAGTTCTCGACTGCGTGAGCGCGTGCTGCGAAGCGCTTCTCCAGTTCGGGGCCGGCGCCCTCGGGGACCTCGATTGCATTGATCTTCACGACTGCCATGCAAGCGACATTACCCGCGCACCTTCACCGCGTACCGTGACACTCGTGTTGCATGACGAAGGTGGAACGGGACAACCGATTCTGTTGTTGCACGGCCTCATGGGCAGCTCCCGAACGTGGCGACGCCAGGTGCCGTGGATCCGCGAGTTCGGCCACGTCTACACCTTCGACGCTGCCGGTCACGGCAGGCCGGCGCCAGCGGCACTGACTACCGAGGCATTCGTCGAGGACCTGACATCGGCGGTTGCGTCCATCGAGGAGCCGATGATCGTGATCGGTCATTCGATGGGGGCTCTGCATGCGTGGTGCTTCGCCGCCGCGCATCCCGAAAAGGTTTGTGCGCTGGTCCTCGAAGACATGGCCCCGGACTTTCGTGGACGCACCGCTGCGGACTGGGCGCAGATGATCTCGGCGTGGCCGCAGCCGTTTGCTTCCGAGGAGGCGATGAAGGAATTCTTCGGCCCCGTCGCCGGCCAGTACTTTCTCGATTCTTTCGACCGCCGCGACGACGGGTGGTACCTGCACGGCGACGTGTCGACCTTCCGCGACATCTCGGAGGAGTGGGGCACGAGGCATTTCTGGGATCAGTGGAAGGCGATCGAGGTGCCGACCTTGCTGATCGAGGGAGAGTTCACCATCACCCCTGAGGGACAGATGCGAGAGATGGCCGAGAGGCCGGGAACTCGGTACGTACGTATTGCCGATGCAGGCCACCTGGTCCACGACGATCAACCGCAGCGCTATCGCGAAGTGGTGACGGAATTCCTTCAGACCGTGAGCTGACTTCGGATCGACGCGCCCACCTGCTCCAGCTCGACGGCTCGCCTGGCGAGGAGTCCGGCAGCGAACTTCGCCTTGTCGCCGCGATGGCGGGGGACGACGTGCAGGTGCGAGTGGAACACGGTTTGGCCCGCGGCACGCCCGTCGTTGACGAGAAAGTTGACTCCGTCAGCGGCGATGTCGCAGCGGCGTAGAGCTCCGGCGATGAGCGTGCCGACGCGGAACATCTCTGCGCCTTCGTGACTTTCGAGAGCATCGAGGTTCTCTGCATGACGCTTGGGGACCACCAGGGTGTGTCCGCGACTCACCGGCCGTGCATCGAGGAATGCGAGAGTTGTCTCGCTCTCGTGAACGAGAATCGCCGGCTCGGTCAGCGCGACGATCTTGCAGAAGACGCAGGAATCGGTGCTCATGCCTACAGAATGTAGTCCGAAATCAGATCCGACCCCGACTACAGCAAGCGCAGTTGGCGTGCCCTCGTGATCGCTTCGTTTCGATTGTGTACGTCGAGCTTCTTGTAGAGAGTGCGCAGTTGAGTCTTGACGGTGTTGACGGACACGTACAGTTTGTCGGCCATCGCAGCCGACCCCATGCCGAGCGCCAGGAGTGAGAGGACTTTCTGTTCGCGTTCGGTCAGCTCCACGATATGTACGAATTCCGGAAAAGATTCCGCAGGAGCCCTTTTCGAGAATTCGGCCAGTGCACGCGATTTCGTTTCGGCCATCGATTCGAGTTTCTCGACGTCCGACGATGCGATGGTCGCGAACGAACGTAGAAGTCCGGTCTGATCCGCGATGCTGCACGCTCTGGACCACTCCTGAGAGGCGAGGCGTGGCTCACCCAGCTCGGAGTGGGCAACCGCTTGCACCAGAAGCGATTCCATCTGTGCCCGCGGATAGGATACGCCAGACCAGTCGAACTGGTGACACAGCGCCACCGCGGCCTCGTTCTGGCCGATCCGCTGACGTAAACGCGCCACCGACGTGAGCGTCCACGGGTTGGCTGCAGGATCGATGATCTCCTTGGCCAGTGCTACGGCATTGTTCCCCTGTCCGAGAGCGAGCAAGAGATCGATCTCTGCGGATTGCAACAGAGGAAGCGCGAAAGATGTAGCCGTGTACTGCTTGGAATGTGCTTCGATCGCATTGTGGAGCAACAGTAGTGCCGCAGTGTGGTCGCCGGAGGTCAAGGCGAATTGGCAATGCGCATAGACGACGAATGCCCACAGTTCCTCGGTGTCGGACGGAAGACCGAGTTCGGTCAATGCGAGACGTGCGTCGTCGAAGTCGAGTGTGTCGAGAGCAGTGAGCGCCCGTGCTGTCAGGCCGGCGATCTTGACCACAGGTTCGAGCCAACCGCCGGGGTCCGGATGCTTCTGTTCGAGTTCGGACCAGTGTGTGGCCTGCCGCGGCTCACCAGCCAGCGCCCAATTCAGGGCGGCACTTCCCGCAGAGTTACGAGCGATGAAGTCGACTCCATGAGACAGGGCGCCGTGGTACGCCATTCGAGCCTTGATCGTGGATTCTGTGAACCTGCCGCTCAATTGAAAATTGATCGCCCATTGAAGTCGCATGAGAGGGAGCTGTGCGCTGACCGCTTCCGGGTTGTTCTCCAGCGCACTGCGACTGAGATGAGACAGGCGCCTGGTGGTTTCTGCTGCGAGCCCGTACTCGCCTGCCATCCTGAGCATGATCGATTGAACGCAGGCAATGCTCAAGGCGTCCTTCGCGCCGGATTCAGCGCCGAGAGCCCACAGTTCTGCCGGCGATTCGGGTAGCAAGTCGACTACCGTCGAGCGCTCGCTCGGATGCATCGTGAACAGTGCGCGCCCCGCCTCCACGGCAGAGTGTTTGTCCGCAGCTTCCGCCGGAATCCGTTGGAGAGCAGAGCGAACCGAGTCCAGATTGTGGACGATCATCGTCACCCAGTGTTGCTCGACGATGTCTACTGCCAGGGTCCAGTTCTGTGCCTCGACCGCGTAGTCCAGCGCCGACGCGTGATGACCGTGGTCGAGTCGGTTGTGTGCGAGGAACGAAAGACGTTGCGCCGGATCGACTCCAGCGCGCTTTCGGTGCGCGAGTATCGATCGACGAATGGCGGGAGGCAGCTCCCAGGTTTCTTCGGCTTCGGTCTCGACCCGTGACAACAACCCGGCTGTCTCCAGTATCTCCAGGCGCACGCGAATCTGATGAACGGTCTCGCCATCCTCAGGGTGTTGGGACTCGAACAGCATGGCGGCGATGTCGACGGTGATCGATCGCGCAAAGGCCGTCGCGAGCAGGAACTCGAGTTGTTCCACATGATCAGCGGTCATGAGAACGGATTTGTTCACGTAGTCGTCGATCGCCTGCGCGATGTTCTTCCTGATCATCTGCTCGCGGTTGCGGCTACCCGATGTCTGGACGGCGGGAACGGCGACACGAACCAGCGCTGGCAGCCCACCTGTCAGGGATGTGATTTGTTCGGCATCACCGTCAGTCGTGTGTACGTCAGCTTGTGCGAGCAAATGGGCGGTATCGGCTCTCGTGAACAACAGCTCACTCGCGCCTATCACCTCGTGGTCCGTGTCGAGCAGGTACGGCTCGGAGAACATGCCGAAGCCCGAGAGCGTGACCACGAGGTCCAGGTTGTGACAGAGGGCGAGGAGTTCGATCAACTGATCGTCCAACTCTGGTTCCGATATCAGATCCGGCCTGATCAGCACGAGCAGCACGGGGCGGCTGAGGGCGTTCAGGGATTTGGCGACAGCGGTGAAAGGATCGGCGAGATCGTCGACGTCGGGCAGTGCGATTCCGGCAGCGTGGATTCGATCGAGGACAACGGCCCAGAAATCTTCGAGTGTCGACGAGGGCCGTGGGGCCGAGACCCAGACGAGTATTCGTTCGGATGCCAAATGGGCGCGCAGCCACGATGCGATCAACGACGATTTCCCGTGGCCGTTCGGTGCACGGACGATGGTCAGCGCGGCACGTCGGTCAAGTTTGTCGAAGAGCGCTTGCCGGGGAATCGACGTCGCGAGGGTGCGCCTTTCGGGAATAGCTGCCCAGTCGTGGCCGTCCATCCCGAACATCAACGCGGACCCTTTCTGCTTTCGCGCCCTGCAATGATTGAAGAGTTTGGGCGGATTGTCTCGATCCATCTATCTACAGGGAGGAGCGTAGCTGGTGCGAATCCAGAGCGTGCCATCCCGGGCAATTCACCCGGGAATTCACCCCGGCTGAGAGAAGTTCACCCACACAATCACGCCGTCACCATTGGCTTTCGAGTCCCTCGAGCGACTTCTATTGAACGTAGCTCGGGATTCGCCAAATGTGGCCGCGAGCGCCTGTCGGAGGCCCGAGAGTCAGACATCGAAGGAGCGTCGTGAGAACTCGTCTGTCAGAGGTGCGGTCGAAGGCCGTTGTCGTCGGACTCCGGCCGAGAGCGTGGCGCCGAGGAGTGCGAGGTATCGGCATAGTTGTCGTGACCGGAGCTCTGGCGGTCGGCGCTGCTGCGCTCGGCTTGCTGCCGATGCAGTCGGATGTTCGATTGGCGGCCGAGGGAGAGTTCGTGCGTCCCTTCACCGTCGAGCTGACGGCGATTGACGGTGCACCGCCCTTCGATCCCGCTGACGGTCCAGGGCTCGATTCGGGCCCGTCCAACGGCATTGTCCGAGAGGGTGATCCGGTGACGTATGTCATCGACATCGGTGTCCGGGGCAACCCGCTCTCCGACGTAGTCGTGCAACTTCCGGTGCCTCGAGGTTTCGTTCTGCCGTCCGTGCCTGACTACTGCGGAGACGGCTCGGGTGTCGACGAGGTCGGATTACATTGCCTGATAGGCAATCTGGAAGCGGACCGGTACTTCACCCGAACGGCGACGATGACTGCGGGAAAGCGGGAAGACGCCGACGGTCTACCGATCGCTGCACTGGTCACCGCAGATCGGGGGGCGGTTCGCGTGCGGTCGGGCGATGTCACGGTGCGGGTGGCGACCACCCCGGGAGTGTGTGATCCGTACGGGATTTCTGTTGGTGGTCAGAGAAGCCAGTGGGCTGCTGTCTCGGCAGATGGACGAATCTCAGGTCTGGTGACATCGGGCATCTCGGAGGCGGTGGTGATCGACGGCGTCGATCAATGCGGGCACGCGACAGCGCGGACGGTGAAACCGTTCGAGGGTCACTTCTCGTTTGTCGGACTGCTACCGGGGACGTATCGCGTCACGGTCGACGGCCGAGCGCCGGTGGATGTGGTGCTGGAACCAGGTGCAATGGCGGTCGGTGGCCTGACGTTCTGATACAGCTTCGCAGGAATGGCAACACTCGTAACAGTCAGTAGCAGTCAATGGAGGATCCAGTGCGTGAAAGCCTGGGCGTTGTATTCGAAAATCAGTCAATTTCAACAGCTCTCGTAGATGCGGACACACCCCTTCTTGGCTCGATCGACGAGTTCCGTCACCCCTGGGGTGCAGACGGGACTGTTCCCTCTCCGCAAGCGTCGGCGCGCGCACTCGCCTCCGCGGCCGAGGTCGCCACCGGTCGAGCTCTGCGCTCGAATCTGTGCCCCACCGTCGTCGGAGTGATGTGCGAGCGTGCGGACGTGCGCGAACTTGTCTCGGATTCGTTGTCCTCCAGTCCTTTCGAGAACATCGAGTTGGTCAACGGTCTCGACGCACGGCTTGCCTACCTGCGGACGGTCGACGCTCTCATTGGTGTTTCGCCGATTCTCGCGTTCTGGCCGGACGGCAGTGAGACCGTGATCGCGGCCGTCGACCCGAGAGCAGGCGTCGTGGACTCGGCGCATCGTTACGACACGGCCGAGTTGCTTGCGGACAGCTCGACATTTGCTGCGACATTGGACCTCCTCGTCGCCGAACGAGACCCTGTGCCCAAGATGCTCGTCGCGATGCTCGTGAAGGAAGACTCTCGGCAGCCGTCCGCGGAAGCCGCTGAACTGGCAGGTCTCGGCTTCCTGTTTCTCGGCGAGCGGACCCAACTGGCGATAGGGGCTGCGCTGGTAGCGGCTGATCGCGGAAGCGAAGTTCGGTCCGGTGGCGGCATGGCTGCCCGGCCCGTCAACAGGGTCCGGTGGGCGGCGGCAATAGTACTGCCGCTTCTACTCATGTTGACGGGGTTGCTGATCGCGCTGTCCCCAGACGGGTCGCGCGCGGTGTCCACGGATAGCCCGAACATCGGCGCCGAGTCGGCGACCTCCACCAGCGGGCCCCCGCCCGGCGCTGCCCTACAGATTCCGACACTTGCGCCTTGCGATCCAGTGGTGCCTGCCGTTCCTGCTGTACTTCGGCGTTCTGATCCGGAAGTCGCACCGCTCCAGACCGACGAACCCACAGCCGAAGAATGCACCCCGCTGCGAGTCGGCTAAGCCGTACCCTCTCCGGCCAGCGCAAACAGGCCGTCGTCGGTCTGCTCGACCAGTCCGTCGACCAGCAGTGAATGCAACGCACGGTCACGCTGACCCGGATCGGCCGGCCAGACGATGTCGAGTTGCGCGCGCTCGACCGGACGGTGACTCTCGCGAAGAACGGCCATCAATTTTCCACGAACCTGGCGATCTGTGCCCGCGAACTTCTGCACCTTCTTGGGTGGTCCAGTGTGTGCCGGTTTGCCAGAAGCGACCCACGCGCAGTTCGGCAAAGGGCAGTTCTCGCAGTTCGGGGTCCGCGCCGTGCAGATCAGTGCACCGAGTTCCATGAGAGCTGCGCTGTAGGTGGCGGCGCGCGCACGCGTCCTCGGCAGCAGCGCCGCGACGTCGGCGAGGTCTCGCGTGTTGGACGGGTTCCCGGGTTCCGCATTGCCGTGGACGGCTCGCGCAACTACGCGTCGTACGTTGGTGTCCACCACAGGCACTCGCTGTCCGTAGGCGAAACACGCGACGGCGCGGGCGGTGTACGAACCGATTCCCGGTAGCGAGAGCAAGGTATCGACGTCTTCCGGGACCACGTCACCGTGCTCGGCAGCGAGGACGCCCGCGCATTCGTGTAACCGCAGCGCGCGTCGTGGATAACCGAGTTTGCCCCACGCGCGAAGCACCTCTGCCTGGCTCGACGCTGCCATCGCCGACGGCACCGGCCAGCGCTCGACCCACTCTTCCCAGATTGGCGCAACGCGCACCACCGGCGTCTGCTGGAGCATGATCTCGCTCATCAGGATCTGCCAGGCACTGACGCCCTCGCGTCGCCACGGCAGGTCGCGAGCCGTCTCGGAGTACCACTTCAGCAGCACCGAAGATTCCACTGCCACTGCTACCGACACACTCCTCGAACCTGCGCTCCCGGTCGACGAAGGAGACGTCGACTTGTGGGGCCACTTTATCGGCAGTCGCCGACACGGCTGTCTTTGACGCCCGACCGCCGGGTCACAACAACTGCACGTTGCTCAGTTTCCACTCGCCGTCCTCGCGGACCAGCGAAAGTTGCATCCGGTTGCGGTCGATTCTCGGATCGGGGGAGTTGGTGTTCGTGATCGTCTGATCGAGGAACACGAGCACCTCGGCGTTGTCGCGATCACTGCTCGCCAGCCCGGCTGAAATGATCTGAGCGGACGAGGTCGCCTGATACTGCACGATCATGTTCTGCAGGTTGGCTGCCACCTGGGCGTACTGACCGGCGAATTCGCCGACAGAATTGTCACGGACCACGGAAAGATTCTGATCGAGGTTCTGGAAGTTGTACGTCGCAAGATCAGTGGCGAATTGCCGTCCGCTGTCCAGGGCGCTGGTACGCGCGTTTTCGTCGACCGATTTCTGCCAGGTCGCGAATGCGCCCCATCCGAGCGCCGCGACCACGACCAGGGCGCCGGCAACGATCGCTACGGTCTGCTTGCGAAGCCGCTTGGGCTTGTCGACGATTGTGGGCGTCTGGGGTTCGGTTGTCTCGATCATTGCGTTCCTTGTACTAGTAGTGCGGCAAACGAGTTGTCACCGAGAACGGTGTTCTGACCACCGTTGAGGCCCAGACGAATCGACGTTCCGTCACCGGCTGCGACCGTTCCGAGGGCAGGATCGTATTCAGCAACCCCGTCGATCGTTCCAGTTCCGGTGGGGACGTTCTGCGATCCGCGATTCTGGATCCGGCCCGACTGGTCCGCGCAGTGTTGGTTCTTGTCGAGCGTGGTCGGTGAGGTGTCCTGTACCGATCGCCGGGGCGTGTCGTAGATACAGACCGGTCCGAGTGCTGTGATCAGATCAAGCTGTGCCCGTCCGTCTTTGACGATACTTCCGAACTTCTCGAATCCTTTGGGCACCACCACCAACAAGGCATCGACGGCGGGCATCCGTGCAGTGACGATCTGAGTGGAGACGAGAGAATTGGCCAACAGCAGACTGAACGGCTCACGACTCTGTTCGATGAGAGGCAGTATCTGATTGTCGAGAACACTCGGGCTTCGATCGAGGAGTGTGCGCAGTTGCGGATCGGAGTTTCGTACCTGATCTGTCAATTGGCGAAGTGTGAGTGCAACTTCGGGAAGAGCGTCAACATTTTCCTCGTTCGCAGTGAACAGTGAGCGCGAGTTCTCGACGAGTGTGTTGACACGCGGTTGATCGGATTGGACAGTGCGCGCGAGCACGTCGAAGTTGTCGACGAGCGCCTGCAGATCCGGACCCAATCCGTTCAATCCCTCGCCGAGTTCGTGCGAGAGGGTTCGCAGGTCTGCCGGATCGACGGTGTCGGCAGCAGCGTTGAAATTCGCAATCACGGTTCCCAACGCGACCGGGATCGAAGTGCGCTCAGTCGGAACGACGGAACCTTCAACCAGATACGGGCCGCCGTCGGTCTGCGAGGACAACTGAACTTTCAATACCGGAACGGCGGTGTCCTGGCTGATGGCCACATGCGAATCGTTGGGGATCTGTTTGTCGGCGGCGATGCTCAACGTCATCACGACGAGGTCCTGGGCAGAGTCCACCTCCACCGACTCGACGTCGCCGACGGTGACTCCGCGATAGGCCACTTCCGAACCGGGAGCGATTCCGGCCGCGTTCTCCAATTCGACGATGACCGAGAAGGTTCCGGTGAACGGATCTCCGGCACCGACTTGCCGGAGTACGTACGTCGTGCTGACCACCGCGATGAGGAGAAAGGCGGCGATCTCGAAATAGACGGTTCGGTTCTTCATCGCGTTCCTCCTTGCAGGGGTGTCGTGATCGGCAGTTCCCGATCGGAGGCGGGCAGAGGTGGCAGTGGCGGTGCGGCGCCCGGGATTATCTCGTTGAGCACTCCGGTCACGGTGCCCTCGACATCGACGTCGAGGTCGATGTTCACGTAATCGCCTGGGCTGGCACGCTCGAGGAGCACTCTTGCGTTGTCCAGGTTGGCCATCGTCTCACCCAGTGTCGGCCCCATTGCCGAGAACTGGTCGAGGATGGGTGACAGTCGTCCGGTGATCTCGGAAATCTGGTCGGCCGACTGGTCGAGTACGGAATTGGTTGCGGTACTGAGCCGATCGGTTTCGTCGAGTAGATCGAGGAGCGGTTGTCGTTGGTCGGCGATCACGCCCAATGCGGGTGTGAGTGTGCGCAAGCCTTCGTCGATGGTGGCGCTCTCGTCTCCGATCAGAGCGCTGAGCCGGTTCAGTGAATCCAGTGCCGAATTGATCGATTCCTTTCGGTCGTCAAGTGTTCCGAGAAAAGTGTCAAGGCGTGCAAGCAGATCGCGGATCGTCTCCTCCCTGCCGTCGAGAATCTGATCAGCCTCACTGACGATGTTCTTGACCTGCGCCAACCCACTGCCGTTCAACAGAGTTCCGACGGCGCCGAGCAGTTGTGCGACATCGGGTCCGCGCACGGTCTCCGATCGCTCGATGGTGGAACCTGGTTCGAGAATGGGGCCCGCTGGATCGACCGGAACTTCGAGGTTGACGAACGCATCGCCGATCGGGGTCGACAGTTCGATCCGAGCGCGGGTGCCGACAGGTAGTTCGATGTCCGACGCGATTTCGGTATGTACCACGGCTGCAAAGGTTTGCGCGCTCATCGACATGACTCTGCCGACCACTGCCTGGCCGATCCGCACCTCACCGCCGACGGGAAGTAACGACGCGTCGACGAATTCCATGTTCAGCGGGTACGACTCTCCTGGCAGACCGCGTCCGAGGGGGAGGTGCTGGAAGTTGAGACTGCAGCCGGTCAATGGCGCCGCGATGACAAGTGCCACGACAACGCTCACTACGGACTTGTTCGACGCCATCAGTTGCCCCCACCGAGGATGCGTGCCAGGTCGGAGCTGCCTGCCGAAGGAAATTCGATGGGATTGACGATTCCCGGCCCTGTGCACAGCGGTATCGGCATCTTCTCGCACAGTTCTCGCGTCGTGTCGAACTGTGAGAGATCGGTGGCGACGTTCAATCGTGCTCTGGCTCGGCCTTCTTCGGTGACGAGGTTGGCGACGTTCTCGAATCCCGTTGGTGCCGTTTCGATGATCTCGCGCAGTTGATCCTGTTTGGTCGCGACTGCACCGGCCAACTGTGCGAGCGTACCCAGATCGGCGGTGACCGCCTCGCCGTGTTCGGCGAGTAGCGCTGAGACCTGTCCGAGCAACGTGGTCAGGGAATCGAGCGCCCCGCTGATGTCTTCTCGCTGGGCGCTGAACGTGCGGGCGGTGACTGTCACCGAGTTCGACAGGGAGTCGACCTTGGTCTGGTTGTCCGCGATCAACTGCACGAGGGTGTTCAGGTTCTTCACCAGTTCGGAGATGTCGGGACTTGCACCCGCCAGTACCGAACTGGCCTGTGAGATGGACCGAACGGCATCGTTGAATGCTTGCCCGTTGCCGTCCAACGCGTGGGCGCCTTCTCCGATGAGGTCACCGATCCCGCCGCCGTCGGCGCCAGGGCCGAGCGCCACCGTCAATTCGTTCACCGATGCGGTGAGTTGGTCCCACGTCAGCGGGGAGTGAGTGCGTTCGAGAGGGATCACCGCGCCGTCGGTGAGGAACTCACCGTCCTCGTAGCCGGGCCCGAGTTCGATCGTGCGGTCACTGATGACCGAGGGAGACAGGACCCAGGCCTGCGCGTCGGCGGGTATACGTGTTCCGGATGGCAGGCTCAGCGCCACTCGTACCCGGGACCCTTCCGGCGTGACGCTCTCGACCCTCCCGCTGGGAACTCCCAGAATCGTCACTGTGTTCCCGGTGAAGATAGCGTCGGTCGAGGTGAATTCGGCGGTGAGAGTGAGTCTGTGTTCGTCACGCGTGACGAACAGGACGGCACCGATCGCGCAGATCACAATCGCTGCCAGCACGGCGAGTTTCTTGACGGTCGTGGTCATCGACACCCCTGAACGAGCCCGACGACGCACAACCAGTTGTCCGGGATGAGGGTGGAGGGCGAGTTGAGGTCGAGCCAGTTGCCGTTACCGGTCGCGTTGGTGACGTAGCGGACGCTGGGGGCGAAGTTGTCGAGCAGTGTGGTCAGTGATTGTTCGTTCTCGGACAGAACTCCCGTCACCACGTGGATGTCTCCCATGACCGAGTCGATCAAAGCCTGGTTGTCGCCCAGGAACTGGGCAAGTGTGGTGCTCAACTGATTCAGGTCTTGTACAAGCGCATTCAGCACATCTCGCCGGTCGGCGATCGTGGACATCACCAGATCCGCATTCCCCAGAAGGGTTTCCAGAGTGTCCTTCTGCTCGATCAGTGTTGCGGTCGTCTGCTGCGCTCCGGTGAGAAGGGAACGGAGCGCAACGTCGTTGTCGTTGACTACTCCGGAGAGTGCGTCGATTCCCTCGAGTGAGCGGCGAATGAGTTCGGGATCGTCCGGTGAGTTGTCGGACACCACGGTCAGCATGTTTCGCAGTTGTTGCAGATCAAGGTTTTCCGACGTGGATTGTGCTCCTCGACCGAGATCGTCGAGAGTGAACGGAACGCTCGTGTTCTCGATGGGGATGGTCGAACCTGCGGGTAACGAGCGCGATCCGTTCGGAGTGACGTCGAGCGAGCGTCGGCCGAGCAGAGTCGAGATCTTGATGTCCGCACGGGAGTCTTCGCCGAGAGTGACGCCGTCGTCGAGTCGGAAGGTGACTTCAACCGAGTTGCCGCTGACCGCCAACGAGGTGACCACCCCGCTCGGGACTCCCGCGACGTTGACCGGATCGTCCTGCGTCAACCCGGTGGCGTTGGCAAAGACGGCGTGGTACTCGTTGGTCTTGACCTTCAAGATCAGTTGAGGGACAACGAGTGCGGCCAGAACCACACCGACTCCGACGAGGATGCAGATGATTCCGTTGCGGACCGGGTTCTTGACGGTGAGCCAGTTCATCGGCACACCGCCGAACGCTCGGGGCCGCCGAGGGTCACCGATTGGTCCAGCGCGCTGAGCCGGAAGTTGCAGATGTAGATGTTCGCCCAGCTTCCGTAGCTCATCGCGATCCCCAACTGGGTGAACAGTTGATCGAAAGCGGTGATACCGGTCGCCAGCGACTCACGATTGTCGACGACGACGCGAGCCGACTGATCGATCGAAGTCAGCGCGCCAGCCAAGTCCGGTTCCACGCCCGTCACCAAGTCCTGAAGTGAAGAAGTCAGTGCGCCTGCGGAATCCACTGCGGCCGAGATCTGTTGGCGGTCCTGTGCCAAACCGCCGACCAGTGTGTCGAGCGTGTTGATCATCTCGACGAAGTTGGGTCGATTCGTCGTGGTCACGGTAAGGACCCGGTCGAGGTTGTTCAGTAGTTGGTCCAAGATCGCGTCCCGGGACGTCAAGTTCTCGGTGACGGCAACAGTGCGCTCCAGCAGGCTTTCGATGGTGGAACCTTGTCCTTGGAATACCTGGACGACCTGTGCGGCAAGCTCGTTGACTTCTGCGGGGTCAAGTGCGTCGAACAGGGGACGGAATCCGCCGAGGATGTCGGTGAGGTCGATCGCCGGCTGAGTCTGTTCCACGGGAATTGTGGCCCCGGGGGAGAGGTAGTTGCCTGTTGCGCGTTCGGCCTGTCCGGGTTCGATCGAAATTGTTCGCGCTCCCAACAGGTCTGCGTACCTCACCACAGCGCGACCGTCGGACGGAATACGTTGTGCAGATTCGAGTTCGAAGCCGACGACGGCTTGGTTGTTCACCAGCTCGACGCTGTCGACGCGCCCTACTCGCACCCCGGCGATCTGAACATCGCTGCCGGTGACCAGGCCGGAGGCATTGACGAAGACGGCCCGGTACTGCGAACTCGACCCGGAGACTGGGTTGATCAGGGTGCTCACCACAACCACGGTGGCGAGAATCGACAGTGCAGCAAACAGTCCGAACCTGATCAGAGATTTCTTCACGCTCATCCGCCCACCACCGTCGTGCCGCGAAATACCGGCCCCGCCACGAGAGTGTCCAAAGCTGTACCGCCCTGGGTGAGAGCCGAGATCAGGGACTGTTCGGCAGGGCTGCCGACCGGGCCGACGGTTCCGCCGAACGCGGTCGCGGCGGCAGGACAGTTGGGTCCGCGGGTTCCGTCGTACTGTGGGCAGTCGGTCTTTCCGTACGGATACAGATCTGTGACGGACAGCCGTAGATCGGTGCTGAGCCACGGACCATGCGCCAACGCGGGCGGGAGCTTGATCGTGAGATTGCGCAGGCCGTTGTAGAAGGTGGTGATGTGGTCCGGCCGCGAAGTGATTGCGCCGGTCAGGGAATCGGCGTCGTCGACCAAGGTGATCATGCGGTCGCGATTGTCACCGATCAGACTCGTGGCAGCAGCTCCCGTGCTGGTGCCGGCACGCAGAAGCCCCGCCAACCCGTCGGATTTCTCGACGACGGTCTTGGATGTGGTGATGGAGTTCTCGAATGCGGCGAGCATGTCCGGCGCACTCGTCGAGAGACTGTCGGCGAGGGTGGCTATGTCGTCGAGGTCGTCACCGAGTCCGTCGATGACGGGCTGCGCACCGACCAACGCTTGGTGGACTGAATCGAGCGATTCGCCGATCTGGTTTCCCTTGCCGCTCAACGCGTCCGAGACTGCCGTGAGTGCGACGTTGATGTCGGCGGGGTCGAGGGAAGAAACGAGCGAGTAGATCCGTGAGATCGATTGGTAGAGCTGGACCGCGACTTCGGACTGATCGGATACCAATTCGGTACCCGGCACGAGAGCAGGACCACGCGAGAGTCCGTCAGGTTGAATCAAGTCTACGAAGAAGTCACCGAAGATGTTGCGGGGCATCAGT
This sequence comes from Rhodococcus sp. C-2, assembly GCF_027854095.1. Classification (NCBI taxonomy): domain Bacteria; kingdom Bacillati; phylum Actinomycetota; class Actinomycetes; order Mycobacteriales; family Nocardiaceae; genus Rhodococcus; species Rhodococcus sp. C-2. The sequence goes on along the minus strand of NZ_JAQGFI010000002.1, from coordinate 437,014 downwards.
CGCACCTGACTTGTCGACGGTATGTCCTCGAACGCTCCCTCGTCGATCGCGAGTGAGACAGTCGAAGCGGTGGTGCCCGGCTCGATCTCGGCCACAGCGCCGACGACGACGCCGCGGTACTGTACCGAGGATCCGACTCGCAGCGCACCGGCACTGGCGGGGACGACAGCACTGACCTGCGGTGTGGAACCGGTGGAGTCCGTACCTCTGCTGAACAAGAAGACGTAGGCGAGGATCAGGATGACCACGGCGAGTAAACCCCGCAGTGCCAGGGTGATTCGGCTGGAATTCGTGACGATCATCCGGTCAGCCCGGGTACGTGAGGTTTGAGTCCCCACAGCGCAATGGTCATCGCGACGTCGGTGAATGCAAGGAAGACGATGCTGGTGCGCAACGCTCGTCCGGCGGCTCGTCCGACGCCTTCGGGTCCACCCGTCGCGGTGTAACCGTAGTAGCAGTGCACGAGGGTCACGACGACCGCGAACACCATGACTTTTATCAAGGACAACCAGATGTCGTTGGGAGAGAGGAAAAGACTGAAGTAGTAGCCGTACGTTCCCTCCGACTGGCCTTTGACCCGGATCACCGCAAGCGCCGTTGCCATGTACGAAGCAAACAGGCCGACCAGGTACAGCGGGACCACCGCGATGAGCGCCGCGATCATTCGGGTGGTGACCAGGTACCGCAGCGAGGGAATCGCCATGACTTCGAGCGCGTCGATTTCCTCGGAGATCCGCATCGCTCCGAGCTGCGCGGTGAATCCGGTTCCGACCTTGGCTGCCAGGGTGATTGCGGCAACGAGTGGTGCCACCTCGCGAGTATTCGCGATGGCGGACATCACGCCGGACAGCGGTGCGAGGCCGACGAGGTTGAGTCCGCGGTAGCCCTCGAGTCCGATCTGGGAACCGGCGAAGAACGAGATCGCGAAGATCACGACGACGCTGCCGCCTCCGGCGAGCAGGGTGCCCGAACCGAATGCCACCTGGGCGACGAGACGGGCGACTTCACGCCAATAGCGCTTGAGGGTTGCGGGAATCGAGGTGATGACACGCGCGTGGAACGTGAACTGATCGCCGAGTCGACTCAGGCCGTCGACGGTCCGCGAACTGACCCGCTTGGCACGAATTGCGATGGGCAGGTGCATCAATAGGCACCTTTCACCGAGACGAACAGTGGGTAGAACTGAGTAATTGCGAGGTTGGCGACAAACACGAGGACAAACGAGAGCACGACGGTCTCGTTGACTGCGTCGCCGACGCCTTGAGCTCCGCGCTTGACGGTCAGGCCCTTGTAGCAGGCCACGATTCCCGAGATGAGAGCAAAGGCAACGGCTTTGATGCCGGAGACGACGAAGTCGCTGGGTTGACTGAATTGAACGAGATTGCGCAGGAAACTCTGTGCGTTGCCGTCGAGTATCAGGACGTGAACGAAGAGGCTTGCGCCCAAACCGATTACGAGAACTATCGAGTTCAGTAGGAGGCAGACGACGGCAATGGCGATCATCCGGGGTACGACCAGGCGTTCGAGCACGGGTAGACCGAGCACTTCGAGTGCATCGATTTCCTCGCGTATCGTTCGCGCTCCCAAATCTGCGCAGATTGCGGAACCGCCGACACCGGCGATGATCAGGGCGCACACCAGGGGGCCGGCCTGTCCGATGATGAGGAACGCGACGACGGCACCGCTGTACGCACCCGCGCCGATTTGATCTGCGAGCGCACCGATCTGCAGTGCTACCCCGACACCGAGGGGAATCATCACCAGAGCGGACGCGACCGAGGTGACGTGGGCGAGAAACCACATCTGGTCGAGCGCCTCACGCCAGGCGAGGCGCTTGTGTCGAAGAGATGTGAACGCCGCAACGCACACGCGAACGGTGAAGGTGAAGAGCAGTCCGATCTCGGAGAGCAGGTTCGAGAACATGTTCGTCTTGGCGGGGGAGACAGCAGTTGTTTCCCCGGTTGTTCCATTCCCGGTCGTCGTAGCTTCGGTGCTCACGCCATCCCCCTCTCCGGCCGAATCGTTCTGGTCGGGTTTCTTCGATCACACTAGGGAGCTCGAAGTGCTCCAGGTCACGTTCGGAGACGGTATCAGGAAACTGACTCTGAAGTAAGTTCCATTTCGGCCACTTCATCACCGGGCGCGAATGTCGACGCGGAACTTTCGTTTGCGTCCACGCAACCTTCCCGGCGAGAGCCCGAAATGCGGCGGGTGCACAATGAGTGAATGCCACGATCAAGCCCCATTTCCGCTTGGAAGTCCCTTCGCGAAGGCAACGAGCGATTTGTCAACGACGCGTCCATTCACCCCAGCCAGGGAATCGCGGACCGCGCGAAACTCGTCGATGGGCAGCACCCCACAGCGGTGCTGTTCGGTTGCGGTGATTCGCGCGTAGCCGCCGAGATCATCTTCGACCAGGGTCTCGGCGACATGTTCGTCGTGCGCACTGCAGGTCACGTGCTCGACGATTCGGTGCTCGGTTCCATCGAGTACGCGGTTCACGTGCTCAACGTGCCGCTCATCGTCGTCCTCGGGCACGACGGTTGCGGTGCCGTGAAGGCAACGCTCGACGCCCTGGACGAGGGCGCAGTTCCCGACGGATTCATCCGCAGTGTGGTCGAGCGTGTTGCTCCGTCCATCCTGATGGGCCGCAACGAGGGCTTGTCCACCGTGGACGAACTCGAAGGCCGTCACGTCGTGGAGACCGGCTCGCTGATCATGCAGAGGTCGCGGATCATCGCCGACAAGGTGGACAAGGGTGCGTGCGCGATCGTCGGCGTCACGTACACGTTGTCCGACGGTCACATGCGAGTTCAGGGCGCGGTCGGCGACATCGGCGAGAGCGTCGAGACCGTCGAGGGTTAGATCTTCCGGGGCAGTGGTACCTGGCAGCAGACAATGGGTACCGACACGCCGCCTCAGCTGACGGTTAGTGGACCCTGCGCCAACTACCGTTGAGTCCGTGTTGGAACCTAATGGACCACTGCCCCCCGAGATCTACTGGCGTCGCCGGGCGCTGGCCATTGGTGCCGCCGTCATTGCACTGGCGTTGATCATCTGGGCGGCATCCGCCCTCTTCGGCGGTGGAAGTGATACCCCGGAGGCCGATTCGGCCGCTGCGAGTTCCTCGCTGACGACGGACGTCTCCTTCACCCCCAACCCTTCCGGCTCCAACGCGCCGGACGGTGGCGGTGGCTCGGGTGGCGGCGCTGCCGGTGGATCAGGTGGCTCGGGCACGCAGGCTTCGGGATCGTCTTCGTCTTCTTCCTCTTCGTCGACCACCGGGGCTCCGGTCCCGGCCGGTCAGTGCGCCGACTCGTCGCTGGCAGTCAAGGCCACCGCAGACAAGGCGACCTTCGCTCCCGGCGAAGAGCCGTCGTTCACGATCGTCATCACCAACATCGGTTCGGCACCCTGTGATCGAGATCTGGCGGGCGGCCTTCAGCAGGTGCTCGTCTACAGCATCGACGGCAAGACCCGGTTGTGGTCCAACGTCGACTGCTACCCACAGCCCGCAGCCGACGTACGCAATCTCGCGCCCGGCGAGCAAGCTGCGTTCAAGGTCGCCTGGTCGGCCACGACGTCGACCCCCGAGTGCGCGACCGCGCAGAACCCCGAGCGCAATCCGGTGGGCGCAGGCGCTTACACGGTTGTCGGGCAGCTCGGTGCACTGCGAAGCTCCCCGGAGCCGTTCAACATCGCATGAGCGCGGGCAAGCCCGAACAGGCCCGCTAGTTGAAGGATCCGGTGATCGACGTCTCCGCGAGCCGGGAAAGTCCCTCACGGATGTGACGAGCCCACAGCCCGCCGATGCCCTCGACCGACTGCAGATCGGCAGCCGTAGCGGCCAGCAGCGACTGGAGAGTGCCGAAGGATCCGACCAACCGGTGGATCTGATGGAACTGCAATCGAGGTACACGCATCAGCACGCGATATCCGCGAGGAGTCATCGGAGTGTCGAGAGCTTCGATCGTGCCTGGATAACCGAGAACACGCGCAAGAGTCGTGAGATCGAGTAGATCGGCGTCGGTGACGCGATCGAGTGCGACGAGGACGTTGTCCATCGCCGCGGTGCCGATGGGTTCGGGACCGGCAAGATAGTCCCGAACGATGAGTTGACGTGCAATGTCGTTGTCGCCGACCAGTTCTTCGAGCTGCAGTGCCAACTGGCGACCGTCGGTGCCGAGCTCGAGGACATCCTGTTCGATTTCGATCGACACGCGGCGAACCATTTCCAAGCGCTGTACGACGGTCAACGCGTCGCGCAGAGTCACGAAATCCTCGATCTCGACGACCGACAGTTGCCGTGTCACTTCGTCGAGTCGCGCTTTGTATCGTTCGAGCGTCGCGACGGCCTGGTTGGCGCGCGAAAGTATGGTGGCCGAGCCGTCGATGACGTGCCGGATGCCGCCGACGTACACACTGACGATCGACATCGACTGACTGACCGAGACCACGGGATAGCCGGTCTGAATTGCCGTGCGCTCGGCAGCGCGGTGCCTCGTGCCGGATTCGACGGTGGGAATCTTGTGATCGGGAACCAGCTGGACGTTGGCACGCACGATGCGTGTGCCGTCCGTCGAGAGGACAACCGCGCCGTCCATCTTCGACAGCTCGCGCAATCGGGTCGGTGCGAACTCCACGTCGAGGTTGAATCCGCCGTCACACAGCGCTTCCATTTCCTCGTCGTATCCGAGGACGATCAGCGCGCCGGTACGGCCGCGCAGAATTCGTTCGAGCCCGTCTCGCAAAGCGGTACCCGGCGCCAACCTGGCGATGGTCTCTCGCAATGCCGACGACGACTGTGTGTCCGCCATCGCACTGATCATTGAGAAACTCCCTGCTGAGGTCGATGTCACTTCGGTCGGGTCCGATGCCTGCGCCGGACGGATCCCCGTTTAGATTACCTATCCATGAGTAGTACCTGGACCCTGCCTGATGACCTGACTGTCCCGGAGCCGGTCGAATTCTTTCCGGCCGCCGGCGAGAAGCTGCCTCAGCACTGGTCGAAATGCTTCGGCTGCGGCGACGACCAGCCTGCGGGAATGGCGATGAGTTTCAGGGCTGGTAACGGACTGGAAGTGACCGGTCGTCTGGAGGTCGCCAAGAAGTATCAGGGCGGTCCAGGTGTCATTCACGGCGGCATTCTGTCGACGGCATTCGACGAGGCTCAAGGTATGGCATGTATGGCTCTCGGCTCGCCGGTGGTGACCGGGCACCTCGAGATCGACTTCGCCCGGCCGATCCCGTTGGGATCGGTGCTCGAATTCCGGGCTCGCATCGACGGTGTTGTACGCCGCAAGGTCTACACCAGTGCAGAAGCGGTGATCGTCGAAGGTCCGACAGCGGATCCGGACACGGTGGTGGGAACCTCCCGCGGACTGTTTCTGACCATCACCTCGGAACACTTCGCCAAGACCAAGGAGTTCGTGGACGGCGAACCGACGTCCCCGTTCGGCACCTCGTCGGTCTGACGAGGTAGTCGGCCGAACGACGATCACTTCACCGGCGTGAGCTTGGGGCGAGACGGGGCTTGTTTGCCGCCCATCAATCCGGCGTAGGCCAGTGCCTCGGCCAGATTCGCCACTTCGTTGACGCGCATGCCGGGAATGTTCGGGCCGGAATCGACCGGCACGATGGCGCTGGTGAATCCCAGTCGGGCAGCTTCGATCAGCCGTCGGTTCACCCCGGCAACCCGTCGAACCTCCCCGGCGAGTCCGACCTCGCCGAGGATGACGAGCCCCTTGGGGACGGGTTTGGCTTTCACGGCGGAAGCGACCGCAATGGCGAGAGCCAGATCGGCACCCGGCTCGGTCATCCGCATACCGCCGACGGTCGCGGCGTAGACGTCGGCCTTCGAGATCGACACTCCGACGCGGCGTTCCAACACGGCGAGAACCATGGCCACACGGGCGGTGTCGAGCCCGCTGACGGCTCGGCGGGGTGTCGGTAGCGGCGTGGCGGCGACGAGCGCCTGAACTTCACCGAGTAGAGGTCGCTTACCGTCCATCATCACGGTGACGGCAGTGCCTTCCACAGCTTCTTCACGGTGATGCAGGAACAGGCCGGACGGATCGCTGATCTCGTTGATGCCCTGCTCGCTCAGCTCGAAGCATCCGACCTCGTCGGCCGCACCGAATCTGTTCTTGACGCCGCGGACCATGCGCAGGGTGGAGTGCTTGTCACCTTCGAAGTGCAGAACCACGTCCACGAGATGCTCGAGCGAGCGCGGACCGGCGACGGCGCCGTCCTTGGTGACGTGGCCGATCAGAAGCACCGGGATTCCACTGGCCTTGGCCAGGGAGGTCAGGGCGCTGGTGACGGCCTTGACCTGAGTCACGCCGCCGACGACCCCGTCGACGTCGGCAGCAAGCATGGTCTGCACCGAGTCGACGATGACCAGTGTCGGTTTGACCTGCTCGATGTGGCCGAGGATGGTCGCGAGATCGGATTCGGCCGCCAGATACATCCGTTCGTGGACAGAGTTGGTGCGATCTGCCCGAAGCCGAACCTGACCGGCAGACTCCTCGCCCGTGACGTACAACGCTCGATCATCCGCGCTGCGCATCGCCCAGCGGTAGACGACCTCGAGAAGTAGCGTCGATTTTCCGACGCCGGGCTCGCCCGCGAGCAGCACCACCGAACCCGGTACGACGCCACCGCCGAGGACGCGGTCCAACTCACCGATCCCCGTGGGTTTGGCCTGCGTCGAGGTGCTGTCGATCTGTGTCAGCGGTGTGGCCGGCGTCGTAGGCAGCACGGCGCTTGATCCTGCTTTGGCGAGTGAGGCGCCGGCGCGACTGGCGACGGGTGCCACTACGGCGACCTCGGTCATCGAGCCCCACGAATCGCAGTCCGGACATCTACCGACCCACTTGGGCACTACCGACTGGCATTCGGAGCAGCGGTAGTTCGATTTCACTTTGGCCACCGGGACAGACTAGAGGCGGGGTCCGACATGGACCCCGCCTCTGGTGTGATTCTGAATTTGTTCTGCGAGGCGCATTGTGCGCCTTGATAATTCGAGGCTCAGTGCCCAGCTTCTGCAACGTCGGGTGACTTGTCCGACTCGTTGCGCTCGAGCTGCGGGCCGGCGTCGACAGGTACGTCGACGGTGACCGATCCGGCCTTCTCGAACTTGAAGGTGATCGGGACGGTCAAGCCGGGGCGAACGCCTGCCTTGATGTCCTGCAGAACGACGAGAGAGAGCGCAGCGGGTGCGTCGTCGTTCTCTTCGTTGTTCTTGATCTGGGTCTCGGCCTCGGTCGCGGCGCCTTCGCCTGCGGGCAACTGACCGGCCTGCAGCGACGTCTGCGGCTTGATCGTCAAGCCACCTACCTCTTCACCTGCGATGACGCGTGCTGCGTAATCGGTGGTGATGCTGACGAGCTTGTCCGTGGTCTCGGCGCTGTCGTTCACGACGGTGAACGCGAGCACGGCGTTGCCGCCCGGCTCGATGCTGTACTCCTCGGACGAGGGGTAAGCGATGTGCACGTTGCGCAGTGCGATCTCACCGAGGTCGGCGCTGTTGCCGTTCACGGCGGCCTGCTGGACGGCGGTCTGGCTCACCTGTCCGGAACCGCAAGCGGACAGCGCGATGGCTGCGCCTGCAGCCAGTGCAATGGCGGTAGCGACTCGACGAGTCGGCTTACGGATAGCAGTCACGATTTGTCCTCCACGGCGTCAGGTTCGCACTCCACTAGGCAGAGTAGTAGATAAGGTCCCGCGGGCTGGCCGTCGGGTCGCCACAACGGTTGTCTGCGTGGGCTTTCAGTCCGTTACGCAGGGGTGCTCCAGACCAGTTGAATGCACGTACAACAAGCCCTGTCAACCCCTACGCTCGAGCAAGGATGCCCCTGACCTGCACAGTTGATGAGTGGTCGGTTCTTTCACGTGTTAAACTAGTGGAATCGAAAGGGGCACGGGACACATGATTTTCAAGGTCGGAGACACCGTCGTATACCCCCATCACGGTGCGGCGCTGATCGAAGCTATCGAAACCCGCACCATCAAGGGTGAGCAGAAGGAGTACCTGGTTCTGAAGGTCGCTCAAGGCGATCTCACAGTACGGGTTCCTGCAGACAACGCAGAGTACGTCGGAGTTCGTGACGTGGTCGGCCAAGAAGGCCTCGACAAGGTTTTCCAGGTTCTGCGAGCACCGCACACCGAAGAGCCCACCAACTGGTCTCGTCGATACAAGGCAAATCTCGAGAAGCTTGCCTCAGGTGACGTGAACAAGGTTGCAGAAGTTGTTCGTGACCTGTGGCGTCGTGAGCAGGACCGCGGACTTTCCGCTGGTGAGAAGCGCATGCTCGCCAAGGCTCGTCAGATTCTCGTCGGAGAGCTCGCGCTCGCCGAGGGCACTGACACCGAGAAGGCAGAGACCATTCTCGACGAGGTCCTCGCGGCCGCGTCCTGACTGCAACACAACAAAGCTGACAGTGGCAGTAGTAGCCCTGGTACCTGCCGCAGGTCGGGGAGTGCGATTGGGCGAGAAATTGCCCAAGGCATTTGTCGAACTCGGTGGGTGCACCATGCTTGCACGCGCGGTCGATGGACTCCGGAAATCCGGAGCGATCGACCGCGTTGTTGTCATTGTGCCGCCTGAACTGGTCGAATCCGTCGTAGCCGACCTCGGTCGTGCAGCGGACGTCGACGTCGTCGGCGGTGGTGCCGAAAGAACCGATTCGGTTCGAGCCGGCCTCAGCGCTGCCGGCGACGCAGATTTTGTACTCGTGCACGATGCCGCACGGGCATTGACACCGCCGGCGTTGATCGCGCGCGTCGTCGACACTCTCCGAGCCGGCAGCTCCGCTGTCATCCCGGTACTTCCGGTTACCGACACGATCAAGTCGGTCGACGTACTCGGCGCAGTCACCGGTACGCCTCTGCGTTCGGAGTTGCGTGCGGTTCAAACTCCCCAAGGATTCTCCACCGACGTCCTGCGCAGTGCGTACGACGCCGGTGACGTCGCCGCGACCGACGACGCCGCTCTGGTCGAGCGTCTCGGTGTTTCGGTGCAGACGATTCCCGGCGACGCCCTCGCCTTCAAGATCACCACTCCGCTCGACCTGGTCCTTGCACGGGCGCTCCTGAGCTCGGAGACAGCGTTGAGTGCGGATTCACAGGACGGAAATTAGATGCGCGTCGGTCTCGGCACGGATGTTCATCCCATCGAGGTCGGTCGTCCTTGCTGGATGGCCGGGTTGCTGTTCGAGGAAGCAGACGGGTGCTCGGGCCATTCGGACGGCGACGTCGCCGTCCACGCGCTGTGTGACGCGTTGCTCTCTGCGGCGGGCCTCGGTGACCTCGGTTCGGTTTTCGGCACCGGCAGGCCCGAATGGGACGGCGTGAGCGGCGCTCGAATGCTTGCCGAGGTTCGCCGACTGCTCGAAGAGAACCAGTTCGCCGTCGGCAACGCCGCGGTGCAGGTCATCGGCAACCGTCCGAAGATCGGGCCACGTCGCGACGAGGCACAGAAGGTGCTCTCGGACATTCTCGGCGCGCCTGTTTCGGTGTCCGCGACCACCACGGACGGCCTCGGCTTGACCGGTCGCGGCGAGGGGATCGCCGCCATGGCCACCGCGTTGGTCATGACAACCGAACACGACAGGTAAGATCGCTGGTCGTGACCCTGCGCCTATACGACACCGGTACGCGGGCCCTTCGGGATTTTGTTCCGTTGGCCCCCGGACATGCATCGGTGTACCTGTGTGGGGCGACAGTTCAGGGCGATCCTCACATCGGACACGTTCGTAGCGGCGTCGCTTTCGACGTGCTGCGACGCTGGCTGTTGGCGCACGGCAACGACGTTGCCTTCGTGCGCAACGTGACGGACATCGACGACAAGATTCTCAACAAGGCCGCCGGCGCCGGTCGACCTTGGTGGGAGTGGGCGGCGACGTTCGAGCGGTCGTTCACGTGGGCCTACGACCAACTGGGTGTGCTGCCACCGTCCATCGAGCCACGGGCCACCGGCCACGTGACGCAGATGGTCGAGATGATGGAACGTCTGATCGAGAACGGCCACGCGTACGCGGCGGGCGGCGACGTCTACTTCGACGTGCAGAGCTACCCCGAGTACGGCGCACTGTCCGGCCACAAACTCGACGACGTTCATCAGGGCGAGAGTGCGGCCGAGGGCAAGCGCGATCCTCGCGACTTCACCCTCTGGAAGGCCGTCAAGCCCGGTGAGCCCTCGTGGCCGACACCGTGGGGACCCGGCCGTCCGGGCTGGCACCTCGAGTGCTCGGCCATGGCGGAGTTCTATCTCGGGGCGGCATTCGACATCCATTGTGGTGGACGCGATCTCGTCTTCCCGCACCACGAGAACGAAATTGCGCAGGCCAAGTGCGCCGGCGACGATTTCGCTCAGTACTGGTTGCACAACGGCTGGGTCACGATGAGTGGCGAGAAGATGTCCAAGTCGTTGGGCAACGTTCTCTCGGTGCCGAACGTGCTCAAGAAGGTTCGTCCGCAAGAACTTCGGTACTACCTCGGTAGTGCGCACTACCGTTCCAATCTCGAGTACTCGGACGAGGCGTTGGACGAAAGTGCGAAGTCCTACCAGGGGCTCGAGTCGTTCGTCCTGCGCACACACAAGCGTGCGGGCGGCGTCGAACTCGGTACGTGGACCGAAGGTTTCGCGGCGGCTCTCGACAACGACTTGTCGGTGCCGATCGCGTTGGCCGAGATTCACGGCAAGGCGAGCGAGGGTAATTCCGCGCTCGCTGCCGGTGATCTCGACGCGGCTCGGGTGGCTGCCGGCCAGGTGCGGGCCATGCTCGCGATCCTGGGCGTCGACCCACTCGACGAGCATTGGACGCAGTCCGGTGGCGACACCGAGACGGCAATGGAAGCTTTGGACGTGTTGGTGCGGGCCGATCTCGATCGTCGGCAGCAGGCACGTACGGAAAAGAACTGGGCGGTGGCGGACGAGGTCCGCGATCGCCTCATCAAGGCGGGTATCGAAGTAACCGATACTCCCGACGGACCCGAATGGTCCCTTAAGGCAGGGCAGTAACAATGGCTGGAAACTCGAGCAGGCGCGGCGCAGTCCGTAAGGGCGGCACCAAGAAGGGCCAGGTTGCCGGTTCCGGCGGTAAGCACCGTCGCGGTCTCGAAGGGCGTGGCGCTACGCCGCCCGCCGAGGCACGCACCAAGCATCCCGCGGCAAAGCGTGCAGCGCGCGCCGCACGTGCCGACGAGAAGCAGGGCCGCGGTGGCCGTCCGGGTCCGGGCCGCAAGGTTCTCGACGGTCCCGAGACAGTGCTCGGACGCAACCCGGTGGTCGAGTGCCTACGCGCCGGCGTTCCGGCGACTGCACTGTGGGTCGCCGTCGGCACCGAGAGCGACGATCGACTGAAGGAATCCGTTCAGCTCGCTGCGGATGCCGGCATCTCGATCCTCGAGGTCCCCCGCACCGATCTGGATCGCCTCAGCGCCAACGGTCTTCACCAGGGCATCGCCCTGCAGGTTCCGCCGTACCGCTACGCGCACCCGGACGATCTTCTGTCGGAGGCACGCAAGCATGCCGAGCCGCAGCTGCTCGTCGCGCTGGACAACATCACCGATCCCCGCAACCTGGGTGCCGTCGTGCGCTCGGTCGCAGCTTTCGGTGGACACGGCGTCGTGATTCCGGAGCGTCGTAGCGCGAGCGTGAGTGCTGTCGCTTGGCGTACCAGCGCCGGCGCTGCCGCTCGTTTGCCGATTGCTCGGGCAACCAACCTCACCCGCACGCTCAAGGACTGGGCATCGAAGGGTGTTCAGGTCGTCGGTCTCGACGCCGAGGGCGACACCACTCTCGACGATTTCGACGGCAGCGGTCCCGTTGTGATCGTGGTCGGTTCCGAGGGCAAGGGCCTTTCGCGCCTCGTCCGCGAGAACTGCGACGCGATCCTGTCGATTCCGATGGCCGGTCCGGTCGAGTCGCTCAACGCCTCGGTTGCCGCCGGAGTCGTCCTGGCGGACATCGCCCGCAGGCGTCGTAGCAGCTGAGTTGTAACGGCTTTCGGGTGAGTCTGGCGGGGTTCTAGCTCCGTACCGACCAGGCTTCCCACAGTGCAGCGTAGGAACCGTCCGCGCCGATCAGTTCGTCATGTGTCCCGCTCTCGACTACGCGGCCACCGCTCATGACGAGTATGCGATCGGCGCGGACTGCTTGGCTCAGCCGGTGTGCGATCACCACGGCGGTCCTGCCGGCGACTGCGAGCTCGGCTGCCTGATCGAGTAGACCGGCTGCGGTGGTTCCGGCTTCGGCAGTCGCCTCGTCGAGGATGACGACGGGAGGATCGAGCAGAGCCAGTCGGACGAGGGCTATGTGCTGTGCCTGCGCCGCCGTCAACTGGTACCCACCGGCCCCGACCCTGGTCTCGAGTCCGTCCGGAAGTTCATGAATCCATTGAGCTTTCATCGTGTCGACGGCTTCGGCGATCTTCGCATCGTCCGAATCTGGTGCACACAACCGGAGATCGTCGGCGATCGTCCCGACGAACACGTGAACTTCCTGGCTGACGAGGACGACTTCGTGCCGAAGTTCGGCATCACTCAGGCCGTCAATCAGTGTGCCGTCGACGGTGATTCGCCCGTCCCCGACGGGAATGATGCCGGCAATCAGTTTGGCGAGCGTGGTCTTTCCGGCGCCGCTGCTTCCGACGACGGCGATTCGTTCCCCCGGTGCGATCGAGATCGAGATCGAATCGATCACCGGGGTGGAGTTGTCGTACGAGTAGGAAACCCGGTCCACCTCGACGCCGATGGGTTCGGACCGAGCCGAGGCAGGAATGCTCGTGGGCCGCCCGGGCATCGCGGTGACTCCGATCAGGCGAGCCAGGCTGGCACCCGCATCCTGCAATTCGTCGATGTTCGAGAGAAATACCGCGATGGGGCTGAACAGACTGTGGAAGTAGAGGGCGGCGGCGGTAGCGGCCCCGATGGACACCGAGTCTGTGGTCACGAGCCAGTAGCCGACGCTCAGGACGGCGGCCAGTCCGAGCAGTTCGGCGCCGTTGAGTTGGGCGAAGAAGTTGGTGCGCAGGCGAACTGCCTGCATGTCGAAGCTGATGGCATGCTCGGAGGTCTCGGCGATTCGGTCGATGTGCTCGTCTGTTCGCCGCAGGGCAGTGACAGTGCCTGCGCCTCCGAGAGTTTCGATGAGCTGTTGTCCCCGCCTGGCCTGCGCAGCGCGAGAGCGTCGGTAGACGGGTCCGGAGCGTCGGAGGAAATGACGAAGAGCGAAATAGTGAATCGGCGCAACGGCAACGATTGCCACGGTGAAGCGCCAATCGATCACTCCCACACCGACAAGCGTCAGTGAAATCATGAACAGGGCAGACACGGTGGCGGGTAGTACTCGCGCGATGACGGTGTTTACCGCTTCGACGTCGCCCGAGACCCGGGAAATCAGATCACCGGTTCCGGCATCCTCGACCAGTGACGACGGCTGCGCGAGGGTGGCGGCGAACACGTCCTCACGAAGATCGGCCAGCACGTTCTGCGCGACGTTCGCCAGAAGCTGTGTGCTCCACCAGGTCAGCGCAACCCCTGCTGCCGCTGCGCCGAGCATGAACGCGGTGATACGCAGGAGTGAGGCAAACGGTTTGCCCTCCGTGACCGCATCGACCATGAGTCCGAGCAGTGCCGGGGTGGACAGGCCGCAGGCCGTAGCAGAGAGAAGCACGACGGTCGTGAGTGCGAGCGCTCGCTTGCGTGGCCGAAGCAGTGCGATCAATGCGCGGACGGTCTGCTTGGTCGACGCGATCGGCAGGGCAGATACAACCGGAACAGCAGATGCATCCGGAAGGGTATCGGTCACAGCGACTCTCCCTCCCGAACGCCGTGGTCGATCGTGACGACACGGTCACACGAATGGAGCAGGGTCGGGCTCGAGGTGATCACCAGAATGGCCTTGTCGGGGAAGTTTCTCAGCGAGTGTGCAATTCGATGCTCGGTGACAGAGTCCACGGAAGTGGTGGGTTCGTGGAGGACCAGGATCGGCTGGGGTTGATGGAGAGCGCGGGCGAGGAGAAGGCGTTGGCGTTGACCTCCGGAGAGTTTCTTTCCTTGCTCGCCTACCTCGGAGAGGTGGCCGTCGGGCAGATGCGTCAACACGTCGTCGAGCGCAGATGACGTCATTGCCGACGAGTCGACGTTCGGTGCAGCCAGATTGTCGAAGACGGTGCCGGTGAACACGGTTCCTTCATGGGCGGAGACGAACACCTGATCACGAACTCCGTCCGGGCCGAGGTCGGTTGCATCGGTGCCGAATACGAAGTAAGAGTCGGGGGCGAGCGGGGTCTGATAGGCGAGTTGTCGTGCCAGTCGGTCGGCGGAATCGTCAGCGCGCACGCCCACCACTTCTCCGCGTCGAGCTGAGACGACAGTTCCGTTGTCCGCCGAAATCAATAGGGCGTCTCCACTTCTGGCAGGTTCGGTCGTGGCCGTGGCGGCCAGCGATTCGATCAGGTGTGGCTCGGCCAACAGTTCGGAAAGTCTGCGCGCGGAACCTCGCTTGGCAGCGAGTTCGGCACCGAAGAACCCCAGCGTTTCCATCGGACCGGCAATCACTCTGCTCAAGCCGACAACGGTGACGAAGTTGCCCACGGTGATCGTGCCTTGATGCGCCATCCACGCGGCTCCAAGCGCAACCGAAGCCAGCACCAACGCGGAGACCCCGGAATTGAGCGCGGTCAGGCTGGACATTGCTCTGACCGTCCGGATCGCTGCCTTCATCGACTCCCGGCTCGCGTTGACGTATCGCGACAGGGCGGTGGGTTCAGCCCCGAAACCCTTCAGTACCCGCAGTCCCAGCGTGAAATCCGTTGCAAGCATGCCTGCCTCGGCTGCCTTCTTCTGCTCTGCATACACGCGCTCGTCCAACGGACCGCTGATCTTGTGGATGAATTTGAGCTGCGCAGCGGTGATGAGTACGACGATCAGTGCGAGCGGCCACGAGACGAAGGCAAGCGAAATCACTGCCGCGGCGAGCCCCGCAAATGCCGAGCCCTGTTCGGCGACAACCCAGGAGAAGCCCGAGACGTGTGAGGCATCCGAGGTAGAGATGGTGAGAACCTCACCGGTCGAACGCTGAGCTTTCATCCCCCTGGCATCGAGTATTCGTCTGGCAGCATTCAGTCGTAGGTCGTGTTCGCCGTAGACGAAGACCTGCGTGTTCAGGCGAACTGCGATGCGCCACGACAGAGCGAGTCCCACGAACAGAGCACACAGCACCGCAAGCCACACGAGAAGTGCTGTGCTGTCGGACTTTCCGATTGCCCGGTCGACGACGGTGCCGATCAGCACCGGGATGAGGGCTTGAGCTACCTGATACGACGCCTGCCCGGTGACGGCTGCAACCAGTCGCGGGCCGCGTCCGGCGGAGAATGATCCGACTCGGATCATCTCCATCGGACCGGAACGAGTTTCGGGCAGCGCTGACACTCGTGAAACTCCTCGCCCAGATCTGAACACTCGTTGTGCAGTTCTACGGTAGAGCCGGTGCGAGTGCGGAAAGTGCTCGCAGATGCCAAGGGCTACGCGGCAGCGGCCAGATGGAGTATCGACACCCCATTACCGGGATCGGGTCTCGATATACCTGGCTGGTCGAAACAAAGTACGTTTGCGAAGAGAGCTGACAGAAGATGAAGAGCACTACCCGAATAGTGGCTGCGTTGGCCGCGATTGCCCTGCTCGCAGGCTGCCAGAGCAGCACCGAGTCAACAGCGTCGGAGGGCACGACGCAGTTGGCCGAGGCCGGCGCGCTGCCGGTCACCGTTGATCACGCGTACGGGTCGACCACCATCGAGACCGAACCTCAGCGGATCGTGACTATCGGCTGGAACAGCCAGGATTCGGTCCTCGCACTGGGCAAGACACCCGTCGCCATGGAGTCGTTCAGTGGGGCAGGCTTGGAGAACGGCATCCTGCCGTGGGACGAAGAATTGTTGGGCGATGTCGAACCCACGTTGCTCGACAGCACGTCCGGTGTGCCGTTCGAGCAGATCCTGGCGTTGGAGCCGGACGTGATCATCGCAGTGGTCTCGGGAATCACCGAAGACGACTATGCACGTCTTTCCCAGATCGCACCCACCATTCCGTTCAAGGAGACCGCATGGGCGACCACGTGGCAGGAACAGTTGTCGACCATCGGATCAGTACTCGGCCAACCGAAGCGGGCTGCCGAGCTGATCGAGGAAACTGACGATTCCATAGCCGACCTGGCTGCCGGATCCCCCAATCTGAACGGGAAAACCTTGACCTTCCTCTCGGGAAACATCGACGGCCTCACCAATTACTGCGCTGACGACGGCCGAGTCATCCTGATGTCCCAGCTCGGACTGAAGCAGTCGGCCGGAAGCGCAGAGCTGTGCGGCGACACCCAGGGGTCGGTGACTGCATCGCGCGAACAGTACAACGAACTGGACGCGGACGTGATCGTGCTCAACGACGCGAGTGGTCAGGGGCTACCCGGATTGATGGGGGACAAGTTGTTTGCCGACCTGCCGGCAGTCAAGGACGGCAGGCTGATTCAGCAGCTCGGTCTGGCGCGAGTCATGGCCTTGGCGTCACCCACGTCGCTGAGCGTCAAATATGCTTTCGCGGAACTGGTCTCGAAGATGAACGGGTTCTGACCAGTTAGGCTGACAACTCGCACGCGTCCGAGTAGTAGTTCTTCGGTGTGCGTCCGGTGACCTTGCGGAACACGCTGGTGAAGGCGCTGGGGGTTTCGTATCCGACGCGACGGCTTACCGTCGAAACAGGAACGCCCGCAGCGAGATAGGACATCGCAGCGCGGACGCGAACTTGAATTCGCCACTCGGTGAAGGACATCCCCGTGCCTTGAGAGAACACGCGGCTCAGGGTGCGGGGGCTTCCGCCGACCACGTAGGCCCAATCGGCAAGCCCGCGTTGATCGGCGGGGTCGGCGATCAGGCGGCGTGCGACGGCGAGGGCCCGGGGATCGGCGGGCATCGGTACTGCGACATCAGCCGCCTCGATGGGCGCGAGCGTGTCGAAGACTACGGATTCGGCGCGCAAGCGAGCCTCGGTAGGCATATTTCGCTGGTGCAGATGGATGAGCATCGTCTTGACGACGTCGTCGATGCCGATGATCGCGGGTTTTGTCCACGGGTGGGGGAACGACTCGGGCCGGAAATAGGTGAAACGAGCCTCGGTGGATGCGCCGAGCGTGATGCGCCGTGGAGTTCCAGCCGGAATCCACATGCCGACCGTCGGTGGTATCTGCCAACGAACGTCGTCGATGTACGCGCTCATCTCGCCGGAAGCGCCCCAGAGGAGTTCGTGTTCGGGATGGCGGATCTCACGCCACGCGCGCTTCTGATCACGCCCGATGGTGGACGTCGTCATCGAGAAGGGGAGCGGAACGTACCGGCCTGCCGGCACAGCCCAGTACGGAAATCCTGTGGAACTCATCGGTGGATCATACCGCGAATGACTTAGGTAATGCTTTCCTATTTGGTTCTTTGATGCAGGCGCGACGGAGTGTGATCGCCACAAAAGATCGAGGGTGGCACCGAGTCCGAAGACTCGATGCCACCCTCGAACACATTCCCCGACGGAGTGTTTACAGGTGGAGCAGGCGGAGCGAGTGAATCAGCTGCCGTTGGCCAGGACACCGCTGATGATGTCGGAGATGAAGCCGGCCGGGTTGTCGAGGATGGAGGATCCGGCCGAACCGGTTCCGCCCTCGCCGTCAGAAGAGCCGAAGCCCAGATCTGCCGAGCCCGATGCGGCCGCCTCGCCGGGGTTCTTGGCGCGGATCTTGGCGTAGACGCCGCTGATGTTCTGTTCGGTATTGAACGTCGAGATACCGATCGAGCTCGACATTTCCTGGTACGAGCCGATCGGTGCATCGTCGGCGACGAGGTACTGCGCCTCGATCGTCACGGTCTTGCTTCCGGTGGGTGAGATCAGCCAGCCGGTGCTGGGCACATTCACGGTTCGGGCGGCAGTGTCAACCGAAGGCGTGACGGATTCGGTCTTCTGACCGCCGATCAAGTGCCACGCGTTGACCGTTGCCGTGCCCTGGATGTACTTGAACGTGGCGGGGTAGCGGTCGACGAACTGGTCGACGTAACGCTCGGGGTGGCCTGTTGTGGAGATGACCGTGCGCACGGTGACTTTGCCGCCGGGTGCAACTTCGCCGTCGCCCACGATGCTCTTGGTGATTCGGACGTTGGAGGAGTTGACCGTTGCCGCGGACGGGTGGGTGGCATCGGCGCTCGCGGTGCCTGCGGTCATCACGAGTCCGCTGGTGGCAAGTGCAGCGATTGCGATTCCGGTGAGTGTTTTGCGCATTGAAAAACGTGACATGAAATTCTCCGTTCGAGGGGTTCACGCTGACGGCGATGGGATGACTCTTCAAAGGTTGCGCCGCGGTAACCATTGAAACCTATCGGACGCTTGCCTATGTATCAGTTCGGCAGAATTTGCGGAAAAGTCCGAATTAAGAGGACTTTTTCGGTGTCGATTGCCTGCCGTTAACTGATTGTCGACTATTTCGACGAAAAGCTGGGCGAATGTCCAGGTCGACTGTATCGTACTTCGAGAGTCGGTTTGCAACAAGTTCCAGTAATCAATGAATTCGGTTGTCCTGGAACCACACAGAGTGGAGATTGTTCGTGGCAAAGTTTGGATCCAGGAATCGTAGTCTGTCCACCGTTGGAGCTGGTTTGGGGGTGATTGCTCTTGCTGTGGGCGCAAGCGCGCTGGGTGCGGGAGTCGCGACTGCCGAGACAGCAACTTCCGGTGCCTACACATTTACTCGCACCGTGGACAATGCGTCGCCGAAGATCGGTGACACGATCACCTACACGACAGTGTCGAAGAAGAGCGGAATCGACGGGTATATCAGCAGGTTCACCGAGACGCATGCCGCATGCTCGACCTTTGTCCCGGGCTCGGCGAAGGTCACGAAGTTTCACGTTGGCGGGACGATGACCGAAACCACTGAAACGCCGGAACTGACACCCACGACGCTCGAGGTGACCAGTGCCGGCTGGATCAACAACGGCAGCAAACCGGTGACCATGAAGACCAGCTACACGGTTACTGCTTCGTGTGCGCCGGGAACCGTGTACGGAAGTGGATTGGCGGTAGGTGCCACGGTGATGGGCAACGGATTCCAGTCGAGTGCGAATTTCGCCAACTTGGGCCCGTCCATCACTGTCCGCGCCGCGGATGTGGTCGATCCGGTTGACCCGGTCGATCCCGTTGATCCGGTTGATCCCACTGGCCCCGGAACCGGTGGCGGAATCGGATCGCTCGGCTCGTTGAGTGGTGGCCTCGGTTCCCTCAGCGGCCTGTTCGGTTCGAGCTAGGCGAGAGTTGTGAAACGGCGGGCCGAGACTGTCGTAGTCTCGGCCCGCCGCGGTTGTTCGGAGATCGGGTATTCAAACCATCAGGTGCTCAGCCGAATTCGATCGAGGTGTTGATTTCTTCCACCTGGTTGGAGGTCTGCATGTTCGTCGTGTCGGTGAACTGGTTTGCAAAGCTGACCAGGTAGACCGGCGAGTTGTCGTCGGCTTGGTAAGCGACGACCGTCATGACGGCGTAGAGCGGAACGTCCAGGTTTGGGGCGGTCCAAGTTCCGGAGAGGCGGAAACCCTGCTGTCCGTCGACGTCGATCTCGGTGTACTTCACCTCGGTCCACCCGTCGAGAGTGGCGATCGTTTCACGCGCAGCGGCAAGAACCTCGTCTTTTGTTGCGGTGCCTTGATTTTCGACCGTCACCGTGGTGTTCGGCATGAAACCGCTGGGTTCCTGGCTGTTGCTGGACAATGCGTCCGTAACGCCGGCAGGGATGTTCTCGCCGTGAGTCCAGCTCGGCGGGAGGCTGACGCTGATGCTCGGCGCTTCGGGGTCGTCGCCGGTTTCGATCGTCGTCCGCTCACCGATGAACGGTGTTCCGTCCCGTAAAGTCGGCGTCGCGGCAGCGGCAGACGGCGAGGATGCAGAACTTTCGGAAGCAGTGGTCTCACTGGTGTTGGTATCACTGGAGACGGCGTCGCCGCTTTCCGAACTGCTGCATCCGGACAAGACGAGTGCAGCAGTGATCAGTGACGCTATTCCGAGAGCAAGTGTGCTGCTCTTAGGGCTCATAGTGTGACAGTCCTTCAGGTTCTGGCGACGGCCGAGCGCCGCCGGCAGCATTGCTGGCGCGGCTGAGACTATCAGCGCTACGACGGCCGAGTAGTGGCCTTGAAGGTAATGGTGCTGCCGGGCCGCAGCTGTGCCAGCGACGCAATCCCGGCGTCGGAAACGACGGCGATGACCGGGTATCCGCCGGTCACGGGATGGTCGGCGAGGGACACGACGGGCTGGCCGCCTGGTGGCACCTGGATGGATCCCGTCACGACGCCTTCGCTCGGCAATTCCCCGGTGCGTGAGCGATGCAAAGGCCCTTGGCCCTGTAGCCGGACCCCGACTCGGTTGGTGTGTTCGGTGACTTTCCACGTGGTGTGAAGGAGCGCGTGAACGGATGCGGCGGTGAACCAGGAATTTCGGGGGCCGAGCGTGATCTCGATCGGAACCGCGCCGAGTGCAGGTGCGGGCGGTGGAATCAACTCTTCGGTGGGCCACGTCCCTTCCTCGGCCCCGAGGAGGAGCAGATCGCCGGCGGCGAGCGGCGGCGGCCCGAGTCCGGAGAGCGTGTCGGTGGATCTGCTGCCGAGTACCTGCGGGACGTCGACGCCACCGCGTGCAGAGATGTACGTTCTCAACCCGGTTGTGCTGTAACCCAATTCGAGAATGCTGCCACTACCCAGATGGATGCTCGCGTAGTCAGGTGCCGGCCGTCCGTCGACGGCCAGCGGCACCCGCGCGCCTGTCGCTGCCACCGTCATCGAACCGACGGCCCGCATAGCGAAACCCCCAGCGGTGACTTCGATGGTTGCTGCTCGAAAAGTGTTGCCTACGAGTCTGTTAGCGCTGTCGTGCGAGATCATGTCGACGGCGCCGGATCTGCCGACCCCGAGAGCGCCGTAGCCTCTCCGCCCGCGGTCCTGAACTGTGGCGAGCGGGCCGGTACGCGCAACCTCGAGCCAGGCCATGAATCCATTGTCCCGCAACAGCGCGGTGAAGACACCAAAATCATGCTTGCACCAAAATCATGCACGGACAAAGGTGACTGTGGTGCCGGGTAGAAGCAGCGCCGGCGGGCGGCGCTCGGCATCCCACACCGACAGTTCCGTCGTTCCGATCAACTGCCAGCCGCCCGGGGAGCTACGCGGGTAGACGCCCGAGAACGGTCCGGCCAACCCGACTGCACCGGCCGGGACCTGCCTGCGCGGGTCCGATCGACGTGGAACTTCGAGCTTTCTCTCGTTGCTGGTCAGATACGCGAAGCCGGGGGCGAAACCGATGAACGCGACGGTCCACGACGCAGACGTGTGAGCATCGATCACACCGTCGACCCCGAGTCCGGTCAGCTTGCCCACCTCTACGAGATCGGGGCCGTCGTAGCGGACCGGAATCTCGACAGCAGACCCGCTCTCGTCTGCTGTGAGTTCGATCGGTACGGCCCCACGTACCCATTTCTCCACCAGTTGGTGCGCGGTGATCGTGTTGTCGTACTCGATCAAGATGGTTCGCGCCGCGGGAATCAGGTCGATCACGCCGGGGATCCGACTGGCGTCGAGAGCCCTGAAGTTGCCCAGCACGCTCGGCAGTTCGTCGTACTCGACGAGGACTGCGGATTCACCGGCGGGCAGGATCGTGATCATGTGAACGGCGTGATCTCGACGTCGGAAGATTCGAGGAGAGCACGGATTGCCACGGCCATGTCGACGGCTGCCGGACTGTCACCGTGCACGCACACCGATGCGGCAGCGACTTTCAACGTGCTCCCGTCGACTGCGTCCAACTCGCCGTCGACGACCATTCGCCGAACCCGTTCTGCAACAAGCGTCGGGTCGTGCAGAACGGCGCCCGACTCGGTGCGGGGGACCAGGGTGCCTTCCGCCGTGTACGCACGATCGGCAAAAGCCTCGGCGACCGCGTCGAGACCGGCCTCGCGCGCCTCTTCCAGAAACACCGAACCAGGTAGTCCGAGAACAGGTAGCGAACTGTCATAGGCAACGACGGCGGCGACCACGGCCCGCGCCTGCCGTCGGTGATGGACTATTGCGTTGTAGAGCGCGCCGTGGGGTTTGACGTACGTGACCCGCGATCCGGCGACACGAGCCAAACCGTCGAGTGCCCCTATTTGATAAATGACGTCGGCGGTGAGGTCCTTCGGGGACACGTCGATGAAGCGTCTGCCGAAACCGGCGAGGTCTCGGTACCCCACCTGCGCGCCGATCCGGACGCCGCGGGCGGCGGCGGATTCGCAAGTCGCCAACAGCGTTGTCGGGTCGCCGGCATGGAATCCGCAGGCGATGTTCGCGCTGGTGACAAGTTCGAGCATGGCGTCGTCGTCGCCCAGGGTCCAGGCTCCGAAGCCCTCGCCGAGGTCGCTGTTCAGATCAACGCTGTAGCCCATACCTCGATTCTAGGTAGGTATGGGCTCTCGGTGTTCAGGCCTGCGCCGGAATCCGTCCGGCATTCTTGCGACGTGCGGATCCGAAGAGTCGGCATATCAGGTAGATCACGAACGAGACCGAGGTGACGAAACTCGAGACGGGAACGCCGGGGGCCAGCGAGAGAAGGATGCCGCCGACGGCTGCCAGTTCGGCGAACACGACGGAGAGGATCGTGGCCTTGAGTGGGCTTGCCGTGACGTACGCGGCGGCCGCTGCGGGGGTGATCAGCAGCGACATCACCAGCAGAGCACCGACGATCTGTACGCCGAGTGCTGCGGTGATGCCGACCAACACTGCGAACACGATCGACAGTGCCCGGACCGGAACACCGCGAGCTGCAGCAACTTCGGGGTCGGTGCTTGCGAACAGCAAAGGGCGGTAGATGAATCCGAGTGTGCCGATCACGATGACCGCGCACAGCAGCAGAAGTTCGAGACCACTGTTTCCCGGCGCCACGATCTGTCCGACCAACAACGAGAAGCTGGTTCCCGTGCGACCGTCGTACGCCCAGAGGAACAACACCGACAGGCCGAGGCCGAAAGCCATGATCACGCCGATCACCGAATCTCGGTCGCGCGCTTTGGCTCCGAGCAGTCCGAACAGCACTGCCGCGACCACGGATCCGACGATGGCACCGAAGCCGACGCCCACACCGACGAGAAGTGCGGCGGATGCGCCCGTCAGTGACAGCTCACTCGTTCCGTGCACCGAGAACGACATCTGACGGCTCACGATCAGCGGCCCGATGATGCCGGCCAACAATCCGAGGATGGCACCGGCAATCAACGCCTGTTGGACGAAGTCGTACTGCAGTAGGTCGACGGTGGCGGACACGTCGAACATCCGCGACATCGCGTCGGTGAACTTGTTACTCACTGGTGGTGATCCTCATCAGAATGGTGAACGCCTTCTCCCGGGCGTAGTCCGCCTGCGCTGCCGAGCGCGTCGATGGCGTCTCCGGTGCCGATCACGACGAGGCGGCCACGAACCTGCAACACTTCAACGTCGGTGTTGTACAGATCCGAGAGAACCTCGGACGTCATCACTTCGGCCGGCGTCCCGATCCGGAATTTACCGTCCACCAGATAGAGCACTCGATCCACCAACGGCAGGATCGGATTGATCTCGTGCGTCACGAACAGCACCGCGGTGTCATGGCTGCGCCGCCGCTTGTCGATCAGCGTCGAGACCAGGTGCTGGTTGGCGAGGTCGAGGCTGAGCAGCGGCTCGTCGCACAACAGTATCCGCGGGTCGCCGACCAAAGCCTGTGCGATCCGCAGTCGCTGCTGCTCACCGCCGGACATGGAACCGATGGGAGCGTCGGCGAACGACTGGGCGCTGACCTGTGCGATGGCGTCGTCGACGATCTTGCGGCGACGACCCCGACGCAGTAGGCCCGTACCCCACTGGTGACCGTCGACGCCGAGGCCGACCAGGTCGCGGCCGCGGAGCGGGAGGCCGTCGTCGATCGATTTCTGCTGCGGGATGTACCCGACGTGTGAGTTCCCGGCCCGTGCCGGCGTGCCGACGATCTGTGCACTACCGCCGCTGAGTTGTAGTTGGCCCAGCAGAATCTTCAGGAGCGAGGTCTTGCCCGACCCGTTCGGCCCGAGTACGGCGATGAACTCACCTGGCTGTACCTCGAGATCGAGCCCGTCCCACAATGTGCGGGCGCCGAAGGACAATCGAGCGTCCTTCAGCGTCACAGCGGGCACGGAGGCCTCTGAAGGCGCGGAATTACCAGAAGGCACGGTGTTACCAGGGGGCACAGGAGTATTCGCGGAAGTTTCTGTCACAAGCCGATCGGTTCTTCTCGGAAATGGTGGGGCAAATAATTACTGGGCAGAGAGGGCGTTTGCGAGCGACTCCGCGGTCTGCGTCTGCCACTGAATGTAGTCCAGGCCCTCGGGGAGAGTCTCCGTAACCTCGACGACGGGCACGCCGGCGGTTTCGGCTGTGGTGCGCATGTCCTGGGTCACTTTGTCCTGCGTCTGGATGTTGTAGACCAGTGCGCGGGCCTGCTTCTCCGAGAGGAGCTGGCGCGTTGCGGCGATTGCGGCCGGTGAAGGATCGTTGCCGTCTTCGATGGCACTGGTGAACTCTTCGGGAGTTGCGTCCTTCAGTTCAGCTGCGACCAGGAGGTAGTGCGCGATCGGCTCGGTCTGCGCCACCGGTGCGCCTGCGTGGGCAGCGGCGATGGAATCGGTGATCGCTGTGACGCCGGCGAGCTTCTGGCTGTATGCCTTCGCGTTGTCCTCGTAGGTCGCCGCGTTGTCCGGATCGAGAGCGCTCAGCTGATCGGCCACCGAATGTGCGACGGCGTCGACGGTCGGGATGTCGAACCAGACGTGTTCGTTGACTGCGCCGTGGGTGTGACCGTCATGCGATTCGCCCGCGGTTTCGCCGGCGTGGATGCCGCCGTCGAGCAGGTTGTAGGCGTTGACCGTCTTCTGCTCGCCCTTGCCTGCGTCGAGGACGTCGGTGATGAACTGGTCGTAGCCGCCACCGTTGTAGACGACGAGCGATGCGTCGGTGATCTTGGCGGCATCGGCGGGAGTCGCCTCGAACGAGTGCGGGTCCGCGGACGGCTCGTTGATGATCGACGTCACGGTCAGCTTGTCGCCGGCGACGGCCTGCGCGACGTCGCCCCACACGTTCGTCGATGCGACGACGGTGATGCTGTCGTCCTTCGAGGAGGTTGAGCTGCACGCGGTGAGCGCGAATGCTGCGGCGACCGAGACGGCCGCGAGGGCGGTGGCGGTGCGGAATTTCGACGACGAACGCACGTGCTTTTCTCCTGAACAAAGGCTGGGCTAAATGCTATTGGAAACCGTTACCGTTACACATTAGCGCATAGTCGCTGGTAGTTCACCTTCGGTTCAGCCCCAACGCGCCGTCTGCGGGCACTACGGCTAACGTCCGTTTATGCCCCGGTCCCGTCAGCCACGCCGTCAAGCCACTTTGGCGTCGCTTGCCGCCGAGCTCAATGTGTCGAGAACTACAGTCTCGAACGCGTACAACCGACCCGATCAGCTCTCCGTCGAGCTGCGGGATCGAGTGCTCCAAGCGGCCAAGCGACGCGGATACCCCGGACCTGATCCGGTCGCCCGCTCCTTGCGAACTCGCAAAGCCGGCGCCGTCGGTCTCCTGCTTACCGAAGCACTCAGTTATTCGTTCCGTGACCCGGCTGCCATGAGCTTCCTGGCCGGTCTCTCGGAATCATGTGAGGACGCCGGCCAGGGCTTGCTGCTCATCCCGGCCGGGCCCGGGCGCGACGAGGTGGATGCTGCGGCCGTGGTCCAGCAGGCGGGCGTCGACGGCTTTGTCGTCTACTCCGTGGCCGACGACGACCCGTATCTTGCCGCCGTGCTCGAGCGTCACATTCCGATCGTCGTCTGCGACCAGCCCCGCGAGATTCCCGGTGCATCCCTCGTGGGCATCGACGACCGCGCTGCCATGCGCAAGGTCGCCGACTACCTCATCGGTCTCGGACACCGTGACATCGGCGTGCTCTGCATGAGGCTGGGGCGCGACCGGATGGACGGCGTCGTCAGCCAGGAACGACTCAAGTCCCCACACTTCCACGTCCAGCGTGAGCGGATCGAAGGAGTGCGCGACGCGATGGTGGCGGCCGACATGGACCCACTCTCACTCACCGTGATCGAGCGGTACGTCCACACATCGCAGTCCGGGCACTCGGCGGCGGCGGAAGCTCTCGCGACCAACCCCGAGATCACCGCACTGGTCTGCACCACCGACGTGCTGGCTCTCGGCGCTTTGGACTGGGCGCGCTGGCAGGGCATCGATGTACCTGGCCAACTGTCGATCACCGGATTCGACGGCGTTGACGAGGCGCTGCGTGAATCACTCACAACGGTGCGCCAGCCCCAGGAAGAGAAGGGCCGGCGTGCCGGTGCGCTCTTGATGTCGCCGTCCGGATCCGGCGTTCCGATAGTCGAGATGCTCGACACCGAACTACTGGCCGGGCGAACATCAGGTCGGATCAAGGGGTAGCGCTCACGCCAGGAGTTGGGCGCAGCGCAACAAGCCCAGATGGCTGTACGCCTGGGGGTGGTTGCCCAGTGAGCGTTCCGCGATGGGGTCGTACTCCTCCGCGAGCAGTCCGGTGGGACCCGCTGCCGCGACCAACTGGTCGAACAGTGCCTCTGCTTGCAGGCGTTGCCCGATCAGTAGGTATGCCTCGACGAGCCAGGCGGCACAGAGATGAAATCCACCTTCGATGCCGGGCAGGCCGTCGTCGTGATGGTAGCGGTATACCGTTGAGCCGCTGCGTAGTTCGGCCTCGGTGGCTACGACGGTCGCTGCAAAGCGCGGATCCGTCGGATCGATCAGCCCCGACAGTCCGATGTGCAGAGTCGCCGCGTCGAGATCGGTGCCGTCGTAGGCCGCGGTGTACGACTGGACGTCGTCCTTCCAGCCTTTGTGTCGTACTTCGTCGGCGATCTGGTCACGCAGTTCCGCCCATTCCGGCAGAGCCTCGCGAGAAAAGCGGGTCGCAAGATCGACGGCGCGGTCGACGGTGACCCAGCCCATAACCTTGGAATAGACGTGGTGGCGCGGGTTGTCGCGAATTTCCCAGATGCCGTGATCGGGTTCGAACCAGCGCCGCTGCACTGCTTCGACCATGGCGCACACCAGTTCCCAGTCGCGGTCGCTCAAAGGATCGGGATCACCGGCCTTTTCGCGTGCATTCGCCAGTTCGACGATGAGCTCGACGATCGGGCCGAACACGTCCAGTTGAACCTGCTGATTCGCGGCGTTTCCGACGCGGACCGGCCGGGAGCCGGCGTATCCGGGGAGTGAATCGATGACGGCCTCTGGCGGTAGCGAAGTCCCGTAGAGCGTGTAGAGGGGGTGCAGGCGCTCGGGTCCCGGCAGTGTTTCGAGCACGCGGTGGACCCAGTCCAGGTAGTTCTCGGCCTCGTCGGTGGATCCGACGCTCACGAGAGCTGTTGCGGTGAGGGCGGCGTCGCGCAACCAGCAATAGCGGTAGTCCCAGTTGCGGACTCCGCCGATCTCTTCCGGCAGGGACGTCGTCGCGGCAGCCATGATGGAACCCGAATCGGCGTGGACCAGCCCGCGCAAGGTCAGTGCAGAGCGTTTCATCAAGTCCGGCTTCAGCTTCGGGAGTTCGAGCGTCTTGGCCCAATCGGACCAGTAGGCCTCCGAGGTCGCTCGACGCTCCAGCTCCGGAACGTCGGAAGGGCCGATTTCTTCTGTTCCGCAGCGCAATTCGAGGACGACGTCACCCTTGGACGGCTCGACGATGGCGTGGGCGGTCTGCTGGTTTCCGTCGGTGGCGATGTTCCACAGCACGCCGGGGGAGCGGAGTACGTACGGCTCGTTGGTGCCGAGGACCCGAATGCCCTCGTCGACGACCTCGAGCGTGACCTGACCCTGGCCGAACTCGGGACGGGGTGCAAACGAGACGATCGCGTCGGCCTGACCGGAAATGATGCGGGTCAGGTCGGTTCGTCCCTGTGGGACGTCGTGGGGGAGGTAGTCGGTGACGGACAGGCTCGCCCAGCGGGTCTGAACTGTCATCGTGCTGTCGATGTACTTCTGGCTCAGCGGCAAGGCTGTGCGTCGAGGCCCGACCGAGAAGTGGCCGGCCCCGGTTCCGCCGAGAAGGTGTGCGAAGACGGCCGCTGAATCCGGTTCCGGGTGACACAACCAGGTCAGCGTCGCATCCGGGGTCACCAAAGCGACGGTGCGCGGACTGGCGAGCATCGAGAGTCGCTCGATGGGCGGAGCGTCGGCGCCGGAAAGCCACGTACGACGCTCGTCGAGCAGGAATGCCAGAGCGGCAGCGACGTCCTCGGTGCTGTCGACGCGATAGTCGGCGACGGTGTCCCCGCTGCCGACCTTGATTCCGATGTCCGGCCCCTGAAGCCTGCTGAACGCCTTTTCGTCGGTCACGTCGTCGCCGATGAAGACGGCAGCGGTTGCGCCGTCCTGATGGCGAATCAAGTCGAGTGCGTGCCCCTTGTCGGTGGCGATGACAGCCAACTCGACCACCGATTTGCCCTCGGTGACCTGAACGCCTGGCCAGAGTGCCGATTCGGTGCGGACGGCGATGAGCGCCTTCTCGGCGTCGTCGGCACTGGTGTTGCGTACGTGCAGTGCAACGCTGGCGGGCTTCTTCTCCACCGTTGCCCCAGGGGTGTCGGCGGCGATTCGGCCCAACTCGGTGACGATCTCGTCGAGCAGTTTCCTGGCGTCGGCGTCGATCGCGTGAACGAATCCGATGTCGAACTCGGAGCCGTGGCTGCCGACCAATTGCACTTCGGCGGGAAGTCGGGACAGCGCAGCCAGATCCTTGAGGGCGCGGCCCGAGATCACGGCAGCCGTCGTCGACGCGAGGCTGGCGAGAGAGCGAAGCGCACGCACCGTTTCCGCCCGGGGATACGCCTTGTCCGGGTTGGCGACGATGGGTGCCATCGTCCCGTCGTAGTCGGAGGCTACGAGCAGACGCGGCGTGCGTGCCACGCCTGACAGCGCTCGGCGGAGTTCGATGGACAGATCTTGTGCGCTCACCTCTTCAAATCTAGGTGATGCAGCGACTCCTGGCTCGATACGTTTCCGGCCGATCAGTGCAAAAATGACAGATGCGACAAAGGATGTCTATTCGGGTTTCCGAGTTCCGTCACCGAGCAGCAGTTCAACCGTCAATTCCAGTCGATTGGCGACATCGGTAGCCGAAGAGCGTCGCGTGAGCCATGCCACCAAATTGGACAGCCACACATCGGAGATCACGCGCGCGATCGCCAACTGCTCTTCGGTTGGCTCCTCTTCGGTCATCGCTCGTGCGAAGAGGCGGTCCATCAACTGGCCCACCTGATCGACCTCGGCCGCTGCGGAGGCGTCGGCGAACATGAACGCGCGAGTCATCGCTTCGGTGAGGAGCGGATCGCGCTGCATCGCGCGGGTGATGAGGCTGAGGATCAGCTGCATCCGCTCGAGCGGACTGGTTCCAGGCGGGATCTTGCCCTTGGAATCGATCTTCTCGAATTCGCGTGCCAGGGCGGACACCAGTAGGTGAACCTTGGACGGGAAGTAGCGATAGAGCGTTCCGACTGCGACGTCGGCACGCTCGGCCACGGCGCGCATCTGAACAGCCTCGTAGCCCCCCTTGGACGCCAAGGCGAGTGTTGCGTCGAGAATCCGCTTGCGGCGTTCACGTTGCGCGTTGGAGCTGAGATCGTCGTCCCCGAGCGTTGCAGAAGCAACCGCGTTGGAGCGGGATCGGGATGTTGTGGTCATCGACAAATTCCTTCGCGCCTTGACTCTTGGCCAGGTGTCATATTAGAACACGTTCTAAACAATTGTGTCACTTATCGAGAGGCGGGAACCAGTTGTGACAATCGCCACGACCGATGAACAGCGGGCGGTCCAGGAATCGATAGAGGCCTGGGCTCGCTCGGCCACGCCGATGGACATGGTACGCCGTGGACCAGCAGTTTCGTGGCGGGAGAAATGGTCCGAGTTCGCGTCTCTCGGGATATTTTCGGTCGCCGTTCCCGAAGCGGTAGGCGGAGCCGGGGCCGAAATCGTCGATCTCGCAGCAATGCTCGAGCAGGCGGCAATCGAACTCGTGCCGGGTCCTGTTCTCACGACTGCACTCGCAGCTCTGGTGGTGGGGCGTAGTTCGTCGCCCGCTGCCAAGCGATGGTCCGAAACGCTCGCCGACGGTGCGCTGCCGTGTGCCGTCGTATTGGACGAAAGTCCAGTTGCGGCAACGGCGAATGCGTCCGGCGGCATCGAGCTTCATGGCGAAGGAGGTTACGCCTGGGGCGGCGATTCAGGCGTATCGGTACTCGTGTCGGCGGGCGTCGTGTCCGAAGACGAAGGCTCGCGTGTCGTCTGGGCTCTCGTCGACGGAGACAGCGAAGGCGTGACCTACGAAGCGGTCGACACGATCGACAAGTCGCGACCACTGGCGCGAGTCTCCTTCGATCGAGTGACGGTCGATGCCGACCGAATCCTCGATGACATTGCGCCAGGATCGGTTTCCGACCTAGCGGCGGTACTTGGGGCTGCCGAAGCTGCCGGAATTGCGGCGTGGAGCCTGCGTACTGCGGTGGAGTACGCGAAGATTCGCGAACAATTCGGAAAGCCCATCGGCTCGTTCCAGGCGATCAAACACATCTGCGCCGAAATGCTGTGTCGCGTAGAGAATGCCGGAGCCGTCGCCTGGGATGGTGCGGTCGCTGCCGAGTCGGGCGACGAACTTCCGATCGCCGCAGCAGTGGCCGCCGCGGTGTCGCTGGATGCCGCTGTCGACACGGCAAAGGACTGCATTCAAGTGCTCGGCGGCATCGGATTCACCTGGGAGCACGAGGCGCACTTCTACCTTCGTCGAGCACTGTCGCTCCGGCAGATTCTGGGCGGATCGTCTCATTGGCGCGCACGCGTCGCGGAATTGACGATCGGCGGCGCACGGCGTCACCTTCAGATCGACTTGAGTGAGCTCGAATCCGACCGGTCCGAAATTCGCGAAGAGGTAGCGCAATTGGTGGCGCTGCCCGAATCCGAGCAGCGCAACGCGTTGGCCGAATCGGGCTACCTTGCGCCGCACTGGCCCAAGCCGTACGGCCGGGGCGCCAAGGCCGCGCAACAGATTCTGATCGAAGAAGAGTTGGCGGCCGTCGGTATCGGCCGACCCGATCTGGTGATCGGCTGGTGGGCAGTGCCGACCATCCTCGAGCACGGCAGTGCGGAGCAGATCGAAAGATTTGCGACTCCGACGCTCAAGGGCGAGATCACCTGGTGCCAGCTCTTCAGTGAACCCGGCGCAGGTTCGGATCTTGCGGCACTGCGCACGACCGCGGAAAAGGTCGACGGCGGTTGGAAGCTGAACGGCCAGAAAGTCTGGACTTCGCTTGCGCGTGAAGCTGACTGGGCCATCTGCCTCGCCAGGACCGATCGCGAGGTTCCCAAGCACAAGGGCATCACGTACTTCCTTCTCGACATGAAGACGGCTGGGATTCGAATCTCGCCGCTGCGCGAGATCACCGGAGATGCCCTGTTCAACGAAGTCTTCCTCGACGACGTCTTCGTCCCGGACGAGTGCGTCGTCGGCCAGCTCGGTGGAGGCTGGAAACTGGCCCGAACGACCCTCGCCAACGAGCGGGTCGCAATGAGCGGTGGCTCTTCGCTCGGCGGTGCGATGGAGGAATTGCTCGAGCTGGCGGGCGATCCCGATCCTGTGGTTGCAGACAAGCTCGGTGGGCTGATCGGAACCGCCATGGTGGGCTCGTTGCTGGAATTGCGCACGACACTGCGGCAATTGGACGGTCAGGATCCGGGCCCGGCGTCGAGCGTCCGCAAGCTGGTGGGCGTGCGCCAGCGTCAGAATGTCGCAGAGTTCGCCATGGAATTGGGTGGCCCGGCCGGATGGGTGGAGGGTCCGCTCTCGCGTGAGTTCCTCAACACGCGATGCCTGTCGATTGCCGGCGGAACTACGCAGATTCTGTTGACCGTCGCCGCGGAGAGAATTCTGGGCCTGCCCCGTGATTAGACGGCGTGAGTAGAGGCCTTTAGAAATGTCCACGTTGGTGATACAACTAGAACACGTTCTACATCAGAGACAGGATTGCCAGCGTGGACTTCACTCCCGATGAAACCCAGGAAGCGGTAGCCGAGGTGGCTACCGCGCTCCTTGCCCGCGAACTGGAGCCGGACGCGCTCTGGGCGGCATTCGCCGATGCCGACCTGCTCACGTTGGCCCTGCCCGAGCGTCTGGGCGGCGAGGGACTCTCCGTCGCCGACGTCGGTTCCCTCCTCGTCGAGGTCGGCCGGGCCGCCGCTCCAATTCCGGCTCTCGCAACCCTCGGCTTCGGTGTACTCCCCATAGTCGCTCTGGGGACCGACGCTCAACAGGACGAATTGCTCACCGGAGTCGGCGCCGGACGGGTGTTCACCGCGGCGCTCGGTGAGCCGGGTCAGCAGTTCCCGGCACAGCCGTCGACCACCGCCCATCAGTCGGGCGACTGGTATCGCGTCAGCGGGACGGTGCTTGCCGTGCCTTTCGCGGCGAGCGCACACAGAATCCTTGTGCCCACCGACGCCGGAGTCGTTCTCGTCGATCCGACCGCCGCCGGCGTCGCATTGACGCCGACTCCCAGTGCGTCCGGCAGTCCGGAGTTCGCAGTCACCCTGGACGAGGCCGTCGGTGAACTTCTCGGTGCCGGCGAGGAAGCCGTCCAGACGCTGTACCGGATCGCCACGGCAAGCATCGGAGCCGTTGCAGACGGTTTGGTGTCCGGCGCCGTCGATCTAACTGCGGCACATGTCGGCTCGCGTGAGCAATTCGGTAAGCCGCTCGCCACGTTCCAGGCAGTCTCACAACAGATAGCCGACGCGTACGTCACCTCCCGGACCCTTCACGTCGCGGCGTTGTCGGCGTCCTGGCGCGTGTCGGAGGGCCTGGACGCCCAGTCGGACCTCGACGTCATGGCGTACTGGATCGCCCAAGAAGTGCCTGCCACGATGCAGGTGCTTCACCACCTGCACGGCGGTCTGGGCGTCGACGTCACGTATCCACTTCATCGTTACTACTCGACTGCAAAAGACCTGGCACGCCTGCTCGGCGGTGCTTCGCAGCGACTCGACCTCGTGGGGGCCCGGTGTTCATCGATCTGACCGACAGTCAGCGCGCATTGCAAGCTGAACTTCGACGCTACTTCTCGACGCTGATCTCGCCCGAAGAGGCCAAGATCATGCGCGTGGAGCGGCATGGCCCTACCTATCGCGAGGTCATCCGTCGTATGGGCAAGGACGGCTGGCTCGGCGTCGGCTGGCCGGTGGAGTTCGGCGGACGTGGGTTCGGTGAAGTCGAGCAGCAGATTTTTGTCAACGAGGCTGTGCGGGCGGATGTCCCACTGCCTTCGGTGACGTTGCAGACCGTCGGCCCGACTCTGCAGAAGTACGGCAGTGAGGAGCAGAAGCAGAAATTCCTGCCCGCGATCCTCGCCGGTGAAGTGCATTTCGCGATCGGCTACACCGAACCGGAAGCCGGCACCGACCTTGCAGCACTGCGCACTTCGGCGGCACGAAATGGCGACGAGTACGTCGTCAACGGCCAGAAGATTTTCACCACCGGCGGGCATGACGCCGATTACGTGTGGCTCGCCGTGCGGACAGGGT
The DNA here is from genome assembly GCF_027854095.1 of Rhodococcus sp. C-2. Lineage (NCBI taxonomy): Bacteria > Bacillati > Actinomycetota > Actinomycetes > Mycobacteriales > Nocardiaceae > Rhodococcus > Rhodococcus sp. C-2. The sequence continues at coordinate 403,307 of NZ_JAQGFI010000002.1, read as the reverse complement.
CTGCCGATTCACGGCACCGCGGCATCTCCATCCTGATCATGGACACCAAAGATCCCGGCTACACCTGGACCCCGATCATCACCTGCGACGGTGCGCATCATGTCAACGCTACCTACTACGAGGACGTTCGCGTTCCGGCGAACATGCTTGTGGGTGAGGAGAATCAGGGCTGGCGCCTGATCACGACGCAGCTCAACCACGAACGCGTCATGCTCGGTCCGGCAGGTCGTGTCGCAGGGATTTACGACCACGTCTTCGATTGGGCCAAGCGTGAAAACCTGCTTGATCACGTTGACGTACGGCGCGCGCTCGGCGAAATTCATGCGACGTACCGCCTCAACGAGCTGCTCAACTGGCAAGTGGCGTCGAGTGATTCGGATTCGGTGGATATCGCCGACGCTTCGGCAACCAAAGTGTTTGCGACCGAGCGTATCCAGCGGGTCGGTCGACTGGCGGAAGAGATCGTCGGGCGGTACGGAAATCCGATCGATCCCGAAACTGCTGATCTCATGGAGTGGTTGGACATGCAGATCAAGCGCAACCTGGTGATCACCTTCGGCGGTGGAGTCAACGAGGTGATGCGCGAACTGATTGCGACCGCCGGCCTGAAGCTTCCTCGCGTTCCGAGATAGGAAACAAATCGTGTCAGATCCCATTCTCACTGCTGCCGAGCGGGTTCGAGAGGACGGGCCAAGCGCTCCTCGCGCCGGCCGGGACCCCGTGAACCTGCCGATGATCCGCAACTGGGTCGAGGCGATCGGTGACGAGAACCCGATCTATGTCGACGAATCGGCCGCCCGCGCCGCCGGACACGACGGAATAGTCGCACCGCCGGCGATGGCGCAGGTATGGACGATGCGCGGTCTGGGGGCAATTCGAGAAGCCGACGATCCGTTGGGCCGGATGACGGACATCCTCGACGAGGCCGGATTCACCTCCGTCGTCGCGACCAACTGCGATCAGATCTACCACCGCTACTTGAAGCCGGGTGAAGAAGTCACCATCTCCTCGGTGTTGGAAGACGTTGTGGGACCTAAGAAGACAGGTCTTGGTGAAGGGTGGTTCTTCACTACCCGTAGCTTCTGGCGGGTCGGCGAGGAACTGGTCTCGGAGATGATGTTCCGGATCTTGAAGTTCGCGCCGCCAGTCAGCGAGAGTTCCTCCACTGACGTGCCTGCGGACCTGGACGCATCTCGGATGCTGCGCCCGACGGCGTCTCTCGACACACAGTTCTTCTGGGACGGTGTCGCCGCACACGAGTTGCGTATTCAACTGCGTGCGGATGGTTCGGTACAGCACCCGCCGGTGCCCGCGATCTGGAAAGACAAGTCGGAGCAGACCGACTACGTGGTCGCGTCAGGTCGGGGAACGGTCTTCAGCTTTGTCGTTCACCACGCCCCCAAGGTTCCTGGTCGGTCGTTGCCGTTCGTCGTGGCCCTGGTCGAACTGCCCGAGGGTGTGCGGATGCTCGGCGAATTGCGCGGTATCGATCCGTCGAGTGTGTCGATCGGGATGGAGGTGGAGGCGATCTACCTCGACTTCCCCGGAGACGACGAGACCGGGGGAACTCCCTGGACTCTGTACGCCTGGCAGCCGGTTTCTGTGTCTGCGGTTTCTGCGGTGAAGGAGTGACGATGACTTTGACGACGGATATCACTGTGGGAGAGGTTCTTCCGCAGCTCTCGATTTACGGCGACCCGACGTTTGTGGTCTCGGCGGCGCTCGCTACCCGCGATTTTCAAGATGTTCACCACGACCGCGATCTCGCACAGAAACGCGGCTCGAAGGACATCTTCGTCAACATCCTCACCGACACCGGCTTGGTGCAGCGATTCGTGACCGATTGGGCCGGACCGCGAGCTGTACTCACGTCGATCAAACTCCGCCTCGGAGTCCCCTGGTACGCCTACGACACCTTGACGCTCTCCGGAACGGTGACCTCCTACGACGAGGATCTCGTGTCGCTCGCGGTGGTCGGCAAGAACAGCCTGGGAGATCACATCACCGCACAGGTCACACTGGCATTTCCGGCGTCGGGCTCGAATGGAGACATTGAAAACGGAGACATTGAATGAGCGCATTGTCCGGCAAGGCAGCGATCGTCGGAATCGGAGCCACGGATTTCTCGAAGGACTCCGGTCGCAGTGAACTGCGACTTGCCGCCGAGGCTGTTCAAGCCGCGTTGGACGACGCCGGTCTGACACCCGTCGACGTCGACGGTCTTACCTCGTTCACCATGGACACCAACACCGAAGTGGCAGTGGCTCGTTCGGTGGGTATCCCGAACCTCAAGTTCTTCAGTCGTATTCACTACGGTGGTGGTGCCGCTGCGGCGACGATTCAGCAGGCCGCCATGGCTGTTGCCACCGGCGTCGCAGACGTCGTCGTCGCTTACCGCGCGTTCAACGAGCGATCGGGTGCGCGTTTCGGGCAGGTGAACTCCGGCCTTGTGGCGCAGGTCAATTCGTCGGGAACGGACAACGCCTTTTCCTATCCTCACGGATTGGGTACTCCCGCATCCTTTGTCGCGATGGTCGCGCAGCGATACATGCACGTATACGGAGCGTCCAGCGAGGACTTCGGTCGAATCGCCGTCGCCGACCGTAAGCATGCAGCCACCAATCCGAAGGCGTTCTTCTACGGAAAACCGATTACCCTCGAGGACCATCAGAACTCGCGATTCATCGCTGAACCTTTGCATCTCCTCGATTGCTGCCAGGAATCCGACGGCGGCATCGCGATCGTCGTCACCTCGCCAGAACGAGCCAAAGATCTGAAGAACACCCCCGCCGTTATCGCTGCCGCCGCACAGGGCAGCGGGGCAGATCAATACATCATGACCAGCTATTACCGCGACGGTTTGACCGGCCTACCGGAGATGGGCCTTGTCGGCGATCAGCTCTGGTCACAAAGTGGGCTGCGCCCGTCGGACATGCAGACGGCGATCTTCTACGACCACTTCACGCCCTATGTTCTGATGCAGCTCGAGGAACTCGGTTTCTGTGGCAGGGGAGAGGCAAAGGACTTCATCGCCGGTGGCGCAATCGAACTCGGCGGCAAGCTTCCGATCAACACCCATGGTGGACAGCTCGGCGAGGCATACATTCACGGGATGAACGGTATCGCCGAGGGTGTTCGGCAGATCCGCGGTACTTCGGTCAACCAGGTCGACTCCGTCGAGAATGTACTGGTGACTGCGGGAACGGGCGTTCCGACATCGGGGCTTGTGCTGACTCGCTGATTATCGTGGGCACAGCTTCATCAAGCGTCACGGCCGGTTGGCACCGCATCGAGGTCTCCTTCGATGCGGTGCTCGGTCCGTGTTCTGTTGTCGCCAAAGAGGTTTGACCTCTCAGGTTTTGAAGGTGGTGTTCGCCGGCCTCGGGTGCTGCTGCGGGTCGATCGAGGGTGGCGGGATGAACCAGGGTTTGTTGTCGGCGCCTATTCGGATTTCCCATTTGCCGACGAACCCTGATTTCCGGTGCATCAGTCGGTGATGTGAACGGCACAGCAGCACCAGGTTGTTCATCACCGTCGGGCCACCGTTCGCCCAGTGCCGGATGTGGTGCGCATCAGTCCAGGCGGGCACGCATGTGCAACCCGGGAACGCGCAGCCTCTGTCGCGGGCAATCAACGCAGTCCGTTGTTCGGCGGTGACCAACCTCTTTCCTGGTTTCGCATCCAAGGGCGCGCCGTGATCGTCGAGCAGAACGGTCGACAGGAAACAATCACACCCGAGAAGCCTGGTCTGCGACACCGACAGCGGGCCCAGCCAGGGCATGTGCCCGACATCAAGATCCGACACAGCCATTCCGTCATCAGAAGCAGCGGGTGCGGCGGCGCAATCCCGATGCTCCGCCAAATCACGAGCATTGATGTGCACGTTCACATGCGGACGCTGACCACCATCGGTACCGGTCTTGGCGCAGTCCAGATAGCGGCGGATCAGTTCGGTGAACCCGTCAGCCGTGCGTTTCGCCGCCGACCGAGCATCCGGCGTCCCATCCGGTGCCGGGGTCGGCATCGTCAGATTCGAAACGCCGACAACAGCATTTCACCGGTCAGGGCATCGAAATCGCCGCGCACCACCACCCGACCATTGAGCGTCGAGGCGATCCGCAACTCATTGAGATCGACATCCTCGGCGGGCGGGATCTCATCCGATTCGAACAACCGCTCCAAGGTCGCGATCACGTTCCGCACTTTTGTCGTCGTCGCCTCAACTCCGGAAGCAGCCGCAAGCAGTAGGTCGATACAGCGAGGGAGCGCTTCGTCTGGCATGCCTTTCGGTGGTGATTCACAGAACGCCACGATCAACACGGCATGCTCGAACGAGCAGTCCCCGCAATCGAACCGAGCAGCCACCGCCGGAAACGGCCGCAAAGCTGCACCTAACGCGGCGATCTTTTTCCCGTCCCGAACCTGCAGCATCGTGTTGCCCGCCAACCAGGACCCCACTCCGCGGCTGGCGATCACCTGATCATCCGGGCGCATCGACATCTCGTCGACCACCGCCACCCGCACAGCCTCGAGACGCAGAATCTCCGCACTCGCCTCGATAGCAGCGGTACGCAACTCAGAAGCAGACAACTGCCACAGACGTCCACGTAACCCCACCGCAGAACCCGAAACCACGTCCGACAACAAGACACTCATTGAATCCCCCGATCCCCTCCCCAAATCATGCTCGAACATGCGTTCGAGTCAAGAGGTGCTTTTGGGCTCGCTCTAGGATCGCTGGATGTTCACGTTGACTACGGAACGCCTTGTTCTTCGAGATTTCACTGCCGCGGATGAAGGTGCCGTCCATCAGTACGCGTCCGACCCTGCCGTCTGTAGATATGTTGATTGGGGGCCGAACACCCCCGCGGTGACCAGGGCATTCCTGGCGGACGCGGCACTCGAAGCTGCGCTCGTCGAACGTCGCACGTTCACCCTGGCCATCACGTCGAAGGCCGATGGAGCGGTCATCGGCTCGATAGCTGTGTGGGAAGTATCCGCCGCGCACCGGCGGGCGGAACTCGGTTTTGTCGTGAACCCGAAGTTCCAAGGGCGGGGCTATGCGTCGGAGGCGGGGCGCGCGGTTCTGGAATTCGCCTTTGCTCGCTTCGGAGCGCAGCGAGTGCAGGCAACGTGTCGTCCGGAGAATTCGGCGTCGGCGTCGGTGCTCACCAAAATCGGAATGGAGGAGGAGGGGCGAATGAGGGCACACATGGTGATCCGGGGGACCGCGGTGGATTCGCTGCTTTTTGCTGCAACACGACCCGCCGCCGTACAGCCAGAGATCACGTCATCTCACTTCGCGTGACCTTCCCGGGCCCTGGTGCGATACTCGAACCATGTTCGAGGATGCCTTGCTCATCGACGCGGCCGGCCGGCCCACTATGCAGCATCACCAGGCCTTTTCTCGGGACTGGGACCGCATCAAGGAGTGGTCCGACAACATCTACATGCCGTATACGGTCACGCCGATCGGAAGTCGGTTGAAGCCGGCTTCGGACATGTACTCCGCGGCAGTCGGCAAGATCGACGTCACCAGATTCTGTTACGGGATTCCGGTCTCCGTCGGTGAATGTTCGCCTGAGGCCGGAAACATTCTGGTTCTGACGACTATCAGAGGCAACGGTCGACATGCCCTCGGCGGAGGAACTGCGGTGAATACTGCCGTGGGGGAGACCTTCGTCGCCGACTGTAGCCGGACCGACTACTTCGTCGAATTCGACGAAGATCATCTGCAGCTGAATCTCACTGTGCCGCATCAGCTTGTCGCCGATCACGCCATGCAATGGTTCGGGTCGGTTCCCGACGACCGTCTGTGGCGGCACAAGTGCACCATTGGCGGGCGGGGCTCGAGTTGGCTGGCATTGATGGACTACGTCGTTCGCGCAATTGCAGAGTCGCCTGAGGCGATGTCGAGCGAAAGGCTGGGTGCCAGGGTTCAAGAACTCATCGCGGCTCAGCTTCTCGACGAGTGGGCGACGCAGGCCGGGCTGCAACTCGACGTCGACGTCGCCTCCGCCGAACCTGCCTACGTGCGATCGGCAGAGGAGTACATCGATACGTTTGCTCGCTCGGTGCCGACGGCATCGGAGATCGCGGCTGCGGTGGGTGTCAGTGTCCGGGCGCTCACTGCGGGATTTCGACGGTACCGAGACACCACGCCGGGGCAACGATTGCGCGCGCGTCGGTTGGAGGGTGTACGCGGCGAACTGTTGCGTTCCGACGGGAGAACCGTCTCCGAAATCGCCAACGCCTGGGGCTACGTCAATCTGGGCATGTTTGCGGCCACATACCGGAAACGGTTCGGAGAGTTGCCTTCCGAGACCCGGAATCGACTCTGAGGACAGTTGTTTGAACGGTCATGACGATCGTTTTACGCACTCGATGAACTGCCGTGATCCGTTGTTTCGTGTCGGAGCGTTCTGCAAGGATTGAAATCGAACGTGACAGCAATCCCACGAGCTAGGAGTACGTCATGGCAACTCGACTCAATCCGTACATCAGCTTCAACGGCAATGCCCGTGAGGCGTTGGAGTTCTACAAAGAAATCTTTGGTGGCACGCTGGCGCTGAGCACGTTCGGTGAGTTCGGCAATCCCGGTGAAGGCGGCGACAAGATCATGCACGGAATGCTCGAAACCGATCAGGGATACACCCTGATGGGTGCCGACACTCCGCCCGGCATGCCGTACAACCCCGGCGACAACATCACGGTCAGCCTCAGCGGCGACGACGGCGATGTGCTGCGCGGGTACTGGGAGCAGTTGTCGGGAACGGGAACGGTGAGCGTTCCACTCGAGAAGCAGATGTGGGGCGACGAATTCGGCGCCTGTACAGACAAATTTGGCATTTCCTGGCTGGTGAATATCGGAGCGCCCCAGAGCTGACTCCAATCTCTGCCCGGTTCTGCCGAAACGAGACAGTTTTCCTGCCGTTTCGAGGCAGAGCCGGGTGTGTGATCGCCGTTACATTCTGTTCGACAAGACAAGTTGCAAGTCGGATGGAGAAATGCAGTGACGATCGAAGATATTGCGCGGAAGCCCCTTTCGAAGCAGCGCCTCGACGACGTGCTGGCGCGAGCAACTCAGGGGGCTGATCGCGTCCCGGGTGTGGTCGCGATGATCACGGATCGAGAAGGCAACATCTACGAGGGTGCTGCGGGCGAGCGGACTCTCGGTCACGGCGAACCGATGACCCTCGATACAACCTTTGCGCTCTTCTCCACCACCAAGGCGATCACCGGTACCGCTGTCCTGCAATGTGTGGAGGAGGGATTGCTCGATCTCGATGCACCTGCAGCGACCTATGTTCCCGACATCGGTGAGCTGAAGGTCCTGGACGGTTTCGACGCCGGCGGAAACCCCGTTCTTCGGGAACCCAAGCGTGACATCACCACTCGCATGCTGCTCCTTCACACTGCAGGGTTCGGCTACGACTTCTTCAACGAGTCGTACAACCGGCTCTCGCAGGAACATGGGCAGCCCAGCGTGATCACGTGTAGCAAAGCGGCGCTCACGACACCGCTGCTCTTCGACCCGGGTGAGAAGTGGGAGTACGGCACCAACATCGACTGGGCCGGACAGGTCGTCGAGTCGATTCGAGGTCAGCGACTCGGCGATGTCATGCGCGAGCGCATCTTCGAACCTCTCGAGATGGCCGATACGGCATTCACGATGAGCCCGTCGATGAAGGATCGACTTGCGCCGATCCATCAGCGTGAGAGCGACGGAAGCCTCACTCCGCTCATCGGATTCGAGCTTCCGGCCGAACCCGAGGTGCACATGGGTGGTCACGGTTTGCACGGCACTGTCGGCGACTACATGAAGTTCATCCGTATGTGGCTCAACGACGGCGCGGGCACTTCGGGTCGCGTGTTGTCGTCGGAGACGGTAGCTGCAGCCGTTCAGAACGGGCTCGAAGGCCAGCACGTGGGGTTGTTGCCCGGAGTTCTCCCGACGCTGTCCAACGATGCGGAATTCTTCCCCGGTGTACCCAAAGGATGGGCATACTCCTTCATGACAAATGAAGAGGTGGCACCCACCGGTAGGCCGGCCGGATCGCTGGCTTGGGCGGGTCTTGCCAACCTCTATTACTGGATCGACCGGCAGACCGGCGTCGGCGGGTTCTGGGCAACGCAGATTCTGCCGTTCGCGGACGCTGGATCCATCAACGGATACCTGGAATTCGAGACCGCCGTTTACCAGTGATCGGCTGGATTCCCGCTGTCCGGGATCGACTGTTTCTTTCGGGCGGGTTCGGAGTACGCATGCAGTACAGCGCACGCTTGCATACGACGAACTAGGAGACGGCATGAACAGCCTCGAAGGCAGCTTCGAAGGAAAAGTTGCACTGATCACCGGCGCCGCACGCGGTCAGGGGCGCGCCCACGCTGTCGCATTCGCGGAGCGTGGCGCGGACATCGTGATCTGCGACCGGTGCGAGAACAGTGATGTCGTCGCCTACCCCCTCGCAAACGAGGAGGATCTGAAGGAAACCGTTCGTTTGGTGGAAGCCACCGGTCGTCGGTGCATTGCCGTCAAGGCAGACACTGCTGATCGCGACGCAATGGACGCGCTCGTTGCCCGCGCTGAAGCCGAGTTCGGCCGTGTCGACATCGCCGTCGCGAATGCCGGTGTGTCCGTGCCCGCTCCGATCACGTCGATGACGTCGGCACAGTGGAACGAAGTCATCTCGTCGAACCTGACTGGTGTGTTCAACACCGTTGCGGCCGTGTCAGGTGGAATGGCGGAACGTGGTTACGGTCGCATCATCACGATTTCCTCGATGATGGGTCGCTCCGGTGGCACCCAGATGGCTGCGTACGGCGCCTCCAAGTGGGGCGTCATCGGTTTGACGAAGAGTGTGTCGCTCGAACTGGCAAACTCGGGTGTGACCGTGAATGCTATTGCACCGGGGAACATCTCGACGCCGATGATTCACAACGACATGATGTACGCGATGATGCGGCCTGACCTCGAATCGCCGACGGCAGACGACGTCGAACCCGTGTACGCGACTCTGCATGCGCAGCCGGTCGGTTGGCTGGATCCCTTCGAGATCACGCGAGTAGTCCTGTTCCTCGCCGCCGACGCGAGTGCCCACATGAGTGGCATCGTGGTTCCTGTCGACGCCGGAGTAGCCGCTCGCTCGAACGCTTGACGGACAAGACTGTTCGCGCGAAAGCGCGGACCGGGTGGGTCGTCGGCATCCTGAGTCTGAGCGGTGTGGTGGTCGCGCTGCAACAGACCTTGGTGGTGCCGGTCCTGCCTGCGTTCGCGACGGCATCGGGAGTATCGTCCTCCACCGCTTCCTGGCTGGTGACCTCGACGTTGCTGACCGGTGCCGTCGCAACCCCTCTCATCGGCAGACTCGCCGACATGTTCGGTAAGCGCGCGATGATGCTCGTCTGTCTTGCCGTGATGATCGTCGGCTGCATGGTTGCGGCGCTCAGCCAGAGTTTCTGGTTACTGATCCTCGGGCGCTCGTTGCAGGGGTTCGCGACGGCACTTCTGCCCGTCGGAATCAGCATCATGCGCGATGTCCTTCCTCCGGAAAAGCTCAGTGGTGCAGTAGCTCTCATGAGTGCGACGTTGGGGATCGGTGGCATGTTCGGTATGCCGATGGCTGGGGTGATCTCGGCGCACTGGGGACTACCCGCGCTTTTCTGGGTCACCGGTGGATTCGGGGTCGTACTGATAGTCGTCTTGCCGCTGGTGGTGCCGGAATCGGCTGTGAAGAGTCGCGGACGCTTCGACTTTCTGGGAGCCACAGTCCTCACGCTCGCTATGACTGCACTGCTGCTGGCCGTTTCGAAAGGAACCGAATGGGGCTGGGCAAGCCCCGAGGTTCTGGTTCTGATCGCGTCCGGCGTGGTCTTGCTCTGTGGATGGATTCCGTGGGAACTGCACACGCCGGCACCGCTGGTCGATCTGCGGACTTCACTTCGCGCTCCGATTCTGGTTTCGAACGTCTGCGCAGTATTACTCGGTTTTGCCATGTTCATCAGCGCGTTGGCGGCAACGCAGGAACTTCAGTTGCCCCTGGCGTCGGCGGACGGTCTCGGACTCTCGGCTGCCGAAGCCGGACTGGCGATGATGCCGGGCGGAGTCCTGATGATCGGATTGGCGCCGGTGTCGTCGAAGGTGACGAGGCGATGGGGAGCGAAGGCCACGTTGGCCTCAGGAGCGATCGTCATCGCAATCGGATACGTCTTGCGTGTGCTGTTGACGCCGACGCTGGTCAATATCGTGATCGGCGCTGCCGTGGTATCGGCCGGTGTGGCATTTTCCCTGGCAGCCATGCCGACTCTGATCACCGAATCTGCGCCGATCCATCAGACTGCCTCGGCCAACGGATTCAACAGCCTGCTCCGTTCGGTCGGTACCTCCACCGGAAGCGCCGTTGCGGCAGCGGTATTGGCCGGTTCGACGGTGGTGATCGGTGCGAGCACTGTGCCGACCCTGCATTCGTTCGCGGTTTTGTACTGGATCGGAGCGGGCGTATCGGCACTGGCGGCCGCGGTGACCTTGGCAGTGAGGGTGGAGCGGACGGGGGCGGTATCGCGGCCCGAGTTACCAATTGCCGCTGAAACCGATGGCGCAACGAAGATCGGGTGAGTCGACGGACTCACCCGATCTTCGTCACCGTTATCTCCGACTGGAATCGACCAGGTACTCGAGATTCTGGTTGTACGGCGTGGCCGTCACCGCCGCGTGCGAACTCACCCGAGACACCTCGGTAGTGCCGCGAACGACAGAGGCCTTGATGGAACCTACTTTCAACGGGGCGATGCAGCTGCTCATCCCGGCCGGGGCATTGCAGGTGGTTGTCGTGGTTCCCACCGTCACTTTGACGACCGCCGGCGCCGTCAAGAAGGAAAGGACTTCGACGGTATCGCGAGCGGGGGATGACCATTGGCGCAGTGTCATAGGGGCAGCAGAGCGATTGACGGGGACCGCGGAGACCGACTGATTGCGGTAGATGAGATACGCGGTGTCGCGAACAATCGCGGGTGAGGCGCCGGAGCGGAAGCTGTACAGCCCGTAGGAACTCATGTCGAGTAACGCGCGCCCATGACCGGCGCTGGGTGCGAACGACGTTCCCTCGCTGTAGTCGTTCCAGGTGACGAGCTGTACCCATTCACTGTTGGACGCAATCGCAATCTGCCACATGTTCTGCAGATTCTGTGAATTCTGTGCCTCGTCGTAGATCGACTGACTTGGACGAACATCTTGGAAGGCGACTGGTTGCATCCATATCTTTCCCAAGGAGTGAGCGGCAGCGGCAAGTCCCATCGGAGAGTTCGGGTTCGATCCCGAGAGCGGATTTCCTGCCGGATTTCGATTACCCCAATTCGACATCCCGTAGCTGATCGATGCAAAAGAATTCCGGTTGGCTGCAGCGTCGAGGAAAACCGGAACAAATGCCACATTTATGCCGTAAGAATTCTTCATCAGAGTGATGAACTCCGACCACCAGCCCGCAGTCTTGTTTTCGGCAAGGAATGGAGATATCACGAGCCGTCCGTCGTTCAATTTGAACGATGATGCCATGGTCGAATACGGTTTCATCTCTGCTGCCATTTGAGCTGCGGTCATGTTTTTGAACGCGCCGTTCATATCAGGCATGAGCATGATCTTGAAATTCGGATCGACTGCTGCGGCCGCTTTGATCAGGGCGGTGGGCACGGTGGAACCCCACCAACTGGTGTCGGTTGCCTTGGCGATGATGTCGACGGAGAATCCGTCGATGCCCGTGGCGATTGCCGAACGAACTTCGTTTTCGAGGTCGCGTTGGCGCCACTGCGTATCGGCGATGGGTTGCCGCGGTGTCGGCCGATCGCGGAGGAATCCTCCGTAGCGAACGTGTTTGTTGTTCTCGCCGTTGAACGTAAGATATTGTGTCGCATAGTAATCGCCAGACGGATTCGCATTGTCGATCGAAACCGGATAGGGCGGGAAGTAGTGAGCGAAAACCAACTTTCCGTTCAGTGCTGACTTGGGTGGAATGTCGAAGGGCAGCGCTGCAGATTCAGGATTCGCCGAGAACGAGGCCGGCGTGTACGTCGACGCGGAGCGTGGTTGTGTGTTGTACGCGGCGATCAGTGCGGCCGCGACAATCACGGCCAGGGTGAAGCAGATGGTCTCGAAGGAATATTTCGCCGTTTTTCGGATCCACGGAGTTCGGATGTATCGAGTTCTGATACTCATGGCACAGTCAGCCTTTCTCGATCCCCCGAAGTGTGAGTCTTCCCCGCGTGCACTGAATCGGTGATTCAATTCTTTTCGGCCTCTGTCTGATTTGTAATTCGAGATTCGACACCATAAGTCAACCGTCACCGGCCCGAGTGTCACTTGCTGAACGAGTGTAACGCTGCCGCGTTCATCATGAATACCTGAAAGCGGTCTTTGTTCAAGAATTTCGGGTTTTTCTTTCCGATATATATCCGTCGAAAGGTCGGTGAAATTTATCGGCTGTATTGGACAGGACTGGGACGTGTGGTCTGTTCCGTACCTCGTGGCCGAAAGGCACCGGCGAAACCAGGGAGGTGATTGCAGCCGGGCAACTGACGAAATTTCCTGGAATGTGTCGGCCTCCTGGGTCACACTGGGGAACGGACTACCGACGGATTACCGACGCGGGAGGGCTCATGACCGAAGCGATTGTGGCCGAGGGGCTGGTCAAGAAGTACGGCGACGTCACGGCATTGGACGGCATCGACCTGGAAGTGCGCGAGGGTTCGGTGATGGCCCTGTTGGGCCCCAACGGCGCCGGAAAAACCACTGCGGTAAGGATATTCACGACGCTGCTCATTCCCGACGGTGGACGCGCCAAGGTTGCCGGGCTGGACGTGGTCGAGGATGCGCGGGCGTTGCGATCCAAGATCGGTGCTTCGGGTCAGTACGCCGCGGTCGACGAGTACCTGACGGGCTATGAGAACTTGGACATGGTCGGGAGGCTGTATCACCTCGGCGCCCGAAGCAGTAAGGCCCGAGCGCGTGAATTGCTCGAGCAGTTCGATCTCGTCGAGGCTGGAGATCGACCGGTCAAGGGCTATTCCGGCGGAATGCGGCGACGTCTCGATCTCGCCGGCGCATTGGTTGCTCGGCCGCAGGTGTTGTTTCTCGACGAGCCGACCACCGGCCTCGATCCTCGGGCGCGACTCGGTCTCTGGGACGTCATCGAAGGGTTGGTGGCTCAGGGGACCACGCTGTTGCTCACGACGCAATACATGGAGGAAGCCGAGAGGTTGGCCGACCAGATCGCCGTCATCGACCGCGGCTCGGTCATTGCGCGCGGTACTGCAGATCAGTTGAAGGCGCGGGTCGGGGGTGAGCGCATTGAACTGAGTGTGCACGAGGTCGAGCATCTCGACATCGTCCGCGAGGAATTGCGCTCGCTTGCCGTGGGGGACATTCAGGTTCAAGAGAATGTCCGTCGCGTCACCGTTCCTGTCGACGACGGCACCGACGCGTTGGTCGCGGCGCTGAATCTTCTGTCGGCACGAGGCATCCGCGTATTCGACGTCGGCCTGCGCAGACCCACTCTCGACGATGTCTTCCTCACACTGACCGGGCACCAGGCTGAACTGGAGGATCAGAAATGACCGTGCAGATGGCGCTCGAAGACGGTTTGACCATCGCCAGGCGAAACTTGATCAAGATCAAGCGCGTTCCGGACCTGTTGGTGTTCACCACTTTGTCGCCGATCATGTTCGTGCTCTTGTTCGCGTATGTGTTCGGCAGTGCGATCTCCGTCCCGGGCACGTCGTATCGAGAATTCCTGATCGCCGGAATCTTCACGCAGACGGTCATATTCGGTGCTACCTGGACTGGTTTGGGGATGGTCGAAGACATTCAGAAAGGAATCATCGACAGATTTCGATCGCTGCCCATGGCTCCGTCTGCCGTGCTGACCGGCCGAACATCGAGTGACGTGTTGATCAACGTCATCAGTTTGGTGGTCATGTCGTTGACCGGTCTTCTGGTCGGGTGGCGGATTCACTCCAGTTTCCTCGAAGCGGTGGCGGGTTATGCGCTGCTTCTGTTCTTCGCGTACGCGTTGTCGTGGGTCATGGCTGTTGTCGGGCTTTGGATCCGGACACCGGAGGTATTCAACAACGCGAGCTTCATCGTCATCTTTCCGCTGTCGTTCATCGCGAACACTTTTGTCGAGACCACCAATCTTCCCGGCCCGCTCAAAGTGATCGCCGAATGGAATCCGGTGTCGGCGGTTACCCAGGCGGTGCGTGAATTGTTCGGCAATACCAATCCTGCAATGACGGTTCCGGATGCGTGGCCACTGCAGAATCCGGTCATTGCGTCGTTGTTGTGGACTTTCGGTTTGCTGATCGTCTTCGTGCCGTTCGCTATTCGTCGGTATCAGAAGGCAGTCAGCCGCTGACCTGGTGATTCCGGCCGGTAGGGTGGATATGTGCCGGAGCCCGAACGCATCGACAAACGCAGCCTGAGATACGCCGGGCGACGTGAGGAGTTGCTCGACGCGCTGACCCGCTACGTCATCGACAACGGTGTCGGGGAACTGACGGTGAGGCAGCTCGCCAAGGCCGTGGGTGTGTCGCATGCGTCGCTACTCAACCATTTCGAGAGCAAGGAGAATCTGCTCTCCGAGGTCATCGAGAACATGCGTGGTGAGTCCATTCCGATTGCGGTGCCGATGAAACCGGGGGTCGATCCGGCGACAGTGCTGACTGCGTGGTGGACCGAACGTACGACGCCGGAGGTCCTGCCGCGGTTCCGGGTGATGGTCGAGATCTACGCCCTCGCGCTCGGCGACCGCGACCGCTACGGACGGTTCCTGGACCGTTTTGTGGGCGATTGGATCGAGGCACTGGAAGCCGGTCTACGACAAGCGGGTTGCCCCGAGGACGATGTTGCCTCTGTCGCTACTCTGTTGCTCTCGCAAATGCGGGGTCTGTCGATGGATCTTCTGGCCACCGGCGACCGGGCCCGCGTCGATCGCGCGTTCGGGCTTTTTGTCGACGGCTTTGCCGCCCGCGCTCGGGAGTGGTCCACGCCAGGATCCGATCGCCTTCAACGCTGACCGATCACCACGGTCGACGCGGTCTCGCTGTAGGTTGCCACCCGAGTGAGAAACCCTCCCCGAGTGAATGTTTCAACAGTCATTTCGACCTGCTCCGTACTCGTCTCGACGAGAAGACAGCCACCCGGTCGTAGCCACGGCGCGGCGTCCGCGATGATGCGACGCTGCAGGTCCAGTCCGTCGGTACCGCCGTCCAACGAGACCAGCGGTTCGTGAAGACGGGCTTCGGGCGGCATCAGCCTGATCGATTCGGTGGGGACGTAAGGTGCATTGGCGACGACGACATCCACGCGACCGAGTAATTTCGTCGGCAGTGGTTCGAATAAATCGCCTTCGAGTACACGCTCGGGCGGTGTGATGTTTCGGCGAGCGCACCGCACTGCGGCCGGTTCCACGTCTACCGCGTACAAATCGACGGCGTTGAGCGTCGACTGCAGGACAACACCGACAGCTCCTGAGCCGCAACACATGTCGACGACGACGCTTCCTGGGGTGACAAGTGAGCAGGCCTGCCGGGCGAGGAACTCGGTGCGCCGGCGTGGGACGAAGACTCCGGAGTCGATGTGAATGCGCAAGCCGCAGAACTCGGCCCATCCGAGGACGGGCTCGAGTGGTTCGCCGGCAACTCGTCGGTCGACCATCGCGTCGAGTTCATCGCGAGAGCGTGCGGTGTGAAGAAGTAGGCGAGCCTCGTCTTCGGCGAAGACGCAACCTGCTGCTCGGAGGATCGCGGCCACCGACTTCTGCTGCGAAGCAGGGAAGGTCGGGAGATCAGGTGCTGACATGAGAGAGCCTTTCGGCCTCCTGATCTCGCGGGGGACCTGCACGTATCGAACACCGCCACCCTACCCGAGCAGGCGTGTCACGACGGTCGATGCGCAGCGGAAATTTAGGTTGACCAAATGGTAAGGCTGTTCTATGGTCTGAACTCGATCAGCTGATGTGGGGCCGATCACCACATATGCACCGTCACCGCAATCGGTAGGAGAAGTACGTGAGTAAGCGACTGTGTAGGACGCTCGTCGGACTGAGCGCGAGTGCGTTGGTGGCGTTGACAGTTGCGGCGCCGGCCGGAGCGGAACCGAACGATGCTCCGGGTGCTGTCGTGAGTCAGGAGTTGCTCGGTCCCGACCGGGTGATCCCGGGTGCCGTGAGCGCAACGAAGGTGACGTACTGGTCGACGGGCCCGAAGGATGCGCCGATGACGAGTACCGGTGTGGTGTATCGCCCAGAGGGAGCTCCGCCCGAGGGTGGTTGGCCGGTCATCTCCTACGCGCACGGGACGGTGGGTGTCGCGGATCAGTGTGCGCCGAGCAGCAGTGTTCCACTCGAACGGACCGCGACGCATCTGGGTCACTGGCTGGAGCAGGGATACGCGGTCGTGACCACCGACTACGTGGGGCTCGGAACACCCGGTGTTCACCCGTATCTCGACGGTCGTTCCGCTGCACACAGCGTTGTGGACATGGTGCGTGCCGCTCGTGCGGTCGACGACGACCTGTCGAGCGCATGGGTTGCGATGGGGCAGTCGCAGGGCGGGCAGGCGACTATGTTCACCGCTTCGCTTGCCACTGCTTACGCGCCGGAGTTGGACTACCGCGGCGCTGTCGCCACTGGTGTCCCCTCGAACATCGAGAATCTTCTACCGCTCGGTGGTCCGGCTTTCCCGGCGCTACCGCTCAAGGGTACGACGGTCTACATCGCGAACGTTCTTGACGGACTGCGTGCTTCGCGGCCGGATATCGACATCGACTCGTATCTGACCCCTCTCGGCAAGACCATCCTCGACGACGTCGAGAACAACATGTGCTACACCGAGGCGCGCACGAAGTACGGAACCGTCACACTCGGGCAGGTGCTGACGAAGTCGCTGGACAATCCAGTATTCATGGAGGCTGCGCGTGACCTGCTCACTGTGCCGACCGCAGGATACGACCGCCCGTTCTTCATCGGTCAGGGGTTGTCGGACATCGATGTTCCGGCACCGCTGACACTGAAGTTCGCGGCCGACCTTACTGCCAACGGTGTCGACTTTGCATTCCATACCTATCCCACTGATCATCTGGGAACCGTTCCGGCTTCGGTTCCAGACAGCACCCCGTTTGTCGCGGCACTCTTCTCTGGTCAACGACCCTGCACCGGAAGCCTCTGCTGACCAACATCTTTCAGGTGGCACCAACTCCGCGCAGATAGATGTCGATCGGGATCCGAAGTTGCCGAACGGTTTCGGAGGAGCGGGGATCTCGGCTACGCGCTCCGAGGCAGTAGTCGAAGATCAAGCCCTCCAGAAGGCTCAGAAAATTTTCGGCGGCGACGTCAGGATCGTCAACGCCAATGATGTCGAAGACAGGCCTTGCCTTCTCCCGTGAAAACAGGCTGTCTTCGAGGAGTTGGTGCAATGCCGAATCTCGGGGAGTTTCCAAGAGCAGTGCATATCTCGCGATCAATTCGTGTCTGCGGTGCGAAAGAAGATCATCGAGATACTCGGCCGTCAGGGCAGCAGGATCGCTGGGCCTCTCGCGGAGTTCGTCGAATATCGAACGTGACCGGTGCACGATGTGCAATGCGGTTGCTTCGAGTAGTGCCTCGCGAGTGCGGAAATAGTACGACGTCGAACCGGCAGGAAGTTCCAGGGACTGATCAACCGCCCGATGGGTGAGTGCACGCGGGCCCTGCTCGGCGATGATCGTGACGGCGGATGCCGCGATGAGGGCTCTGCGATCAGGCTTCATGTCGTTCCTTGCTGTCGATGTTGCATGCTGCCGGAGCTGCATGCTGCAGATGGTGCGTCGTGAGGGTCACATTGACTCGATTTGCCTTCGATCACTAGCCTCGACTCTACAGACGTAGAGGAGTCTTATGCTTCTGGACGAAGAGCAGTTGGCGGCACGCGAAGCCCTCGACGCACTGCAGGCCCGGATCTCGGGCGGTGAGGTCGGGGGTGGGATCTATCTCTGGGGTAGCGTCGGCCGCGGGAAGACGATGCTCATGGACGAGTTCTACGACGGGCTCCCGGTCGGCAAGCGGCGCATTCACTTTCATCGGTTCTTTGCAGATCTGCACTCTCGGGCGCATGAACTCGGCTCGATGGGCGTGGCACTGGATCACGTCGTCGATGGAATCCGTGTGCTCTGTTTCGACGAGTTCCACCTCGACGACGTCGCCGACGCCATGTTCATGGCAAGGGTTCTCGACACAATCGTCGCGAAAGGCGTGACTGTTGTCGTCACGTCCAATGTTTCGCCGACCGATCTTCTTCCCAATCCGCTTTTTCACGAGCAGTTCGTTCCGTCGATCGAGTTGATCGAACGGACTCTCGAGGTGATCGAGTTGGGTGGCTCCGTCGACTATCGGACGGCGGGACAGCCAGGTGCCGGGGACTACCGATTTGCGACAGGGGAATTCCTCGTCGGCTCGGGAATTACGCGGCCTTCGGGCGAAAGTGTCGAATTGACGATAGGCACACGCACATTGGAGTGCTCGGCGATTCGAGACGGTGTCGTCTGGTTCGACTTCGAGGTGCTGTGCACTGGTTCGACCTCGGCTGCCGATTACCTCGCGCTCGCCGCCCGCTTCGACGACTGGGTGATCTTCGGAGTGCCGGTGCTCGCCGAGGCGTCGGAATTTGCCCTTCGCCGTTTCGCGAATGTCGTCGATGTTCTCTATGACGTCGATGCGCGGCTGACGATCTACGCCGACGCTTACGTCGAAGAAGTGGCAGGCAGCCTCCGGGACGTGCCGGGGTTGGCGCGCCTCTACAGTCGTCTGTCGCTACTGGCGAGGTCGGCGGTGGGCAGCATCAGTTGAGGAGCAGCGTCAATTCCAGGTGAGATCGCCGGTCGCGGCGCTGGGCGTGAGTCCGAACATGCTGTGGCAGATCCGGTTGAGATGGGCGCTGTCGGTGAAGCCGGCCTCGTGGGCACTGGTTGTCAGGCTTGCGCCACCGCTCATCACTTCCATGGCGCGTCGTAGCCGCAACCAACGAATGTAGGTCGAAAAACTCATCTGCAGTTGATCGTTGAAGATTCTTCCCAATCGGCCGGGCGAGATGGAGACCAGCGCGGCGGTGTCCGTCACCGTTATCGGCCCCGAAAGTCGCTCGGGCAGTATCGTCAGAGCATGCTCGAGTGCAGGGTGAAGAGCGCCTAAGTTCGACGGCTGTCTACTTTCGGACAGTGAATCGATCAGCCTCGCTGCGTATTCCAGATCCGAATCAGCGCCACGGTCCGTCATCGCTACTGCGGTCCGCCCACGGTCCGACCAGTCGGCCACACCACCGTGCTCGGATACAGGCGGCCTGATGCGCCGGCCCATCCCCGTGGTGGAGTCCACGTAGATCGCTCGTCCCCGCGCACCCTCGGAGGCGGACAACGCGTGGACCGCCCCGGATGGAATGACCACGGACCGCACGACTTCACTGTGGCCGTCCCCGTCCGTGACCGTGACGTCCCCGTCGTCGACGATCATGATCTGAACGGCGGCATGCGAATGCATGTGCGCGGATCCCACTGCGCCGGTGAACATGAGAATTCCGGGCTCCATGTGGACGGCGCCGGACCAGGTCATGTCGGAAATCATAGTGACGACCCTGACAGAGCTCGGGGTCCGGTCATCCTCCGGTAGGACCGCACTCGGTTCGAAGATCGTGCGCTGGGCCGATGTGCTGGCGAGGGGTTCACGAGAAGGTGGAATCATGAACAACGCACAAGCACCCGCAGTCCTGTCGGTCCACGCGCTGGGCAAGTCGTACGGCGACGTTCCAGTGCTCCGAGGTGTATCGCTGGAAGTGCGCGCCGGTACTGCTACGGCCATCATGGGTCCTTCAGGGTCGGGCAAGTCGACTCTGCTGCATTGCATGTCAGGAATCGTCAAGCCCGACTCGGGAGCAATCCTGCTGAGCGGCAGGCATATCGAGAACCTCGGTGAGAACGACCGCAGCCGCCTCCGACGCGAGTCGTACGGATTCGTTTTTCAATCGGGCCAACTGTTGCCGGAGCTTCCGGCGATCGAGAACGTCGCTTTGCCCTTGGTGCTCAACGGGTTGTCCATCGCCGAAGCC
This sequence comes from Rhodococcus sp. C-2, assembly GCF_027854095.1. NCBI lineage: Bacteria > Bacillati > Actinomycetota > Actinomycetes > Mycobacteriales > Nocardiaceae > Rhodococcus > Rhodococcus sp. C-2. Next base: position 383,186 of record NZ_JAQGFI010000002.1, on the reverse strand, counting down.
AAGCGGACGGCGCACGGCTTCTTCGCGCCATTGGGACTGGACGGGCTGCAGGACCGTCGCCCGGGTCAGATGTCGGGTGGGCAGTCGCAACGTGTGGCGATTGCGCGAGCGTTGGTGACCAAACCCGCCGTTCTCTTCGCAGACGAGCCGACCGGTGCCCTCGACGCGCAGACGAGTTGGGAAGTGATGAGGGTGTTGCGTGATTCGGCTCAACAGATCGGTTCTGCGTTGGTCGTCGTCACTCACGATGCCGAAGTCGCTCGGTGGTGTGATCGCACGATGATGATGCAGGCCGGTTCGCTCGTCGGGACACAGGTGGCGGCATGAAGGCCACAGCGCGCGTTGCATTGATGACGGTGCGAGGTGAAGGCCGAAAGGCCTTGAGTACCTTCGCGCTCCCAGTGTCCGCATTTGCCGCCTCGACGACGTTGTTGCTGACGGTGCTCGGCGGCTACGGTGCATTTGCGGGCAGATCGAGCGAACCCGAAGCCGAGGCGTACCTAGCGCTCGCAGGGGTTGCTTCGGTGTTGATGATCGTTCCAGCCGTCACTCTCGGTCTGGCGGCGGCCCGCTTGGGCGCGCGCCGTCGCGACGAACGACTTGCCTCGCTGCGACTCATCGGATCCACCCCTCGCCAGATCGTTGCGCTGTGCGCTGCGGAATCGGGTATCCAGGGCTTGGCTGGTGCGTTGATCGGTGTGGTGGGATACCTCCTCGCGTTGCCGCTCGTAGCTCTCTTGAGATTTCAAGGTCGGACATTCGAGTGGAGTGAGCTTTGGGTAGGCGCACTTCCGCTGGTGGGCATCGTATTCGGAATGACCATCCTGGCTGCTTTGACGTCGATGCTCGGGATGCGCCAGGTGTTCGTGAGCCCGTTGGGCGTCACGGCGGGCAATCCCAGCGCCGCACCGAAGATGATCTTCGCGGTGGCTGGGGTGGGGGTTCTTCTGGGGTGGAGTGCATTTGGGGGCTCCGCGGCAAGCATCGCGGCAATCCTGGTGGGCCTTGGTCTCTGCTTCGGCGTTGTTGCGTTGGTCGGTCCGTTCGTCATTTCGCTGCTTGGACGGATCATGCTCAAATGCGCCAAAGACGGTGCTTCGCTGATTGCGGCGCGTCGGGTCCTGGATAATCCGAAGGCTGTGTGGCGCACGGTCAGCGGTGTGACGATGGCCAGCTTCGTTGCCGCAGGCACATCTCTCCTCGCCGCGATAGGCAACGGGGAAGGGCACGATTTGCAGCCAGGGCAGGAGTTCCTGTTCGCGGACATGAGAACCGGGGTGTTGTTCACTCTCGGAGCAACATTCACGTTGGCGGCCATCTCGTCTGCGCTCACCCAGGTATCCGGGATCCTCGACAACCGTGAGCTGTATCGGAGTCTGACTTTGGCCGGCACACCTGTCGAGGTGATGGACAGCGCCCGCATGAGGCACGTTCGCACTCCCGTGGTGGTGATGGCACTGGCCGGCGCCGGCGCTGCACTGCTGTTCCTCTTCCCGCTGGCAGGGGCAGCCGTATTGACCACTCCAATGGCGCTGGTTCAGTTGGGCGTCACCCTGGCTGTGGGGATCGCGTTGGTGTTGGCCAGTGCGTTTGCAGCCAAGCCCGTCATGCGACGGGTACTCGCGGGCTGAATCTCCACCCCTCGTCCGTCAGTTCTGTCTCCGGAACGGTTCGGCCAACTGGCCGAGGTAGTCGTCCGGGTAGTCGGGCTTGGCCGCCATTCCGAGATCGTCACTGCTGAATCGCTTTTCCGGATCGAAAGAATAAGTGCGGAACAGGTGATCCCAGATCAGAGTGAACAAACCGAAATTGACGTCACCGATTCCCGCCCACTTGAGGTGATGGAATCGGTGGCCGGCGTTGAGGGCGAGTATCGGACGCAGGGGGCCGATGCGGTAGTCGGCATTCGAATGCTGAAGCAGGAGTTGGACAGCGACACAAACCGCGAGCGCCGAGGCAACTGGAACGGGCATCCCGAGGAGGATCAGTGGCAGGACGCCACCGGCGGTTTCGAAAGTCTGATGCACGGGGTGCTTCATCAGTCCGTTCATACCGTAGAACCGTTCGAGGCTGTGATGAACCGCGTGGAAACGCCACAACCATCCAACCTTGTGGCTGATCAAATGCACCACGGTGATGCCGAAATCGGCAACCAACACTGCGAAGACGACCTGAAGGACAAACGGAAGACCGCTCGGCCACAGCCCGTCGAACGGAATCACCGCGGCCATCAACGGGATTACCGCGACGCTGACCAAGATGAGGGATTCGTTGACAAACGCATGGACAGCGTCGCGAAACCTGTCCGGTCCCGGGGCATTCCACGAAGATTCGTAGGGAAGCGCCCGTTCGGCCGCGAACGAGCAGACCACTGCGAAGAGAATCAATGCCACCAGTGACCATTTCGGCGCGCCGGATGCCGCCAGCGCGATTGCGGCTCCGTTGATTCCCAAGAGCATGAACGGGACGTACCCGTATCTGACGATGAAGGTGAGCATGTATTCGATGGTGCACGGCGCGGGTGGTCCTCGACTTGTACGAATCGGTCGACTTTCAGTCAGCCGAACAAGCGGTGTCGCGTTACTTCGTCAGCACGGTGGCGAGTGCAGCGCTCAGATACGGAGTGATGTTCTCGACGACCCGTGTCACGATCGCAGTGGCGACGTCAGCCGGTTGCAGTGGCACCGACGGTGTCTGCGGCAGCGCCGGGGGAGCAGGCGGAGCGGGCTCGGACATCATCGGCGTGTAGGTGTTGTGCTTCGTGAAGTAGCCGAAGACCGAATCCACGAACACCTCGGGCGCATCACGCGGCTTGGGCATGTTGCAGATGCCGTCACCCTCGATGCAGACTTCCTGCACTGCGATGTCTCCGAATCCGCCGCGTGCTCCGGACATCGTCGCTCCCGGAACGACATTGGGCACTACGGTTTCGATGCCCCCGGCCGAGTTGCGAGGGTCGGCGTAGAGGACGCCTTCGACTTGCGATTGGGGAATGGATCCGTCACGTGCGATGTCCCCGAGAACGTCGCCGGCAATCCGTGCTCCCTGTGAGTATCCGGTGACGACGATCTCGCTGCCCGGGCACTGAGCGTGGAAAGCGTTGACTTCGGTGCGAAGCGTCTGGGCGCCGGCGGCAACGCTCTGGTCGTACGTCTGTTCGCCGAGCGGCCAGAAGCTGGCGGGGTAGGTCACCGGCTTGGAGGCGTAACCCTGGGTGACGTAGCGGTCGGTGACGGGTTGCGTCGTTTGTCCCGTCGGATCCCACGTTCCGCCGACCGCGAATACCGCACCGGCCGGGCACGACCCACCGTCATTCGGGTCCGCTCCGGCAGGTACCGACATCACAAGAGTCACCCCCGCTGTGACTGCAACCGTGCATGCCACTGACATCGCGTATTTCCTCATCGGGCCTGTCCCCATCTATCTACGTTCTCGTTCACTGGCGAGACAACCCGCGGTCCGACGCGTTTCGTTCGGTACTGAAGAGAATGGTGATGGGGCGATAAGTCCTGGAGGTAATCCGTGCGTAAACAGGAAGTTGCCGACCGGCGCTGTTTACTACCAGCGTGTGTGGGGCGTCACGGCGTCGGTACCTGCGGCGGGTGATCCGGCTCGAGGAGGGTTCCGATCTCCTTCCCCATCGACACGGCGTTGTTGAGGTCCGCGTTGGTTGTCGGCCCGAGTGTGGCGTAGACGACGATCGTCGTCTTCGAGTCGGGGTAGTAGAGCGCGAGACCGTTGTAACCGCCGTACGACGGGTTCATCACCAGCCAGCCGTCGAGGTGCCCGGTCCCGAAGGAAAAGAACTTGTCCGCCGTCATACTTCCCAAGCCCGCAGTCGTCGGCGCCATCTGCTGCTCGAAAGCCTTGTCGGATAGTAACTCTCCCGTTCCCAGCGCGCGCACCCACTTTCCGACGTCGGCGACAGGCGCGTTCATGTTTCCGCTGTGCAGGAACGCCGTCGGATTCCAGAAAGTGGAGTCTTCGAATACTCCACGTTCATTGGTGTAACCGTGCAGGATCGGTTCGTCCATCTGCGACGTGAGTACAACGCTGCTGTGATCCATCCCGAGTGGATCGAAGACGCGCTGCTGAAGTAGTTCGCCCAGCGGTTTTCCAGTCGCTTTCTCCATGACGTCGCCGAGCAGCGTCAGGTCGCTGTGCGCGTACGCCCAACCGGTGCCGGGTTCGAACAACGGCGGGCGGGAGTTGGCAAGATCCAGGATCTCTCGAGAAGTCCAGCCCTTCATCGGGTTGTCCGTGAAGAGTTTGAGGAACTGTGGATCGGTCACGTAGTCGGAGATGCCCGACGTGCTGTTGGCCAGCATTCGCGGAGTGATGGTGTCTGCGCGTGGAAAGTTCGGTTCCCACTTCGCGATCGGTTGATCGAGGGGAAGCGTTCCCTCTTCGTCGAGTTGCAGCAGGACTGTCGAGAGCATCGGTTCCATCGGTTGGCCGACGCGCAACTGCATGTCGGTTGTCGCCGGAACTCCGACAGGGGACTCTCCGACGGCGCCGAGAGCAACTTCGTCGTCGCCTCGCCACACCCCGAACACAGCGGCACTGAGGCCCAAGTCGGCCACTTGGCGGCGGACGATGTCCGTGATCTCGGTGGATTCCCGACTGCTCGAGGTGCTGGGAGAGGCGCTGCCCGTGTTTGTTACGGAGTCATCGTCGGAACTGCACGCAGCGGTTGCAGTGGCAACGGTCAAGGCGATCGACAGAGCAGACAGCCGCACCCGAGCGCGGTGGTGGGAGGAAGTCATGCCTGCGATCCCTTCGATGTGGAAATCGAGCAACCGACGCCGAGCAATGTCCCAATTGGCCGAATTTACCGCAGTTGGAAGGAGGAGGGGTCAGATCGACCGTATAGGCGCAACTGCTGTTCCAGTGCAGTCCTCATTCGGGTGCCGCGTCCGGTTCCTCTCGCAGGTCCTGCGCTTGCTGAAGCTCGGCGTTGATGCGACGGGCTTCGGTGAGTTGGTCTTCGAGGATGATGATGCGGCAAGCCGCGTCGAGCGCCGTGCCGTTGGCTACGAGTTCGTGCGCGCGGGCTGCGATGCGCAGCTGGTAGCGGGAGTAGCGGCGATGTCCGCCCTCAGAGCGTTGCGGGGTAAGTAGTTTCGCGGCATCGAGGCTACGAAGGAAAGCTTGCCTGACACCGAGGATCTCGGCCGCATGTCCCATGCTGTACGCAGGATAGTTCTCGTCGTCGAATCTGCCGGAGGGGTCCCCCGGTGGTGTATCTGCCGGAATGGCTCGCTTCTTTCGCTGAACGGACGGGGCCCCCGGCGCGAGGAGCGCCGGGGGCCGGATGGGGTTGAACTTACTTACATAACTGCATTCTTTCGAACTTCCGGACTCGCACAAGACATCCGGTAGCCGCTTTGAAGGGGGGTGCCGGGTCCGACTACACACTCACACACGAATTCGGCCCCGGCACGTCCCTGCCCTGCGGTACTGCTTGCGGGTAGTTCATCTCTCCCGCATCTCTTGACTCGTTCCTTGCTACGAGAAAAAAGATACAACAGCCTCGCGAGAATGTCTACCCTGACCGCTGTAGATATTTTGTTGCGAACATTCTAGGTGTTGATATTCAGGAACAGCCTGGTCGCCGGGGGGTGAGAGCGCTCAATGTGAGTCATAGGAGATGGATCTGGGACAATGCTCCGATGCGAAATACCCCGAAGTCCGAGTCGTTGTTGCGCGCCCGCGCGGAGAGGGAAGAGCGCACCGGCTCCTCCGAGCATCCAGCTGGTGGCGCGCCGAACCCCGGAGAGGACTCGTCGTCGTCCGAGCCGGGGGCACGCAGCGACAGCGCCACGATTCGGTCGGCTCGGTCCGAGCTCTCAACTCACGCCAGGGCAGTGGAAAGTATGCACGAGGCGATCCATCCTGATCGCGATTGAGGCAGCTGCCTCGTCGGGATGCGGGGGGACTCCTTCATCCCGCTCACTGCAACGCACGACGGCCGCCGCACTCCCGAAAGTAAAGGGAGTGGCGACGACCGTCGAGTTGTCAGAGTGTGCGCTCAGTACTTGAACCTCAAGGCAGCAACTGGTCCAGGAAGGTGTTGCTGAAGACCTTGTGCGGATCCAACGCGTTGAATGCGGCGTTGGCGGTGTCCCAGTTGTCGCTCGATGGGACGCCGTCGCGGTAGGTCTGGGGGAGGCCCTGGGTGATGATCGGGGTGTCGGTGTACGGCTTGTCGGGGCCGAACGCCCAGCCTTTGGACCACTCGGGGCGGAAGGTGGCGTCGTTGTTGTTGTAGTGATTACGCATCCACTGTTCCATTTCGCGGTAGAACGCGAACATGCCGGGGGTTCCGGGGACGCCGAGGACGTTGAGCCAGATGGCGGTGTCCCATTCCGGATGGTCGGGGCGAGGGCGCATGGCCGAGATGGTGGGGGCGCCTGCCGAGTCGACCTCGACCTCGGATGGTTGATCGAGGCCGCAGCAACGGATTTCGACGGGGCCGTTGAGGGGGAACTGTCCGATGGAGCGGTAGTACTCCATGCGGCCGTTGAACCACTGGGTGAAGTCGTGGATGACCTGGCCGATGTTGGCGCGCGAGGTGATGACGGCTCCGCCGCCCTCGGTCAGGCGCAGGGTGGTGGCCCGGATGTAGAACTGGACGTCCTTGGACCATCCCCACAGGTCGTTGGAGAACGTCGCGGCGAGTCCGGCAACGGTGGTGGCGTACATGATCTGCCCGAATGCCGGTGCGATGCCCGGGTTTCCGGAGTTGATCTGGCCGATCATGTCGGTGACCGGCTCCGGGAGGTTGTCGGAGAAGATGTAGTTGTACGGTCCGGTCACCTCACGCGAGAACGGCGGCTTGGTGGGGGCAAGTGACCACACCTTCATCCACGGGCGTTCGGTGAAGGGGTACCAGATTGCTTCTGCGCGACCGTTTTCGCGGACGAACTTCTCGAACGTGCGTCCGGACGCTCCGCGGGCGCCGAAGAGTTCCTGCCAACCGATGTCGGTGTGGCTGACGCAGCGCATGCGGTAATTGGGGGCGGCCTGCAAGGTGACGGAGGTGAGGAAGGTGCGTCCGAGGTGAGTCAGCAGCGGCTTGATCGCCGCGTCGCTACGCGCGTACGTCTTCAGTGCGTACTCGCTGCCGTTCCAGACCACTGCGGTCAGGGAGGTGACGAGGTTGGAGAGTGAGCCGAAAGTCTGTCCGGGAACGTGTGCTTCGCCTTCGGCGGGGAGCGCTGCGCCGTGAGCGTCGACGGCGAGGCAGCCGGCAATGGTCAACACACCCGGCGCCGGCAGGTTCGCGAACCCGAGGCCCTGTGCCTGCAGTGCGGTGGTGATGGCGTCGAGGGTCGCGCCGGGTCCTGCGGTGACGGTGGCTGGGCTGCCACCGGCGTTGACGGAGACGCCGGTGAGGTGGACCGTGGTGTCGGCGAGGATGACCTTGTCGACCGGCGCACCGTTGACGATGGTCAGCGGCGTCCAGCCGTGCATGGCACCGCGGGGACGAATGGTGTAGCCGTTGGCATGGCCCCAGTTCGCGAGGCGGACTACGTCTTCGGGCGTCTTGGGCGAACAGGTCCAGATCGCGTCGAGCATGATCTCTTTGGACCAGTTCTGATATGCCTGCTGGTACAGCGCGATGCCTTCGGGGAAGGCAGGCGGCGGTGTGAGGGTGGACACGGGACCGCCCGCGGAGCCGGAAGAGCCGGCGGGGACGGCGTAGGCCGGCGTCCAGCCGGCGAATGCGGTCGCTGCCACGGCGCCGGCTCCAGCGGCCATGAAACCTCGTCGGGACAGTCGGAACTTTTCGTCTTGTGCCGTCATCTTCGGGCTACTCCATCGGGTTCGAGAACTACGGTGAGTTCTAACAGGTGGGTATCAGACAGGTTGGTATCAGACAAGAGTGAGAACTACGTCAGCCAGGGCAGGAGCTTCGCGCTCCAGTACAGAAGCTGAGATCAGGAGTCGCCCATTGTCTTTCCAGATCTGGATACTCAAGTTCTCGCCGGGAAATACGACCCCGGCAAAGCGGGCCCGAAATCCGGCTACCCGACTGCTGTCGCCGTCGAGCATGGTATCCACTGCGGTCTTGCAGACCATTCCGTAAGTACACAGTCCATGCAGGATAGGCGCTGGAAAGCCTGCCGCGGAGGCGAATTGCGGATCCGAGTGCAACGGATTCCGATCACCACACATCCGGTACAGCAAAGCCTGCTGTGGAAGCACAGGCGTCACCACTGTCTCATCTGCTTCGCGATCCGGAAGCGTAATCGACTCCGACGGACCACGTTCACCCCCGAAACCACCCTCGCCGCGGGCGAAAATGGACGAGCGAGCTGTCCACAGCGGGTTGCCCTCGGCGTCAACCGTGACGGATTCCTGCACGATCACCGCGGCCTTGCCCTTGTCCCAGATCTCGGCGATTCGAGTTGTGGTGCGGCCACTTCCACTTGCCGGGATCGGCTGATGGACAGTCACTTCCTGGCTTCCGTGCACCACCTTCGCCAGATCGATTTCGACGCCGGGGAACGACACCTTCGGTGCTTCGGTGGCGTGGAAGTTGGCGGCGACGGTGGCAAAGGTGGGTAGTACCTGAGGCTTTTCGTCGTCGAGGTACCGAAGCTCGTTCGGATCAAGCGGACGAGCACCTGCCCCCAGTGCCAAGTGGTAGTGCTGCACGTCCGACGGGGTCCACGAGAACTCTTGTGGCGCAAGCTCGGCGCCGAGTGCGATCTTCGGATCAATTGGCATGGTCGACCGCCGTCTTTTCAGCTGCAGGTGCTTCGGTTGTCTCGGCCTTCTTCGCACGCTCGACGATGTCGAGTACGGCCAAGTAACCGAAAGTCATTGCGGGACCGATGGTCGCGCCTGGTCCGGCGTAGGTGTGGCCCATGACCGGAGCGCTCGCGTTGCCAGCCGCGTAGAGGCCGTCGATGACGCTTCCGTCTTCGCGTAATGCTCGGCCGTTGACGTCGGTGCAGATTCCGCCCTTGGTGCCGAGGTCACCCGGAACCATCTTGATGGCGTAGAACGGAGCCTTGCTGATTTCGGCGAGGCTGGGGTTCTTCAGTCGGGGATCGCCGTAGTACGCGTCGTAACCACTGTCACCGCGTCCGAAGTCCTCGTCCTTGCCGTTGCGCGCGAAGCCGTTGAACCGATCGACGGTTTCGGTCAGCGATGCGACGGGAAGCCCTGTCTTCTCTGCCAATTCGGCGATGGTTCCCGCCTTGACCACGATGCCGGCCTTGAGCCAGCGGCCGGGGAAGGGGGAGCGGGGAGTGATACCGGCAAACGTGTAGCGGTTGCGGTAGCGCTGATCGAGAATCATCCACGTCGGGATGTTCTCGCCGGGGCCCTCGCCCTGACCGTACTCACCGCCGTACATCGCATGGGTTGCCTCGACGTACGGAGCCGCCTCGTTGCCGAAGCGCTTGCCCGACATGTTGACCATCATGCAGCCCGGGAGGGTGCGCTCGGAGAGAGCGAACCACGGTCCGCCGGTCAGCGGAATGGACGGGCCCCACCAGACGTCGTCCATGAAATCGACTGCAGCGCCCACTTCTTGGCCTGCGCGGATACCGTCGCCGGTGTTTGCCTTCGCGCCGACGGTCCATTCGGTGCCGATAGGTGCGCGCTGGTACTTCTCACGCATTTCCTTGTTGTGCTCGAATCCGCCGGATCCCAACACGACTCCGTGGCGAGCGCGGATGACCTGCTCCTCGCCGTCGACGATGACGTTGACGCCGCGAACTGCGCCGTCTTCGGTGTACAGGGAGGTCAGCGGGGTGTTCAGCAGGATGGGTACTCCGGCGGACTGAAGTCCGAGTCGAATACCGGCGACCAGTGCCTGGCCGCGAACCAGCAGATCCTTCTTGGTGGCCTTCGCTGCGAGGAATCGCATGCCGACCTTCATGGCGCGCAGGGGTCCGCGAGGATTGCGCATCAGCAGGTTGAGCCACTTGTAGTCGGCCTGGGTGATGACGAAGTTCTTGGGGGCCTTGACGTAGTCGGGCTCGAGGTTCTTGCGGTCGGCGCCCAACTTGTTGCCGTCGAACGGGGTGGGCTCGACACTGCGGCCACCGAGGCGTCCGCCGGGTGCTTCCGGGTAGTAGTCGGAGTAGCCGGGAACCCACTGCAGCTCGAGCGGGCTGTTCTTCAACACGAACGAGAGCATCTCGGGACCGCGCTCGAGATAGGTGTCGATGCGTTCGGGAGCGACAACGTCGCCGATGATGCTGTGCAGGTAGGAACGTGCGGCCTCCGGTGTATCGGTGACACCGTCCGCTTGAAGTGCCTCGTTGTTGGGGATCCAGACCCCACCACCGGAACGGGCGGTCGATCCGCCGTAGTGGGCGGCTTTCTCCACGATGACCACACTCAAGCCCTGGTGGGCTGCGGTCAAGGCCGCTGTCATACCTGCGGCACCACTGCCGACGACGACGATGTCGTATTCCTGCTTGCTCATGTAGAACACGTTATAGAATGATGGGGGTGTCAGTCCATGCTTTCTGCCAGGAAGTATTTCCGGACGTTGTCATTGATAACGAAACACGTTGCAGTGAGATTGAGGATGGTGCGGTGTGACCTGGGATACTTCGGTTGACGTCCTTGTGGTCGGGTTCGGTGTGGCGGGCGCCAGTGCGGCGCTCGAAGCTGTAGCGGCCGGTTCGTCGGTTTTGGCAATCGACCGAGCACTCGGTGGTGGTGCCAGCACGATTTCCGGAGGAATCTACTACGCCGGCGGCGGCACCGTGATTCAAAAGGAAGCCGGTGTCGAGGACAGTCCCGAAGCCATGCTCGCCTACCTGAACCGCGAGGTCGGTGACGCGGTGACGCCGCAGACTCTGCGCCGGTTCGTCGACGAGAGCCCGGCGTCGATCGACTGGCTGCGCAGTCACGGCGTGCCGTTCGAGGCCTCACTCTGTCCGTACAAGACGTCGTACCCGAGCAACAAGCACTACCTCTACTTCTCGGGTAGCGAATCGGCCGGCGGGTTCCGTGACATCGCAAAACCTGCTCCGCGTGGTCATCGCGCCAAGGGGCGTGGCACGTCGGGAAAGATGCTGTACGGCCCGCTCGCGAAGTCCGCGGAGGCGAAGGGCGTCCAGTTGCTCGGCCAGACGCGAGCGGACCGGCTGATCATCGAGGACGGCCGGGTGATCGGTGTCGAAGCACTGACGCTGCGTGACGCACCCGCCGGAGTTCGTCGCCGTCACGCGACGCTCGGGTCCTTGTCCTCCAAGCCCGGCGTCTACGCACCGCAGTTGCGCACGATTCTCGACGCACTGATCGCGAAGATCGAGAAGAAGCACGCCAAGCGGATTCGTATCCAGGCACGCGGCGGCGTGATCCTCAGCGCCGGCGGCTTCGTGTCCAATCGCGAGATGATGCGTACCCATGCTCCCGCCTACAAGGGCGGTATCCCGCTCGGCACCTCCGGGGACGATGGCAAAGGCATCAACCTCGGTGTCGAAGCCGGGGGAGCCACCGACAAGCTCGGCAATGTGTCCGCCTGGCGATTCATCGTCCCGCCGAGTGCTTTTCTCGGTTCCATTTTGGTGGGTGAATCCGGTGCGCGAATCGTCGACGAGTCCCGTTACGGTGCCGCTCTCGGTCAGGCGATGGCGGAGAAGAGCAGCGGAATCGGTTGGCTGCTGGCAGATTCCGAACTCGTTCGCGAAGCGAAATCGCAGATAAGTGACCAGTCGATGTGGTTCCAGCGGGTACAGACCACCGGAATGATGCGTACTGCATTGCGTGGCAACACCATTGCCGAGGTCGCCCGCAAAGCGGGGATAGACGTCGCCGGCCTTCAAGCCACCGTCGACGCGCACAACTCCGCTGCCGCTGCCGGACAACCTGATCCGATGGGTAAACCGTCGGACTTCGTCAGGCCGATACTGTCTGCGCCGTTCACGATGTACGACGTCTCGATCAAGCCCAACATGATGAATCCGTGCCCGATGCTCACGCTCGGTGGATTGGTGGTCGACGAATCGTCCGGCATGGTGAAAAACGAGGCCGGGGAGGGTATCCCTGGTCTGTACGCCGCCGGCCGTACCGCGGTCGGTATCTGTTCCAACTCGTATGTGAGCGGCTTGTCGCTCGCCGACTGCGTATTCTCCGGACGACGAGCCGGTCAGCACGCAGCCGCATTCTCCACAGTCGGAAAGGCCTGAACGATGCTCTCGACGCAGATCCGCGGCGAACTTGCCGACCATCTTGATTCGGCGGAACGGGATCGCGCTCCGATCAGCCCGCTGATCGCCACGTATCCGGACATCGACGTCGTCGACGCCTACGAGATCCAGCTCATCAACATCCGGCGTCGTGTTGCCGGTGGCGCAAAGGTGGTCGGACACAAGGTCGGACTCTCGTCACTGGCGATGCAGCAGATGATGGGCGTAGACGAGCCAGATTACGGTCACCTGCTCGCCGAGATGGAAGAGTTCGAGAACCGTCCGGTCGACACGTCGCGCTTCTGCTTCCCGCGCGTCGAGGTGGAGGTCGCCTTCATTCTGGGAGCAGATCTGCCGGGCGCCGGGTGCACCGAACAAGACGTCATCGACGCTACTGTCGCCTATGCGCCGTCCATCGAGTTGATCGACAGCCGGATCAAGGACTGGAAGATCGGCCTCTCGGACACCATCGCGGACAACGCGTCCTCCGCCGGGTTCATCCTCGGCAAGGAACGAGTTCGCCCGTCGGACATCGACATCAAGGCCATCGACGCGGTGCTGACCTGCAACGGGGAGCGGATTGCGGAGGGGCGCAGCGATGCGGTTCTCGGTAACCCGGTCACCGCTGTCGCGTGGTTGGTGCAGAAGGTCGACACGTTCGGAGTTCGGCTCAAGGCCGGCGACATCGTTCTGCCGGGTTCGTGCACGCGAGCGATCGACGCTCATCCAGGCGACAACTTCCGAGCCGAGTTCAGCGGCCTCGGTTCCGTCTCTCTTCAGTTCACGTAGGAGTAGTCATGACCAAGGCAAGTGTGGCGATCGTCGGATCGGGAAACATCAGTACCGATCTGTTGTACAAACTGCAGCATTCCGAGTGGCTCGAACCGCGATGGATGATCGGAATCGATCCCGAGAGTGAAGGATTGGCGCGCGCCCGCAAGATGGGACTCGAGACCTCCGCCGAGGGCGTCGACTGGTTGCTCAGCCAGGCGGAGAAACCGGACCTGGTCTTCGAGGCGACGTCGGCATACGTGCACCGCGAGGCAGCACCACGCTACGAGGCCGCCGGTATCCGTGCCATCGACCTGACGCCGGCCGCGGTCGGCCCGGCTGTGGTTCCGCCCGCGAACCTGCGTGAGCACCTGGACGCACCCAACGTCAACATGATCACCTGCGGTGGGCAGGCAACCATTCCGATCGTCTACGCGGTATCACGTGTCGTCGACGTGGCGTACGCCGAGATCGTCGCCTCGGTTGCATCGTTGTCCGCCGGCCCGGGAACTCGCGCGAACATCGATGAGTTCACCAAGACCACCAGCCGCGGTATCGAGACCATCGGCGGCGCACAGCGCGGCAAGGCGATCATCATCCTCAACCCCGCGGACCCGCCGATGATCATGCGCGACACAATCTTCTGCGCTATCCCCGAAGACGCCGATCAGGCCGCGATCACCGACTCCATTCACCGCGTCGTCAAGGACATCCAGCAGTACGTGCCCGGCTACCGGTTGCTCAACGAACCGCAGTTCGACGAACCGAGCGTCGTTTCCGGTGGCTATGCAACGGTCACCACGTTCGTCGAGGTCGAAGGCGCAGGCGATTTCCTGCCGCCGTACGCGGGCAACCTCGACATCATGACGGCAGCAGCCACCAAGGTGGGCGAGGAAATCGCCCAGAAGCTTCTGAGTGTGAAGGCATGAGCGACATGATTCATTTCGATTCGAGCTGGGACATCCGCGTCACCGACACATCGCTGCGCGACGGCTCCCACCACAAGCGTCATCAGTTCACCGTCGACGAAGTACGAGCCATCGTCGGTGCCCTCGACGGAGCCGGAGTGCCGGTCATCGAGGTCACTCACGGCGACGGCCTCGGCGGGTCCTCCTTCAATTACGGCTTCTCGAAGACTCCCGAGCAGGAACTGATCAAAGCTGCAGTCGAGACGGCGACCAACGCGAAGATCGCCTTCCTAATGCTGCCCGGATTGGGCATCAAGGACGACATCGTCATCGCACAGGACAACGGTGCGTCTATCTGCCGCATCGCAACTCACTGCACCGAGGCAGACGTATCCATCCAGCACTTCGGCCTCGCGCGTGAGCGTGGACTCGAAACAGTCGGATTCCTCATGATGGCTCACTCGATTCCGCCGGAGAAGCTGGCCAAGCAGGCTCGCATCATGGCCGACGCGGGTTGCCAGTGTGTGTACGTGGTCGACTCCGCCGGCGCACTTGTGCTCGAGCAGGTATCCGATCGCGTCGAGGCGCTGGTTCAGGAACTCGGCAACGACGCTCAGGTCGGCTTCCACGGACATGAGAACCTGGGCCTGGGCGTCGCCAATTCCATTGCGGCAGTTCGTGCGGGAGCCAAGCAGATCGACGGTAGTACCCGTCGGTTCGGTGCCGGCGCCGGCAACGCCCCGGTCGAGGCCTTCGTCGGTGTTTGCGACAAGATCGGCGTCAAGACCGGTATCGACTTCTTCGCCATCGCCGATGCAGCCGAAGATGTTGTGCGCCCGGCAATGCCGCAGGAATGCCTGCTCGATCGTCAAGCACTGATGATGGGCTACGCCGGCGTGTACTCGAGCTTCCTCAAGCATGCCGAGCGTCAGGCCGAGCGGTACGGAGTGTCGTCCGCGGAGCTGTTGGTGCGCGCAGGTAAGCGCAAGTTGGTCGGCGGACAGGAAGATCAGTTGATCGACATCGCGCTGGAACTCCAGCGCGAAGCAGCGGCTTCCTAGGTCATGGCAGACGTACTGGCCGGAAAAGTGGCCTTGGTGACCGGCGCGTCCTCAGGGTTGGGGCGCGCCGTCACCGAGATTCTCCACCGCAGGGGCGCACAGGTTTTCGGTATCGCCCGCGACAAGGAAAAGCTGCGACAGTCGATGGTCGAGGTGGTTGGCGCGGATGGAGAGCGTCGTTTCGCGGCGACGGACGTCTCGGATTCCGCTCAGTGTGATGCGGCCGTGCAGGCGTGCGTCGACGAACTCGGTGGTATCGACATCCTCGTCAACGTGGCGGGATCGCACTCGCTTCGTCATACGGCGGATATTGCGGATTCCGAATGGGCACATGACCTTGCGGTCAATCTGAACGGACCGTTCTTCCTTTCCCGAGCAGCACTGCCGCACTTGCTGGAACGGGGCGGCAACATCGTCAACGTCTCCTCGATCGCGGGGCTGGAAGGGCAGGCGTACTCGGCTGGATACTGTGCTGCCAAGCACGGACTCATCGGACTGACCCGAGCGATGGCGATGGAGTTCACCGGAAAGTCTCTGCGTGTCAACGCAATCTGCCCCGGCGGCATGATGACTCCTCAAGTTACCGGATTCACCTTCCCCGACGGAGTCGACTTCGACCTCGTCATGAAGGTTGCCTCGCCGCGTGGCTTGATGGAAGCCGAGGACGTTGCGAAGATGGTGGCTTTCGTTGCCTCCGACGACGCCGCGGCGATACACGGGGCCGTCTACTCGGTGGACAACGGAAAAATGGCATGACCCCGTTGGTCTCGGGACCGATCTTCCAGATCTGCTGGGTGGTCGAGGAGATCGAGGCCGCCGAACAGGAGTTCACTCGGCAGTGGGGAGTGGAGCGATGGCTACGTATGCCAGACATCGCCTTTGGTCCCGAGACCACAACGTATCGAGGTGAGCCCGCGGACTATGTCGTTCACGTGTCGATCGGATATGCGGGCAGCCAACAGCTCGAGTTGATCCAACCAGTGTCCGGACGCAACCTGTACACGGAGTTCCTGGAGACTCACGGCGTCGGAGTTCATCACATGGCTTGGGTTCCAGGCGATTACGAGGCGACGTTGCTCGAGGCCGAGCGTCGCGGAATGTCGGTGGTGCAACAAGGTCGGGTAGAGGGCGTCGGCATGGAGTTCTCCTACCTCGATGCCGGGCCGTTGGGTGGATACGTCGAGTTGATGAAGCTCTCGCCCGAGATTCGGTTGATGTTCGCTTCGCTCATTCCTGATTGACGGCAAATACTTTCGTGAAGTAGTCGGAAACGTTCTCCGGGTGACCACGGAATCCGAGGTAGCCGTCGGGGCGAATGACCAGCGCCGCCGTACCTTCGACCCCATACGCGGCGCACAGTTGCGAGGCGTTGTCCTCGATGATCGGCACCAGCGAGTCGACGGTCACGGTTCCCGGTGGCACTATCGCGTAGACGTCCAGCAAGCCGTGCGCTGATCGAATTGCGGCGTCGGCGACCTTCTCCAAGCTGTTGATGCTCTCCGCGGATCCGTCCGAAGTCAGCAGTAACGTGTGGTCGACTCCGGACAGCAAGTCGAACAACCGAATTGGATACTGCACACCGTCTCGGCGCATTCCGCGTGCATCGGGTGCACGCTCGCCCGGTTGAACGTGTGGACTCGAAGAATTACGCCCGGTGTTCAGCGGACTCTCCGAGTAGTCGATCAACAATTGAGCCTGGCGCCGCATTGCCGTGTCGATGGAGGACTCTCCCGAACCGATTCCTTCTCGAGCATTTCGGACCGTCATCCCGACGACTTCTTCACCGACCGGCCGCCTTTCGGCGTCGTAGGTCTCGAGAAGATCCGCTTTCGCAACACCTTTGACGGCGAGCGCTATCTTCCACGCAAGATTGTGGGCGTCCTGGATCCCGGTGTTCATGCCCTGCGCGCCAGTCGGGGGATGGATGTGCGCGGCGTCGCCGGCGACAAAAACCCGTCCGCGGCTGTAAGCGTCGACGATGCGGTGGCTGATGCGGAAGACCGAGGACCATCGCAGCATCGAGGCGGTTGTCGGTTCTGGGGACAGTCTGTCGAGCACAGCCTGGATGTGATGGAGTTCAGGTGTCTTTCCGGTTGAAAAACCGTGTTGTACAGCGGCTTTGTTCGACGATTCGTCCGGCATCAACTCGTCCGGAACGAGCATCGACATGCGGTACCGCTTGTGTCCGGGAAGTGGGATGCAGACGAGTAGGTCGTCGGTGGTTCCGTCGTCGGCGGTGTGGTTGGCGCGGACGGAGTAGCCGCTGGGTATCGACCAGTCGACTTCGACGTCGCCGAGCATGTAGCTCTCGGCAAACGCGCCGCCCTCGAAGCTCAGGCCCAGCCCTTTGCGGACCACGCTGTGCGCGCCGTCGGAACCCACCAGGTACCGGGCTGTCACAGTGCTGCCGTCGCTGAGGGTGCAGGTGACGGCGTCGTCGGACTGTTCGAATGCAGTGAGGCCGACTCCGCGTTCGACGGTTGTTCCCAACTCGGTGAGGCGCTCGGTGAGGATGCGCTCCGTCGAGTACTGAGGCAGGCAGAGAAACCAGTAAGGAACGTCGTCGGGGAGGGTGAGGTCGACGCGGCCGACCTCGACGCCGTTCGTGTACATGATCTGACCGCGCATCAATGTCGAGGCGTCGAGTGCCTGGCGGAGCACCCCCATGTTCTCGAAGAGTTCGAGAGTGCGTGGCTGAATCCCGACTGCTTTCGCGTATTGCCGCGGTTCGTCGAGGGGGTCGACTATTCGACAGGAGATACCGCGTCTGCGCAGCTCGATCGCGGTGGTCAATCCGATCGGGCCGGCGCCCGCTACCAATACGTCGGTATCCATGAGGACCCACTCACGTCGGGGACAGTCGGTCATTTAAGTATGGGTACGCGAACTTTTGTTTTGGGGAAATTCGCGCAGATCGGGCATTTTGGGGCTTTCCACACGGGTCGCAGACGTTGAGGTCGTGGGAAGATCGCGACGTGAAGGCAGGCGAGTTGCATCATGAGCCGCCGGGGTACCGGTGCCCGTTCTGTCGCTTCGCGCTGGGCGAGTTCGACGAGCACAACGCGTCGACCGACCTGGTTGCTCGAACCGACCACGCAATCGCTCGGATTTCCCCGAAGTGGTGGCCGGGCAACCCCGGCCACGTACTTGTGTCGCCGATCGAGCACTTCGAGAATCTCTACACTTTGCCCACGAGCGTCGGGCACTCGGTTTTCGACCTGGTTCAGGCCGTGGCTGTTGCAATTCGTGAAGCCTACGGCTGCGACGGCGTCTCGACCCGGCAGCACAACGAACCGGCGGGCAACCAGGACGTCTGGCACCACCACGTCCACGTATTTCCGCGATACGAGGACGACCACCTGTATTCCCGGCATGGCGAGGCGGCCTACGTTCCGCCTGAGGCGCGAGCGCCTTTCGGCGCACTTTTGCGCCCTCGATTCCTTGAACGCTGATCTGCCGCCACATCCTAGTGATGTACAAATCTGCGTGTTTGTAAAACTTTTACCTCAAAAATCGTTGACAAAACGCCATCATTTGTCCACTCTCTATACATAGATGTTGTTCGTGTCGCGGATTACCGCGCAGGACGCACTCACTGATCCGAACGAGAACTGGAGAATTCGATGGCGGCGTTGGTGTACACCGAGCCAGATGGTCGGCTCGCAACTTGGAGAGACCGGAAACGCTACTTGTGGCTGCTGGCGCTGATTCCGTCATCGGCAACTTTCATCGCCGTGGGGCTTGTTACCGCCACCGGATGGAATGTCTTCTGGTGGACCGGCCCACTGATCGCGTTTGCTCTCATTCCCGTCATCGACATCCTGGCGGGTGAGGACGGGAAGAATCCGCCCGACGAGGTGATCGACGAACTCGAGAACGACCGCTTCTACCGGTGGTGCACCTACGCCTATCTGCCGCTGCAGTACACGGCCTTCTTCCTGTCCTGCTACATCTGGGCGCGTTGGGATTTGAGCGTTCTCTCCAATATCGGACTCGCAGTGACGATCGGTGTGACGGCCGGAATCGGCATCAACACAGCCCATGAACTCGGGCACAAGAAGGAGAGCGTCGAGCGCTGGTTGTCCAAAATCGTTCTCGCACAGAGTGCTTACGGTCACTTCTACCTCGAGCACAACCGTGGCCACCATGTGCGAGTGTCGACTCCGGAAGATCCGGCGACCTCGCGCTTCGGTGAGACCCTCTACGGTTTCTGGCCGCGCAGCGTCGGCGGGGGATTGAAGTCGGCGTGGCATCTCGAGAAGACGCGCTTCGAGCGTTTGGGCACCACGCACTGGAGCATCAAGAACGACGTGCTCAACGCCTGGCTCATGTCGGTTGTTCTGTTCGGTGTCGCGCTTGCAGTGTTCGGGATCGGCATCGCGCCGTACCTCGTGATCCAGGCGTTCATCGGGTTTTCGCTGCTCGAAGCGATCAACTACCTTGAGCACTACGGACTCCTACGTCAGAAAACCGCAAGCGGACGGTACGAGCGATGCACGCCGGCGCACAGCTGGAACAGTGATCGCATCTGCACCAACGTCTTCCTTTATCACTTGCAGCGGCACAGCGATCATCATGCGAATCCGACACGGCGCTACCAAGCGCTTCGCAGTATGGAAGAGGCCCCTCAGCTCCCGAGCGGCTACGCCAGCATGATCATGCTCGCAACAGTCCCGCCCCTGTGGCGCAAGGTGATGGACCACCGCGTTCTCGAGCACTACCGAGGTGACATCACCCAGGTCAACATCGCGCCGAAGAAGCGGGCCAAGATCCTCGCAGCCTACGGGGTGAACGCATGAACGCCTACATCTGCCCGATCTGCGACTACACGTACACCGAATCGACAGGCGCTGCGCGAGAAGGCTTTCCGCCCGGCACGCCGTGGTCGAGTATTCCGGACGACTGGTGCTGCCCCGACTGCGGCGTCCGCGAGAAGGTCGACTTCACCCTCGTCACGCAATCCTGATCGAAATACCCACCGGTGAAAGGAAAACCGATGTCCGAGACTGCCACTGCTTACAAATTGTTCCGCTGCCTCCAGTGCGGGTTCGAATACGACGAAGCGATCGGCTGGCCCGACGACGGTATCGAGCCGGGTACTCGCTGGGACGAGATTCCCGAAGACTGGTCCTGCCCTGATTGTGGTGCCGCCAAAGTCGATTTCGAAATGGTGGAGGTGGACCGCTGATGACAGCGGTCAGCGAGCCCGACACACGCACCGTCGTGATCGTGGGCACGGGCATCGCCGGTTCCGGTGCCGCGCAGGCCCTGCGCAAGGAAGGGTTCGGCGGCAGCATCATCCTGATCGGCAGCGAACCTGAGGAGCCGTACCGCCGCCCGGCGCTGTCGAAGGAGCTACTGTCCGGGAAAGCGTCGTTCGATCGGGTTCGGTTGCGGCCGTCGACTTTCTGGAACGAGCAGGGTATCGATCTTCGGATCGGCGCAACTGTCACGAGTATCGACACAGATTCCCGCACAGTACTTTTAGCCGACGGTGACAGCATCGACTACGACGTTCTGATTCTTGCCACGGGTGGACGGTCCCGACGGTTGGCCGCGGAAGATTCCGAGCGCGTTCACTATCTTCGAGATATCGCAGACATGCGACGCTTGCAATCCCAGCTGATCGAAGGATCCTCGCTATTGGTGATCGGCGGTGGCTTGATCGGATCGGAGGTGGCGTCAACGGCACGCGACTTGGGTTGCAGTGTGCAGGTTCTCGAAGCGCAACCGGTGCCCCTGTCCAGGCTGCTTCCACCGTCGATAGCGGAGAAGATCGCCGCGCTGCACGCCTCGGCGGGCGTCGCCTTGCAGACGGGAGTCGACCTCGAGACGCTCACGACGGGTGCCGACGGCGTCACCGCACGTGCGCGTGACGGACGCGAGTGGACAGCGGAGTTGGCCGTCGTCGCAATCGGATCCTTGCCCGATACCGATGTGGCTGCTGCTGCGGGTATTGCGGTGGACAACGGGATTACGGTAGACCGATACCTCCGGACCTCCGTCGTTGATATGTACGCGATCGGCGATGTGGCCAGCGTGCCCAACGGTTTTCTCGGCGGCATGCACCGTGGTGAGCACTGGAACACTGCGCAGGACCACGCAGTTGCAGTTGCCAAGACCATCGTCGGGAAGGAAGAACCCTTCGAATCCGTCCCTTGGAGTTGGTCGAACCAATTCGGCCGCAACATTCAAGTAGCGGGTTGGCCAGGCGCGGACGACACCGTGATTGTTCGAGGAGACTTGGACTCCTATGACTTCACTGCGATCTGCATGCGCGAGGGAAATATCGTCGGTGCTGTGAGCGTGGGCCGGCCGAAGGACATTCGTGCCGTCCGAACCCTTATCGAACGCTCCCCGGACATCAGCGCCGACGTACTCGCCGATACAAACAGGGATCTGACCGAACTTGCGGCGGGTCTTGTCGCCTCACCGGTGCTCTGAGTGCACTCGTGACTTCTGTGGCTTGCGTGTCCACCGTTTTGACACCGAGCACGGGCGATGGAAATCTTCCCGATATGTCCACCGCTCGTGCCCGTGTCCCGTACCACGAGGCAGCTCGTCAACTCCTCCGTGCGTCAGCGCTCGACGCCACACGCGAACTCTTGACCGAGAAATCGTGGAACGACATCACGATGGCGCATATCGCGGAAGCTGCGGGTATGAGCCGGCAGACGTTGTACAAGGAGTTCACGTCCCGCCAGGGATTGGCGTCCGGATACCTCATCCGTTTCGTTGACGAGTTTCTCGAAGAAGTGGAACGCGAAGTAACGCTGCATCATTCGGATCCGCGTGGCGCGGTCTCGGCTGCATTTCGTGCCTTCTTCGACGCCGGTGCCCGGGATCCGATGGTGGTCAGCATTGTCGGTCCCCGGCCGCAGCACGACCTGCTGAGTTTGGTCACCACTGACGGGACTCCGCTGCTCGAACATGCGAGCGCGAGGTTGGCCGAGATCTTCATGACCAGTTGGGCGAACGTCGACCGCATCCATGCCGAGATGTTCGGCAGCACGATAGTGCGTCTGGCGATCAGTCACGTGACGTTGTCTTTCGGTACCCCCGATCAGATCGCCGAGAACCTGGGGGAGATGTTCGGGCCGTTCCTCGATCAGGTCATCGGTTCGGGCACAGTCGAACCGAACTGAGCCGACAGGATCGATACGGTTTCCGGGCTAGGACGGAAGTTCGATCGAGCGTGATCGCCGTAGTTCTTTGGTGGGAAATATCGTCGTTATGTGTGAATCCGCGTCTCACTTCTCGGTAGCGTGCCGGGCGTAGATCGAGGTGCGATCCGCAGGGGGTGGCTCTCGTGAATTTCCGTCAACGGTGGAGGAATTCGAAGATGAAGAGCCGCAACAAATCTCGAGTGATGTCGACAGTCGCGCTAGTTGCAACATTTGTCATGGCCGGTGCAGGTGTGGCAATTGCCGACGAATCATCGTCAGGGTCTTCCGGCAGCGGATCGCTCGGTTCCTCCGGTGCGGCAGCGGTTGATCCGTTGACCTTCGACGGTTGGGGCACGTGCCCGATCGAGGATCTCGAGGTGACGACGTGCGCCAGCGTCGTAGTTCGCGGAGGGACCATGAAATTGGGCGCACTTTCGGTGCCGATCCCGGACGGAAGCCTCAAGGTTGCGGGCGGAGTGAAATACGCGACCCAGCCGGACAACAGTTTCGTCGAGACGTTCGTCGCCAAGCAGGACGGGTCCAACGGGGTCTATTCCAATCCGATTTCGGTACCCGGAGGTGCTCTCGGGATCGATACTCCGCTGGGACTGACTCAGATCAGCGCGACGGTGGAATCGGTGGGAGTCCCGGATCTGAAGGTTCTCGAGCAGGAACTCACCATGCCTGTTCGATTGAAACTGTCTAATCCCTTGCTCGGTGACGATTGCTACATCGGTTCGGTTTCGAATCCGATCAACCTTCACCTGACCACAACCGGAAACCCTCCGTCGGAACCTATCGGTGAGTTCCCCGGTGCAGTGTTCCCGGCAGTCCCACATTCGGATGCGGTGTTTGCGGCGCCGGGAGCCAGCGGGTGTGGACCGCTGGGTGCGCTCAACTGGGCCGTGAATCTACGCGGGGGAGTGCCGGCGGCCAGCGGAAAGAACTCTCTCACCACGTCGAGCGACGTCTACGCGGTGGCTGCACGAAAGGTGCGACCGCCTGCCTGACGGACGCGCAGGCGCTGGAACGTAAAACGAGGGCCGACCCGTGGTGGGTCGGCCCTCGTTCTGCACAATCAGGTCAGCTGACCTCGGGATCACGCACCGTGATGGTGCCGTCCCTAACCGCGTCGGCGATGCTGTCGTGCAGTTTCGGGCATCCGTCTTTCAATGCCGTCGACTGCCCGGAAGCAATTGCCTCTTTGAAGGTGTGGCAACGCAGCGCCGGGTCGGAAGTCCACTGCACGCTGGTGTGTTTGTACGTGTTCTTGCGAACCAGTACACACGCGCCGCATGCCTTGCAGTCGACTTCCTGCAGACCCGAGTCGAGGTATTCGTGCTTGTCCTCGATCGTCTGGGCCGCGATCGCCTCGAGCCGTTCCGTTTGCCCGGCAAAGTCCGGTGCCTTGGCCCAACGAGCCCACCGTGCGTCGGTTCCGATCGAGGCGCTCACGACTAGACCTCTGCTTCCTTCTTTGCCGCTTCTGTTGCAGCTTCCTTCTCGGCCTTCTGGCGTGCGAGGTTTTCCTCGACCTCGGCGTGCCAGGCTTCGTTTGCCTTGGTGGTGTCCACCTCGAACTCGAAGCGCTGCGTCATCTTCTCGGTGACGTCGGCCTTGTCCACGTAGAACTGCTCGTACCAGCGTCGTAGCTGGTAGACGGGGCCGTCTTCTTCGCAGAGAAGGGGATTCTCGATCTTGGTCTTGTTCTTCCAGATCGCGACGTCCTGCAGGAATCCCTCGCTGATGCCCTCGGTGAACTTGCCGGCCAACTTGTCGGCCATCTCGTCGGAGACACCCGTCGGCTTCTTCACCGTCACGCCCCACTGCAGCACGAACGAGTCCGGGCTGATCGGGTAGTGGCAGTTGATCAGAACACTCTCGACCTCGTATCCGCTGTAGCTGTTCCACAGGGGATTGACCATGTACGACGGTCCGTAATACGCAGCTTCGGAGCGAAGCAGCGTGTCGCCGCCGTACTGGGAGGCCATTCCGATGTCGGGACGGCCCGTGGTGTTGAGGTACTGAGTGGCGATCTCACCTTCGAAGACGTTCTTGAAGTACGTCGGGAAGGCGTAGTGGATGTAGTAGAAGTGCGCCATGTCGACCACGTTGTCGATGATCTCGCGGCAGTTGGACCCCTCGATGACCATGGAGTTCCAGGTCCAGTCGGTCCATTCGTCGCTGTACGCGCCCTCGATACGAGGAATCACGATCTCTTCGGGCGGCGGATTGCCCTCGGGGTCGTTCCAGACGAAGAGCTGACCGTTCTGCTCGAGGGTCGTCCACGCGCGGGTGCGTGCGAGCGGAGGCACGCGGCGGGCATAAGGAATGCCGGTGCACTTGCCGTTGCCGCCCCAGCGCCAGTCGTGGAAGGGGCAGGCGATGGAATCGCCCTTGACCTCGCCTTGTGTGAGGTCACCACCCATATGACGGCAGTATCCGTCGAGAACTTTGATGTCGCCCTTGCTGTCGGCGAACACCACGAGCTTCGTACCGAAAGCCTCGATCGCGTGCGGTTTGCCGTCCTTGAAGGTCTTCAGTAGACCCAGGCAGTGCCAACCGCGGGCGAAACGAGTTTGCACCGTTCCGACGTCGATCTCGCGAATCTGCGCCATTGTGACCTCACATCCCTTCTAGCTGTTAGTAGAACACGTTATAGAACTCGATCCGGTTCCGCCAGATTTTGGGGGCACTTGTTACAGCATTGCGGCCACAAACGGGACCTTTGTCAGCGTCTCGACAGAAAAGAGAACGTGTTCTAGTCTCAAGTGTAAGTGAACCAACCGATCGAGGAAGACGGGAGCGTCGAAGTGGGTAACCATGACAGCCACGAGGTGATGCAGAGGCTCGACGCACTACTGCCGGCACTGCGCGAGCGCGCACAGGAGACCGAGGATCTGCGTCGTATCCCCGACGAGTCCATCAAGGCTCTCCAGGAAACAGGCTTCTTCCGCTTGCTGCAGCCGAAGCAGTGGGGCGGATACGAAGCCGATCCGGTGCTGTTCTACTCCGCGGTCAAGAAGATCGCCAGCGCGTGTGGTTCCACAGGGTGGGTCTCCTCGATCATCGGGGTACACAACTGGCACCTCGCCCTCTTCTCTCAGCAGGCGCAGGAAGACGTGTGGGGCAACGACACTGACGTTCGCATCTCGTCCTCTTACGCCCCGATGGGTATGGGTGAAGTAGTCGAGGGCGGATACAAGGTCAACGGTGCGTGGGCGTGGTCCTCGGGTTGTGACCACGCCAGCTGGGCCGTTCTCGGTGGTCCGGTGTTCAAAGACGGCCGCGCGGTCGATTTCGTGAGCTACCTGATTCCTCGCGAGGACTACCAGATCGACGACGTGTGGAATGTGGTCGGCCTGCGTGGAACCGGCTCCAATACCGTTGTGGTCAAGGATGTTTTTGTTCCCAAGCATCGCGTGCTGAGCTTCCGGGCGATGAGCGAACTGACCGCCCCGGGCCTCGAGAACAACACCGCGCCGGTCTACAAGATGCCGTGGGGAACCATTCACCCCACCACGATCTCGGCGCCGATCGTCGGAATGGCTTACGGAGCTTACGAAGCGCACGTCGAGCACCAGGGCAAGCGTGTTCGCGCTGCGTTCGCCGGCGAGAAGTCGAAGGACGATCCGTTTGCCAAGGTGCGCATCGCCGAGGCATCCAGCGACATCGACGCCGCGTGGCGTCAGCTCTCCGGCAACGTCGCCGACGAGTACGCGTTGATCCTTGCGGGCGAAGAGGTTCCGATGGAACTGCGGCTGCGCGCTCGACGTGACCAGGTGCGCGCCACGGGCCGCGCGATCGCCTCGATCGACAAGCTCTTCGAGAACTCCGGCGCCACGGCGCTGCAGAACGGCACTCCTATTCAGCGTTTCTGGCGCGATGCTCACGCTGGTCGCGTCCACGCCGCCAACGATCCCGAACGCGCGTACGTCATGTTCGGAACCGGCGAATTCGGTCTGCCGATCACCGACACGATGGTCTAGAGGAGGCTCAGTGACAACCACCGAAGAAGCCCTCACCTACGAGTCCACTTCACGGTTCGCGCAAGTGCGCCCCGATCTGAAACTGCACTTCCACGAGGCGGGCGTCGGAAACGACAAGACCATCGTGCTGCTGCACGGCGGTGGCCCAGGCGCGTCGTCGTGGTCTAACTTCGCCCGCAACATTCCGGTGTTGGCGAAGAGCTTTCACGTCATCGCGGTCGATCAGCCCGGTTACGGGCAGTCCGACAAGCCGACGGAGCATCCGCAGTACTTCGTTCACAGTGCGTCGGCGCTCAACGATCTCCTGGACACGCTCGAGATCACCGGTCGCGTTGATCTGCTGGGCAATTCGCTCGGTGGTGGCGCTGCTGTTCGCTTTGCGCTCGACTACCCGGACCGTGCGGGTCGCCTCGTTCTGATGGGCCCCGGCGGTCTGAGTGTCAACCTGTTTGCGCCGGACCCCACCGAGGGCGTCAAGAACCTCGGAAAGTTCAGCTACCAGCCCACCCGAGAAAACCTCGAAGCATTCCTGCGGATCATGGTCTTCGATCAGAAGCTGATCACGCCGGAACTCGTCGACGAACGTTTTGCTGCCGCCAGCACTCCCGAGTCGCTGGCTGCGGCCAAGGCGATGGGTAAGTCCTTCTCCAGCGGTGACTTCGAGCTCGGCATGCTCTGGCGCGAGGCGTACAAGCTTCGTCAGCGTGTGTTGCTGATCTGGGGCCGTGAGGATCGGGTCAACCCTCTCGACGGCGCACTGGTCGCGCTCAAGATGATCCCGCGCGCGCAGCTCCACGTCTTCGGCGGTTGCGGTCACTGGGCGCAGCTCGAGAAGTTCGACGAATTCAACCGGCTCGCAACCGACTTCCTGCTCGACGGAGGTAAATGATGGGTATTCGATCTCTGGCGTACATGCGCATCGGGGCCACCGACATGGCTGCGTGGCGCGAATACGGACTCAAGATCCTCGGAATGATCGAGGGCAAGGGCGTCGACGCGGAATCGCTGTATCTGCGTATGGACGACTTCCCGGCGCGTCTTGTCATCGTTCCGAACGACACGGACCGTCTGCTCGTCTCGGGTTGGGAAACCGCGAATGCCGCTGAGCTGCAGGATATCCGTGACAGGTTGTCGGCAGCCGGTGTTCCGTTCAAGGAAGGCACGGCGGAGCAGCTCAAGGACCGTCGCGTCGTCGAGATGATCGCGTTCGAGGACACCTCGGGCAACTCCCTCGAGGTGTTCCACGGAGCTGCTCTCGAACACCGCCGGATCGTGAGCCCGTACGGGCACAGGTTCGTGACGGGTGAGCAGGGGCTCGGCCACGTCGTGCTCACCACCGACGATGACGATGCTTCGCTGCGGTTCTACCGCGACGTACTCGGATTCAAGCTTCGCGATTCGATGCGTCTGCCTCCGCAGATGGTCGGCCGGCCCGCGGACGGCGACCCGGCGTGGCTGAGGTTCCTCGGCTGCAACCCGCGTCACCACAGCTTGGCGTTCCTGCCGTTGCCCAACCCGACGGGCATCGTGCACCTGATGCTCGAAGTGGAGAACTCCGACGACGTCGGACTGTGCCTCGACCGGGCACTGCGCAAGAAGGTCAAGATGTCGGCGACTCTCGGTCGCCACGTCAACGACGAGATGCTCTCGTTCTACATGAAGACTCCAGGCGGGTTCGACATCGAATTCGGTTGTGAGGGGCTAGAGGTCGAGGACGAAAACTGGATCGCGAGGGAAAGCACGGCCGTGAGCCTGTGGGGTCACGACTTCACGGTGGGAATGAAGCCGTGAGTTCGCCCGACGCGTCGGTGAGTGCGGAGCAGGCGATCGATCCACGCCAGTTCCGCACGGTTCTCGGGCAATTCTGCACGGGCATCACCATCATCACGACAGTCGACGACGGTGAGCCTGTCGGGTTCGCATGTCAGTCTTTCGCGGCCCTGTCACTCGACCCGCCTTTGGTGTTGTTCTGCCCCACCAAGGGTTCTCGGTCGTGGGCGGCAATCGAGCGGACCGGTAAGTTCGCCGTCAACGTGTTGGCGGAGGAACAGCAGGCGGTGTGTGCTCGTTTCGGGTCACGTGAGCCGGACAAGTTCGCGGGCATCGATTGGACGCCATCGCCTCTGGGCTCGCCGATCATCGACAAGTCCCTTGCACACATCGACTGCACGGTGGAAACCGTCCACGACGGCGGCGATCACTACGTCGTCTTCGGTCGGGTGTCGTCGATGAGTGAGATCAAGACCGAACGCCCGCTGCTCTTCTATCGCGGGCAGTACACGGGCATCGAGCCGGACAAGACTGTTCCGGCTACCTGGCGTGACGATCTGGAAGCGTTCCTGACGACCACGACAGAAGATACCTGGCTGTAGGGGGCAAGCCCCCTGTGCGCCTTTTTAGTAGTGGTAACTACCAAAAAGGCGCACAGGGCCGGAGGCCCTACAGAGAAAAACAGGTATGACAGAAGTCGTCACCGAACGGCGTCAACAGGATGCTACGACGCACTATCTTGTTCGATCGGCCGGCGCGCTTGACCGCCTCGATCACCGATGGCTGCACCTCGACCACCTGGTACCGGTCGGCCTCGACGGGCTCGCGTGAGAACGCCACCAAACCGAGCCGATGCAGGTTGTTCAGGTACGCGCTGATGCGGTCCAGATGTCGACAGCCCGCCAGTTCTCCGATCATCGACAGACCCTCGTCGATCATCTCCGAGCCGACACCGAACGGCCGCGCCGTGCGTACGTCCACGCTCGGTTGCGCACCGGAGGTGGCCAACAACCGAAGAATTCGAGCTTCGTCGGGTGCGATCTCGTCGAGGATCCGGTCGTAGGCCGGGTGCAGATCGTCACGATCGGTCACGTCCGCGGAACGGTCCAGCAACCTGTCGCCACGTGCGCGCAGCGCCGCGAGAGTGGCCTCCACGCTCTGCTTGCGATTGGTACGAGTTGCCATTGCTGCCCGCAGGTTCTCCGTCCGCGAGCCGTCTCCGTTGGTGTTCTCGGCCCGACGTTCGGATTGCACGTTGGCGGATTCTGCAGCCTCTGCCGCGGCTTCGGCGGCGGCCTGAACGATCTGCCGCGTCGCCTCCTTCGCCGTTCCGAAAGCCCAACCCGTCAGCTTGATCGACGTGAGCGTCGTCGTGGCGGTAAGCCCGACAAGGCTACGGATCAGACGCTTTTCGACGGATTCGACCGGCGCGATGTCCGCAGCCCAGTCGTACGATTCCGCTTCGACGATCATGCGATGGTCGTGCTCACTCATGCTCATACTCCGAATATTGCGAGGTGTAGGAAACCGGCAAACGAGCCCAGCACGGCCCCGTGTACGAACAACAGCCACTCGTCCTGCTTGACGGCTGAGCGTAGTAGTTCGCTGAAATCTTCCGGTGAAAGGATGCTCATGCGTTCGGTGACGAAGACACGAATCTTCTCCGACTGGTTCTCGGCGAACTCCGCATCCTCGAAGACCCGGGGGTACAGGTCGAGCACTTCGGTGGTGGCCAGTCCAGGCAGACGCTTGTAGCTCTGCGAACCGACGGTCATCTTGACCACCGACTTTGCCCAGCCGGCTGCGTCGTCGACGGATTCGCGCAGTACCTGATCGAGCATCCGCCGCGTTCGGTCCGAGCGGGGACCTTCGAGGAGTTCGGTGCCGATGTTCTCGAGCGTCACGACGTGATCGGCGAGGGTTTTTGCGTACCCGGCGATGATCTCGGTGCGGCGTTTCAGGAACAGTCCCTGCCGCCACGGCACCCAACGGCTGGGGGTGATCGGTTCGAAGATCATCGTGATTCCGAGGTAGTTCACGATGTACCCGATGATCACGCCACCGATGGGAAGCACCCACCACTGCGGAACCAGATGGAGGATTCCGACGAGCACGAAGCCCATCGGGAACCCGAAGTAGAAGCCGAAGTTCTGCATGAACCTGAGCTCTTTGTTGCCCATCGTGCGGAAGATGTCGTTGAGCAGTTTGGGGTGCGAGGAGAGGTAGCGGATCACCATCAGCTTCGCGTCGATGAACTCGTCGATGTCCTCTTCGATGCGGTCGGTGATCATGCGCACGCTGGCCGGCAGATCGTCCTCCACCTTGCGGAAGACGGCTTCCTTCACCGACGTCGGAAGGTTGTGCCAGAGCTGAGGATTCTCGGCCGTCATGATTCTGGTGACCACGCCGCGCACTTCACTGCGAGAAATGTTCACCAAGTGCTCGGCGATGCTGTCCGGGTCCAGGACGCGATAGAAATCGGCGATGCTGCCGACTTTCGCGAGGGATTTGTCGACGGCGATCGACGCCATCTTCTCCGCCCGCGAGGGGACGATGCCTTGCCAACCGAATCTGCCGTCGCTGGTGATCGCGGGGATCACCTGAACGCGCCGGGGGAGGAACGGGAAGAGCAGTTTGAGGCCGGGCACTTTGATCCCGTGGAAGTTGATCGGCGCAAAAAGCATCAGGACGCCCGACCAATTGGTGATGTACCCGATGATTCCCGTGAACAAAGGAATGGTGATCAACTGTTCGAGCAAGTGGTCCGGCACCGTCGCACATCCTCCTCATATCCGAGAACCTCACGTTCGGACATGATTGCCGAAACTTCGCTCTTCGTGGGTGTTTCGTTGGCTACTGCTGCGCCTTCCCAGTTGCGTCAGCATAGAGGCCCGACAATTCGGGCTGTAGGTGGGTCGGAAGTTGATGTAACCTCACGTACATGGTCAGTATTGCGCACAACACGACGACGCCGGTTCTCTTCCGGCGCATCGTTTAGCAACTGCTGACCGAACCCTTTCAGCCCCGGGAGTTATCGCCCCGGGGCTTTCCTGTTTCGTCGCTCCGTGTGCGTCTCCCCTTGAACGATTTGGAGAGCTCTCATGAGCGTTGACCACCGCGAACTCGGGCGCGACCTGGAGTTTTTCGCCACCACCCCCACCGTCGGGGCCGGCCTCCCACTCTGGTTACCGGACGGCGCGATCATCAGGAACGAACTCGAAAAGCTCGCCGCCGAACAAGCAGCGCGATCCGGATGCCGGGGTGTCTATACCCCCGTTATGGCGAAGAAAGAGTTGTACGAGAGATCTGGGCATTGGTCCAAGTTCTCGGACGACATGTTTCCCGAAATGAAGATAGGCGGAGAGTCATTTCTCCTTCGTCCGGCTAACTGTCCTCATCACGCTCAGGTATTCGCCGCTCGCGGTCGTAGTTATCGCGAGCTACCTTTCCGCGTTCGTGAACTCGGCTCGATGTTCCGTAGCGAACTCTCCGGTGTTCTCAGCGGATTGAGTCGAGTCCGGCAGATCAATCTCGACGACGCACATGTCTTCTGTAGTCGTGAACAAGTGCAAGCGGAAGTGATCGTCGCGCTCGACGCGATCGAGCGCTGCTACTCGACTCTCGGGATTGCCGAACGGAAGTACCGCCTCTCGATCAGAGGGGGAGAGGGGCAGTACCTCGGCACCGACGAGCAGTGGGCGGACGCCGAGGATCACCTTCGCGGGGCGCTGAATGCACGCTCGATCGAGTACGTGGAAGCGAAGGGGGAGGCAGCGTTCTACGGTCCCAAGATCGACGTCCAGGTGCGAGACGCGCACGGCCGCGAGGAAACACTCTCGACCGTGCAACTCGACTTCAATCAACCGGAGCGGTTCGACCTCGAGTACACCGCTGAGGACGGATCCAAGGTTCGCCCCGTCATGATCCATCGGGGCTTGCTCGGGTCGATGGAACGCATGACTGCGCTTTTGATCGAAAGGTTCGAAGGGCGGATGCCGCCGTGGCTGGCACCCAACCAAGTCTCGATTCTGCCCGTCGGCGACCGGCACCAGGTTGAGGCCGAGCGTTTGCGGGCCGATCTCGAGGCTCGCGATGTTCGAGTGGCGATCGCGCCTGACGGATCGTTGGGACGTCGCATCCGCGAGGCACGCACTCACCGTGACCCGTACATCGCGGTGATCGGGGACAACGAGGTGCACGGCGGCACCGTCGACGTTCTGGTCCCCGCGCGTGGTGGGCGCGTGGTCGTCGATGCGAGTGTGTTTGTCGCTCAGGTGGTCTCGGGCATCAAAGAGCGTGCCCTGCTTCCGGCAGACTTCTAGCCGACGGGGAGCTCGTGGAGGGCGCGCACCAGTGGCGCGAGTTCGGGTGTCTTGCATGCCTCGTCGAGTGCGGCTTCGAGGGTGGCGTCGTGCGTCGGCCGTGCGCTTTCGAGAAGCTCGCGGCCGGCCGGCGTCAGCTCGGTGTAGATGCCTCGACGGTCGTCGGCGCACAGGATGCGCGTCAATAGTCCTCGATCTTCGAGTCGATTGACCAAGCGCGTCGTGGCGCTGCTGCTCAGTGCGGCAGCGCGAGCCAACTGAGCCATCCGCATGTGCCAGCCATCCTGGCGGCTCAGTGCGTCGAGCACGGTGTATTCGACGACGGACAGTTTGTGCTCACGCTGGAGCGCGCGTTCCAGTTCGGTGTCGAGGGCGCCGTGCAGTGCTGCGAGCGTGCGCCACCCTTGCGAACGGATTTCGACGGCGTCGTCGGCGATCCCCATGTGATTCTCCTTGTCCGTTTCCTGCGCCTCCAGGTTACCAGCTTGCGCATGTAGCGCGCGCGTGCAACTATTTATAGCGCGCCTGCAACTAATGCACACGCCCGCTAACGGCTTACGCGTAAATCTGTGAAAGGAACATCGAGATGCCATTGGGTCTCATTGCCCTCGCTATGGGCGGGTTCGGGATCGGCCTCACCGAATTTGTCATCATGGGCCTCCTGCCCGAGGTCTCGGCTGATTTCGAGGTCACCGAGTCCGTCGCGGGCTACCTGATCTCGGGCTACGCACTGTCGGTGGCGATCGGCGCGATCCTCCTGACCGCTGCCGTCACCCGCTTCGAGCGCAAGAAGGTCCTTCTCTCGCTCATGGTGCTGTTCATCATCGGCAACCTGATGTCCGCGCTCGCTCCCTCCTACGAGGTCATGATGGGCGGACGCATCGTCGCGGCGCTGTGCCACGGTGCGTTCTTCGGAATCGGCTCGGTGGTTGCCGCCGACATGGTCGCGCCCAACAAGCGCGCCGGCGCCATCGCGATGATGTTCGCGGGCCTGACCATCGCCAACGTTCTCGGCGTTCCGTTCGGCACGCTGCTGGGCCAGCAACTCGGATGGCGCTCGACGTTCTGGGCCATCACCGTTATCGGCGTCATCGCCCTGATCGGAATTGCAGCACTCGTCCCGACGACACCCGCCAGCACGACCGGCGGCGGATTGCGCGGAGAGTTGGGGGCGTTCCGCAACAAGCAGGTATGGCTCTCGATCATCATCACCATCCTCGGCTACGGCGGAATGTTCGGAGCGTTCACCTACATCGCCTTCACCCTCACCGAGGTGACCGGCTTCGCGACGTCCAGCGTTCCGTGGCTGCTCATCCTCTTCGGCTCGGGCCTGTTCGTCGGCAACTTCCTCGGCGCCAAGGCGGCCGACCGTTCGCTCACGAAGGCGCTGGTCTGGATTCTCGCGATCCTGACCGTCGTTCTGATCGTGTTCGCCGCCACCGCGGAGAGCAAGGTCATGACTGTGATCTCGCTGTTCTTCATGGGCGCCTTCGGTTTTGCGACGGTACCCGGGTTGCAGATGCGGATCATGAACTACGCGTCGGCCGCACCGACCATGGCATCGGGTGCCAACATCGCCGCCTTCAACGTCGGCAATGCGCTCGGGGCGTGGCTGGGCGGAATCACCATCGCCGCGGGACTCGGCTTCACCTCCCCGATCTGGATGGGGGCGGCGGTCACCGTCGCCGGTCTGCTGGTCCTGATCGTCGCGGCGAAGATCGACCGCCCGGCAGCGTCAGAGCAGTCGACGATGAGCACCTCGCTGTACCCGACCGCCGCCTGAACCTGGCCATTGCGCTCTGACCCCATCGCGTGAACGTATCGCTCCCCTTGTCCAACAAGGGGAGCGATACGTTCACGCGGGTCAGGTGAGACGGAATTCGGCGGTCACCCCGGAGAAAGGCGTGATCGCGCCGCTACCCCGAGCCTTCGACGCACCGAAGTGTTGGACTCGATACGTACCCGCCGGAGTATCGGCCGGAACATCCCACGTGATGCGCACGACGGAACCGTTGCTCCCGACCCGGCGCCAGTGCAGTTTGGTGGACCAGTCGTTGTCGTCGGCGACCCGTGTCCAGGATCCGCCGGTATTGCGCTGGATCTCGTAGAAGGTCCCGTTTCGGTGAGTGTCGTTCTTGGGGTGGCCGGTGACGAACTCGACGGCAACCTGCCCACCCGGTGAGGTGTCGCCGGGTTGGACGGTTGCGTCGCCGAATTGTGTTCCCGGCAAGGGCTCGTCGAAGTCGACGCCAGGTCCGAAGCTGGGTTGGAACCCGGACAGGTCGGCCGGAGCGGGGCCGCGAGGAGGTTCGGTGCCGTCGCGCATCGCGGCTGCAAGGGCGGCATACCCCTGCTGATAGGCCGGCAGTGTGTAACGACCGAACATCGTCGAACCGCCCTCGTACTGCTGCGAATCGTATTCCTGTGGTGTGGTGCAGTAGCTCGAGTACGAGTTCGCGTATCCCTGGAAGATGACGTTCTCGAGGGGAACCCCAAGCTCCTCGGCGACGGTTCGACGCACTCGTAATCCGGAGACGATGGTGAATTCCGCAGGGCCACCGACGATGTAGAACTGACCGATCCGCAGGATCTGGATCTTGAGTACGTTCGGCACCCATCCTCCCGGTGGCAGCAGGCCGACCGGAACGACTACGAGTTTGGGCGCCTGTGCATCCTGAAGCGATTGAGGCACAGGAGCATCCATACCGCCCAGGGCGTCGATCATGGGGTTTCGGGTGCCCTCGGGGAAGATCGGGATTGCCGGTCCGTCCTCGACGCTTCCGGCGCTCATTGCCGCGCCGATCGCGGCCGGAGCGGTGCGGTGCTCGCGTCCGTCGGGGGTGAATCTTCCGCTCACCACCTGATTTGCCATGTCCAGGTACATGATCCGACTGTCGACGCCACCGGTGACGGTGTCGGACGCCGCGTCGAAGGCAGTTCGAGCTGCCGCTACCTGGCGCAGCCCGATGATGCGTGCGTTCTCGAATTCGTCTTCGGTCGGTCCGCGTCCGGGCTCGAGGAAGAGGTTGGGTGACATGTCGCCGCTGTTGGTCTGCGGAAACGCAGCAATGAAGCTGGTGTCGCCGTCGAGGTAGCGCACGCCCTGGTCGTCGTGCTCCCAGAAGTACGCCGCGGCGCCCTTGTTGTCCCCGGAGATGAGATGGTTCTCGTTCGTGAGCGAGGCGCAGTGGGTGGCGAACCAGTTGATCGCCCCGATGTCCTTGCTGCCCCGACTGATCCGCATGACACGCATGTGGTGGTCGTTGCCACCGGGGTAGTAGGCCTTGTCCTCTTCGGGATTGAGATCGAACGCCACTCGCGATCGGTTGACGCTGGCATCGGTGAGATCGGACCGCCCGAAACGGACCGTGCCTGGCGCCAGGTTCTCGTGCGCAGCGCTGATCGCCTCGACCATGCCGTTGACCTCGGCTTCGAACACCTGCAGTTCGAAGCCGAGAACTGCGAGGTTGTACGCGTAGTTGTGCGAGGCCCCACCACATGCCGCGTGTGAATGGATGGCCGTCAACATGACGTTGCGTTCGGTGTAGATGTCACCGAACCTCCCGGCCAGTCGGCGCAGGACCTCGTCGTGAACGGACTGGAAGATCATGCAGTTGTCGACGCACACGTAGGCGACCCGCGACCCGCCGGACTCGAAGATGAAGGCGCGTGCGCGCATTCGCTGGTGCAGGCCTTCGGCGCGTTGATCGAAGCTCGAGTAGCCCATCATGCCGACTTCGGCGACCGGTCCGGTCACGTCGGAAATTCCGACGCCCACCTGCAGTGACGCCGACGACTTGTCGGTGCGTGCGGGTGAAACGGTGCGTGCCGGCGAAGCTGCGACGGCCTGGTTCGTCGACAGAGCGGCGAGCGCAGGTGCGGCGGCAGCGCCTGCCAGTACGGTGCGTCGGGTGATCTGCACGAGTGTCCTTTCGGGCGGCCTGACGCGAGTTGGTCAACCGTCCAGGAGTGTAGCCCGAGTCACACGTGACCGAAAGGGGTGCCGTCGGCCGACACTCAGATTGTTGTGGCCTCCCCGAACGTCATCGCCAGGTTCTTGATGGTCGTGGTCATCAGGGCCCGGCGGGGGAGTCCCAGTTTCCGAAGCTCCGCCGCCATCGGGTGACTGCCCAGTTGAACCTCGGCTCCACCAGGGCGCGATTTGACGCCGGTCGGTGCCATGTCCCACGACGTGCACCTGGTGGCGCCGTCGAGATGTGAGTACGCGGCCAACGACATGTTGGCTCCGCCGCCCGGCACGCTGACGCCGGATTTCACACTCAACTGTGTGATGAGTTTGCCGTCGCGAGAGACCGATCCGCGCTTGACCGAGCCGACGTGCTCGGTGTCGAACTCGGCGAGCACCTTCGGGAATCCCCAGATTTCCCGGCCGGCGGCCTTGGTGAACTCGCCGTCCACCGGCAACTCGTGAATGAGTGCCCCTGCAGTTCCGGCAGCGAGCGAACGTAGATCTCCCAGCACCGAGGTTTCGGGAGGCGCAGTGTGGCTGCGCACCATGTACGTCACTCCGAATTCGTTGTACGGCCCCAGATCCCCGTCGATGTAGTCGACAAAAACCAGGCCGCACAGCGCCCGGCCAGGACGGTACTGGAGCACGGTCAAGCCGGTGTAATCGATGATCGACTGCGCGGTTGTGCTCGGTACCGAGTACAACGCCATGAAGGCAGACGCGGTGCGAACTTCGACGGGCATCTCGACCCTCTTGCCCAGAATCGTGTAGCTCATGGCGCTACCACCCCACGGAGTCCGTCGGAGCCGTAGACGGGTTCGAGCATCGAGCGGAAATCCGGTCCGCGGCGCAGCATTTGGCCTCCGTCGACGTTGATGATCTGCCCGGTGATCCAGGTGGATTGCGGTCCGAGTAGGAAAGAAGCGAGTCCGGCGACGTCCTCGACCTCGCCGACGCGTTCGAGCGGCGTGTTGGCCAGGTAGTCGTCCAGGATGGGGCCACCGTCGGTGATGAGCGCGACCAGATCCGTTCGGGTCAGACCCGGCCGGATCGCATTGACACGAATGTTGCTGGCGCCCAGTTCGTCTGCCGCCAATTGCACCAGGTGGTCGACGCCGGACTTCGAGACGCCGTACGCGCCGAACCAGCGATGTGTGTTGCTGCTGGCGATCGACGAGATCGCGACGATGGATCCACCGCCTCCTGCCACCAGTGCCCGCGCGCCGTGCTTGATCGTCAGCATGGTCCCCGTGACGTTGAGGTCGACGGTGCGGCGCCAGGCGTCGACGTCGAGTTGCGTGACCGGTGCGATGGTTTCGTTCCCGCCGGCGCAGGCCACCACTCCGTCGAGCTTTCCGGTGACGGACACCGCCGCGGCGACAGCGGCGACGACGTCTGTCTCGATCGTGACGTCGGCGGGGGAGACGCTGACCGATCCTGCGGCAGTCGCCTGCCGGATCGATTCGGCGGCAGCATCGAGTTTCTCCTTGTTGCGTCCGCAGATCGTGACGTGAGCGCCGGACGCAACGAGCGAACGAGCGATGCCCAGGCCGATGCCACTACCGCCGCCGGTCACCAGTATCGATGTGCCGGTGAAAGTGGGTATGCCCGCTGAGGCGGTGTCGTCGTCCATGCGTGTCTCCTGGTCGTTGCTCCGGCGGGCTCGCGTGCTGCTTCTGGAGGTTTTCCGGTCCGGCTTCGGTGAAAACGCCCCACGCTATATAGGAACAGGTTCTACTTATTGAGGCAAGGGTTGTGCGAGAGGTGGAGTGATGGCTACCAGACCGACCTTCGATTTGATCGACGGACGCTTCTACAGCGGAGACCTCGGGAATGTGCGCGACGCATACGCCTGGATGCGTGATCACGAGCCCGTGTACCGAGACGACGCCAACGGAATCACCGCGGCCGCGAGTTACGACGCCGTCGTCGCAGCCGAGCGGGATCCCGAACTGTTCTCCAACGCCGGTGGCATCCGCCCCGAAACCGGTCCATTGCCGCAGATGATCGACATGGACGACCCGCAGCACCTCACACGTCGACGCTTGGTCAATGCGGGTTTCACACGTAAGAAGGTCGAAGCCAAGGCCGGCCGTATCCGGGAGATCTGCGATCAACTGATCGACGCCGTCTGTGAGAAAGGAGAAGCCGACTTCGTCGCAGACCTGGCGGCACCGCTGCCGATGGCCGTCATCGGCGACATGTTGGGTGTCCGTCCGGAGGAACGCGCGTTGTTTCTGCGGTGGTCGGACGATCTGGTGAAGGCATTGGGAAGCAACGCTTCCCAGGATCAACTGCAGGCCATGATGGTTGCGTACGTCGATTTCACCGCGTACATGATGCGAACCATTGCCGAGCGGAGGAGCGACCCGGCCGACGATTTGGTGAGCACGTTGATTCACAGTGCGGTCGACGGCGAAGCCCTCTCCGATCAGGAAATCGTCAACGAATCCCTGCTGATCCTGATCGGCGGTGACGAGACCACACGGCACGTGCTCAGCGGCGGCATGGAACAGCTACTGCGCCATCCGGACCAGCGCCGGGAGCTAGTCGACGATCCCGATGCCATTCCCTTGGCAATGGAGGAGATGCTGCGGTGGTCGTCGCCGATCAAGAACATGGCTCGAACTCTGACCCGTGACACCGATTTCTTCGGTGCGCAACTGAAGGCGGGTGAGAAGATGCTGCTGCTCTTCGAATCGGCAAATTTCGACGAGTCCGTGTTCCTGAACGCCGAACGGTTCGATGTCGGCCGCACACCGAATCCGCACGTGGCCTTCGGCTTCGGAACTCATTTCTGTCTGGGCAATCAGCTGGCCAGGTTGGAGGGACGGATCATGTTCGAGCAACTCTTCGCCAGGCTGCCGGACATGGAACTTGCCACCGACGCGCCGTTGCAGCGGCGTGCGGCCAACTTCGTGTCCGGGCTCGAATCGATGCCGGTGCGGTTTAACTCTTCTGCCCCGTCAGCCGGGTAGTTGGCAGTTAGGAGGCGCAGCATCTTCGGAGAGGGGGCTGCCCGCCGGATTGACGTAGACGACCTCGAGCACCAATGGTGTTGTCTGCGAGTTGTTTCCGATGTGCACATGATCTGAACCGCTCGGTTCGATCAAAGTATTTCCGGCGCTGTAGATCCCGTCGACGGAGCAATCGGATCGGTAGTGGCTCAACGTGCCCTGCGCGATCAGCGCGTAGAGCGTCCCGTCGTGGAAGTGCCAACCGGTGGAACCACCGGGGTCGATGGTGATCTGGCGCAGGATGTAGTCCTTGCCGTCGAAAGTCACCTGCCCGAGGATTTCACCGTGTACTCCAGTGCTCGGTGTTGCCGACGCATTGATCGGCGTCAGCGACAATCCGATCGCTGCGGACACTGCAAGCAGAACCTGATGGCGTTTACGCATGAGCGGCCCTCCCAGACGGATGTGCTCCTGAGTGTCCTCCGACAGTGTCCGATTTATCCCGGTTTTCGTGGATCTTGCAGGGTGAAGGCAGAGGTATGCCCTTGAGAGGCGGTTACGCTCGTGTCATGCAGCAAGTCGCGACGAGGCGCCGGAGCCAGCCGCCGCCTGCGCGCTTCATGTTCGAGGCATTGATCGATCCGTACCGCCAGCCCGACCCGACGCCGTCATCCGATTCGACATCGAGGCGGTCGGAAACAGCACGATGCTGCGTTGGACGCTCTTCTTGGACGATCCTATACCGCCCGAGGCAGAGGTTGTCAGCATGCGAAAGCGGCTCAACACCTTGATAAATGCGAATCTCAGGTTCAACTTCGGCCAATAAGTTGGATCACTGCCGCATTACTTGGTGTCGACTCGGCCGATCGGGTCGGCGTTGTCGCTGAATGCGGCCCGGGCCGCTGGCCAGCTGGTCTCATCGATGCGCAACGCGGTCCGAAGGTAGGCAGTACTCATCCGTTGGATGGCGGCGACCCGCTCTGGGTTCTCGTCAGTGGTCTCGGCGACTTCGTATCCGACGATTCCGCCGAGTGCGTGCTCGGCACCGTAGAAGGTCAGGAGGTCGGTGGCTCCGGGGCTGTGCGTGTAGGCGTCGGTGAACCAGTCAGGTCCGCGGCTGGACATCTTGGACTGGTCGTGGTCGCCCGCGACGACGAGTGTCGGCGTCGTCAGTTCCTGGAACGAGGGGCGCATGAACGGGAAGTTCGCCTGCGCGAACGGATGCAGGTTCTCGCCGCCGAGACCGGTTGCCGCGAAAAGGATTCCCGCGGTGACGCGACTGTCGGACATGTCCTGGCCGACCTGGCCGGCCTCGTCGAAGATCCTTGCTCCGAGGAGTGACTGAGCGGTTTGCCCGCCCCAGGAGTGACCAGTGGCGGCAACTCGACTGCGGTCGATGCGGCCGGCAAGCCCGGGCACGGCAAATTCGATGGTGTCGAGCTGATCAAGGATGCGTGTGAGATCCGCGATTCTCTCGGTCCAGATCGTCGGGAAAACCGGGTGGTCGAACCCGAAACCGTTCCGGCGCGAGTCCAGATGTGTCGGCTGGATCACCACGAATCCGTGGGATGCCCAGAATGCCGTGAGTGGCGAGTATCCATCGAGGTTCCAGCCGTTGCCGTGGGAGAACACCACAACGGGGAGGTTCGTGCCTGCTGCCGGAGCAGACACACGTACTTCCAGCGGGACAGGTCGATCGGGGGCGAACAACTCGACGGGGGCAACGGAGACGACCGGGGTGCCGGCGCCGATGATGCCGTTCAGAGTGTCGATCATTGATGAGGTCATGGCAAGTTCCTTGCTGAGGCTGCACCCTGCGATACTGTTTATCGGAGCGTCGCTCCGCAACATTACGGAGCGTTGTTCCGTAATGCAAACATATGTTGTGAGTCAGCGAGGAGTGCACATGGCTGATGCCCAGGACGAGCAGTCGCGCGTCGCGTCTCCCAAGCAAGTCGGTCGCCCACGTCGAAGCGAGCAGGCGCTGCTCGACGCGGCGGCAGCAGTGTTCGTGGAGTCCGGAGTCGACGCTCCGGTGCGGGAGATTGCGGCGAAGGCCGGCGTCGGCATGGGGACGATCTACCGCCACTTCCCGACGCGTCCCGAGTTGGTGGTCGCCGTATACCGACACCAAGTCGAGGCGTGTGCGGACGCGGGCCCACAGATGCTCGCGGAGAGTGCAACGCCCGAGGCGGCTTTGCGGGCATGGGTGGCTTTGTTCGTGGAGTTCCTGGTAACCAAGCATGGGCTCGCCGGTGCACTGCAAGGAGACAGCGCCGGGTCCGACGCTCTGCATACCTACTTCGTCGACCGCCTCGTCCCGGTATGTGACTCCCTCCTCGCGGCAGCGCTCGAGTCCGTTGGCACTGCTTCGCGGGTCGATGCGTACAACGTGCTCAAAGGCATCGGGAACCTTTGTATCGGTGCTGGGTCCGATGACCGGTACAAGGCCGAGGTCCTTGTACAGCTATTCATCTCGGGCGTACTCGCGCGGGAGGTTCGCTGACGCTCGGCTCAGTCAGATCAACTCCGGATTCTCGGCGTACACCTCCTCGAGGATCGACATGTCGAACAGTTGCTCCGCCGTAATCTCCAGCCCCGCTTTCGACAGTGCCGCGATGTTCTGTTCGATCAGTTGGGGTGTCATCGTGAACAACCCGTTGGCTTTGGTATCTGCCGACACCACCAGATCATTCTGTGCGGTGGCTTCCTTGATCTGCTCTTCGAGTTCGAGGTTCTGGTCCTTGCCGTAGACCTCGACGGCAAGCCGTGCCGACTCTGCCGGATCGGCGACCGCATCCTTCCATCCTTGGATCTCGGCCTTCAGGAATGCCTTGAGTTTGTCCCTCTCGTTGTCGATGGTGGACTGGAGAACCGTGAACGATTCGGCGACCAACGGCAGGTTGTAGTCCGCGAAGAGGAAGTGGGCGTTGGGGAAACCTTTGGCGGCCAGTGTGATCGGCTCGTTGGTCACGTAGGAGACCCAGCCGTCCACCTCGCCGTTCGCCAAGGGGCTCGGATCGAACTGCGCGGGCACGATCGTCATCTGGCTTTCGGTCAGGCCGTTTGCTGCCAGGAGAGCTCCGAAGACGAGCTGATTGGAATCCTGGACGCCGATCTTCTTGCCGATCATGTCCTGTGGTGAGTTGATCGGTGCCGCAGCGGAACTGACAATCGCAAACGGGTTCTTCTGGAATGTCGCACCGACGATCTTTGCCTCCAGTCCGTCGAGTACGGCGGGGGCTGTGAGCTGCGGTGCGGACATTCCGATCCACACCTTACCGGTGTCCAAGCCGGCTTCGACGCCGGTGCCGGCTGCGCCGCCTGCCACCAGGTCGACATTTCCGAAGCCGGCATTCTTGTAGTACCCCTTGTCGAGAGCGAAGTACTCACCGGCGAACTCGATGTTCTTGATCCAGGACAACTGCACTGCAACTGTTCCGAATTCGGAACCGTCGTCCGTGGTTCCGCCACTCGAACTGCTGGAGTCACTGCTACACGCGAGCAATGACGCACTACCGGCGACTGCGATGCCGGTCAGCGCGGAGTAGCGGAAGAAGGCCCTGCGGTCCAGCTGGCGGACGGGCTTGAATGGCGTCATGAATCGGAACACTAGGGCCAGTCGGTTTCGTTCAGTTTGCTTGGGAGAGAGAGTTTGTTGAGGTCGTGTTAACAGATGTCACGACTTGCCCGCCGAAGGACCGAAACGAGACAGAGCGATGCTTTCGAAGATCCCGACCACGGCGTAGAGGACGATCGACACCACGGTGATCACCACGATAGATGCCCACAATTCGTTGTACTGGTAGCGCGGAATGGCTTTGATCATGCTCGAACCCAAGCCTTGGCCGCTACCGAGCCATTCGCCGATCAGTGCTC
Organism: Rhodococcus sp. C-2; assembly: GCF_027854095.1. NCBI lineage: Bacteria > Bacillati > Actinomycetota > Actinomycetes > Mycobacteriales > Nocardiaceae > Rhodococcus > Rhodococcus sp. C-2. The sequence continues at coordinate 340,229 of NZ_JAQGFI010000002.1, read as the reverse complement.
CGATCAAGGCGCCGGGTACGGATACTCGTGCAGCGGCGAACACAGCCGGAAGTGCGGACGGTACGGACACCATTCGCAATGCGGTCCAACGACTCCCGCCGTACGCAGCGATGAGGTCTTGTGCCTGAGCTGGAGCGGCGCGCAGACCGACCATGATCATGACCAGGGCCGGAAAGAACACCACTATCGCAACCATGACCGTCACACCCACGATTCCGCGGCCGAATATCAGGACGATGATCGGGGTCATCGCAACGAGAGGAACAGATCGTAGAAGCATTGCAACGGGCATGAAAGTCTGTTCGACAGTGCGGGAAACGACGAAGATCGATGCCACCACGAGCGCGGCAGTCATTCCGACGGCAAAGCCGACACCGGCGTCGCGCAGAGTGATGAACAGGTTGTCGATGATGCCCGAACGAGCGTCGGCGGATTTTGGGCCGGAGAACAGGTACTCCCAGACGTCGGCCGGCGTCTTTCCCACACGCGGGCCGACCTGGGGGAAGGCGTTGAGGAAGACCACCCAGATGACAAGCAACAGCGCCGAGGCGATGGCAATCGGGGCGAGGAATCTCAATGTTCCTCGTACCGCGGTCATTTCTGTGCTCCCGGAGCGCTCGTCCACGGGGTGACGAGCCGGGCGATCGCTGCGACGACGGCGTACCCCAGACCGGCGAGCAAGGCGGCGGCGATAGCCATTCCCCACGTTCGCGGGACGTTGTACGACGTCTGAGCGGCCGTTAGTGCGACGCCGATCCCGCTGTCCACCCCGCCGAGATACTCGCCGAGAATTGCACCCAGTACGGCCGAAGGTGCAGCAATCTTGAGGGCAGCAAAGGTGCTCGGAAGTGCGCTCACAAGTTGAACTTTGGTGAACTTCTGCCAACGCCCACCGCCGTAGGCGGCGACGAGATCGAGGCTCGTCTTGTCTGCCGATCTCAGGCCTGCGAGTGTGCCGACCATCGTGGTGAAGAAGCAGTACATTGCGGCGAGAAAGATTGTGGGGGTCCGGCCGCCGAAGACGACCAGGATGATTGGGCCAAGCGCCAAAAGCGGTGTGCAGTAGCTCAGGATCGCCAGTTGTGTGGCCAATCCCTCGATGGGCGGAATGAGAACGACAAGCACGGCAAGCGTGATCGCCAGCAGGTTTCCCCAGAGAAAGCCCTGCAGCGCACCGGAAGCCGTGACGGTGAAATTGGGTCCGTACAGCGACCAACCGTCGTCGAACATCGTCGAGACAACCACCCACGGCGTCGGAATCGTGCCTCCCGCAACACCGGCCGCCGCCAGAATCCACCAGAGAGCGATCAGTCCGCAGATGCCGACTGCACCACCGAACCACGTCGGACGCTTCAATCGGATCCGGCGCGGCACAGATGGCTGCGCCGCCGCGGTCGCGACGTTCTCGATATCGGTAATTGTCATGCGACGCCTGCTTTTCCGAAGAGCAGTCCGGAGAGGTAGTCGTGGATCTCGTGGAACTCGGGTGTACGCATCATCTCGGGTGTACGCGGGCGCGGCAGGTCGATCGGCACGACTTCGAGGACGCGTCCGGGCCGCGGCGTCATGACGGCAACGACGTCGGAGAGGAACACGGCTTCGGCGATTCCGTGAGTCACCATCAACGTGGTCGCCGGTTTCTCGGTCCAGATCCTGAGCAATTCGATGTTGAGCCGTTGACGGGTCATGTCGTCCAGCGCGCCGAAGGGTTCGTCGAGTAGCAGGACACTCGGCTTGACCACGAGCGATCGCGCGATTGACACACGCTGACGCATACCGCCGGATAATTGAGCGGGCTTGGCCTTCTCGAATCCTTCGAGGCCGACGAGCGCGATCAGGTCGGCGATCAGGTCGGGGTCAGGATCGATGCCGGCAACCTGAAGGGGCAGTTTGATGTTGGAGGCCACTGTTCGCCACGGCAGCAAAGCCGAATCCTGGAAGGCGATTCCGAGTTCGCGGCGCTTGCGTAACTCGGCGGGCGACTGCCCGTTGACAAGGGCCGTTCCCGACGTCGGACTATCGAGGCCCGCAAGGATGCGGAGAACGGTGGACTTCCCGCATCCGGACGGCCCGAGCAGAGACAGGAAAGAGCCTTCGCTGGTTTGAAGGGACACGTCGGTCAGCGCGGTCACCGACCGACGACCCATCTCGAAGGTCTTGCCGAGGCCGGAGATGTCGAGACCGGTTCCAGCGGGGCGAGGTGTGGTGACGGGACTGGTCATTCCCGCACAGTACGAACTTCCGGTTGCGGTCATGTTGCCTGCGCGTCACCGCTGCGTGAGGCTGGTTCGGCGTCTCCTGTCACAGCGCCGTGGTGAGATGGACGTCTGGACGGAGTGAGGGGAGCGAAGATTGCTGAAGTTGTACCGGGCCGAGCGTTCGGACACCTTGGTCTCGGCGTTGGCCACGCTCCTCCGTACCCCGCTGTCGGATCCATTCGCCAGGGAAACTGTTGCGGTGCCGGCCAAGGGCGTCGAGCGTTGGCTCAATCAGCGGCTGTCCTCCCAGCTAGGCACGTCCGGACCGTCAGCAGTGGACGGAATTTCTGCGAACATCGCGTTTCCTTCACCCGCGCGCCTGGTCGCGGAGTCCGTGGCCGCGGTCAGTGGAATCACGGCTGACGACGACCCATGGTCGCCGACGCGATTGGTGTGGACGGTTCTCGATGTGATCGACGAGTCCCTCGGCGAGCCCTGGTGCGGAGTCCTGGCGAAACATCTCGAAGGCCATCGTGAAGGTCGACGGTTTGCCTCCGCCACACATGTCACCGAACTCTTCCGCAGTTATGCCGCGCAACGCCCGCAGATGCTGATCGACTGGGCCGCCGGGCGGTTGACCGACGGACACGGATTGGCGCTGTCGGAGGATTTCGAATGGCAGGCACGTCTGTGGTGCATCGTCGCGGACAAGATCGACGTTCCGGGGCCCGCAGAGCGACTGGGGCAAGTGAGCCGCGCGCTGGTCGAGGACCCGGCCTTGGTCGACCTACCGGAACGTCTGTCGGTCTTCGGGCCGACCCGGCTGCCGGTCGATCAGCGAATGATCTTGAGCGCACTCAGTGCGAATCGGGACGTGCACATCTGGCTCCCGCATCCCAGCCCCGCGCTGTGGACCAAGATGAGCTCGCGCATGCAGCCTCGAAGTGAGAGCACGATCCGACGTTCGGAAGACGGGTCAGCGCTGATATCCGCCAATCCGTTGCTGTCGAGTCTTGCTCGCGACGTTCGTGAACTTCAGATCAGCCTCGGTGCCGCCGAGTTCGAGTCGGTGCATCTTCCCGAACCAGCCGGCCCGAAATCCCTCCTGGCGACGGTCAAAGCCGACGTCATCGCAGATCGTGCTCCCAGCGTTGCAGCGGAACCGGATGGGACAGTTCAGGTCCACGCTTGCCACGGGCCGGCACGGCAGGTCGAGGTGCTCCGCGAATGCTTGCTCCGATTGTTCGAGGACGACCCGACATTGCAGCCACGCGACGTACTCGTGATGTGCCCGGACGTCGAAACGTACGCACCCTTGGTTCGTGCTGCATTCGGGCAAGGCGTCCATGGCCACCCCGGGCATCTTCTTCGAGTAAGGCTGGCAGACCGCGGATTACGTCAGACCAATCCAGTCCTGGCCATTCTCGGCTCTCTCCTCGAATTGGCCGACGGCCGGGCCACAGCCAGTGAGGTTCTCGACCTGGCCGCGACCGAGCCTGTCCGCACACGTTTTTCGTGGGGCGACGACGAGTTGGAAAGACTGCGGGAATGGACGACGGAAGCGGGTGCTCGCTGGGGAATCGGTAGTCGGCAGCGTGCCACGTTCGGCCTCGACGCATTTCCGCAGAACACCTTCAACACCGCCATGGACCGAATCTTGTTGGGGGTCAGCGCGGACGAATCGGAAAATGCCTGGTTGGATCTCGCGCTACCACTCGATGACGTGGACGGCACAGACATCGACCTGACTGGACGTTTCGCAGAGTTCGTCGATCGCCTGGCCGTCTCGCTTCGCGATCTTGCCGGCCCACATTCACCGGCCGAATGGCTTCGTGTGCTGATGCGGGCCCTGGATCTGCTGACCGACACAGCGCCCGCAGATTCCTGGCAGAGCGCGGGGGCCCACCGCGAACTGGTAGCTGCTGTCGAATTCGGCGGAGAGACGGTGTTACGTCTGGCCGATGTTCGCGCGATGCTCTCGCGCAGCCTCGCGGGCAGACCGACGCGTGCCAACTTCCGAACCGGCGAACTGACGGTGTGCACGATGGTTCCGATGCGTTCGGTACCGCATCGCGTGGTCGTGCTGATCGGACTCGACGACGAGGTGTTCCCTCGAACCGGTGGAGTCGACGGCGACGACATCTTGTCCCGTGATCCCGTTGTGGGGGAGCGTGATCTGCGCAGTGAAGACCGGCAACTGCTTCTCGATGCCGTGATGTCTGCGGGCGAACATCTGATTCTGTTGTATACCGGTGCCGATCCGGTCACCGGTGTCGTCAGACCACCGGCGATCCCCCTCAGTGGCCTTCTCGACGTACTCAGTGCGACGGTGGGTCCGGAAGCGATCAACGGAGTGCTGACACGGCATCCGTTGCAATCGTTCGACAATCGAAACTTCGCGCCGAACAAGCCGTTCAGCTTCGACACGGCAGCGCTGGCCGGTGCGAGGGCTGCCTCCGGAACACCGGTCGAATTGCCGACAGTCTTGTCGGCCGAGCTACCCGAGGTGCATCCGAAGGAAGTGAACCTCGCAGACTTGGTGAACTTCCTGGTACATCCCGCGCGTGGTTTTCTGCGCCAACGCCTCGGCGTCCGGGTACCGGAACTCGACGACGACATCGCGGATTCGCTGGCAACCGAGCTCGATCCACTGTCCACCTGGGCTCTGGGTGACCGAATGCTTCTCTCGCGCTTGGCTGGACGCAGCTCGGCGGATTTCCGTGCAGCCGAGTGGCGCCGCGGTACTTTGCCGCCCTACAACCTGGGCGCCACGGTTCTGGGCAACGTCGAGTGGGTGGTAGACCAACTTGCCGGTCTTGCATTGCCACACCTCGAGGGCGATTCCGAGGCTGTCGACGTCGACATCGACCTCGGTGACGGGCGTCGTCTCACCGGAACGGTAACCGGTGTGCACGGCAATTCAGTGGTGGGAGCGTCGTATTCCTCACTGGCGCCTAAACATCGGATGACGGCCTGGATAAACCTGCTCGCCTTGAAAGCGCACGGACGACCCGGTGCGCTCGATGCAGTCTCGATCGGACGGGGTCGGGGAAAGATCGCAGCGGCACGGTCGGTGCTCGATGCGCCAGGCAATGCGGTCGAGATCCTGCAGCAACTGGTGGACCTACGCGAGCGGGGGCTGCAGCGTCCGTTGCCGATGTGGGCCGCTACTTCAGCCGAATATGCGCGCCGACGCTTTGGTGGCGAGTCGGTCGACGATGCGACAAACGGTGCGGACACCCAGTGGACCGGGCAGTACGGCGAGATGATCGATCCAAGCAACGCTTACGTTTTCGGAGAAGCTCGAACACTGGCGGAGTTGGCTGCGGATCCGCCGTCGGACGACGAATTCGTCTGGGCCGAGGAACCGACTCGATTCGGAGTTCTCGCCCGACGACTGTGGGATCCGTTGCTGACCAACGAAAGAGCGGAGTAACCCGTGGACTTCGATCTATTGGGGCCACTGCCTACCGGCACTACGGTGTTGGAAGCGAGCGCCGGAACTGGCAAGACCTACGCGATCGTCGGACTCGCGACCCGTTGTGTTGCCGAAGGTCTCGCCGACATATCGCAAGTTCTGCTGGTGACATTCAGTAGGGCCGCCACTCAGGAACTTCGTGAGCGTGCCAGGGAGAGGTTCGCGGGAGTGTCCGCCGCTCTGGTCGACCCGGAGGCGGCGAGGCGGTCGGATGATGATCTGGTGGCGTACCTCGCCACAGCTGACGACGAGGAGATCGGCGTGCGGCGTCGCCGACTCCTGCGCGCTCTCGCGGAGTTCGACGCCGGCACCATCACGACCACCCACAGTTTCTGTCAGAGGATGCTCGACGGGCTGGGCATCGCCGGGGAACGTGAACCGGACACAACTTTTGTGGAGTCGGTCGACGACCTGATCAGTGAGGTCGTCTCGGATTTGTACCTCAGCCGCTACAGCCGGACGGACTCGTCTCCACCGTTCTCCACGAAGGACGCGCTGGCCATCGCCCGAAGCGCAGTCGGCGATGGTCAGGCAATTCTCGAACCCGACGGCGAGGAGGAGACCGCACCCGGTCAGCGCGTCCTCTTCGCGGCTGCTGCTCGTGTCGAGGTCGAACGACGTAAGCGGACCAAAGGAATTCGCGACTTCAACGATCTGCTGACGCTGTTGCACGGTGTATTGACGGATCCGGAATACGGTCCCGTCGCGTGTCGTCGGGTGCGCGAAAAGTTCAAGGTTGTGTTGATCGACGAGTTCCAGGACACCGATCCGTTGCAGTGGGACATTCTGCGGTTGGCCTTCCACGGTCACACCACCCTGGTCCTGGTCGGTGATCCCAAACAAGCCATCTATGCGTTCCGCGGGGCAGAAGTCCTGAGTTATCTCGATGCGGTCGATCAGGCGGATGCGCACCAGGAGTTGACCACCAATTGGCGTAGCGACCCAGGGTTGTTGGCGGCACTCGAACACCTCTACGGTGGTGCCGCACTCGGCAACGAAGGCATCGTCGCGCATCCGGTGGAGGCTTCGCACAAGAAGTCTCGGTTGTTCGGCCCGGTGCCGATGCGTGTGCGCCATCTGCCCCGTACCGGAGCCGGACCGCTCAATCGTTCGGGATTTCCGGCCGTAGGCAGACTTCGCAGTCGCGTCGCGGACGACGTCGCAGCAGACGTGGTCGCGCTCCTGGGCGGCGATGCCCGCTTGGCAGTCGACGGTGTTCCACGCCCGGTCGAACCGGGAGACGTCGCGGTGTTGGTGCGCACCCACAAGCACGTGGCGATGATCCGCGATGCTCTCGATGCCGTCGGTGTACCTTCCGTTTTGACCGGAGGGTCCAGTGTTTTCGCGACACCCAGTGCGACCCAGTGGCTGTGGCTGTTGCAGGCGATCGAGCAGCCCCATCGCTCCGATCGTGTCCGGTTGACGGCCCTCTCACCAATTTTCGGGCGCACCGCCCAAGAACTGGACAAGGATGGCGACAACATCGTCGCGGAACTTGCCGGTCAACTGCGCTCCTATTCCGGGCTGTTCGCACGCGTCGGGTTTGCGGCTGTGTTCGAAAGAATCTCTGCCGAAACAAATCTGGAGAAGCGTGTACTCGCGGCCCCGTCCGGCGAACGAGATTTCACCGATCTGCGGCACGTCGCACAACTCCTCGGTCGCGTCGCGACCGAGGAAGCGTTCGGGTTGAGCGCACTGGTTCGCTGGCTTTCCGACCGGATCAAGGATCCGACGTCCGGGAGCGCGACCGACAGAAGCCGTCGCCTCGACAGTGACGCTGCCGCAGTGCAAATCGCTACGGTGCATGCCACCAAAGGGCTCGAGTTCCCGATCGTCTACGTCCCGTTCAGTTGGGAGAGCGTTGGCGGCTTCAACTCGCCGACGCAGCTGTTGCACGACCCGGAGGGACGCCGCATCCTCGACGTCGGCGGGCAGGAAGGCCCGGGGTACAACGCCAGAAAGACTGTTGCGGAGGCCGAAGAAGCGGGCGAAGAACTGCGGCTGCTGTACGTGGCGCTGACCCGGGCGCAGTGCCAACTCGTGCTCTGGTGGGCACCCAGCTACGGGACCTCCCGCTCGCCGCTGCACCGGTTGATGCTCGGACGTACACCCGGCATCGCCGAACCTGCTCGGGTAGTGAAGGTGCTCGACGACGGTACAACCGCAGCACGGCTCGCAACCTGGCCGGCAGCAGCGTCCGACGTGATCTCGGTGGAACCTGTTGGTCCCCATCCGCCCTCGCCCGTCCACTGGTCCAGAGCGGCTGCGGACGTGACCGAACTGGCCGCGGCGCGTTTCGATCGAGACCTGGACACTCTGTGGCGTCGTACGTCGTACTCGGCACTCACCGCCGGAGCGCACCACGCGGTCACGACCACGGGCAGTGAGGTCGAGGATCCCGAAAAAGACGACGAGCCAGAGGATTCCGTAGACCTCGAGAGCATTACCCCCTCGCCCCTGGAGGCGTTCCCTTCACCCATGAACGGACTTCCCGCGGGCGCCGCATTCGGCACGCTGGTGCATGAGGTGCTCGAGGTGGTGGACACGGCTGTGGCAGATCTGAGAGCGGAACTCGGGATGCGTTGCGCCGAGGCGGTCTCGGTACGGGCGGCCGAGGTCGACTCCGAAGCACTCGCGGATGCGCTGTATCTGGTGATGCAGACTCCCCTGGGATTCGGAACCTTGGCCACGATCGCGCCGAAAGATCGTCTTCCCGAACTCGATTTCGAACTCCCACTGGCCGGTGGCGACGATCCGGTGTCGATGAGTGTCACACTCCGCGGAGTATCGGAACTGTTGAGGCGCCACCTTTCCTCCGACGACATTCTGGCGTCGTACGCCGACTATCTGGACCGTGTCGAGACGTCACCGATGCGCGGATTCCTGACGGGCAGTATCGACGCAGTCTTGCGGATCCCGGGCCCGTCGTTCGTGATCGTCGATTACAAGACCAACCGGATCGGTCGCGGCGATCTGACGGCTGCCAGCTACACGCGTGAACTCATGGCGACGGAGATGATGCGCTCGCACTATCCGCTGCAGGCACTGCTGTATTCGGTTGCACTGCATCGGTATCTGCGGTGGCGCCTGCCCGACTACGATCCGCACCGTCATCTCGGGGGCGTGCAGTATCAATTCGTGCGTGGGATGCTCGGCCCGGACAGCCCGCCGGAATGCGGTGTCTTCGAATGGAAACCGCCTGCTCAGCTGACGGTTGAACTATCGGATCTGCTGGCCGGTCTTGATGCGTCCCACACAGTAGGGGAGAAGATTCGATGACCGAGGCGCAATTGGCGCAGCGCGCCAAAGGGATCGTGCGAATCTTCAACGAAGCCGGGGTTCTGGTTGCCGCCGATGTTCATGTCGCGACGAGAGTGTGCAGCCTGGGCGGTGAAACGTCGGACGAGGTGATGCTGGCCGCAGCGTTGGCGGTCCGCGCTGTGCGCTCAGGTTCGGTGTGCCTCGATCTGCAACGGATGCGTGATGTGAGCGTCGACAATGCGACGGAGGAGGAACTCACGTCGTTGCCGTGGCCCGAACCGTCGGAGATCGTTGCCGCCCTTCGGCTGAGCCCTCTGGTGATCGGCGGAAACGCCGGACCTCTCAGACCGCTCCGGTTGGTCGACACGGACGACGGTGAACTCCTCTACCTCGATCGATATTTTCTGCAGGAGCAGACGATTCGGCGAGTGCTCGACGAGCGGGCGTCCACGTGGCCGCCCGCCGACCTGAAAGCGGTCCGAACGCGGCTGGATTCGCTGTTCGTCGACGAGAACGGGCCGACCATCGCGCCGGATCGTCAACGGATAGCAGCTGCTCTCGCCGCGACACAGTGGACCACCGTCATCGCCGGTGGGCCCGGAACCGGCAAAACCCATACGGTCGCACGTATTCTCGCTCTCCTGTCGGAGGAATTGGGTTCGAATGCTCGCATCGGTCTGGCCGCACCGACGGGTAAAGCCGCAGCGCGGCTGCAGGAGTCCGTACGTGAGCAGACCGCGAGCCTTGGCCTTCCCGAAGAACTCGCGGCCATGACCCTGCACCGCCTACTCGGTTGGCAGCGGGGGAGTTCGAGTCGTTTCAAATACAATGCGACCAACAGACTTCCCTACGATGTGGTCGTCGTCGACGAGACGTCGATGGTCTCCCTCACGTTGATGGCGCGCCTGCTCGAAGCCGTTCGCCCCGATGCCCGGCTACTGCTCGTCGGCGATCCCGATCAGTTGACCTCAGTCGACGCGGGCGCTGTTCTTGCTGATCTTGTCGCCCGCCCGGTAAAGGTCAGTGGAAATCCGACGCTGACACAGTTGGTGGGTGACGATCTCACGGCCACTGGTTCCGAAGAGGCATTGAGTGCGGATGAACAGGATCGTCTGCGGGGCGGGATCATTCAACTCTCACGCGGGCGCCGCTTCGACGGAACCATCGCGTCGTTGGCCAGGGCAGTTCGAGCGGGAGATTCCGCTGAGGTTCTGCGTATCCTGCGCAGCGGTGATCCAGCCGTCTCCTTCCATTCGCCCGAGGATGTTGACGCATTGCGCGCCGACATCGTTGCGAGTTCAGAGGTGGTGACGGCGTCGGCCGAGGTGAGTGATGCGATCGGCGCGCTGAAAGGCTTGGAATCGCACCGCCTTCTGTGCGCCCACCGTGACGGACCGTACGGTGTCGGGAGGTGGGCGCAGCAGGCGATGGAGTGGGTCGGCACGGCATCAGGGCAATTCCTGGACCCGACGAGGTGGTATCCGGGCCAACCCCTGTTGGTGACGGCCAACGACTACGAGGCGAAGATCTACAACGGGGATGCCGGGGTGATCGTGCAGCGTGAGGATGGCGTGCCTATTGCCGCATTCCAGCGGGGCAGTGATGCGTTTCTGATTCACCCGAGCCAACTCTCGTCGGTGCAGACGGTTTACGCGATGACGATTCACCGGAGCCAGGGCAGCCAGTACGACACCGTATCGGTGATGTTGCCGGCCGAGGCGTCGTCACTGCTGACTCGGGAGTTGTTGTACACGGCGATCACTCGCGCCAGAAACCATGTGAGAGTAATCGGCACCGAGGATTCCGTGAGGGCGGGAGTGCAGCGACAGGTACTCAGGGCAAGTGGGCTGCGTCGGGAGATCCGTCCGTACGACGGGCCGTGAAAGTCGGATGTTGCGGATTCTCTTGGTCATTCGTTGTATACGACGAACACCTTGCGTACGGTCTCGGTGACCGTCCACGTACCCTTCCATCCGGTTGGGAAGATTGCACTCGTACCGGCAACGAGATGTACGGGATCGCCGTCGTCCTCCTCCACGGTCATGGCGCCGGAGACGATGGTGATGATCTCGCCGCGGGTGAGGAACTCCCACCGCGACTTTCCCGGTTCGCTCTCCCAGACTCCGGATTGAATGCGGCCGTCGTCACTGGTGAACTCGACATCTGCACGAGTGATGATGTCTCCGCCGAGTGGCTCTGCACTGGGTTGGCCGAGCAGTGCTTGCTGGAAGATCCCACTTGCGCTGTTCAACTCTGCGGCACGGAAGGTAATGGTCACAATTCAATCCTGACTTTCGAAACTCATGTGAATCATCGGACTTGTCGATGATGTCGTGTGTCTGCTGAGCCGGGATACATTCACTTGTCGCATCTTTCGGCGTTTCGCTCGTACAGATGTCGAAAGGGTGATCGACCATCATTCAACCGGGGTTCAGAGACCCGTCTCACGCCGAAACATGCCCGAGCCCAGGGAAAACGCCCCCGCGCCGGTGATCTCGAACGGGGGTGATCGGTTGTGTATGAGGGGTTTACGTGGTGGACGCTGTCAACGAGGTGATGAAGCGCTCGGCGGCCGCGTCGACCTCGGCGTCGGGGGTGAGCAACCTCTGCAGCAACAGTCCTCGCAGACATGCGGTTGCGATGATGCTCTGCTGCTTTGCGTCCACCATTGTGAACCCTTCGCGGAGGGCCGCCGCTTCGAGGAGGTGCGCCAAATCGTCGAGGTCGGCGGCGAAATCTTGAAATGCTTTGTGCTCGTACACCGCAAGTCCGGCCAGGTGAAAAAAGGTGCGGCTTCGATCTTCGTGCTCGGCGTTCGAGTAGAAGGTCCAGATCGCCCTGCACAGGGCCGCGAACCCGAGATCCTTGCCCATCGCGGCGATGACGAGGTTGTCACGGCGGCGAGCTTCCGACAGTACGGCGCTGAGGAGTCCCGGTCGTGATCCGAAGTGATAGGTCAGCAGCGTGTGGTGCACTCCGAGTCGCTCCGCTACTTGGCGCATCGACAGCTTCGGGCTTGGGCCGGTTTCACCGAACTCGTCGAACAGCGCCTGTAACAGTCGCTCTCGACCCTCCCCAACCGGCGATCTCACGCTACCTCCATTGACGGGTTCACCACTGTTGAGTACGGTACCGCATATCGAATTCACCAGTGTTTAGGAGAGTGGTTTCCAATGCTCGGGAGGTCCCTTTGACTGACGTATGGTTTGCCGGCGGCATGGTCGCGGATGGATCGGGCACCGACCCGGTCGAAGTCGACGTGTGCGTGAGTGGCGGCATTGTCACCGCGATCGGACAGGCGCCGTCGGGTTCGACGACAGTTGACTTGGACGGCATGCTTCTGACTCCGGGGCTGATCGATGCTCATGTGCACCTGGGTATTTCGAGTCCGATCCGAAGGCAATTCGGGTTTGAGCTCTCGGCAGCCGAACTGGCTGCGGGCATCTTCGCCACTGCGGGCGATGCCCTCGACGCGGGCTTCACCACGGTGCGAGACGTCGGTGGCATCGACGGCGGAGTCGTCGACGTTATCGCGAGCGGCAAGGTGCGTGGTCCGCGTGTCCTCTCGTGCGGTCCTGTGCAGTGCCAGACCGGTGGACACGGCTACTACGGGGCCGCGTGGGAGCCGACCGAGCTGTGGAACATGCACCACATTCCCGGGCTCTGCGCCTTGTCCTTGATGTCGGGTAATGCCGACGAGCTACGACGCAATGTGCGCGAGTCGTTCCGCCGAGGTGCAACATTTCTGAAACTGTGCGTCACCGGCGGTGTCGTCGGAGGCCATGACAGCCTCACCGACACACAGTTCACCGTCGAGGAAATCTCCGTGGCAGTGGAAGAAGCAGCGTCGCGCGGCACCTACGTCACGGTGCACGCGCACAACAATGCGGGCATTCGCAACGCGGTGCGAGCCGGTGTCCGGTGCGTGGAACACGGCACCGACATCGATGCGGAGACGGCCCAGCTGATGCGCGAGCATGACGTGGCTCTGGTCCCTACCTTCGCCGTGGTCGAGCAGTTGGCGGACACCGAGAGCATGGACCTGGACCCGGCAATACGAGAGCGTGCAGCCGGAGTGCGTCAACGCATGGCCAGAGCGCTCGAGGCCTCTCGCGCAGCAGGCCTGAGGATCGGCCTGGGCTCGGACCTCATCGGGCCGCACCAAAAGCACCGAGGTGAGGAGTTGCACTTGCGCGCGGAGTTGGAGTCGCCGATGCATGCACTCGTTTCGGCCACCAGCGTCAATGCCGACATTCTCGGTATCGGGGAAAGCGTCGGGACGATCCGCGTCGGTATGCAGGCGGACATGGTTGCCTGGCAGCAAGACCCACTCCGAGACGCAAAGGTGTTCGCCGATCCGGACATGGCTGTTCTCGTCGTGAAGTCCGGAAATATCGTCAAGGGAGACGTTCGATGAGCGCAATGCTGCACGGATGCTTTGCAGACACGGAGTACTTCGAAATCACGGCGAAGTCGGGACACAGCTACGGCGTCTGGGTGACCACACCCCCCGGCTACGCGGACTCCATGGATCCCTTACCGCTGATCTACGTGATGGACGGCAACTGGGCTGTAGGTCTTACCGCCCCGCTCATCGTCACGCAGGCAGACCCGTACCTGACGGTCGCCCCGTACATCCAGGTCAGCGTCGGATATGCCGGTGAGGAAGCTGCCAACTGGGCACGGCTCCGCAACCGCGATCTCGTGCCGCCTGGGGAACCGGTAGGCGAAGAAATGATGGCTACTCTCGCCGCTGCTCGCGACTCGGGTGCAATGACCCAGGCGTACGTGGACGCCTACCTCGAGGAGCTGGCAGACACCCACGGGGACGTCTTCCTCGACTTCCTGACCAACGAACTCCACCCTCGCCTGTACTCGTCGGAGCTACGTGTCAGCGAGTCCGGGCACGGGCTCTTCGGGTACTCGTACGGAGGACTTTTCGCTCTCTACGCATGGCTGCGCGACGCGGCCCCATTCGCGACCTTCGGTGCGGGTAGTCCCGGAGTTGTGAACGCCGACAGCCAGATCCACACACTGGTCGAGGCACTGCCCGAGCGTGGCGCGGGCTCAGTTGTTCCGCAGCTGCACGTCACGCTGAACGAAGCCGAACTGACTGGACCCATTCCGATCTATCGCGGACTGTCACGCAACGTTCTCGCCGTCGTGGAGCAGTTGCATGGCAAGGGACGGTCGCAGGATGTTTCGACCGCGTTGTTGCACGAGACGCACGTAACCGGGCTGCAGGCATCGTTCCTGAGCTACTTGAAAAAATGCCATGCACGGTAGCTGTTCGTCCCGGCGACGATGTGCACGCTGACACGTTCGACGGGCGATTTTCCGTAGACGCCGTTGAAGGAGAAGTCGGCTGTGGGTGTCCACCACGTGGTGGACACCCACAGCCGTGTCTATTCAGTTGTCGCGGCTATCGATTCTCCAAGCCGGACAACACTTCTAACCCATGACGGTCCCGGTCGACTCGGCATTGGGTGCCCGAAGGCGGGAGAATGCGCCGAGGTCGATTTCGAGCCCGGTGTGCATCCCGACATAGGTCAGGGGATCAGCGTCGTGATCGTGTCCAGCTTCCACCTGGTCGATGATCCTGGACATGAGGCGCCCAGCGATGGGCGCATTTTTGAATTGGTTCCCGCTGGTGCCCATGGCGACGTAGAAACCTTGCCTGTCTGTCTTGTCATAGATCGGGGTCCAGTCGGATGCTGCGTCGTACACGCCGGCAATACCTTTCGGTTGTGACGGGACCTCCAGGGTGGGGAAACGCCTGGCGGCGCGGAAAACCTGCGCTTCGAACCGGGCAACAGTGCGATTCGGGTTGGCGGTATCAGGATCGTCGATCCACTCGAGCGGATCGCAATCCGGTTCGGTTCCGCCGACAAGGAAACCGTTTCCAGGTTCGGCTCGCATGTAGGTTCCGAGATCCAAATCGGCGATCATCGGGCCGAGGATCTCGTCGTCGTTGTAGCCAGTGGGTGCGGTGACGTGATGAACTTCCTGGCGCAAGGGCCGAACCGAAACCTTGAAGTCGGCCCCGACGTTCGACAGCTTGTTGAACGCTCCTGACCAGGGGCCGGCGGCATTGACGACAATCTTGGATTTCACACTTTCCCCGTCGTCGAGCCCTAGCTGCCAGATGCCGTCAGGCAACTGCTCGACTGCCACTACACGCGTGTTGTATGCGAAAACCGCACCGTGCGAACGTGCTGCCGCAGCAAGATTCGCGGCAGCCAGTTGCGGGTCGTCGACGAACCCCGCCTGAGGTGTGTACAGCGCGCCGAGCGTGGTTTCGGCATCTGCGAAGAAGGACTCCGAGTCGACTGGCTTCGGAGGATAGTATTTGCCGGCGTCGATACCGGGAATCTTCTCGACGAGTGTCGTTGCGTCCCAAAGCTGGTAATCGATTCCTATCTTCTCGAATAATCCGATCGTGCGCGCGTGGGGCGCGACGTCGACATCGAGCAGTGCCATCCCGCATTGCCGAAACTTCGCAAGCGCGCCGTCGACTGTCGCGTTGAGATGCTCGTTCCAGTTTTGCCAGCAATGCAGCGACTCCCAAGCCGCAGCCATACCGTCGAATGTGGAGTAGTTGAACCGGATAACCGCACTGGATGCACTGGTCGAGCCGTAGCCCGGACCACCAGACTTGTCGATGACCAGGACTTCGTAACCTCGAGCGGCCAGTTCGTAGGCGATGGAGCTGCCGATCACTCCAGCTCCGACCACAACTGCATCGGTCTTGTCGGTAGGCACTTTCGGCCTCTCTTTCTACTGATGGCTTTGCCGGATCGAAAGCACAGCTGTTCGATCCGGCAAGCTTGGGTTCTGGTAATTCCGACGCCGTCGACTTCCTCTGGAGAGCTTCATCCCGACTTCTCGGATTCGGCTCTGTCTTAATGAATTTGGCACCTGAAAGTCCAGAGGTGTTCGTCGTCCTCAACTCTCTCGTGGCGGCCATCGGAACGCTATCGACAGCTGCGCAAAAAATCACAGCCGTGGCGCGTCCGTTGTCAGAAATGTTTCGTCGGGCTGCCCTGCGTGGCAGACCAGTTTTTCGTTTCCGGAATCCCTCGCCACAGAATGGGAAGTGCGATCAAAGCGATGGCGGTCGCGTAGAAGGCAGGCGACAGATCGCTTCCAGTGGCGTTGACCAGTGCTGCGCACACCAGCGGCGCAGTTCCTGCAAAGAGCGCATATGCGATGTTGTAGGGGATTGCCGTGCCGGTGAATCGAGCATGCGTCGGCATCATTTCGAGGATTACGAGCAAAGCGGACGCGAGTAAGGAAAGCGCGATGACCAGAGCAGCCAGTGCAATGGCAATCGCGAAAATGTTTCCGGTACCGATGAGCATGTAGCTGGGCACCGAGACGAAAACTGACATCACCATGCCGATTCTGACGAGTGGCCTCCGGCCGATTCGGTCGACTGTGGCGCCGAAGAAGATGAACAGCGGTACTGCGAGAACCAAAGCGCCGGTTGTCATCAGCAGTGCAACCGTGCTCGGAACATCGGCTGAGAGAACCAGAAATGTCGGCATGTAGCCGAGCAGCATATGAGTAACGACACCGAGCGAGGCGAAGTACACGAAGGACGTGAGCAGAGTCCGCCAGTGATTGCGGAACAGATCTGCGAGTGGGCGGGTTGGAAGGGAATCGTTTTCTTGCATTTCCTTGAACGCCGGAGTCTCCTCGACGGCAAGCCTCATGAACAGGCCCACCATGGCGACAACGCCTCCGATGATGAACGGCCAACGCCATCCTCCGTCGGCGAAGTGCTCAGCGCCGACCGAGCTGAATGACAAGACTGTGACCGTGGCCAAGATACTGCCGACGAACGACGAAGAGCTGATAATCCCCGCGTACAAGCCTCGGCGGTGAGACGGCGCATGCTCGACGACGAAGGTTGCCGCTCCGGTGTATTCGCCGCCGGCCGAGAATCCTTGAACCAATCGGCACAGCAGCAGCAACAGCGGTGCTGCAACACCGATCGAAGCGTACGTCGGTAGGAGACCGATTGCCGCTGTCGAGCAGCCCATGAGCGTAATTGCCAGGGACAATGATCTCCGTCGGCCGAGGCGGTCACCAAGCCGTCCGAAGAATATGCCGCCGGCAGGTCTGGCCAAGAAGGCGACTCCGTAAAGAGCGAAGGTGGCAAGCAGTGCGCCACTGCCGAACTCCGGAGGGAAGAACACTGTCGCGAGAACTGCGGCAGTGAAGCCGTAGATCGTGAAATCGAACCATTCGACGATGTTGCCTGTCGCCCCGGCGATCAGGGCCCTACGGCGCGCCGATCGACGTCCAGGTGACGTCTCGGTTTGATGCTCTACAGGAGCATTTGCTGTGCCGGTCATGATGATTCCTCTCGGGATATGCTGAATGGCAACGGCTTTGCGATATCACGGTCACCGATGTCATTCGAGGTATTCGACATTGAAAGAGGTCGGTGGGATTCGATGTTGAACTGGCGACCGAAGGTCGTTTGTCGATTTCGGGTCGGAGGCGACTTCGTCTGAGGGAGATCGTGCCGGCCGGCCTCGCTCCCCATTACGCAAATCCCACGGCTGCAACAGATCTCGTCACTGCCACTTCTGCCGGTTTGCGGACCGAGTGAAGACGTCACGGGTCTCGGGTGCTTGGCATGAAGCGAGCCTATGGTGCGAAAGTTAGTTGCATCACTGTCATGTGTTCAATCTTCTACGTAGAAATTTGGGCATATGTTGCAAACCGGAGAGGGGGCTCGTACAGTTCGACCATGGTCGGAGAACTGCAGCATTTGGTGGACACTACCGGGCGCCGACTGGACCGTTCCGTTGCGATCGATGATGTACAGATTCGTCTGCTCGCGTACAACTCGCATGACAGTGCCGTCGATTCAGTCAGAATGAATTCCGTTCTACAGCGGAATGTTTCACGCGAGATCGTAGACTTCATCTACGCGAGTGGAGGCCGTGAAGCCCTCGATCTCTTCACTGTTCCCGTCAACGAAGAACTAGGGCTGACCCTTGGCCGGGTCGGGATGCCGATCCGGTACCGCAATGCGCTGCTGGGCTTCGTCTGGCTGTTGACTTCAGAGGGCGAAGTTGACGAGGATCAAGCCGAGGTCTTGAGGCGCACGGCTGATGCGGCAGCGATGATCCTCCACCGCGAACAGTTGCTGGACGAGTTGTCCCGAAGTCGGGAGCGGGAACTTACTCGAGACGTCCTGTCGGGCGAGCGGTCGCTGCGCGAGGACGCGGCAAACAGGTTGGCCGAGGAGGGCTTGTTGGCTGCGGGTCCAGCAGTCGTGGTCACTGTGTTGCTCCGTCCTGGCGACCAGTCGACATTGACCGAAAGAGATCGTCTGAGTGTTGCCGTCGGCGTCGATCAGCTTCGTCGGAGGCTCCCGCGGAACAGTGCAATCCAACTCGACCGCCCCGACCACAGTCTGTTGATCGTATCGGTGGCCGAACGCTCGACTCAAACCCATCTGGACTCGCTGATCGTGGCAGCCCGGGAGCGAGTCTTGTCTGAAAGTGGGCGCCAGAACATCGAATGTTGGGTCGGTATCGGTGAACCGCGAACCTCGGTTGCGGATGTGCGCGAATCCTACGAAGAGTCCAGACGTTCCGCAGATGTGGCCCAGGTCGTCAAGGTGCTCGGAAATGTTGTGCGTTATCGGGATCTCGGCGTCTACGGACTTCTGGCCGAACTGTCGGAGGATCGACTCGAGAACAGTATTCACTCAGGTTTGCAGTCCTTGCTCAGCCATGAGGACTCGAAAAGTGAGGCTCTTCTCGCGACGCTGGAGAGCTTTTTGGACAATGCCGGTGACGTAAAGCGAACGTCAGAGGCGCTCTGTGTGCATCGAGGGAGCTTGTACTATCGCTTGCGGCGAATTCAGGAGATAACACGAGCAGACTTGGCAAACGGCGACGACCGGTTGGCCTTGCATTTGAGCCTGAAAGTCGCGCGGCTGTTGGATCTCCGATGATCCCGATCCGAGAAGAGGGGACTGCGGAAGAATCCAGCGGCTCAACGTAGTTGGCGGCTTTCGATCGTCAAGCATGATGGTTCTGGGGTGGGAAAGGAAGCGCGTCGTACATCGGCCGGGGTGGGTTGGCTTGACCTGCTGAGACGTTCATACGTTTGATCGGGCACCTTCTATCCTCCTGTCGGCAGATGCGGCGGAGTGCAACTTTTTCGGGCATTGAAAGTGCAGAATCGTCCAGATGGGTGTCGAGCTGCGTGAAGAACGCGCGTTTTTGCAAACCGAAATGACGACGAATTTGGTCTGAGTTCGGTCCCCCGGTACGCAGATGTTTGCGCGCAAACTGGACTATTTGTTGCCGACTGCAAATTGGGGATTTCGCGACCATCCCGTTGGCTCCCTTTACGGTTGGATTGGATCAGATACCTGAGTCGGTGCGATTTTTTCGCACCCCTTCACTGCAGGTCTGGTCTGATCTTTCCGAAATTGGAGTCGCGGAGATATATGCAGTTGTTCGAGATCGTTCCCCCGAAATTGAACAAACGCGCCAGACTGGATTGTGGCCATTGATGCTGCACGTCTAGCCATTTGCTTGCTGCTGAACTGGCTGGTCAGTACGACACGGTATCGGTGATGTTGCCGGCCTAACGCCAAACGGTGAAATGGTTCTGCCAGGAGAACGACACGTTTTTGCCGGCATTCGAGACGACGACTCCGCGTGGATCAACTTCTGGGGGAAGGGGAACCGACCACGTCATCTTTCCGTCGCGAGCCCGGATCGAATGCATGCCGGTGTAGTCGCTGAAGACGAAGTGGTCGCCATCGGTTACCCCGCTGCGAACCCAGTACGCGTCTTGCCAGGGTGTTTGCCACAACTGTCGGCCACTCTCGACGTCGAGACCCGAGATTGTGCGAGTCTCGGGAGACGTGACCAGGATTGTTTTTCCTACCACCGCGGCGATGGCGCTTCCTGTCCCGGCCGTCGCGGTGTTGACGATTTGTGAACTGCGCCAGAGTTCGTCACCCGACTCCGGATCGTAGGCGCCGTCGCCGAGAAACATCGGCACCGCCGTCGAAGGCTTACTTGGGTAGGACGACGATGAGTACGAGGGAATCGGTATCGCACGAATCGTGGATCCGTCGGAAGCCAAGAGGTTTTGGGTTCCGGCATATCCCGACCGGCCGCCGACACTGGTGAGGAACAATCCGTTCCCGGTAGGGACAAGCGAATCGCCCTCGAATCGGAATCGTTCGGCGCCGGACTGCAGATCGTAGATTCGATAGCGGTACTGCGGGTCCCCGCCGTCGCCCTGTTCCATCGCAATGACAGTGTCGGTGTGAGGGACCGTGTAGACGGCTCCGAACTTCTCACTTGGTTCGAAGGTACGCACGAAGTTGGCCGTCAAATTGGTTGTGGTGCCGCTGGCAAGAATTCGTGTTCGAACCGTTCCGTCCATCCTTTCGCCGGACGTGTACACGGTGTCTCCGGCGATGGTGGCGCCATTGAGATCGAAGTCGGTTCCGAGGTCGGACATCAGAGTTCCGGTCGCAGTATCGACAAAGATCATCCGTCGATCGCCCCAGCAAACGATGATCGTGGATTCGTTCTGCTGACTGCACTGGCCGATGATTCCGCCGATTCGCGTTTTCCACAGCGGACTTCCGTCGTCGGGATTCACCCCGACGAGTGTGACGGCACCGACTCCCTGACTCGACGAAGACTCGTCGGTCTTGGGAAGCGGATAAGCAGTCGCGGCCACCAGCACGTCACCGACTTGGTACGTGTTGCCGTAGCCGTAGTAGCCATCGAGCGTGGAAGGCATCGACAGCAGCACGTCCCCGGGGTTGTCCGTGAGCGCTCGGACATCGAGTTCCCAGGCTTGTTGCGGAGGATCGGAGAGGTCTACGTTGACAACGCCTTGCTCGACGATCGGACCGCCTGTCTTCTGCTTCGGCCATGCCGCATCACTGGAGTCGGAGATTACCGATACGACGATGAACGCGATCGCCACGAGCAATGCCAGTCCGAGTGCGACCAGTTTCCAATGTTCCTTCAACCGAAGCTGCATCGAAAGACCGTAACCGATCGATCAAACTGATCGGTTCGTTTCGCGGAGGGCCGGCACGATGTCGATCGCGAGATCGAGCCCACGTGCTCGGTGTGACGAAGTGTGGTGGCCTCGTACGCACGAGACCACCACACCGACGGCGTCAGACGTAAGGCGAGTACGCCGGAAGATCCAACTGACCGTTGCCGGACAGCCCGATCACGATCACCTCGGGTTCGGTGACGGCACGGGCGTGAGCGATAGCGCCGGCAACCGCGTGGGTTGATTCCGGAGCCGGGATGATTCCTTCGGCGCGGGCGAAAATCAGACCTGCCTGGAGTGCGTCGTCCTGATCGACGGCAATTGCATCCATGAGTCCGAGGTTGACCGCGTGCGAGACCATCGGCGACATGCCGTGGTAGCGGAGGCCACCGGCATGGATGGCCGGCGGTACGAAATCCTTACCCAGAGTGTGCATCTTGAGCAGCGGCGTCAGGCCGGCGACGTCACCGAAGTCGTAGCGGTACTCGCCCTGGGTGAGGGACGGGCATGCCGACGGCTCGCAGGCGACCAGACGAGTCTTGGTGCCTTCGCGAAGGTTTCGTCCCAGGAACGGGAAGGTGAGTCCGGCGAGGTTGGAACCGCCGCCGGCGCAACCGAACACGGTGTCGGGGACGGCGTCGCCGGCTTCTTCGAGCTGGACCATTGCTTCCTGACCGATCACGGTCTGGTGCAGCATGACGTGGTTCAGCACGCTACCGAGTGAGTAGTGCGTGTTCGGATCCTGCGCAGCGACCTCGACGGCCTCACTGATGGCCATACCGAGCGAGCCGGTGGTGTCGGGATGCGACTTCAACAGTGCGCGTCCGGCTTCCGTCAGGTCCGAAGGCGACGGGTGACAGATTCCGCCGTACGCCTCCATCTGGATGCGTCGGTACGGCTTCGAATCGAAGGACGAGCGAACCTGCCATACCTCGACGTCGAGTCCGAGCAGCGCGCCCGCGAACGACAGCGACGCACCCCACTGTCCCGCACCGGTTTCGGTGGTGAGCTTGGTGGTTCCCTCGATTGCGTTGTAGTAAGCCTGCGCGACAGCAGTATTCGGCTTGTGTGAACCGACCGGGCTCACGCCTTCGTACTTGTAGTAGATGCGGGCAGGTGTGCCGAGAGCGCGCTCGAGTCGATGCGCGCGGAACAGGGGAGAGGGCCTCCACATGCCGTAGATCTCGCGAACCGTCTCCGGGATCTCGATGTAGCGCTCGGTTGCGACTTCCTGCGCGATGAGGTTCATCGGGAACAGCGGCGCCAAGTCCTCGGGGCCGAGCGGCTCACGAGTGCCCGGATGCAGGTGCGGGGGAACAGGCTCGGGGAGGTCAGCCGCCAGGTTGTACCAGTGCGTCGGCACTTTCGACGGGATGGAGACGCCCAAAGGCTCGAGCGAACGGTTGAGTGGGGTGGTGGTCAACTAACTCTCCTTCGTGGATTCGGTACCTGATCTTGGCGGTCGTAGCGACGACGCGTACGGCATTTGCCGGATCGGGGATCCTGAGAGGAGCCTGCTGGACCACCCGATATCGGTCCGGGCAGCACGCAGTTGCGGCTGACCGTCAGCGGTCGGGCCACCAGAGGTGCGCAGTGAGCAGGGTCACGAGCCGATCGTACATCGGCACTCGCACCCTGCTCACGTCGGGCTTAGCGGAAAATCATGCACGTCGTAGTTCCGTGCGCCACCAACTTGCCGTTCTTGTCCAAGACCTTGCCCTCTGCGGTCGCGGTGCGCCCGCCCACGTGAATGACACTGCCGTGGGCTGTCAGCTCGTCACCGTCGAGAGGCACAGTGCGGATGTAGTTGAGCTTGAGTTCGAGGGTCGTGTAGCCGACGCCGGCCGGAAGCATCGTGTGTACCGCGCAGCCCATGACCGAGTCGAGCAGCGTTGCGCAGATGCCGCCGTGCACAGTGCCGAGCGGGTTGCTGAAATCGGCGCGCGGGGTCAGGGCGAAGCTCACGGATCCTTCGTTGACCTCGCGCATCTCCATGCCGAGGAGGCGTCCGATGCTGGGCCGGTCGTTGACCTGCGTTCCCATCCAGCGGAGAAGTTCGAGGCCTGTCATCTGCGCCGGATCGACGGTCGCGGTTGTCTCGTCACTCATTGTTTCATCCCATCACTATGTAGGTCGTCATACATAACGTAGCGTATGAGTCGACAGGTGTACCGACGGCCGAAGGATCTGTGACATGGCAGAGCTGAGCTCACGTGATCGCATGATTCGTAGTGCGGTCGAACTGATCAGCCGCAACGGCGTCGATGCGACATCCTTCAGCGACGTCATCAAGCACAGCGGCGCGCCCCGTGGGTCGATCTACCATCACTTTCCAGGCGGCAAGACCGAGTTGATGGTCGAAGCTGTGCGCGCGGCCGGTGCGATCATCACCAGACGAATCAGCTCGGCTGCGGCTACCGGTTCCACGGCCGACGTGATCGAAGCGGTCGGAGACATCTGGCGACTCAATCTCACACGCTCGGACTTCGCGATCGGCTGCCCGGTGATTGCCGGCGGGTTGGCGCGTGCCAGTGAGCCAGAAGTCGCGGAAGTGTCGGCTGAGGTCATGCTGGGATGGCAGAAGTTGATCGAATCGCAACTCGAAACTGCGGGTTATCCTGCAGTGCAGGCAAAATCGATGGCAAACCTGACGATCACGTCGGTCGAAGGTGCAGTGGCGGTGTGCCAGACGACTCGAAGTATCGAGCCGCTCGAACAGGTCATCGCTTCACTGCAGGGGCTCTCTCGTTCTGAGGCTTGGTCCCGCTGAGCCTTCGGGGGTTGACTTCGGTCGTCAAGTATCCGTAACTTCATGTAACGGCTAATTGGGCAGGAGTAGGCGATGACACATTGGTTCGACCTCGAACCGGTCGGTGTCGATTTCTTCGACACGGCACCGCATATCTTCACGTACTCGATCGATCTCGCCGCCGAACCTGACGCCGTCTGGGCCGGTCTGACCGCCGACGAGCCTTTGTCGTGGTGCCGACTGCTCACAAAAGTGCACTACACCTCGCCGCGCCCCTACGGCGTCGGCACGCGCCGAATCGCGGAGGTGGGCGGCGGTGCGATGCAGATGCGCGAAAAGTTCATCACCTGGGACGACGAAACGCGTCGGCACTCGTTTTACGTCGAACAGTCCAATGTTCCGCTGTTCCAATCCTTCGCGGAGGACTACCGCGTCGACGAGCTCGCAGTGGGTTCGAGACTGCAGTGGAATTTTGCATTCTCGCCGCGTCCGAAGCTGTCGCTCGCGGTGCGCGGCGGGCTACCGGTCAACTCGCTGATCTTCTCGAGCTTCGTGCGCGATACCAAGCGGCACTTCGGTTCTGCGCCACGCCATTGACTTTCTTCCCTTCATACGAGAGGCATCCATGACCACGCTCGGAGAATCGTTGACTTTGCCCTGCGGGCAGATCCTGCGGAATCGCACGATGAAAGCTGCGCTCAGCGAGGCTCTGGGTGACCGCACTCATGGACCGTCCACTCGCTTGGAAACGCTGTACGGTCGTTGGGGCAGTGGCGGGTTCGGTTTGCTGATCACCGGCAATGTCATGGTCGATCGATCGCAGATCGCCGAACCGGGCAATGTCGTCGTCGACGACGATCGTGATGCCGAAGCACTGACTGCCTGGGCCAAGACCGCCAAGAACGGCGGCGCCGAGATCTGGATGCAGCTGAACCACCCAGGGCGGCAATCCAACCCGATTGCCAGCAGAGGTAGACCGGTCGCCCCGAGCGCGATCGCGCTGAAGATTCCGGGAATGGCGACGCCGCGAGAACTCTCGACCGCTGAGATCGACGAGATCATCGACAAGTTCGCGGAAACCGCTCGCGTCGCCGAGTCCTCCGGCTTCGGGGGCGTGCAGATACACGCAGCGCACGGTTATCTTGTTGCGCAGTTCCTTTCGCCCTTGTCCAATCAGCGGACGGACGAGTGGGGTGGAGATCCTGAGCGTCGACGACGCTTTCTGATCGAGATCGTTCGGCGCATACGCTCTGCCGTTGCTCCGGGATTCGCGGTCTCGGTCAAGCTCAACTCGGCTGATTTCCAACGAGGTGGATTCTCGGAAGACGAGTCGCGAGAAGTAGTGCGCGCGTTGACCGAAGAGTCGGTGGATCTCATCGAGATCAGCGGTGGCAGTTATGAATCGCCGGCCATGATGGGTAAAGCGCAGAAGCAGAGCACTCGCGATCGAGAGGCATATTTCCTCGAGTACGCCGAGACAGTCCGAGCGATTGCCGGCGACATTCCCTTGGCGGTCACCGGCGGCTTCCGCTCGCGATCGGCGATGGTCGAGGCACTGGCTTCCGGCGCGTGCGACGTGATCGGCCTCGGCCGGCCGACGATCACGATCCCCGACGCGGCAACCGTTCTCCTGGAATCGGATCGGGAACGATTGACCGTGCCGACTGTTGAGTTCGGAGCGCGGAAGTTGTTGGGGAAGGTTGCCGACATCTCGATGCTCGACGGTGCACTCGACCTGCAGTGGCATACCGATCAGCTGCACCGGATGGGCGACGGAAGCGAGCCGGATCCGGCTCGGCCGTGGTGGAAGACCCTCGGAACGATGGTGAGGCGAAACGGATTCGATGCGCTTCGCCCCACCAAACGAGCGGCTTGATCAGTTCGGTGCACCGATGTTGAGTTCATCGGGATGCGCGCCGACGCGGGTACCGTCGTCGAGCGTATCGATTTCGCTCAGGTCGAGATCGGTGAGTTCGAAGTCGAATACGTCGATGTTCTGAGCGATTCGAGCATCGTGTACGGATTTCGGGATGACGATCAGGCCGTTCTGAAGGTGCCAACGGATCAGGACCTGCGCGGCAGTCTTGCTGTGGCGGTCACCGATTCGAGTGATGATCGGGTCGGTGAGCAGGGTGTTGGGCTTGGACGCCTTACCCCAACCTGCGTTACTGGTACCGCCGAGTGGGCTCCACGATTCGACCTTGATCCCGTGCTCGGCGGCCTTGTCGCGAATGGCCTGCTGCGTGAGGTGCGGGTGCAGTTCCACCTGATCGACTGCGGGCAACAATCCACCGCGTTCGACGAGAAGCTGCAGATGATGCGGCTCGAAGTTGCACACCCCGATTGCCTTGGCGCGGCCCGATTCCGCGATCTTTTCGAGTGCGTCCCACGTGCGGAGGAGTCGGTCGTTGTCCTGCAGAGGCCAGTGGATGAGGTAGAGATCGACGTAGTCGACGCCGAGCTTGTCGATGCTGGTGTCGAAAGCCTTCAACGCCGGCTCGTAGCCCTGATCTGCATTCCACAGCTTCGTAGTGAGGAAGATGTCCTCTCGCGCGACGGACGAGTTGGCGATACCTCGTCCGACGCCCTCTTCGTTTCCATAGGCGGCAGCGGTGTCGATGTGCCGGTAGCCGGCCTCGTCGAGTGCGAACCGTACTGCATGCTCGGTTTCGTCGTTGGTGGCCTGCCAGACTCCGAGGCCGAGTTGCGGGATCGTGGTTCCGGAATTCAGCGTGATGTCAGGAATGCTCATGGATCAAGGCTAGCGATCTCGAGCTGTCCTTGCCTGGGTCAGAGCTGCCTGGGTCAGAGAGTGGTAGCCGAGTACCCATGCGCCGCTGCAACACTGTCGGACAGGAGCAGGCCGTCGTGTGTGCTCAGACCTGACCCCAGGCCGGGAACTGTCGCGACCGCGTCCTTCCACCCCTTGTCGGCCAAGGCGACGACGTACGGAAGCGTCGCGTTGGTGAGTGCGTAGGTGGACGTACGGGGGACCGCTCCGGGCATGTTCGCAACGCAGTAGAAGACCGAACCGTGAACCTGGTACGTCGGATCGGCGTGCGTGGTCGCGTGTGAATCCTCGAAGCAGCCGCCCTGGTCGATGGCGATGTCGACCAGGACAGAACCCGGCTTCATACGCGCCACCAGGCTGTTGGAGACGAGAGTCGGCGCCTTCGCCCCGGGGACCAGCACTGCGCCGATGACCAGGTCGGCGTCGAGTACTGCCTGTTCGAGTTCGAAGCTGTTGGACGTGATGGTCTTGACCTGGCCGTGGTACAGCTCGTCGATTTCCCGCAGGCGCGCGATCGACAGGTCGAGAACGGTGACGTCGGCCTGCATGCCGTAGGCCACGGCGATGGCGTTCTTGCCGGAGACTCCCGCACCGATCACCACGACCTTGGCGGGGCGCACTCCGGGTACGCCGCCCATCAGCACTCCGCGTCCGCCGCCGTGACGCATCAAGTGATAGGCGCCCGCCTGCGGTGCCAGGCGTCCGGCTACTTCACTCATCGGGGCGAGGAGGGGCAGTGAACCGTCGGAACCGACAACTGTTTCGTAGGCGATGGAGGTGGTCTTCGACGTCAGGAGCGCGTCGGTGCAGTCCTTCGACGCCGCCAGGTGCAGGTAGGTGAAGAGAACCTGATCCTTACGGAGTCGCGAATACTCTTCTGCAATAGGTTCTTTGACCTTCAGGAGTAGATCTGCGTCCGTCCAGACCTGATCGGCAGATCCGAGGATCTGCGCGCCCGCGGCCTTGAAATCCTCGTCACTGAACGAGGAGCCGACGCCTGCACCCGTTTCGATGACGACTTCGTGTCCTCGACCGACCAGTTCGTGGACGCCTGCTGGGCTGATGGCCACGCGGTACTCGTGGTTTTTGATCTCGCGGGGGATTCCGACCTTCATGACACGGCTCCGAACTGAGTCTGTTGTTTCTTCGAATGGCAGGTGCCAAGCATGAAGTTTCGTCGCCAGATAGTGAAGAGAAGTGAAGATAATTCTCTACGCTGTATGTATGGTGCGTGAAAGTTCAAAAATCGGTATTCAGACGGCTGCCTCGCCGAAGCATGTTCGGGCAGCAATGAAGTTGGACGAGATCGACCGGGTTCTGCTCGAAGAGCTGGCGAAGGATGCGAGGATTCCGAACAATGCGCTGGCCGCGATCGCGGGAATTGCGCCGTCGACATGCCTCGGCCGTGTGCGCGCCTTGGTGGACAACGGCGTGATCAGGGGATTCCATGCGGACATCGACCCCGCCGCTCTCGGAATGGATCTGCAGGCGATGATCGCAGTTCGACTGCAGGCCAACGCACGGTCGCACCTCAGCCGGCTCGGCGACGATTTCGCCAAGCTGGACTCCGTGCTCAACGTGTATTTCGTGGCGGGTGTCGACGACTACATGCTGCACGTCGCAACGACGGATTCGGCGCAGTTGCGTGACTTCGTCGTCAACAATCTCTCGGCGCATCCGGCGGTTGCTGCGACCGAGACGATTCTGATCTTCGAACATGTCAGGCCGCGAGGCGGTACTGCCTGATTCGTTCTCACCTGATGGCGGGTCGACGCCCGGACCAGGCGTTCTCGAGGAGTTCGCTCAGGCCTGCCGGGGTGATCTCACGCGGGTTCGGATAAGCGGCGGCGTTCGCGAGTTCGACTGCACGGCCGATCTGATCGTGACTCATTCCCACCTCTCGCAGAGAGGTCGGTCCGCCGCACGAGGTGACGAGGTCGAAAACGCCGGTGGCGGCGTCGGATACACCTAAGGCAGTCGCTATTCGAGACATGACTTCCGGGACGGCAGGCGCGTTGAACGCCATTGCCTGGGGAAGGACAACGGCGTGGGTGGGAGCGTGCGGCAAACCGAAGCTGCCACCGAGGGTGTGGCACAACTTGTGATGAAGCCCCATACCGACCGTGCCCAAGCAGGTTCCGGCCAACCAGGCTGCTTGCAGTAGTTCGGCCCTACCTTCCAGATTTTTCGTATCATCGACAATGCTCGGCAGCGCACGGGCGATCCCGGAGATCGCCTCGATCGCCATCAAGTCCGTGATCGGGTTGGACTCGGTGGAGTACAACGCTTCAATCGCATGCGCCATCGCGTTGACGGCGCTGGTGACGGTGGTATCCAGCGGCAGATCGAGAGTGAGGTCGACGTCGTAGATGACGGTTTCCGGTCTGATGTGGGGAGAGGAGCGAGTTGTCTTGCGTCCGTTCTCTGTTTCACCCAACACAGGAGTGACTTCTGATCCCGCGTACGTTGTCGGAACGACGATCTGATCGAACCCCGCTCGTAGTGCCAATGCCTTGGACAACCCGGTTGCCGAACCGCCGCCGATCGCGACGACCGTGTCGACGTGATGGTTCTCGGCAAGTCTCAGCGCGGCTGTCGTGACTTCGATCGGAGTATGCATCACAGCGCCGTCGAAGCAGGCCACCGCCATGTCGCCGAGAGATTCGGTCACGGCGGCGGCAAGCGCGTCCAGTCGACGGCTTGCCAGCACCATCACTCGGCTACGGCCGAGCCGCCGCACTTCTTCGGCGATCGTATCGATCATCCCTTGGCCGAAGACAATTCGAGCCGGTGAAGCGTCGTACGAGAAGGGCTTCATGTCATCCCTGCGAAACGGTGGCGTGCATTTCCCAGACGATGACCTCTGCCCCGGTATCGGAGCTGAGCTGCTGACCTCCACCGCCGGATACTCGCACCGCGTCACCTTGTTCGAGCACTCCGACGCCTTCCATGGCGGCCTGACCGTCGGCGACAAAAACATGCAGGAACGGTGCGTCCGGCAGGGTCACAGGTTGTCCGGGTTGCAGACGCGCAACGTGCATCGCGGCGTACTTGTTCTTGATCCGGATTGCCGAGTGATCGGCGTACGCGTCCATGCCCGACGCGACGGGAACCAGTCCACCGGCAAGCAATTCGGCGTCGATCTCCAACTGCTCGTATCCGGGCGTGATTCCGGCCTCGTCGGGGACGACCCACATCTGGATGAAGTGAACCGGGTCGCTGTGCTTGTCGGAATGCGCACCCGCCACGTCACCGAGTCGCCACGAATCGTTCTTCTCCGAATGCAGGATTCCCGTTCCAGCGCTCATCCGCTGGGCGAGACCGGGGTAGATGACGCCCGAATGCCCCATCGAATCCTGATGTACGAGAGAACCTCTCAGTACCCAGGTGACGATCTCCATGTCCTGGTGCGGGTGGGTATCGAATCCCATTCCGGGCGTGACGATGTCGTCGTTGTTGACCAGGAGAAGACCGTGGTGAGTGTTCTTCGGGTCGTAGTGATTGCTGAACGAGAACGAGTGCTTCGAGTCCAGCCAGCCGGCATTGGACTTGAAGCGATCCCCGGATCGACGGATATCGAGGTTCGGCTGCGACAGAGTGGAGGTCATGGTGTGCCTTCCGAATGGTGTGGGGGAGAGCAAGTTTTCAGAGGACGTGATTGCCGTACATCTCACCGAGTGGGTCGGCGATCAGCTCGAGTCGAGCGCCGTCGGGATCGCGGAAGTACAACGAGACCTCGCTGTGCTCGATCAGTTCGACGCCGGCCTCGGTCAGTTGGGTGCGCAGCTTCGCCCACTTGGCAGGTTCGACGCTGATCGCGATGTGGTGGAGGCCGCCGAGTACTTCTTGGTACGGGCCCACGTCGAGACCCGGGAAGTCGAAGAACGCCAGAAGGTTGCCATTGCCGATGTCGAAGAAGAAGTGCGACGACCCGGGATAGTCACGGTTCTCGATCAACTCGGTGAGTGGGAATCCGAGGAGATCCTGGTAGAACTTCACGGTTCGTTCGACGTCACTGCTGATCAGGGCCGTATGGTGCAGGCCGCGTGCGGTCGATGCGGGTCGTTTGTCGGCGGGGAGCAGATGTCGATCCCTGATCTCGGCCCGGCGTTCCTCGAACTGCACTGCGTTGTTGTCGCTCATAGCGCCCGCCTCCCGGTTGAATCTTCACTTCGAACAAGTAGTTGACTAATCAACTACATTAGAATAGCTCATTTGATTTCGTTGTCAACTACTTCGGATATGCTGGCGTTATGGAATCAGTGCGGTGGTTGACCGACTCGGAGCAATCGGCCTGGCGGGCGTATCTGGACTCGACGCGACTGCTGCAGCGTGTGCTCGACCAACAATTGATGCGAGACTCCGACATTTCGTTCACGGACTTCGAACTGTTGGTTGCTCTATCCGAAGCGCCTGGGCGGCAACTGCGCATGAGTGAGCTCGCCGATGCTGTGATGGCGACCCGAAGTGGTGTGACCAGGGCCGTCAATCGCCTGGTCGGTTCCGGTTGGGTGCGCAGGGTCGAGTGTGTCGACGACAAGAGGGGCGCTAATGCGGAGCTGACCGACCAGGGTGCCGAGAAATTGGCGTCGGCAAGCCCGGCGCACGTGGCCGCTGTACGGGAGAGCATGTTCGACCTGCTGAGCCCGCGAGATGTCGAGCGGCTGGGTGTGGTCTTCGGTGAGATGCGTCGGCACCTTCTCGAGGCCCAAGCAAGTAATTGACAGAGCAACGGCCCATGTCACGTAGTTGGTGAGGGCTGCGAACGGACTGCCATCATGGTCTGGTGACCCGTATTCGTATGTTCGCAACCGACCTCGACGGCACCCTGCTGCGCTCCGACCGAACGATTTCGGCGCGCACCGCGCAGGCCATGGAGAACGCGCGGCTCGCGGGGATCGAAGTTGTGTGGGCGACGGCCCGGGCCAGGCATTCGGTACACACGTTGGCGAGCTCGTGCGGATTTCGCGGTAAAGCTGTGTGTGCCAACGGAGCTGTCATTCTCGACCTGGCGGACGGGACTCCGGAGATCGTCGACACCGTCTCGATCGAAACATCTCTGGCTGCAACGGCTATGGAGCAAGTTCGGTCGCTGGTTCCGGGCGTCGTGTTCGCGAACGTCGGACCCACGCAGTTCTTTGCCGAGCCGGAGTACGCCGCTCTGTGCGAGTTCGCGGACCATCACCGGCACCTGCACGAGATGGTGCTCGCCGACACCTTGCCGCTCGATGTCGAGCCGATGGTCAAGATCGTGGCCCGGCATGCGGAGGTTTCCAGCGCCGACCTGTACCGAACAGCGGTCGCTGCGGGCATCCAAGGCGTGGAGTTGACCCACTCCGGGGCTCCGTACATGGAAATGGCAGCGGCGGGCGTTTCGAAGGCCAGCGCTCTCGCGCAGTTGTGCGCGATCGACGGCATCGACGCGTCGGAAGTGGCCGCGGCCGGTGACGCCTTCAACGACGTTGCGATGCTGACCTGGGCCGGAACGGCTCTGGCGCCCGCCAACGCCAGAGCCGAGGTCATCGAGCTCGCCGACCGAATTTTGCCCACGAACGACGAGGACGGGGTGGCGAGCTACCTCGAAGAGCTGGTTGCGGGGAGCTAGTTCAGCTGCTGACGGCCTTGGGTCCGGTGCCGATACCGACTCCGCAGTCCGTCATGAATTCGGAGAAGACGCGGTCGAACCGATCCGGGTAGTCAAGGTGCGGGAAATGTCCGGCGCGCTTGAAGATCTCCACCCGCCCCAGCGGTAGTTCGGCGCGAGCGTTCTCGGTGTGGGCGTTGGGGATGATGGTGTCTTCCTCGCCCCACACCAGTAGTGCCTGCAGATTCTTGAAGTTGGCGAAATGCGGAGTGGCATTGACGGTTTGGCCGTTGTAGTTGATGACCGATCGCGCGGTCGCCAGAAATGCCTGACGCGTCGACGCGTCCGACACCGAAGCAAAGCTCTTACGGGCCTCGCTCGCGCTGGCACCGAGCTTGAACAGGCCGATCTTGTTGAAAAGTCCGAGCGCTTTGTCGGTCACGTCGGTCAGCGTCCTCGACGCGAGGACGGGAAGTACCAGTTCGCTGCCGGGCAGAGTCGCCGCGCGCAGGAGTGGGCTCACCTCGGGGCCGAGTCCGCCGCTGGCCACCAGGCACAGCCGCTCCACCCGGTCGGGGAACAGGTACAGCGTCTGCATCGCGATCCCACCACCGAGGGAGTGACCGACGAGGGTGGCCGACGGAATATCGAGGGCTTCGAGGAGGTCGCGAACGGTGGCGGCGTGAGCACTGAGTGAATAGTCGCCGGCAGGCTTGTCCGACGCACCATGTCCGAAGAGATCAGGGGCGATCACGCGGTAATGACGCGAGAGCGTCTCGATCTGCGGCTCCCAATTGGAGTGCGCGCCCAGTAGGCCGTGAATGAGCACCACAACGGGGCCACTGCCTTGGTCGACGTACTTGAGCTGGTCGCCGTGCAATACAACCGTCTGTAGTTGGTCGGTTGCCATGATTGAACCTTTCGGAGCCGCCAGTGTCTGTGGCTGCTCGCGTGTTGTCGGACCGCACCCGCCCCGACGCGGATCCACGGGTATTTGTGACCGGGAGTAACCCCAGTTCCCTCAGTATGCCCACCGAGGGGCCCGATGTCGTCGCCATCGGGCGTGTTGTGACGAACCGTGAGCCGTCGGCTGAGGGGAGACGTACAACTCACCGCCGCGTGTCGGCGCCGCTGATCAGGCGAAATCGACCAGTTTGCCGAAAGTGAGGTTGATGTCCCACGGTGTGACGCCCCACGTCTCGATCGCTGATACCGCGAAGATTCCGGCAGCCTCGATGGTGTCCTGTGAGGCTGGTGCCGAAACGGAAACGCCGGTTTGTCCGCTCGGAACCTCCGGCCAGACGCCGGTTCCGGCGGGCGCGGGGGTGGCCTCCATGACCGCGTTGGCCAGTCCCGATTCGTCGACGGTCGTGAAGAGGCAGTTCGGCTCGTGCGGAGCATCCCACCCGCCGAG
Source organism: Rhodococcus sp. C-2 (assembly GCF_027854095.1). Taxonomy (NCBI): domain Bacteria; kingdom Bacillati; phylum Actinomycetota; class Actinomycetes; order Mycobacteriales; family Nocardiaceae; genus Rhodococcus; species Rhodococcus sp. C-2. The sequence goes on along the minus strand of NZ_JAQGFI010000002.1, from coordinate 306,688 downwards.
TTCCGCGAGCCAGAATTCGCCACGTCCAGCAGCGGAGATCGCGACCGACGCGAGTACCGATTCGAGATCTTCCCAAGCGTCGGACGTCGGGGCCGACGCCTCGGTGAGCTTGAACGGTGCGGCAAGTGCAGTGCTGTCAGGGGAAGCGAAGCGCGGCTGCACAGTGAGGGCCTGGGTCTGGGTATCCAGAAACGCAACCTCTCGGAACTTGTTGTCCGGCAGGGTCGTACGGGCTACGAGACCGCGTCCCAACAGTGCGCCGAGCGCCGCGGGATCGTCGACGCTCCACAAGCGGGTCTCGTCCTCGGACCAGGTGCGGATCTTTCCGCCGACGACGGGACTGATCAGCACGGGCTCGAGGTTCGTAGTGCCTGTTGACTCGCTCACCGCTGGCTCCCCACCGCACGTCGTACCGCCGGACCGGTTCCGGGCGACGAGATAAGTATGCCGCCTCGCTGCTGTGCGCCTTTATTAACCGCCGGGGGTTAAAAAAGGCGCACAGCAAGTGGTCACATATGCGTGCCGCCGTCGATGCGGATTTCCGTTCCGGTGACAAACGAGCCGTCCTCGGAAGCGAGCATCGCGATCACGCCGGCGACCGCGGACGGGGGAGCGAAACCCTCACCGATTGCCGGGGCCAGCTTGCCGAGCAGCGTGAAGTCGATGTCGGCCGGGAAGCCGGGATCGGAGGTCATGCCCGAAGCGATGCTGCCGGGTGCGACGGCCACGGCGCGAAGGCCCTGCTTGCTGTACTCGAGTGCAAGTGCGTGCGTGAAGGATTGGATTCCGCCCTTCGACGCTGCATATGCCGTCATATACGGGTGGGCGAAGGTGGCCGACGTGGAACTGAAGTTGACCACGACGCCTGCCCCGCTTTCGAGCAGTGCCGGCAGGGACTCCCTCGTCATGAGGAATGTGCCGGTGAGGTTGACCCCGATGACGGTGTTCCAGAAATCGAGTGTCATCTCGTGGGTGTGTGCGGAGCGCAGAATGCCCGCCGCATTGACCAGCACGTCGAGGCCGCCCAGAGCCTTGAGCGCAGCGCCGACCTGTTCGCGAACAGACTCCTCGCTGGAGATGTCGACCTTCACCGTGGTGAGGCGATCGGAGTGGCCGGCGTCCTTCGCGGTGTTCAGCGTCTGTTCGAGGCCGGTCTCGGAAATGTCGGCGGCGACGACGGTGCCACCTTCTGCCAGGATGCGGGCAACGGTGGCCTGGCCGATTCCGGATCCTGCGCCGCTGATGAGGACGCGCTTGTCGTCGAATCGATTCACGAGAAAACTCCGGTCTGTGGGATGGACAGCTGTCTGGTGACCGATTCTGCGCGATCCAGAGCTATTAATCTGCTGGGCATTCCACTGACTGGGCACCAGTGGTGCTTGTTCGCGCGCAATCCCGAGCGAACAAGCACCGACGTCTCCTAGAGGCCCGCTGCCTGCGCGAGGCTCGGCAGGTAGGTGCTCGGCTGACCGAAGAGCTGAGCGCTGCCGTGTGCACGCTTGAAGTACAGCTGAGCGTCGTGCTCCCAGGTGATTGCGATTCCGCCGTGCAACTGAACCGCTTCGGAGGTGATCTGCTGCAAGGCTTCCGAGCAGTAGACCTTCGCCACTGCCGCGTCGTCCGCCGACTGCGTCGCCACGGCGGCGTACGTCATCGAGCGCGCCGTCTCGACCAACGTGTACATGTCGGCCATCCGATGCTTGAGGGCCTGGAAAGAACCGATCGCGCGACCGAACTGCTTGCGCGACTTGGTGTATTCCACGGTCTGTTCGACGATCGCTGCGGCCGCTCCCACCTGTTCAGCAGACAAGGCGATCAGAACGACGGTTCGGATCCGATCGACCAGATCTTCGGACCACTCCAGTGGCCGACCACGAACACCGGAGAACGTGACCTCCGCCAGCGTTCGCGTCGGATCCATGGTGGGGACGCGTCGGCGGGAGACGCCTTCGGCCGCTGGATCCACTTCGTAGAACCCGTCGGCCGTGAGAACGAGCAGGGTGTCTGCGACGTGTCCGTCGAGGACGTACGACGCCGTGCCGGTCAACGCGTCTTCGGTTGCCTCGACGCCGAAGGTGCTCCAACCCGCGGCACCTGCCCAGCACAGAGCGAGCGTGCTCTCGCCGGACGCGACACCGGGCAGCAGTCGCGAGCATGCGTCGTTGTCACCGGAAAGCAGCAGTGCCTGTGCGGCAAGAATCGCCGAACCCAGCATCGGTGACGGGGTCAGCGTGCGGCCCAATTCCTCCTGGACCACGTGTACTTCGCCCAAACCTGCTCCGACGCCGTCGAACTCCTCCGGAATCGCCAACGCGGCGACGCCGATCTGCTCGCACAGCTTGCTCCACAAAGCGGCGTCGTAGCCGATCTCTGTGGTGATGGCGGCGCGGACGGCAGCGGAGTCGGAATGCTTGCTCAGGAGATCGCGTACCGATGCGCGCAATGCTGCCTGGTCTTCGGTGTCGATGCTCATGATGCAACCAGCGCTTCGACGACGCGTGCGCGATGCTCGGACGGTGTGCCCCACGCGGTGAGCAGCGCCCGTACCTTGGTGAGCCACAAGGAGAGATCGTGTTCCATCGTGTAGCCGATGGCGCCGTGAACCTGGAGTCCGACGCGAGCGGCCTTGTACGCAGCATCCCCGCACGCGACCTTGGCCGCAGAGATGTCACGCGAGGCGTCGGCCGACTGATCGCGAACCGACAGTGCGGCGCCGTGCAGCAGGGGGCGAGCCATCTCGAGGGAGACGGCAACCTCGGCCAGGTGGTGCTTCATGGCCTGGAACTGTCCGATGACCTTGCCGAACTGCTTGCGCTGCTTCGCGTATTCGGTGGTGACCTCGAGCAGTGTCTGTCCCAGGCCCTGCAACTGCGCGGCAGTGGCAAGAGCGCCCATGTCGAAGGCGGCCGAGAAGTCGGCGGAGCCCAGTGATTCGCCGGCGGAAACCTCGTAGAGCTTGCGGGAGAGATCCACTGATGCCTTGGCTTCGCCAGGGACGCCGAGTGATACGGCACCGTCCTGCGCTAGCAGAACCAGATCCACCGCATCGGCGTCGAGCGCGAACGGTGTGCGCGGGGGAGCTGCGACGGTTGCCAGCGAACCCTCGGCGAGAGCAGAGAGACGTTCCGGTGCAACGGAAGCCAGGAGCGTCGGCGCCACGGCGATCGTTTCGACGACCGGTCCGGGTACTGCGTGCCGACCGAGCTGTTCGAGCGCAACGACCAGGTCGACGGCGTCGGCGCCGAGTCCGTCGTGCTCTTCGGAGATGACGAGACCGTTGACGCCGGTCTCGGCGAGGCGCTGCCAGAGCTTCTTGCCCGGCTCGGTGTCACCGTCGTTCCACGAACGGATGACGGCGGGCATGTCGGACTTGGTCAGCAGCGCATCGATGCTTGCAGCGAAGTCCTGGTGGGAGGAGTCGAGCGCGAATCTCATCGGTCCGCCTTCGGTAGGCCGAGCAGACGCTCAGCGATGACGTTTTTCTGAATCTCGTTGGTGCCTGCGTAGATCGGGCCGGACAGGGAGAACAGGTATCCGTCCATCCAGTTGTCGGCCAACTCGGCTTCAGGGCCCTGAAGTTCGAGAGCAGTCTCGTGGGTGGCGATATCCCACTCGGACCAGAAGACCTTGTTGATCGAGGACTCGGCGCCGAGCTGTCCACCGTCGGCCAGACGGGTGACGGTGCCGAATGTGTTGAGTTGGTAAGCGCGAGCGCCGATCCAGGCGTCGGCGACCTGGTTGCGCAGAGCGCTGTCGTCGGTGCGTCCGCTGGACTTGTACAGCTCGAGCAGGCGGTCGACGGTGGCGAGAAAGCGGCCGGGGCTGCGCAGCGAGAGACCACGCTCGTTGCTCGCGGTGCTCATCGCGACCCGCCAACCTTCGTTGACGTTTCCGATCACACCCGACTCACCTGGGTTGGCCGGGTCGTCCGGAACGAAGACGTCTTCGAGGAAGATCTCGGCGAAGCCGGGCTCACCGTCGAGCTGATCGATCGGGCGAACGGTGACACCCTTCGACCGGAGGTCGAACATGAAATACGTGATGCCCTTGTGGCGCTGCGCATCCGGATCGGAGCGGAACAAGCCGAAGCCCCAGTCGGCGTAACTCGCGCGTGAGCTCCACGTCTTCTGACCGTTGAGCAGCCAGCCGCCGTCGACCTTCTTCGCACTCGAACGCAGGCTAGCGAGGTCGGAACCGGATTCGGGCTCGGACCAGGCCTGGGCCCAGATGTCGTCGGCACGAGCCATGCGCGGCATGATGCGAGCCAACTGCTCGGCATTTGCATGCTCGAACAGTGTGGGAGCCAACAAGAAGATGCCGTTCTGGCTTACGCGGCCGGGCGCGCCCGAGCGGTAGTACTCCTCCTCGAAGATGACCCATTCGAGCAGGGACGCATCGCGTCCGCCGAGTTCCTTGGGCCAGGAGACGACGGCGTAGCCGGCATCGGCGAGTGTGTGCTCCCACTGACGGTGCTCTTCGAAGCCTTCGGCGGTATCCATCGACTTCAGGGGAGTCGCGGGCACATTCGCTTCCAGGAACGAGCGAACCTCGTCACGGAATGCGGTTGTGGCGTCGTCGAATACGAGATCCACTAGTTTGTTCCTTCCTGCGGTGCGCGAGCACTGGCAGCCATAGCTTTGGCGTCGAGACCACCAAGCGAGTCTTTGCCGACTTCGGCGTTGTGAGCGTGAGCGAAGTGATGCAGACCGAAGACGGAGTCGATGCCGTTGCGCATCCCCATCTGATCCTCGCACTGATTGACGGCCTTCTTGGTCAAAGCCAGTCCGAAGCGCGGCATCTCGGCGATACGTCCGGCGAGCTCGAACGTCTCCTTCTCGAGATGCTTGCGGGCGACGACGCGGTTCACCATGCCGATTTCGTATGCACGTTGCGCGGTGAACCGATCGCCGGTGAAGAGCATTTCCTTGGCGAATCGTGAACCGACCATCCACGGGTGCGCGAAGTATTCGACGCCGGGGATGCCCATGCGGACAACGGGATCGGAGAAAAAGGCGTCGTCGGCCGCGACGATCATGTCGCAGACCCAGGCGAGCATGAGCCCGCCGGCAATGCAGGCGCCTTGCACCATCGCGATGGTGGGCTTGGGGATCTCCCGCCAACGGCGGCACATGCCCAGGTAGACCTCCATCTCGCGGGCGAAACGCTGGTCACCGCCTGGCTTGTCGACGTGATCCCACCACATGGTGGCCTTGTTCTCGTACTCGACGTGATGGTCGCGTCCCGGAGTTCCCAGGTCGTGACCGGCACTGAAGTGAGGTCCGTTGCCTGCCAGGACGATCACCTTCACCTCGTCGTCTTCGACGGCGCGCTGGAATGCCGCGTCGAGGGCGTACGTGACCACCGAGTTCTGGGCGTTGCGGTAGTCGGGTCGATTCAAGGTCACGACGGCGACCGAGTCACGAACTTCGTAGGTCACGACGTCGGCTTCGAAGGGAACGGTCATGATTGTTCCTCGCGCAGAACCGTTTTGAGGACCTTGCCCGAAGGGTTGCGGGGCAGGTGATCTACGAAGCGCACCTCGCGGGGCACCTTGAAGCCTGCGATCTTCTCCTTGAGGAAGGCGATTACCGACTCTTCGGTGAGGCCGGCACCGTCGAGTTGGGCGATGTAGACGCGGCCCACCTCTCCCATCCGGTGATCGGGGATGCCGATGGCAGCAGACTCGTGGACGCCGGGCAGGCGAGCCAACATGCCCTCGATCTCGGCGGGGTAGACGTTGAATCCGCCGCTGACGTACATGTCTTTCAGACGGTCGGTGATGTCGAGATAGCCACGCTCGTCGAGGGTTCCGACGTCTCCGGTGTGCAGCCAGCCGTCGGCGTCGATTGCCTTGGCGGTGGATTCGGGGTCGTCGAGGTATCCGAGCATGACGTTCGGTCCACGAAGCAGGATCTCACCCTGGTCGCCGATCTTGACCTCGAAATCGGCTGTCGCGCGGCCGGAACTGGTGGAGACGGTGACCGGGTCGTCGTCGGTGCGGCACATGGTCGCAACCACTGCCTCGGTCAAACCGTATGCCGTGAGGACGGCGTCGAAAAGCTCTGCTTGCATGCGCTCGACGAGAGCAACCGGCACGGGTGCTGCGCCCGTGATCGCGATGCGGAGCGAGGACAGGTCGTATTCGCTGCGGCGGGGATGATCGAGGATGGTCTGGTAGATCGTCGGGGCGCCGGGCAGGATGCTGATCTTCTCGCTGCTGACCAATGCGAGGGTGTCGTCGATGTTGAAGACGGACACCGGCACGATCGTCGCACCGTTCAACAGGCAGACCAGGATTCCGGCCTTGTATCCGAAGGTGTGGAAGAACGGGCTGATGATGAGGAAGTTGTCGTCGGCGGTGACCTCGGCGCATTCACCCCACGACTTGGCGACAGCGATGGACTGACGATGCGCGGTGATCGCACCCTTGCTGCGTCCCGTGGTGCCGGAGGTGAAGAGGATGTCGCTGACGTCGTCTGGCTGCACCTTCGCAGCACGCGCGTCGGCTTCGGTGCGGGCGGCGTCGGTGGCGAGCGCGAGGAAGTCCTCGAACTCGATGACGCCGTCACGGTCGTCGTCCCCGTCGATCGGTACCTGGATGACGGTGGGGATCCTCAGGTCCGGATTGGCGTCGAGCAACTGCTGGTACCGGTCGGCCTTGAGGAACGTGCCGACGACCACCAGGGCAGCTGCGTCGACGCGCTCGATGATGTCGAGTGCTTCGGTGCCGGTGTAGCGCGTGTTGATCGGGATGATGGCTGCGCCGGCGTACTGAGCGCCGAGCAGGGCGATCACCCAGTGGTACGTGTTGGGCGCCCAGATGACGACGCGGTCGCCTGCCTTCACCCCACGGTTGATCAGTGCGCCGGCGAAATCGCGGACGCGCTGATGTAGCTGTGCGAAGGTCAGTCGGGTGTCGCCATCGGCGATAGCCGCGCGCTCACCGAACTCCTCGGCGGCCCGGATGAGGGCTGATGGGATGGTTCTCGGTTGTTCGGTCACTGGACTCCTACCTGACACGCTACCTAGCAAGTGCTTGGTAGGTTATCTTACATATGTGGACCAGAGCGAGAGCCCGGACGGGCAGATGACGGACGACGAGTTTGCGGCCACGGTCGCGCAGTGGTTGGCCGAGAACTTGACGGGCAAATTCGCCCAGCTCAAGGGTAAGGGCGGCCCCGGCAGTGAGCACGAGTTCTTCGAGCAACGACTCGAGTGGGACAAGCACCTCGCAGCGTCGGGGTGGACGTGCCTCGGGTGGCCGAAGGAGTTCGGCGGGCGGGGAGCAAGCATCTCCCAGCAGGTCATCTTCCATCAGGAGTACGCGAAGGCCGGTGCGCCCGCTCGCGTCAGCCACATCGGTGAAGAGCTGCTCGGCCCGACGCTGATCGCGTACGGCACCGACGAGCAGAAGCGCCGATTCCTTCCTGGCATCAACACGGTCAGTGAACTGTGGTCGCAGGGCTACTCCGAGCCCGGCGCCGGTTCCGACCTCGCGAACGTCTCCACGACCGCACGCCTCGAAGACGGCAAGTGGATCATCAACGGCCAGAAGGTGTGGACCTCACTGGCTCACGTCGCGCAGTGGTGCTTCGTGGTCTGCCGCACCGAGGTGGGCTCCAAGCGTCACCAGGGGTTGAGCTTCCTGCTTGTCCCGTTGGATCAGCCCGGTGTGACAGTTCGGCCCATTCAGCAGCTCACCGGCACATCGGAGTTCAACGAGGTCTTCTTCGACGACGCCGTCACCGATGCCGATCTGGTGGTCGGGGAACCCGGCGAGGGCTGGAAGATCGCGATGGGGCTGCTCACCTTCGAGCGCGGTGTATCCACGCTCGGACAGCAGATCGGATTTGCCCGCGAGCTCCAAGGCGTCGTCGACCTGGCGAAAGCCAATGGCAGTGACCAGGATCCGCACATTCGCGAAAAGATCGCCCGCGCGTGGGTCGGACTGCGCGTGATGCGCGCCCACGCGATGCGCACTCTCGACGCGGTCGACGCCGGAACCGGTGGCGGAGAAGCGTCCGTCGCAAAACTGTTGTGGGCCAACTGGCATCGTGATCTGGGACAGCTGGCGATGGACGTGCAGGGTGCGTCGTCGTTGGTTGCACCGTGGGCGGATTCCGAAGGCAATGCCTCGGACATCACCGATCCCGAGCACCTCGAGCTCGACGAATGGCAACGACTCTTCCTCTTCACCCGCGCCGACACGATTTACGGCGGCTCCAACGAAATTCAGCGCAACATCATTTCCGAGCGCGTGCTCGGTCTTCCTCGAGAGGCCCGTTAATGTCTGACACCAAAGCCGCGTCCCCGCTTTCCGTTGCGCCGGAGGAAACCCCGGGCCACGGACTGCTCGCGGGCAAGAAGGCGATCATCACCGCCGCAGCCGGAACCGGCATCGGTTTCTCCACTGCGCGCAGGGTGCTTCTCGAGGGCGGCGACGTTCTCGTCTCCGACTTCCACGAGCGTCGACTCGGCGAGACGGTGGAGAAGCTGAAGGCCGAATTCCCCGGACAGCAGGTCGAATCGATCATCTGCGATGTATCGAGCACCGAGCAGGTCGACGCGTTGTTCGTCGGCGCCGCCGAGAAGTTGGGACGTATCGACATCGTCGTCAACAACGCGGGCCTTGGCGGTGAAACTCCCGTCGTCGACATGACGGACGATCAGTGGGATCGCGTTCTCGACATCACCCTCAACAGCACCTTCCGTTCGACGCGCGCCGCCCTGCGGTACTTCAAGAGCGTTCCCCACGGCGGTGTTCTGGTGAACAACGCGTCCGTTCTCGGTTGGCGCGCGCAGCATTCCCAGGCGCACTACGCCGCAGCCAAGGCCGGCGTCATGGCGCTGACTCGGTGCAGCGCCATCGAAGCAGCGGAGTACGGAGTCCGTATCAACGCGGTCTCGCCTTCCATTGCGCGTCACGCGTTCCTGGCGAAGGTCACCAGTGAGGAACTGCTCGACCAGTTGGCTTCCGGTGAGGCCTACGGCCGCGCCGCGGAGGTCTGGGAGATCGCAACGGTCATCGCGATGCTCGCCAGCGATTACTCCACCTACATGACCGGCGAGATCGTCTCCGTTTCTTCGCAGAGGGCCTAGCGTCCCCGTGCGCGGTTAAGGAGCCCCTGGACTCGCTGACCGCGCACAGGGGAAGGCCCTGGATAGGATTGAATACATGACGCCACCTCGAAATTCCGACGAATCAAACGGCAAGTCCGGGCGCCGCGACGAGCTGCTCGAGATCGCGGCGGGGCTCTTCGCCGATCGCGGAGTGCGCGCGACGACCGTCCGCGACATCGCCGACGCCGCCGGGATCCTGTCCGGCAGCCTGTATCACCATTTCGATTCCAAGGAGTCGATGGTCGACGAAATCCTGCACCAGTTCCTCGACGAACTCTTCGGAAAATACCGCGAGATCGTCGCGGCGGGGTTGGACAGTCGCGCGACGCTCGAAGCACTGGTCGTGACGTCGTACGAGGCCATCGACGCCTCACATTCGGCTGTGGCGATCTACCAGGACGAGGTCAAGCACCTCGTCGGGAACGAGCGCTTCGCTTACCTGGCCGAGCGCAACACCGAATTCCGGGACCTGTGGGTCGGCGTCCTCGAAGCCGGCGTCGCGGACGGGACCTTCCGCTCCGACATCGACGTCGAATTGGTCTTCCGCTTCATGCGCGACACCGTGTGGGTCGCGGTTCGCTGGTACCGACCGGGTGGATCCCTCTCGGCTCACGCCGTCGCGGCTCAATATCTCGCGATCGTGCTCGACGGGCTCTCCGATCCGGCCACAACTTCAGACGCTATTGCTGAATCAACTTCAAGAACTATTGCTGCACAACGAAACTAGGAGCTAACGCTATGTCCGAGGTTTACATCGTCGACGCCATTCGCACACCGATCGGCAAGAGGGGCGGCGCGCTGTCCGGCGTGCACCCCATCGATCTCGGTGCGCACGTCGTCAAGGCACTGGTCGAGCGCACCGGTATCGACCCCAGTGACGTCGACGACGTGATCTTCGGTTGCGTCGACGCCATCGGCGGCCAGGCCGGCAACATCGCCCGTATGTCCTGGCTCGCAGCGGGATTCCCGGAACACGTTCCCGGGGTGACCGTCGACCGTCAGTGCGGTTCGAGCCAGCAGGCAGTGCACTTCGGCGCTCAGGCCATCCTGTCGGGCACCGCGGATCTGATCGTTGCCGGCGGCGTTCAGAACATGAGCCAGATTCCGATCTCGGCAGCGATGATCGTCGGTCAGCAGTACGGATTCGACACGCCGACTTCGGGTTCGGTCGGTTGGACCGAGCGCTACGGTGACCAGGAAGTCTCGCAGTTCAAGGGCGCCGAAATGATCGCCGAGAAGTGGGACATCAGCCGCGAAGAGCTCGAGAAGTGGGCCCTGCAGAGCCATGAGCGCGCCAAGGCTGCAATCGCCGCAGGTCGCTTCGACAACGAGATCGTCGCCATGGGTGACGCGACCGTCGACGAAGGACCCCGCGAGACCAGCCTCGAGAAGATGGCGACGCTCAAGGTTCTCGTCGAAGACGGACGCATGACCGCAGCAGTGGCCAGCCAGATCTCCGACGGTGCGAGTGCGCTGCTGCTGGCGTCGGCGGAAGCGGTGGAGAAGTACAACCTCAAGCCCCGCGCCCGGATTCATCACCTCAGCGCACGCGGCGACGACCCGATCTTCATGCTCAGTGCGCCGATCCCGGCCACGAAGCATGCTCTCGCGAAGGCCGGCCTGAGCATCGACGACATCGACATCGTCGAGATCAACGAAGCTTTCGCCCCGGTCGTCCTGGCCTGGATCAAGGAAATCGGCGCAGATCCGGCCAAGGTCAACGTCAACGGCGGCGCGATCGCACTCGGTCACCCGCTCGGCGCGACCGGCACCAAGCTGATGGCAACCCTGCTCAACGAACTCGAGCGCACCGGCGGTCGTTACGGCCTGCTGACCATCTGTGAAGGTGGCGGCACCGCGAACGCGACGATTATCGAGCGGCTCTGACGCCTTGCTGTGCGCCTTTATTAACCGCCGGCGGTTAATAAAGGCGCACAGCAGTTAGTTGTTCGGCACATCCGCAACCTTGATGTCGAAGTTCGCACTTTCACCGTCAACGCTGGTCACGGTAGCTGTGACGTCGTATTCGGTGCCCTGCTCGGTCAGGATGCACGTGATCGATGCGCCGACTTCGGCGTCGAGGTTCTCCGGACACGTCACGTCGTCGGGTGGCTCGCCGATCTTCTCGGCTAGTTGAGTGGAGATCTGACTTGCGACTTCGGACTTGTCCACTTGCGGCGTCCCGACGCTTGCCGAGCAAGCTCCCGTGGCCAATGCCGCCGAGAGTAAGACGATTCCCACTGCAGGCCTCTTTGTCATGTGAACTCCCAGGGTGCGCCGGTGCTCGCTGCTGCCACCTCAGGGATTACCGCATTCGGGACTGTTCAACCGAGTTGCGCGACGCAGTTTTGCGAGGTCAGCGTCGGCGGACCGTCAAGTTGAAGCCTTCGGGCATCAGGGTGAGCCGTTCGGCTACCTTCAACTCGTAGTCCGGATCGGCCTCGATCGTGTATTTCTGCAAGATGGTGCCCAACACGAGGACCGCTTCGTGAATGGCGAATTGTCTTCCGATGCAGGCGCGTTCACCCGTTCCGAATGGCTTGTACACGTGCGCCGGCCTGGCTTTGATGTTGGCAGGCAGGAAGCGATCCGGATCGAACGCCTCGGGATCGTTGCCCCACACCGGATCACGATGAAGTGACGGGATGAGCACGAGCATCCAATCGCCCTTCTTCATCGGATACTTGCCGACGAGCGTCGTGTCTTCGAGCGCCGCGCGCCCGTAGGCGGGAGCGGTCGGCCACAGACGCAATGATTCGTCGAGGACGCGTCGTACGTATCGAAGTTTCGCGATCTTCTCGAAGGCGGGCTCCTCGCCCTCCCATACCTTGTCGACCTCGGCTTGCGCCTTGGCCAGCACGTCAGGGTTTCGTGACAGGTAGTACAGCGCGAACGACAATGCGCCGGAGGTCGTTTCGTGTCCGGCGACGAGGAAGGTCACGACCTGATGGCGGATGTTCAGTTCGTCGATACGGTTGGGATCGTTCTCGCGTGCCGCCCGCAGCATCAGTTCGAGAAGATCTTCGGGCCCCGGTTCGGTACTTGTCCGCCGGGCACGGATCACTTCGTCCACAACCTCGGCCATGTACGCCTTGCGGACCTCGTCACGTTGATCGGCGCGACGTGCGAGCACTCGCCCGAGGGCGGTCGACTTCAGGAACGTCGTGCGCTGCGAATGGGAGAGTGCGCCGACCATTGCCTTGACGAACGGATGCTGTTCTTCACGTTCGAAGGAGTCGAACGAGTAGCTGAATCCAGTGCGTCCGATGGTCTCCAGCGTCAGCTTGGTCATGTCTGCGGAGACGTCGATGGGGGAGTCACTTTCACGACTGTCCCAATGGTCGACCAACTCGCCGGCTACGTCGAGCATGGTGCGGTGGTACGAGCGCATCGCAGTCTGGCTGAACGCCGGTGCCAGGAGATTGTGCGCCTTGCCCCAGTTGGGTTCGTGGTTGTACGCCGTGAACAGGCCGTCGCCGCCGATTCCGCGGAGTGCTTTGACTCCAGGTGCAAGGTGCTTCGCGAACCGGGACTCGTCGGACAGTTCTGCCACCATGTCCGCGCCCGAGGCGAAGACGAAGCGATTTCCCAGGACATTTCTCTCGAAGATCGGGCCGAGTTCGCGGCCGATGCTCACGGAGTTCTGCAGCGGTGTCCGGATATTGATCCCGAGAACGTCCCCGAGGACCGGCAGGCGCCACGCCGGATGCGGGATCCGAGCATCGGTCGTCGCCTCTGGAGTGGTGTCGACGCTCATTTTGTGTCCCCCGGGGTGAGATCGCTTACTGAATTGATGTCTAGTACGCAAAGTACGCCTTACTGAATCGGTGTCAAGTAGTAATCTGACTTGCCTATGGTCGCACCACGAAAACGCCTGGACCGAGAGCAGCGGCGCACGCAGTTGCTCGACATCGGCGCGCAACTTTTTGCCGATCGCTCGTACGAGGATGTGTGGATCGAAGAGGTCGCCGAGATTGCGGGCGTCTCGCGCGGGTTGATGTACCACTATTTTCCGACCAAGCGAGACTTCTTCGCCGCAATCGTCGAGCGCGAATCGCAGCACCTGCTCGAGGTGACCGCACCCGATGCGACGCTACCGGTGCGCGAACAGGTGGCAGCCGGGTTGGACGCCTACTTCGCGTACGTGAAGTCGCACAGCAGGGGAGTGCGCGCCATCAACGTCGGGACGCTGTCGGCCGAGGCCGGTATCCGGGCGATTGTCGAGCGCGAACTCGAACAGCAGCAGATTCGAATCCTCGATGCACTGGGATTCGAGGGCGAAAGAAGACAGCTCGCTGCCGTTGCAGTTCGGGGATGGATCGCGTTCGTCCGAGCTGTCTGCCTCGACTGGCTCGATCAACCTTCCATACCGCAGGAAGAGTTGAGAGTGATCTGTCTGCGGACCCTCTCCGGAGCGTTGGGCATCGACCTCGAAACGTGAAAAGCCGACCGCGCGGGAGCGGCCGGCATTTCCACGGACAAGGCTGATCAGTCGAGCGTCGAATAGAGATCGTCCCAGCCCTTGGCGACGTACATGTTGGTGTAGATGGACCCGTAGTACGTACTTCCTTGCAGAACGGTGACGTTCCCGGCCTGCACAGCCGGAAGTCGTTGCCACAACTTGTTGTCCGAGAGTTGATCGAAGGTGGTGTCACTGCTGTCGGTGACAGAAACCATGAACGCGTCGCAGTCTTGCAGACGATCCATCTCTTCGATGCTCAGTCGTCCCTGATTATCGAAACCGGTTGTGCTCAATGTTCTTCCGCCGATATCGGCGAGCGTCATGTCGGTGGGTTGACGATTCTTCTTACCCGTTTCCTCCGACACGGGCAGGCTGTCGATGTAGATCGTGGCCTTGTCCGGACTGTAGGACAAGCTTGCGACGGTTTTGCCCGCGATCGCCGAAGCGTGTCGAGTGCGAATGTCGGTGATCAGAGCGTCGTAATCGGTGATCAGGCGATCCATGGTGGGTGTTCGGCCCAGCCAATCGGAGAGCCGGGTCAGGTTCTCCCGCCACGTCTGCTTCGATTCGGTCGTCAGGACAGGAGCGATGGCTTGGAGCTTTGCAGCGGGCCAGTACTCGTTGTCGGCGTTGACGCAGATGATGAGATCGGGTGCGAGTCCGAGGATCTGCTCCAGATTGGGCTTGTCGCTGAGGTATTCGGCCGAGCCGTCGACGGGAACCCACTTGGTGACGGGCGAGATGTTGTATCCGAACACCGGTAGTTCCAGGGCAATGGCGAGCTCGAGGTCGGTTCGGGCGTCGACGGCCAAGACCCGCTTCGGGTTGGTAGGTATGTCGTAGGTCCCCAACGGCGTGGTGACGGTGCGCATTTGAGCGTCATCATCGGTACCTGAACCGTCGCTGGAACTGCAGGACGACAGAATAGTTGCGACTGCTGCCATCCCGGCTCCGATGCCGAATTGGCGACGGGTAAGTGCGTCGACTAGCTCTTGCCAGACGCGTTCGTCCGGCACGGTAGGTGTGTTGGTCAGCATTTTTTCGATACCCTTCGGTCTGAGTCCGTATCGATCGTAGGGTTGGCGATACCAGATCACCTATATCGAAAACCGCCTGATATTAGTCGATTTCGGCCATGGTCCGTGACTTTCGGGTAATGGCGGCGCCGAAGGCTGCAGCGAGCGGGAACATCAGAACGCCGTACACCGCGGCCGGCACTGCCAATTGCACGTTGTCGAGGAGACTGACGGCGATGGTGATCGCCAACGTGCTGTTGTGGATGCCGATTTCCATGGAACTGGCGATGGCCTGACGATCCTCGATGCCGAATATCCGGGGAACGACGTAACCGATCGAGAGGCTCAGTAGGCAGAACAAGGCGGCGACGACGCCGATGTCGACGAGATAGTCCGCGATGTTCTCGCGCTCGGAAACAACCGTTCCGACGATCACCAGTGCCAGAACCACCGCGGATCCGATGCGGACGGGCTTGTCCATGCGCTCGGCAAAGGCGCTCGAGCGCAATCGAACCCACATTCCGAGGGCGACAGGAATCAGTACGACGGCAAAGACCTGAAGTACCTTCGTGAACTGCAGTCCGAGGGTGCCGTCCGCGTCCTCGGGTTCGAAGTACCCCAACGCGAAGTTGGTGATGAGCGGAAGGGTGACCACCGCTATCACCGAATTGACCGCAGTGAGTGTCACATTGAGAGCGACATCGCCGCGGAACAGATGACTGAACAGATTTGCCGTGGTGCCGCCCGGTGATGCGGCGAGGAGCATCATACCGACGGCGAGCAGCGGGTCGAGGTCGAACAACGTGACCAGACCGAAGGCCGCGGCCGGGAGCAACAACAACTGACAGATCAGGGCAATCGAGACGGCTTTCGGCGCTTTTGCCACGCGGGCAAAATCTCCGACCGTCAAGGAAAGCCCGAGGCCGAACATGATGATGGCGAGTGCGGCGGGTAAGCCGACGGAGGTGAGTGCAGAGTCCATGAGTTAGTGGCTACTTCCAGTCACTGGGGGAATTTCACTGAAACTACCGTGATGCCCGGATCTGCGTGGCAGTTTGGATACATTGATGTATCGAACCGTGACGGCGTCGGTGAGCAGGGTTATCGTCGAATTATGTGCAGAAACATCACTGAACTTCGTGGACTCGAGCCCGCTGCTACGCCGGAGGAGATCGAGGCGGCCTCTCGCCAATACGTACGTAAGGTGAGCGGAATAGCCAAGGTGTCCGACGCGAACCGAGACGCCTTCGAACAGGCGGTGCGTGAGGTGACCGAAACGACGACGCGCCTGCTCAGTGCGTTGCCGCCTCGCAGACAGCCACCTCAGACCGTCCCTCCGTTGCGTCGCCCGGAAGTACAGGCCCGGATCGCTGCTCGTTCGTCCTGACCCGAGTGGATCTCACAGATATCGACGTATGGGACGTCGAAGCCTTGGATCAACTGTCTGCTGGGTTGGAAGGCGTTCTGGTCGCTCACCGCGTTCGCGATATCCGTCGACGGCTGGATACGCTGCGCAAAGAGGCCGTCGCCGACGACTTGCATATTCGTCAGGATGGGACCGTCTCTGCTGTTGCGCCCATCGCCGACGGTCACCCGCTCCACGTGCACGCCCAGTTGCTCGAGGTCGCAGTTCGAGAATTGATCGGTGAGGCACTGCTGGTCAGCGCGGATCTTCATCATGCGTTGTCTCTGCGGTCTCAGGTCGGCACCGACCTCCGTGACAAAGCTGTGCGTGTGGGGGAGGAGTGGCGAGCGTTCAGCCCTGATCGGCAGCGTCAGATGTTGCGTCATGCACCAGGCCTGATCGCCAACCTCGACGGCATTCCTGCTGCGATTCGCAGCCCGGCCAATCTCGATCGAATTCAATCGGAACGAGCACGGCTGCAAGATGATTCAGTCCGAATCTCGCAAGAACTTCACCGCGAGTTCTTCGGCGGCAGACTGAGTAACACCGGGGCGGGCCAGTGGTACGCCGAACGCAAACTCGAGGATCTGGACGCGCTCGACGAGTTGTTTCGCGCCGAACCTGATCGACGGTTACTGCTCATGGACATGCGCTCGGGCGAACGCGGCTTCGCTGCAATTGCGATCGGTGATCCGGACACAGCGGATCACATCTCCGTGACGATTCCCGGACTGAACACCAACGTCAAGGACTCGATGCGCGGAATGGTCGGCGAGGCAACGCGATTACGAGCCGAGGCGATGCGGCAGCTCGAACTGGCCGGCCGAAAGGAAAGCGTGGCCACCATCGCCTGGATCGGATACGACGCGCCACAGGTGATCGGGCCGGGAAAGTTCGACATCGGTCGGGCCAGCTTCGACGTCAGTCGATCGTCCAAGGCCGGCATAGCCGCCGACGCATTGGGCAGCTTTTTTCACGGTCTTCGTTCTGCGTCGGTCAACGACGGAGTCCATATCACCGCGTTGGGCCACTCCTACGGATCCCTCGCGACTTCTCTTGCGCTGCAACGCGGGGCAAGCGCAGCGGTCGACGACGTGGTGTTCTACGGTTCACCCGGGGTGCGAGCCAAGGTGGAGTCGGACCTCGGTATCGCCGACCGCCACGTCTACGTCATGAAAGCGGAAGGCGACAGTATCGCGGGGTTCGGCCGTTTCGGTGGCGATCCGACGCGCACCGAGTTCCATCGGTTGTCCACGGCCGAGGGGATCACCCCGGATGGAGTGAAACACGAGCGGGCGTTCGGGCATGCGGAGTACGCGAGGACAGGGGACAACGGAGAACTGCGGATGTCGGGATACAACCTCGCGGTTGTGGTTGCCGGACTGCCGGAGCGTGCTGTTATTGATTGATCGTGCCACCTGAGCGACCGCATGAATCGACTGGAACTATTTCGTGTATAGAGATCTGTCCGATACCCCGACCCCGACCACATCGGCGTCGCTCGCCGTACTTTAGGCGTCCCCTGACGACCCGGAACGGCGCGCCTGGATCAAATGGGCGCAACAACGGGGGACAAGTGCCGATCATTTAGGTCAACTCAGCAAAGTCTCGCTGACATGGAATCTCCTTACTTACCAAGAGAAGTCAGTCGTCGACTATGAATTCGAATCCTCCTGGAGGCATTTCGTAGACGATGACGTTGTTCTCGACTCCCGTGACGATCGTCAGGTAAAATCTGGGCACTCCGTCTATCTGGACGTAGGAGTTCACGGTCACCCCGCGCTGGCGCGGGACCTGCGGAAATATCGCCTCGCCGCCCTGCACATGCGAACCGGGGTGGAGGGACTGCGCAGTGTCGAGGACAGATTTGCGGACGGCGTCGAGGTCGATGAGGTCGTCATCTGAATTGACCAGCGAAGGCTGAAAGTCCTTCAGCGGAAACGGCAGGTGCAGCGGTATCGGGCTCGGCTGGGGATGTGGGATCGGCTGATCCGAAAAGTCGACGTCCCAGACCAGCACGCCGTCAGTGACTGTCGGCATCAAGTACGAGTGCTCGGATCCTGACTCGATACTTCGACGAACCGAATCCACGTAGTCGGCCAGAGAGCCGAAAAGGGAGCCGCCTTCGTCGGCGGCTTCGGCGGCGAAATAGCGGATGCAGCCGTGGTGTAGGCCACCTCGGGTATCGACATAGAGAAAATCACCGGCTCCGTCCTCGGCGAACGGAATGTAGGTAGGGAGGAACATCTCTGCAGTTTCACCTGCGTGTTGTGCTCGAACGGTGATGGGCCAGTCGGGTCCGAGGTAGTCGATAGGATGCAATTGTTCACGGCAACGTCTGTGCGTGGAAACCACATGGTCGAGTGAAAGCAGTTCCACTCCTGGTAGGGCTTCGCCGACGAACTGGTTGTCGTCGGAGCGGAAGGGTTGGCCGTCATGCAGGGCGAAGAACTCGCGTAGGTCCTCCGGCCATGGATTAGTGACGCGTTCGGCGGTTTCCCGATCGGACCGAGTCCGAGGCGGACGTACCGCAGCGGCGGTGACCGGTGCACGGTCGCGGAGTACCTCCATGAAGGCGAGCCATGCGTCGGTAAGAGTCATGGTTCGAATCTATCGACAGAAATCCCGCTGCGAGATCGAACGCGGCCGTCAGATGTCATGGATCCGTGAGGCCGGGATAGCGTGCATTCATGAGCGTTGAAGAGCACTGGCGCAGACTCAACGGTTGGTGTCAGCGGGAAGCCCCGGTGACGGCTGCCGCTATCGACCCGCCCGCGCCAGTGGACGTCCTGAAATCCGTGGAAACATTTACGGGCAGGACGTGGCCGGCCGAGCTACGGACGTGGTTCGGTTTGCAGAACGGAAACCCCGACGGAGGGCACTCGGCCCTGATATTTCCGGAGTTTCAACCGTTGCCTTTGGATCGTGTCGCGTCTGTGTGGGAATCGATGACGACAGAGTGGGGAGAGACGACAACAGCCGCCGGTGGCATCGCTTTGCCTGATCAGCCAGCGGGAACGGTGGCTGACACCTTCTTGGCGGCATACATTCCCATAGCTGCCAACATTCGGGGCGATCTCTTGTTCGTCGATACGCGGACCGGTCAAGCAAGCGGATGTGTACGCGAATTCCTCGGAGACAGCGCCGACCAAGGGACAACCTGGCCCTCCGTCGCCGCGCTATTGGAGGACGTCGTTTTTGCGTTGGAGCACGGACAGCCATGCGGCGGTTGGATTCCGAGTGTCGACCAGGGCTGGTTGAGTTGGGATTTGCCCTAGGCTCACGACTTACGAGCGTGGAGCGTGACGGTGATTGAATACTGATGTGAGCACTGCACATCCACCGTTCCAGGGCGCGAGCCGGGTTTACAGTGGCACTCATGCGTCTGAGGCATTCGGCCAGGGGGTTGGTCGTTGACGACCAGTCCCGTCTTCTGCTTTACCGATTCATCGCGCCCGGGGGCGGGCTGACGGTCTGGTGTCCTCCGGGCGGAAGCTTGGAAGGAGACGAAACCCCGTCCGAGGCGCTCGCGCGCGAATTGGACGAGGAGATCGGCTTGCGCGACTACGGCGCAGCCACCCATGTGTGGCATGAGGAGATCCGTGACCCGGCGATATTGCCGGGTTGGGGCGGTGCGATCAACGACTACTTCCTCGTGCCGGTGGCGACCGCATTCGAGCCCTGTGGGTCGTTGGGGCGCGAAGCGCTGGCCGCCGAGCTGGTCGAGCACTTCGAGTGGTGGAGCGTTGACCGCCTCTTGTCACACAGTGGTCGAGAAGTGTTCGGGCCACGCGATTTACCCGACCGGTTTGCACGCCTGGTCAAGGATGGGCCATCGAGTGCGCCGGATCGATTTGTTCGGTCGCCGTGAGGGATGCGAGGTAGCGATTGAAAACGAACATTTCGGCATCGAAACACGGCTACGCTGGGGTTATGGAGCACTACGTGCGTAAGGACCCCATCCCGTACGCTTCTACGGCTGCGCTGGTCAGCTCTCACAACCGGTTGGCGAGGGCGGCCCAAAAATTGTGGATGGCTTTCCGAGGGCTGATGCGTGATCGGAAGGCGAGTCGGTACACCTCGCTCGCTCCGCGTCATCCCGACGGATCACGTACCGCCGTAATGTCTTTCAACAGCAGCGGCGGAGGGGCCGGATCAGGCGGGGCATGAAGGTCGCTAGTACGACGCTGCCCGGGGCCCGTCGAATTCTCGACGAACACCGGGCAGTGACGCACTACTCGAACTGGGGTCAGCGGAGGTACTGTCCGCACACCGGCCACGCGCCGGCGCCCTGACCGGCAAGGACGTTTTCAGCAACGCGGACCTGTTCTGCCTGGCTGGCGTTGGCGGCGCTGCCCGCTCCGCCGTAGGCCTCCCACGTGCTCTGGCTGAACTGGAGTCCGCCGTAGTAGCCGTTTCCGGTGTTCGCGGCCCAGTTGCCCGAAGATTCGCATTCTGCGACACCCGACCAGTCGTGGGTGGCTGCGGATGCGGTGCCTGCGCTCAGTCCGAGGGCTCCGGCCGCGAGGGCTCCGGCTGCGGCGACAGAGGCAAGTGCACGGGTAACGGTGGTCTTGGTCATTTTCGGTAAATCCTCTCGAGTCCCGCCGACGGAGGACGGTGACCGTCTCAGCTCCGCTCCCACCACTAGGAATGTTGTCGAGTCCGAACCGCGGGGTGGGACGGGCGGTGGCGATTCGGTAATGCCCGGTTGATCGGGCTGTCACCAACCATAAGAGATGATTACGGATTGGTCACGGGTCGGCGTGTCGACACATGTTTGTGCAACAGAAATGCATCAAAGAGTGTTTTCCCAGGTCGCATGGCGATATGCCACCTCTCCCGGCGTTACATAAACGAGATAAAATATGATGTAAGTCACCTTAAACGTGCCTCGACGGCGTCGATATGCGGCGAATGTGACACTCAATCAGCCCGGTTTGTCGGCTTTTCGACCCGGTTTCCAGTCGTGCTGGAACCCATGTCCAGCCGTGATCTGTTGTCGACCGACCGGCCCGATTTACCTGTAGGGCAGCAGAATTGACAACGAATAACGCGCCGCTGGCTCAGACGAGATTCTTGCTCGCCTTGATCCGGCGGCGAATGTCGCGCATCTGAATGGTGTTGCCGGCCTGACGAACGGAGCGTGGGATGAACCTGTTGACGAACGACACGAAAATGAAGAGGTGTTCGAACCGGCGGCGGTCGTCTTCGGTCCACTCGAGATCGAGTTGGTCGCGGTAGATCGGTGGAAGGAATCCGACCGTCAGGAACCGCAACAAGTTTCGGAACACCAGGCGTATCGGCCACGCGATCATCTGTAGGTTGACCAAGTCGATCAGGTACTGCTTGGTGCGTTCGTCGATGACGACGCGTTCGCAACCGAGGTTCCAGTAGCGCTCGAAGTCGGCACGTGTGGCCGGCCACATCTCTTCGGTGACCTGCAGCGTCGTTCCCAAAGTTGACGCGGACTTGTAGAACGACTCCGCCTGTTCATCGGACATCTTGCCGTGCAGCAACTGATGACTGTCCTCGAAACCGATGAACAGGCATGCAGCAACCCATAATTGGAGTTCGCGATTGAAGGCGTTGTACTTGACCGGGCTGTTTGAATCCGACTTCACATGTCGGTGCACCGAGTTCACGGCCTCGCGGTAAGCCTTTCGCTCTTCCTCGTCACCCAGGATCGCGACCGTCAGGTACTGCGTCGTGGTTCGTGCACGCTTCCACGGATGCGCTGTCAGAGCACCCGATTCGACCTTGCTCTCCATGACGCCGTACGCCACCTCGGGCCAACCGAGTTGCAGGATGACGTTGGCAGCGGCTCCGGCGAACGACCAGAAATCGAGTGCGTCGGTGATGTGTGCGGGCTTACGTGCCCACCGTCTACGCTCGGCCGTGATGGTGATGCGTGTCTGATCGGTGCGAAGCGACGACTCGGACTTTTCCGAATCCAGGTAGTGAGTGGGCATGGATCTTCCTCCGCGTGTGGTGAGTTACTTGGTCTCGACGTTGCTCACGAGCCACCGGTCGCCCGAGCGGACCAGGGACACGACCATGCGGTACTTCTGTGTGTTTCCCTCTGGCGCTGCGACATTCTTGGCTTGTTGGTCGACGAACACGAGCACCTTGGCCGACGAATCGTCCAGTGATCCGATGCCGACGTCTGTCGCCGTCGCGCTCGCCTGGCCTTGGCCCCCGGCAACGACTTCCCTCAGGGAATCCACCATCGTTCGGTAGGTGCCGGCAAACTCGTCGGTCGACATCGAGGCGATGGTGTCCTTGTTGACATCGAGGTTCTGATAATCGAAGGAGGACATGATGGTTGAGTAATCCCGTGCGGTGTCCAAAGCCTCCTGCCGCAGCGTGTCTTCCTGATTCGCCGAGTACATCTGGAATCCGAGCACCGCCAATGCTGCGACCAGCGCTACCGCCATTAGTGAGATCAGTGCGTTGCGTGGCTCCTTCAGGCGGTGAAGTAGCGACGGAGAAGTCGGATGTTCGGCCACCTCGGCTTCTGTCTCGTCGAGTAGTGCGTTGTCACCGTGTGCCATTTCCCAGTCCTTCCAACATCAATCTCCAGTAGTTCAGGGCGTCGACTCCGGTCGGGACGAGAATCGGATCTGCGACGACGGGCGGTCCGATCGGAGTGCCCGGGACGGTCGAGTTCTGCAAACCGAGGTCGTTCGGACGCGGAGCATTCTGTGCTCCGCGTTGGACGAGGTCGTCGGCGGGGGGACAGTACATCGCCAGACTCGGACTGGTGGGAGACAGATCGCCGACCTCACGCCGAGGGGTGTCGTAGTTGCAGACCGGCCCCTGGGTCGCAACCAAGGCAAAGTCGGCGCGATCGCCTTTGACGATGGATGCCAGTTTGGCGAGACCTTCAGGAATCGTGACAAGTCCGGTTTCCAGGGCCTCTGTGCGGTCGGAGATGATCGGTGCGACAGTGACGAGATTGGCCAGGACCGCTCCGAAAGTGTTGTGGTACTTGTCGAACAACTGTTGAGCGCTGTTCAGGGCGGCGGGCGAATGATCGGTGAGGTAGATCAGCACCGGCGCGTTGGATTCGAGTTGTTCGGTGAAGTTCTTGGCAGCTGCCATTCCCCGGACGAACGAATCCGATTGTGTCGCCATGGAGTCCACCAACGTGGAGGTTCGCGACAGCAGCGCAGCGAGTTCGGCCGACTGGTCGTTCAACTGCGCCGACATGGTCCCACCGTTGTCGATCATCGTCGCCAAGCTCGGGCCGAGCCCGTTGAACGAATTCCCCAGCTCGGTCCCGATGTCGCTGATCGCTTGTGGATCAATCCCTTCCAGGACACCGGACGCCTGAAGCATCAACTGGCTCATCTGGACCGGTTGCTGATCCGCGGGCATGGCGATCTCGTCGCCGTCCCTAAGATACGGGCCGTGGTCTGTGTTGGGGTAGATGTCGACATTCTGAATTCCGGCTGCGGTCCCCATCGTCACCTTGGCGACGCTGTCGGTAGGTATCTCGGTGTTGTCGTTGAGTGAGAGTTCCACCCGAGCCGTGCGGGTGCCTGCGTCGAGTTCGACTTCACTCACTTTCCCCACCTGTACGCCGCGATACGTGACGACCGTGCCCTTGGTCAGTCCGAAGGCGTCGGACATGTTGGCGTGCAGCCGGATTTGACCCCCGAAACCCTGAGGGCCGACCACGTAGACGATCCCGAAAGGGATGACCACAGCAGCGATCAGAGCGAACAGGACAAGTTGAACAAGCGCAAGGCGACTCAACGCGGACCTCCCTGAAGTAGATCGGTGAGAGTTCCCGCTGGTGCGATCGATTGACCGGCCATACCGCCGCTCCAGAGCTTGTCGATCGTTCCCGGAATATCCAGGGCGCCGTCGAAAACGAGGTAGTCACCCTGCACTGCACCGGTGAAGTTTTCGAGCAACCCGTTCATGTTCGTCAGCGTCTGGCCGATCTCCGAGTTGAACGAATCCAGAGTCCCGACAACGGTCGACGCATCGTGCAGCATCGCGTCGAGGCCGTCGGGTGACGAGTCGAGAATGGTGTTTGCGTTGGTGGCGAGCTGAACGGTCGAGTTCAACAGGCTCGCAATCTGATCCTTCTGTCCCACGAGAATCGACACCACCTGTGGAACGGAATCGAGGTAGTTGTCGACAACTACGCGTTGGCCGGCCAGTTGGGAGGAGACCCGGGCAGCGAGGTCGACGGCCTCGTCGAACTCGCTGCGGTGACTGCTTGCCTCTGCCATGAGCGAGGTGAGGGTCTCGGTCAGAGAACGAACTTCACCGGAGCGCCCGGAAAACGCGGTGTTCAGCTCGCGCACCACGGTATCGAGTTGGTCGATGCCGCTTCCGGTCAGAACCGTGCCGAGGGTGGCAAGCGCACTTTCGACCTGCGGACCGATCTCGGTGCGAGACTCCGGAATTGTGTCTCCGTCGCTGAGCGTGGAGCCGGACGGAACTTCCGGCACCAAGAGTCTGATGAACGGATTGCCAAGTGCGGACGGGAGTTCGACGGAAGCTTCGACGTTGTCGGGCAATGGCGTCGCGGCGTCCAGACTCAGAGTCACATCGGCTCCGACGACATCGGCTGACAGCGCGGATACTCGACCGATGACTTTCTGGCCGCTGCGGACGTCTGCTCCCAACACCAGGCCGTCGGCGCCGGCCAGCTGAAGCGCCACGTTGTACGCGTCACCGTCGGCCGAACGACCCAGGGGTAGGTCTTGAATGCCTGCGCTACAGCCGCCGAAGGCGAGCACGGCCGCAGAACCCACACCGATGATCACGATACCGGCGATTATTCGAACCGATTGCCGCGTCAATTGCCACCTCCGGGGACGGCTCCGCCGGAAATCGCGGAGGCGATGCCGAGCGGATCAGAAGTGCTGAGGGGGAAGGAAATCGGATTCGTGAACCCGGCTCCGGTGCAGATCGGCAACTTGTAGGTGTCGCACAGCGGTTTCGCCACCGCGAACTGAGTCAATGCAGTCGAGACGTTGAGCCGAATGCGCCCGCGCTGATCAGGACCGATTGTCTGGGAGAGGTTCTGCATCATCAACGGCACCAGGTCCATGAACTCGGCGAGGCCGGGTTCTTTGGCAGCCAGAGTGTCACCGAGAACTCGCACGTTGTCGGCTATGGCACCGACATCATCGCCGTGAGTTGTCATGAAACTGTTCAACTGGTCGAAGACCACCTGCAGATCCTGCAGAGGCTGTGAGATGTCCATGTTCTGGCTCGCCCATTGATCACCCAGGACGCCGAGGTCGCCGACAAGTTCGTCGAGGCTGACCTGCCGTGCGTCCAGAGCATTCATCAAAGTGTTGAGATTGTCGACAAGGGCACCGATGTCTTCCGACCGAGCGCCGACAACTCCGGTTGCCGTGCTGAGGTTGCGAATTGCGGTGTTGAATTGATCGCCCTGGCCCTGCCACCCGGCGGCGCCGCGGCTCACGAGATCGCCGAGATTGCCCCCATCCCCGGCAAATGCGTCGGCCAAAGTGCTGACGCTTCCCATCAAGCCGTCGAAATCTATGGGGGAGTGGGCACGTTCGATCGGAATCTGGTCGCCGTCTTTCAGTGTCTCTCCGCCGGTGTACGCCGGGCCGAGTTCGATGTGTCGATCGCTGATCACCGATGGATTGAGGACATAGGCCGAGGCGTCTGCGGGCAGGTCCACGGAGTCGGGCATCGACATCGCTACTCGAACAGAAGTTCCGCGAGGTTCCACCGACGTGACCGTCCCGACGCCGACTCCGAGGACGGTGACCTTGCTTCCCTCGTAGATTCCGCCGACGTAGCTGAAATCGGCGTAGACGGTCTTGGACTGATCTGTTCGTCCGAATATGTACCAACCGGGCAGGGCGATCGCCAAGGTCACTACCAGCATGGCCGTGACGGCTTTTCGTGTATTCACTTGCAGCCCTCCATGATGCCGAGCGCGCAGAGCAGATTGTCCGGGATCACGGCCGCCGGCGCGTTGACGTCGGTCCAATTGCCGGTGCCGGTTGAATCGGTGACCGAACGCAGCGCGGAAGGAAGACGAGTCAACAGCAGGTCGATCTGATCTGCGTTGTTCTTCAGCGTGGTGGTGACCGCGACGAGGTTGTCGGTCATGGCTCCGAACTCGTCCTGACGATCGACGAAAGTGGTGGAGAGCTTCGAGATGATGATTGTCAGGTTGTCGACCAGCTGAGTCAGTGCGTCCTTGCGCATCGCAAGAGTTCGAACGATCGTCTGAGCATTGGCCGCAGTACCGACGATCGAATCGGTTTGTGCCGCAGCCATGTCCGACAGCTCACGAGACATGATGAGAATCTGGTCGATCTGTTCACTGTTCTGCGCGAAAGCCGCCGAGGCGCCGCTGATTCCGGCCAGAGCCCGGCCCACCTGATCGGAATCAGTGGGAATCACCTGCGAAAGGGTGTTCATCATGGACTCCATCGCCTGTAGGTCGACGCCTGTTGCCGCAGTGGTGGCATCACTGCTGACGTCGTCGAGGCTGTACGGCACGGTTGTGCGGGAGAGCGGGATGACCCGCGCCTCGGAGTCGTCGACCACTCCGGCCGGCACGATCTCCAGGTAGCGCTTGCCGAGGACCGTCTTGAGCCTGACCGTCGCCGTGCTCTGGTTTCCCAAAGGCTGGTCCTTGTCCAAGCGGAAGTTGACGACGACGTGGTCGCCGGCAAGGTCGATCGAATCCACTCGGCCCGCGGGAACCCCGGCCACGTAAACCGGATCGGTGTCGGAAAGCCCGCTGGCATTGGCCAACTCGGCTGTGTATGCCGACGTGCGTACGTTGTACCAGAGCTTCGGAATGCCCAAGGCGGCGCCGAGTCCCACCACCAGAACGAAGATTCCGAGACTGCCCAGGGCGAGAGCGGTGCCGCTACCGCTGCGACGGCGATCCCCTTTGAACAGGAAGAGCATGATGCCGACGAACACGTCGATCAGCTTGACCAGGAACATCATGAGCACACCGGCGAGTGTGTCGGACCGAAGATGTTGGCTTCCATGTCGCCTGCCTTCAGAGTGAAATTGCACAGATACAGGCTGATGAAACTTCCGTAACTTCCGATCCGGTTGGCGGCGTCGGCGAACTGGGGAAGGTTGACGAGAAGTCTGTTGAACTCGTCGGTGCTCGCAATCCAACTCCCGGTGACACTTTCGAGTTGTTGCACGGTCTGACCGAATGCGCCGTTCGACCCGGCCATGATCTGAGCCAACGACGAGACAGTGCGGTTTCCCTGATCCAAGAGCGAGACCAGTTGATCGTTCTGCCCGACGACGGAAGTACTCAGATCGTTCAAACCGTCCAACAGACCGACCAATTCGGGTTGACGCTCGTCGACGGAGGTGAGAAGAGTGTTCATGTTCGTGAGTAGTTGCGCGAAGACGTCCTGACGGTCGACCAGGCCGGAACTCATGGTCGCGATCTGGTCGAGCAGGGTGGTCATTGCCTTGCCCTGGCCATTGAAGGTTTCGACAAAACTTCGCGTGAGCGTGTTGACCTGCTCGGGCTGCAGCGCGGCGAACAACGGTTTGAACCCGTTCATCAGGGCCGTCAAGTTGATCGGCGGTGTTGTCTGCGCCAGCGGTATCGTGTCACCTGGTTCGAGCTGTCGTGCGGATACCGTTGTTGCGCTGTCGTCTTGCGTCAGTGCCAGATATCGAGCACCGAGCATGTCGCCGTAGCGCACGGCGGCACGGACATCCGACTCGAGGGAATATCGCGACTCGATTTCAACGTCGACGATCGCCTTGCTCGTCCCGCCTCCGTTGTCGGCGAACGCAACCGAGTCCACGCGGCCGATACGCACACCCGACATGGTGACCGGGTTGCCCGGGTTGAGTCCTTCGACGTCGGTGAACTCGAACGAGTACGAATCGGTGCTTCCGCGAACCGGGACCGACAACGTGTTCGCCACGAACGACGCGCAGGCGACGCCGGTGAGACAGAAGAGTGACAACCGAATTACCTGGCCAGGACGGACCTTCACGGGACGGTCACCTCGTTACCTCTGACCATCGGCCCCAACATCAGTGTTGTTGCCGGGTTGGGGGTATCCGAGGGTTCCGGCGATCCGCCCAGTAGTTGATCTTCGAGGTACCGCAGGGGGGCCGCTTCGGCTACGCCGCCCACGACCGGGGCACTGACGGGTTGTTCAGGCGTCAGGTTGGAGCCCGAACACTGTGCTCCGCGCGAGTCACCGTACTGCGGGCAATCATCACCCGTGTATGGGAGCGGTTCGGCGAACGTGGCAACTGCTGTGATGTCGAACTTTCCGGTGGCGAAGACTCGAGCGCCCGCGGCGCCGAACGTACTGGCATTGGCGAGGGTGGAACGCAGTCCTCCGGGATTGGCCGCGGTGGTTGCGAGTATCTTTCCGGCGGAATCGATCACAGTGATGATGTTTCGGTTGTTCGCCCCGACAAAATCGTCGACGGTAGCGGCGAAGACTGCGGCCGCGCCGATCGAGGACTCGAGATTCGCTCTGTTGGCGACCATGTCGTTCGAGACGGTTGTGGCGGCTGCCAAGGTATCGAGAATGTCGGGGGTCGCACGGTCCAACGCGTCGACGACCGACTTGAATTCGGGTGTCGATTCGAGGAATTGGTGTGCGGCGGGTGTCAGTACGCCGGACGCGGCACTGAGATTGTCTATCGTGGTACCGATCTCGGCTCCGTTTCCGTCGAGCGCCTGGCCCAGCGCAGTCAGGGCTGTCTGCAACTTCTCGGGCTGCATCGCAGTGAGGACGCCCACCAACTTGGTGTACACGTCGTAGAGCGCAACGGCTTCGGGACCGTCGTCCATGTGGATCTCGTCTCCGTCCGCCAGAGTCGTCTGGCCCTGCTCATTCGGACTGTCCACGAGCTGCATGTAGATGTCGCCGAAGAACGTGCGTGGAACAACGCGAGCCACCACGTCAGCGGGAATCTTCGACGCGTCATCGGTCTGAATCTGCAACTGCACAACGGATTCGGCGGTCCCTGATTCGATTTCGCCGATTCGGCCGACGTTGACGCCGTGGTACCGAACCGGAGCTTCACCGCTGATGAGACCGGCTGTGGCTGGAACAGCGACGAAGATGTCGGTGCTCTGCTCGAGATTTCCCGAACCGCGTAGAACCATTGTCACGGCGGCGGCGACGGCTACGACTATGGCGATCGCGCCGCGAAGGGCGTACACGATCTTCGTGCGTGTAGTGAGTCTGTCCACGGCTCAGACCCCCATTCCCGGGATCTGGGGCACGAGGCCCCACAGCGCGAAAGTCATCAGTACGTCGAGGATTCCGATCGCGAGGATCGCAGTCCGGAGCGCGCGCCCGGCCGCTTGCCCGACGCCGGCCGGACCACCGGAGGCATAGTAGCCGTACGCGCAGTGAACCAGCGCGACAACAGCGGCGAACACCACGGCCTTGAGACCCGAGTACAGGAGATCCTGCGGAGAGATCGCCAGATGGAAGAAGTAGTCGTAAGTACCGGCCGATGCGCCGTTGAAGAACACGACGACCAGTCGGGTCGAGAGGTAACTGGCCAGGAGTCCGATCATGTAGATCGGGATGACACAGATCATGGCAGCGATCACCCGGGTACCCGCGAGGAAGGGGATCGATCGGATCGCCATCGAGTCCAGCGCGTCGATTTCGTCGGAGATACGCATGGCCCCGATCTGGGCGGTGAAACCCGTTCCGACCTTGGCGGCCAACGCGATCGCGACGACAACAGGGGCCAGTTCACGGGTGTTGGCAACCGCGGACAGCATGCCGGAGAGCGAGGTCATCCCGACAAGCTCGAGGCCCCGGTGGGTCTCGACGCCCAACATCATCGCCGCGGCCAGCGACATCGCGAAGACGATCCCGATGGTGCCGCCGCCGGACAACAAGGAATTCGTGCCGAAGCTGACCTCGCTGATCTGACCGAGTACATGCTTGCGGTACTTGGTGAGCGCAAAGGGGATCGATGCGATAGTGCGGACGTAGAAAGTGACGTGCTGACCGAGGGAGACGAGGCCGTCGCCCGCGGTTCGCAGGGGTCTGCTCGCTTGACGTGCTCGAACACGGAGATCGACGAGCGACATCAGAATTCACCGACTGCCGGGACGATTACGGTGTAGAGCGCGGACAACACTGTGTTCACGATGAAGACGAGCGCGAACGCGATGACCACGGCTTCGTTGACTGCGTCGGCAACGCCGCGTGGGCCACCTTTTGCATGTAGACCTTTGAAGGTGGCGACCAAAGTCGAAGCGATGCCGAAGACCGCAGCCTTCACCAAAGCCATGACGAAGTCGGAAGATCGCCCGTACTGACTGAACGTTGCCATGAACGTTCCGGCCGGAAGATGCTGGACGTAGATGTGGTACAGGTAGCACGCGATCACACCGCCGAAGGTGACCATCGAACACAGTGCAAGGGAGACGATCACTGCCGCAACCAATCTCGGTGCGACGAGGCGCTCGATCACGTCGATGCCCATCACTTCCATCGCGTCGATCTCTTCCCGGATCTTTCGTGAACCCAAATCCGTGCAGATCGCCGATCCTGCGACACCGGCCATCATCAACGCGCACACCAGCGCCGCGGCCTGACCGACGATGATGAAAGCTACGACAGCTCCGGAATATCCACCGGCTCCGATCCGGCCGGCCAGTTCACCGACCGAGACGGCGATGAATACACCGATCGGAATCATGAGAAGCAGCGACGGGCCGGTGCTGACGCGACCGATGAACAGGGTCTGAGTAACCGTCTCGTGCAATGAGAGTCGTCTGCGCAGGATTGCCGTGAACAGGCCGAAGAGTGCCTGAACCGAGAATCCGATCAGATAGCCCCCCTGTAACGCTACGTCTCGCACCGGGCCCTTCGCGGCTGGCAGCTCGTACGTCATCTAATTGAATTCCTTTGCAGATCAACAGTGTTCGGCACGGAGTTCGAACTGTTCGAGCGCTGGCGGTCGAGCGAACTGCCTGTGAAGCATCTCACACATATATGTGTCCAAGCAAGCATTATGTGAACCGAAATTCTCGTCGAACTGTCAGCCCTGTTGACCGAGTTTCCTTCATTGACGTGGAGATATCGGAACTGTTCATATCGACATCCTGTGTATGTTTACGAATATTCCGAATCTGTCAGTCGGATTGCTTCGTGGATGCGGGCTGGATGCTTCGAGCGGTGACCCTACCCACTGCTGGTGGCCACAGGCAACGTTTTGTTAACGAAGATTCTCGGTGGAAGCAACGGGGGAGGTGGCGAATGGCGAGTGGTGTGTTCTGATCAAAGGCAGTGTTACCTGCATGTATGAAACTCTAGACGCGCGATGTGCTGAAATCGGTGTACGAGTTTTCAGAATCATGCTTATGCTGATTCTCGTCTGATGAGCAGGCGGATCGAAGTGCTTTGTGCGTGAGGGCTGGAGAGTGGGGTACACGGTGAGCCTGAACGATCAGTTCGTCGACGCGCAGACGTCGAATGGGATTGTTCGGCAGCCGAGGTCCGACTCCGTCAAGAGGCGACCGAAGGACCGCAAGGCGCAGATCGCGGCAGCAGCGGCAATCGCGTTCAGTGAGCGCGGATATCCTGCTGTCAGTGTCGACGACATCGCGTCGGCGGTCGGTATTTCGGGTTCGGCGCTCTATCGGCACTTTCCGAACAAGTACGCGATGTTCCGCCACGCGGCACTGGAGTTGACCGGAGCGCTCGCCAGTGCCCTCGATGCCGTTTCGGTTGCGCCTGCGGCAACCGATGCGCAGCGGTTGCGCGAAGATCTGATTGCAGTGATACGAACGACGATCCACAATCGGCGTACGGCCGGAATCTATCGTTGGGAGAGCCGGTTTCTCGACGCCGATGATCGGAAATCCGTTCGAGCGCAAGCCAGTGCGGTCAATCGCCGAGTAGCCCGGTATCTTTCGCGTTCCGAACCCGCGATGACGGCGAGGGACGAGACCCTCGTCGTGGCAGCGATGTTCAGCGTCATCGGCAGCATCACCGTCCATAACCTGTTGCTGCCCCAGCGATCGATGGAGAAGGTTCTGCTCGACGCGTGTCTGGCGATAGATCAAGGTGAGGGTGCAATCACCGCTAGCCGCTTGGAGCAGTCCTCGTTACCACGAACCGTGACCACGAACAAACGTGAACGTCTCTTGCAGGAAGCCGTGCGCCTCTTCGACTCTCGCGGGTATCACGACGTCAGCATCGAAGAGATCGCCGCGGCCGCCGGCTTGAACGCATCCGGTATGTACCGCTACTTTCCCAGCAAGGCAGAGCTTCTCGGCGCCGTGTTCTATCGAGCTGCAGATCGCTTGGACTTGGCGACGGCAGCGGTCTTCGACTCCGCGACTTCGCACGAACAAGTGCTCCGGTCACTGTCGGCGATGTACGTGGAGTTGTCGTTTGCACAGCACGAATTGATGTCGGTCTACTTCTCCGAGATGAACAACCTTCTGCCGAGTCATCGAAGCGATCTGAAGAATCGCCAGAAGCTTTACGTGGTCGAATGGGCGCGAGTGCTCGGCGAGATTCGTCCTGAGCTGTCGGCAGTAGAGGCGAAGTTCGTAGTTCACGCTGCGCTCAACCTGGTCCCGGATGTCGGCCGCATGATGAAGTTCGACGCTGCCGCAGAGAACGCGGCCAGGTTGCAGGTGTTCATGTCGGCAGTACTGTTCGGCCGTCGGGCTTCGGCCGCCTGAAGCGTGTCGGTGAGTGTGCGTAGTCTGGCCCACTATGAGCGAAGTCGTGTCACTGGCAGCTGCCCGTCGCATAGCCCTTGCCGCTCAGGGATTCGGCAAATCGCATCCCACGACGGTGACGCGTCGCAATCTGGTCGGCGTGATGGACCGGCTGCAGGTGCTGCAGATCGACTCGGTCAATGTCTTCGAACGCAGTCACTACCTACCCGTTTATGCGCGATTGGGCGCATACGACAAATCCAGACTCGATCAGCTTGCCTTCGCCCCCGGTTCGGGATACCTCGAATACTGGGGCCACGAAGCAACGTTCTTGCCGGTGGACATGTGGCCGTTGTTCCGTTGGCGGATGGACCAGTTTCGCGCCAAAGCGTTGAGTGACAAGGACGGGTGGGCTTCCGATCGGAGTGTCTTCCTCGATTGGTTGCGGCAGGAGTTGCGCGACAACGGTCCGATGGCGGCGAGCGAGATCGAACACGAGGCGAACACACGGCGCGGTCCGTGGTGGGGGTGGTCCGACGTGAAGGTCGGGCTGGAGACGCTGTTCCGTTGGGGCGAGGTGGTCTCGGCGGGGCGCGCCGGTTTCGAGCGTCGTTACGGCCTGGCCGAGCAGATGCTTGCACCCGAGATACTCGACGCACACGTCGAGCGGTCGGAGGCGATACGCGAACTGGTGCTGCGGGGTGTGAAGGCACACGGTCTCGGCACCCTCGACGACATCGCCGACTACTTTCGTCTGCCCAGCGCAGAAGCACGAACGGCATTGCAGGAACTCGAAGATGCCGGCAGTGTGCGCCGGGTGTCCGTCGACGGCTGGGAGCGTCGAGGCAAGGCAAGGGAGGTGTGGATCGATCCGCGAGCGAAGCGTCCCAGGTCCATCCGTGCGGAAGCGTTGTTGTCACCCTTCGACCCGGTAGTGTGGGCACGCGATCGAGCGTTGCGGCTCTTCGACTTTCACTACCGGATCGAGATCTACACTCCGGCGCACAAGCGAGTTCACGGATACTACGTGCTTCCGGTCTTGATCGACGACAAGATCTGCGCCCGAGTCGATCTGAAGAACGACCGTCAGAACCGTCGACTGCTTGTCCGCGCGGCGTGGGCCGAACCCACCGCGGACGCCGACACTGCGCCGCGGTTGGCGGAACTCCTTCGGAGAACTGCGCGTTGGCAGGGCTGCGACACCGTCGAGGTGGAGAACAAAGGTACGTTGTCTCAGCAGTTGGCCGCCGCTATGACGTGAGCCTTCAGGTCGCGAGGACGATTGTCATTCGGGAACTGTTATGCGTCCGTCGGTAGCTGCCTGATTGATGGAATTTCTCAATGCGGAACAACTTCCGGATCGAATTCTCAGCGGTTCAGCATCGTCGCGGTACTCCAAACATGCCGTGCGCGAATCTGATCGCCACTGGGTCGACGTGTGATGCCAGCTGTTCTTCTCCACGAGGACGTATGTTCCGCACCGCTCGCAGTCCAGCGGTTCCATGGTCATTGCCCTACTCCTGCGGCGGCCCTGCGTGCGATGTTGTCAGCGACTTCCTGCTTCCACACTTCGATGGGTTTGCTTGTGTCCATCTCGAATTCGAAACGGTCGACCATGTCCGGGGTGATGTCGGCGACGTCCACGTAGAACTGTTCGTACCAACGGCGTAGTTGGTAGACCGGGCCGTCCTCGGTGCAGAGCAGTGGATTGTCGATACGGGTCTTGTTCTTCCAGATCTCGATGTCCTGTTCGAATCCGACGCCGATGTACCCGATCATTGCGTCGACAAGTTGATCGGCGAACTCGGCGGGCATCTCTGCGGACTTCTGGACGGTAATGCCGTACATGAGTACGAATTTGTTCGGGCTCACCGGGTAGTGGCAGTTGATCAGCACCGAATCGGTCGTGAAGTTCTCGTAGACGTAGCGCAAGTCGTCGATCATGAACGACGGTCCGTGGTAGGCCGCTGTCGAAAGATTCGATACCAACTTCGGTACGTCGGGGTCGGTCCAGGTCACGATGTCGTCGCGGTTGATGCCGCTCTGCTCCTGGATGGCGACGTGTCCTTCGAAGACGTTCTTGAAATAGGTGGGGAACGAGAAGTGCACGTAGAAGAAGTGCGCCATGTCAACGACGTTGTCGACGATTTCTCGGCAGTTCGTATCGATGACTATCGACTTCCAGACCCAATCGGTCCACTCGTGCTCCGCAGACTTGATGATCGGTATGGCGACTTCGGCAGGAGGCGGATTGCCTTCGGGATCGTGCCAGACGAAGAGCAGCCCGTCTTGTTCGAGCGCAGTCCAAGCGCGGGTCTTGGCAAGCGGGGGGACACGTCGAGCATAGGGAATCGCGGTGCACTTACCGTTGCCTCCCCACCTCCAGTCGTGGAAGGGGCACGCGATCGAATCGCCCTTGACCGTGCCCTGACTCAGGTCGCCGCCCATGTGACGGCAGTACGCGTCGAGGATCCTCAGTTCGCCATGCGAGTCGGAGAAGACGACCAGTTTGGTACCGAAAGCTTTGACGGGATGCGGGTTCCCGTCGCTGTAGTCCTTGGCGAGGCCGAGGCAGTGCCATCCGCGGGCAAATCGAGTGGGAGGTTCTCCCTGGTCGATGATGCGAACCTCTTCCGATTCATTGACATCCGCAATTGTCATGTTCTTCCTTTCGTGAGTGCACCCGGTGGGCTGGACCGAGCGACGTTGTACGACAGTCGAAGGGGTGTAAATCTCTGGGCAAGTCACATACGTTGCGACGAGATGTTGCCGCCGTCGACAACCAATTCCGTTGCGGTGATGTAACTTGCTTCGTCGGACAGCAGGAAGCGGACAGCGTGTGCGATTTCCTCCGGGCGACCGAGCCTGCCGAGGAGGATGCGTCGTTCGAATGCCCCGTCACCCAATGCGTCTACGGTCGGCTGAAGCAGAGGGGTCAGAATCTGTCCGGGAGAGACGCAGTTGATCCGAATGCCGTCCGGGCCCAGTCGGTCCGCCAGCGATCGGACCATCGACAACATCCCACCCTTTGCAGCGGAGTAGACAGGGTTGATTGCATTGCCCAAAGTTGCGTTGATCGAAGCGATTCCGACTATTGCCGAACCGGGATTGGCCGTGAAATCAGGCATCAACTGTTGAACCAACAGGATGAGCGGACGTAGATGGGTGTTGATACCCGTCTCCCACACGTCGAGCGTCACTCCTTCGAGGGATCCGATATCGACGACCCCGGCGGAGTGAACAAGTCCGCCGATGGAGGGAAGTGAGGAACGGGTTGTGGCCAATGCGGCCGCGTAGTCGTCCGCTCTCGTGAGATCGATTCCCACTCCGATGGCGTCGATGCCGAATTCGGAGGAGATCACTGCTGCCTGATCGACCGCTTTTGCCTCGTCGATATCCCAGAGAGCGACTGGTCGTCGGATCGCCGCGAGCGCGCGGGCGGAGGCCAATCCGATTCCGGATGCGCCGCCGGTGATGATCACGCCTGTCGACGGGGATGAAGCATTCATGTGTCCTCCTGATTTTGAAGCGTTCTGCTCGGCGCCGCATGATCTGATGGGCTCCGGTCATCACTGTGACGAGGGATGGATTCGGGCTCAACGAACATGACCGATCATCGGTATAGGTGCTGGTGAGAGCCCATGCAGATGCATCTCCCGCTGCGTGGGAAACGTACTGGCGTCGTGTGTCCACGGAAGCTCAGATGGGCGGAACGAATGTTGGCTGCCGAAGCGGCGGGCCACCGGAACGGAGACATCGATGTTGGTCGGACCGATCACCGAAGAGTCCATCCCCATGTCAACTCTCGACAGACTGTCGGTGGTGGTGGACTGCTTTCGTGACGCGCCTCGGCTGACATTGGGGGAGGTGGCGCGCCGAACCGGGATTCCGCGATCGTCCGTGCACCGGATGCTACTGAAACTCGTGAGGATGAACTGGCTACGCCGCGAAGGACTCGAGTACGAGATAGGCGACAAGCTAGGAGATCTGGGCGCGCTCTCGCTGTATCGAAACAAAGTGGATCGAGTGGTTACGCCCCTACTTCAGCAATTACATTTCGTGACTGGACACGCCGTGCACCTCGGGGTGTTGGAAGGAAACCATGTGCGCTATATCCAGAAGATCGGGAGCCTGATGGTCCCCGACCTTCAGACTCGCGTCGGCTCACGTATCCCAGCGCAAGCGTCGACCATCGGGAAGTCACTGTTGAGCGCCGGCAACAGATCGGTGGCATCGTCGCACAATGCCAATGGCGTTCGCCAACACGCAGTTGCGTTCGGAATCTGCAATTCCGGGATGGGCTGTATCGGCGCGCGAATCGGGGTGCTCGACCACATGCCAGTAGGTCTCTCGATTTGTGGGCCCTTGATTCGCGGCACGATAGACAAGAGGAACGCCGCTCCCGTACAGATGGCGGCAGCAGCGATCTCGCAGTATTTCGGAATGATCGACGGGTTCGAGCAGGAGAAGACGGGATAGTCCGACAAACGCAAATAGTGCGCCTCCCCCCACTACGCGTAAAGCGCAGTGGGGGAGACGCACTCGGATAGAGCTGTGTCAGCGAAGAGCCGCAAGCGCGTCGATACGCCCCGCGGCACCTTCCATGATGCTTTCGATCAGTTCCTTGCAGCTGGGCAGATCGTTGATCATGCCGACAACCTGACCCGAAGCAAGAACACCGGCTTCCGTGTTGCCCTCGACCAGTCCGGCCTTGAGCAACATCGGGGTGTTGGCTGCCATGATGATCTGCATCAGCGTGCGGTCACCCGACCGCTTCATCGCGAGACCGTCCTTGGCGAGGGTCGACCACTTCATGCCCGTCATGGCCTTGAACTTCGTGGCATTCTTGGCCGCGGCGATCAAACCGGTTGCATAGCTGGAACCTTCGAGGCTGTTGACCAGGTCGGTGTTGAGCACACGATGAGGCATGCCGTCGACCTTGCGGGAGACAGTCGTATCCGTCAGTCCGCGCTTGAGATACTCCTGTTTGACGGAATCGGGCACCGAAGAGTCGCTGGTGAGAAGGAATCGCGTTCCCATCGCGACACCGGCAGCGCCGTACGCCAGTGCGGCAGCCAGCCCGCGGCCGTCGAAGAATCCGCCACCGGCGATGACCGGAATATCGACCGCGTCGAGAACCGAGGGGAGAAGCAATGTCGTGGCCACACCGCCGGTATGGCCACCACCTTCGCCGCCCTGGACGATGACGGCGTCCGCGCCCCAGGATGCAACCTTGACCGCGTGCTTCGCGGCACCGATCGAGGGCACGACGACGATGCCGTGGTCCTTGAGCTTGGCGATCAGTTCCTTCTTGGGAGCCAACGCAAACGACGCGACCTTGACGCCTTCACGGATCAGCAGATCCGCGCGTTGCGGGGCGTCAGTGGCGTCGGCACGCATGTTGACGCCGAACGGCTTGTCCGTGAGCTGCTTCGTCTTCTTGATCGCGTGCTCGAGCTCGTCGTACGTCATCGTGGCCGAAGCCAGGATGCCGAGACCACCGGCGTTAGCCGTTGCCGACGTGAGAGCGGGACCGGAAACCCAGCCCATACCCGTCTGCACGATCGGGTACTCGACACCGACCAGTTCGGTCAGCGCGGTCTTCAGGGTGGGGGTCATGCCGAGACCTCACGGTCCCGGAGGTTGCGCGGATCGAGGGTTTCGCGGATGAGGTGAAGTTCTTCGACGGTGGGGTCACGGGTGATACCGGCCTCGGCGAGTCCGGCAACCTCGAACGAGGTGTTCTCGGCTACCTCTTCGGCGGTGACGCCGGGGTGAAGGCTCAACGCGCGGAAGGTGTTTCCTGGTCCGCCGAAGTCGAAGACACCGAGGTTGGTGACGACGCGGGGGATGTTCAGGTACTTGTAAGCCGGATTCTCGGGATCGATCTGGTCGTAGCCGACACCGCACACCACGTCGACCTTGTCGACGAACACTCGCTTGGAGTGCTTGGGGACGAAGTAGCTCGTCGCGTGGTTGATGGTGTTACCCGGGGCGCCGCGCACACCGAACATCTGACGCGTCGGCTGCTGAAGCGGGCCGAAGGCGGAGAGGTTCTGGTTGCCGTGGCGATCGAGCTGATTGGCGCCCATGACTACGTGACGGCGGCCGGAAGCGACGACGTCGAACACCTTGCGGAAAGGCATCCATCCTTCGACGGGGCCCTTTGTTCCGACGGCCGGAGTGTCCTCGAGAATGAGGGCTTCACCATCGGTGATCAGCAGGTCGGGTTCGGTGGTGAGTCGAGCCAGGCGAGCGCCGATGGTGGACGACGTCGACATCGGGCTGGCCATGATTTCGCCTGCACCGGAGAAGATTTCAGCGCAAGCGAGAACAACGTACTCTGCGCGGGTGACGGTGGATTCGCTCATTTTGCCTGCTCCCCTGCCTTTGATGAATCGGCAAACTTCTTTACTGCGGCTTGGTAGTCCTCTTCGCTGCCGGAGAGGAAGGTGTCGACGAACGCCTGCCACGACTCGGGGGTCTTGGCGGACTCGGCGTAGTGACGCTGGAACTTCTCGTCGCGGCCGTAGCTTTCGCCGGCCAACGTGAAGTGCGCACCATTGGGTGCCTCGACGACGGCGTCAACCATCATGCGGTTGAGCAGAAGGTTCTGCAGTGGAACGGATTTGACCAGTTCCTCGGTCTCGACAATGCGTTCGACGGAGACGTATCGCTTTTCGGCGGCCATGCAGTACAGGTCGTCGAAGTACGGGTCGACGCCGTTGTACGCGGCATTGCCGTGCTTGTCACCGAGATTGAGATGAACGAACGACGCATCGAGGTTGAGCGCAGGCATCGCGATCAAGGTCTCGGAGCGGCCGTCGGCCTCGGGGTACGGGGAGGTGACGGTCTTGAGTTCGTCGCCCCAGAAGTTGCGGACATCCGAACCCAGGCCGGCGCGGATCGGGAGGAAGGGAAGGCGAGCGGCAGCTGCTTCGAGGCCACACTTGACCATGCCCTCGTCCATCTCGCGGACTTCGATCTCACCGGCGGTGCGTGCCTTGGCAAACCACGGGTCGTAGAACGGCGCGGAGTCGAGGGACACGAAACCGTAGTATGCCTTCTTGACCTTGCCGGCCGAGCACAGCAGTCCGAGATCCGGTCCGCCGTAGGTGACCACGGTCAGGTCTTTGACGTCCGAACGCAGAATCGCACGCACGAAGGCCATCGGCTTGCGGCGAGATCCCCAGCCGCCCAAGCCGATCGTCATTCCGCTGCGGAGTTCGCCGACTACCTCGTCGAGCGACTTCGTCTTGTCACGCTTGCTAGCCATGTTTGTCTCAGCCTTCCTTCTGGGTTGCGTTCTCGCGCGGCTTGCCGGTGGCGACGAACTCGTCGCGGTGTTCGTCGGACACGCCGAGGAGGTTGAGTTCGAAGGTGTAGCCCTGCTCGAGGCGGTAGCTGCCCTTGACGTCCACCGGGTCGATGCCGTTGATGGCTTCCTTGGCGCACCGGATGATGCGGGTGTCCTTGGCGGCGATCTTCGCGGCGATCTCGCGAGCGCACTCGTCGAGCTTCTCGCGCGGGACCACGTCGTAGACGCTGCCGAACTGCTTGAGTGTGTGTGCGTCGACGCTCTGTGCGGTGTAGTAGAGCGTGCGCATCATGTGCTGTGGCACCAGCCTCGAGAGGTGTGTGGCAGCGCCGAGTGCGCCGCGGTCGACCTCGGGGAGGGAGAAGATCGCGTCGTCGGAAGCGACGATCACGTCCGCGTTGCCGACGAGTCCGATGCCGCCGCCGACACAGAATCCGTTGACGGCCACGACGACGGGTACAGCACAGTCGTAGACGGCCGCGAAGGCCGCGGCGCAACCGCGGTTGGCGGCGACCAGCGCGTCGAATCCCTCGGTGGCCTGCATCTCCTTGATGTCGACGCCGGCGTTGAATCCGCGTCCCTCGGCTCGCAGGATCACCACGTGAGTGTTGAGATCCTTGCCCGCGTCGAGGATGGCGTCGGCAAGCTCGAACCATCCCTTGGACGGGATTGCATTGACCGGCGCGTAGTCGATGGTGACCGTGGTGATGCCGGTTCCGTCGGAGGAGGTGCTGATGCCCATATCGGGATTCCTTACGTCTGTGTACCAAACCAAGCGATTGCTTGGTAAGTTAGCACACAAGCGGAGCCGACAAGCCCGAGCAGAGTGCATTAGGAGATAAATATGAGTGGATTGGTCGACGGACGCGTAGTCATCATCACCGGGGCTGGCCGCGGTATCGGACGTGCGCATGCATTGGCATTTGCTGCCGAGGGCGCCAAGGTTGTCGTCAACGACATCGGTGCGGGTGCCGACGGTTCCGCGACCGGTGAGAGTCCGGCCGAGCAGGTTGTCGCGGAGATCATCGCCGCCGGTGGCCAAGCAGTGGTCAACGGAGACGACGTCGCCGACTGGGCGGGCGCCGAGAATCTGATCAAGACCGCGATCGACACCTTCGGTGGCCTGGACGTACTCGTGAACAACGCAGGCTTCCTGCGGGACCGCATGCTGGTCGGTATGAGCGAGGGCGAGTGGGACGCGGTGATCCGCGTGCACCTCAAGGGGCACTTCGCGCCGCTCCGTCACGCAGCTGCCTACTGGCGCGCCGAGGCCAAGGCAGGCAAGACCGTCGACGCACGCATCATCAACACCAGTTCGGGTGCAGGACTGCAGGGTTCGATCGGCCAGGGCAACTACGCCGCGGCCAAGGCCGGCATCGCCGAGATGACCATCCAGGCCGCCGCCGAGCTCAAGAATTACGGAGTCAGTGTCAACGCGATCGCGCCTGCTGCGCGCACACGCATGACTGTCGGCGCGGGCGGGGCGATGGCAGAAGCGATGGCAGCTCCGGAAGAGGGCTTCGACGCCATGGCTCCCGAGAACATCTCGCCGCTGGTCGTCTGGCTCGGTAGCGCCGAGTCCAAGGACGTCACGGGCCGGGTGTTCGAGGTAGAGGGCGGAAAGATCACCGTCGCGGAGGGCTGGCGTCACGGCCCGAGCGAGGACAAGGGAGATCGCTGGGACCCGAAGGAGATCGGGCCCGTCGTGGCAACGCTGTTGGAGAAGGCGGAGATTCCGACGCCGGTGTACGGGGCGTAGGGCCTCCGGCCCTGTGAGTGGTTAAGGAGTGCAGGAACTCCTCAACCACTCACAGGCGGCGTGCCGCCTACGCGGGCGCCCGAACCACCAAGACGGTGCCGGGGAACTCAGCTGCGAGTTCGCGCCGCGAATGCTTCACGCAGGCGGTGCCGTAGCCCTTCTTGCGAGATTCCGGCGCGATCCAGATCGCCACGTTCACCTCTTGGCCGTCGAGTTCGCCGAATACCAGGCCGACGCTCTTCGGGCCGTCACCGGAGACGTCCTCGGCGACGAACCAGGCAGCGCTCTCGTCGTCGATCCGACCGAGACCGCCGACGCGCTCGGCTTCGATCCGATCCTCGCTCCACGGCTTGCCGTCTTCGCCGAGCTGCTCGGCCGAGCGAATCGTGAACAGTGCCTTGTCTTCTGCGCTGTCGCTGAACGGACGCAGGGTGAAGTTCTGCCCGCTGCTCGCGGGACGATCGAGCGTCGTCCATTCGAGAGTGGCGTCGAGATTCTCCAGCTCGCCCTGGATGCGATCGCGCGCTGCCTTGGTCAGTGCGCTGAACTTGAGGCTCAGAACTGCTTCGGCATTTGCTTCCGACGTGCCGAGGAGTTCCGCGACGGTGGTCAGTGCCTCCTGGTGGTCCTTGCTGTCGACCACTGCGTCCAGCACCTCGTGGCGACGCTCCAGCGCACGCACGAGGGCTGAGGTGATCTCGCGTCGGTCCAGGATTTGATCTTGAATATGCGTCGTCATATATGCGACTCCTTGCTGTGTTCGAGGCTCTGTCGAAACGCCGTGCGGACCGTACGAGTCAATAGTGCTCCAACTCGCCGGTTATGGCACGCGTTCAGCCTCCGGTGCGGCGAACGAGCCGTTCGTAGCGCTGGCGGGCGGCTTGAGTGCTTCCGAGTCCCAGCCCGAAAGCGATGTCCTGCCAGGTCATGCCCCGTTCGCGGGCAATCCCGAGGAACAGTGCTTCCAGCTGTTCCATTTCGGCTCGGGCCTTGGGGATCAGAGTCAACGCAGCCATGACGTCGGCATCGTCGACCTCGGGTTCGTTCGGCTCAGGTATGTCGGTTCCGCCCGCAAGACGAGCCACGACGCGCACCGCGCCGTAGGGCTCGAGCATCTCCGGATGAGATTGCCGCGCGCGCTGGCTTGGGGTCGCGCCGTGGCGCTCGCTGATTCGAAAGAGTCCGGCGTACTCGCGATGTGCGCGTTCGCGGCCGGAATCGATCGGTCTGAACTGGTCATCGGTCATGAACCCAGGGTGGCACGAACCCGGGTCGATGTAAACGTTTTGTTGTAAACAGTTCGTTTAACTCTTCAGTGACTCGCACACGATGACGGGAATGACCCGGTCGGTCCAGGCCTGATAGTTGTCGAAATCCGGATACATCGCCGTCAATTTCGGCCACAGCCGAGCACGCTCGTCCTCGGCCGCGACGCGGGCTTTCATCGAGCGGATCCGAGACTTGATCTGCACCGTCACCACCGGGTCTGCCTTGATGTTGAGGTACCACATCGGGTTCTTCGGAAGACCACCTTGCGACGCCACCAGAATCACGTTCTCGCCGTCCTCGAGGAACAGCAACGGACTGATCCGCTCCTCGCCGGATTTGCGACCGGTGGTGGTCAGCAGGCAGATCGGCAGCCCGCGAGGGAACGCGCTGCCGACCCGCCACTTGCTACCCAGCCGCCCGTCGGTGGCGCGATACATCGCGACGTTCGCCTTCGACATCCACTTGATGATCTTGACCGTCGCCGGAGCGTCGAGTCCCTTGGGTTTGGCTGGGGGAGTAGTCATCTCAGATACGCTCGATGATGGTTCCGGTGGCCAGTGCGCCGCCGGCGCACATCGTGATCAGAGCCGTCGAGCCGTTGCGACGCTCGAGTTCGTGCAGTGCGGTGGTGATCAGGCGAGATCCCGTGCTGCCGACCGGATGGCCGAGAGCGAGCGCGCCGCCGTTGACATTGACGTTGTCGAAGTCAGGTTCGTGAACCTGAGCCCAGGACAGTGCGACGGATGCGAATGCTTCGTTGATCTCGAACAGATCGAGATCGCCGATCTTCATTCCGCTCTTCTCCAGGACACGGCTGGTTGCCTGCACCGGTCCGTCGAGGTGGAATTCCGGTTCCGAGCCGACCAGTGCCTGGGCGATGATGCGGGCTCGCGGCTTCAATCCGAGCGCGCGAGCCTTGTCCTCGTCCATGAGCAGGACTGCGGCCGCGCCGTCGGAGATCTGGGAAGACGTTCCGGCCGTGTGAATCCCGCCTTCGAGGACGGGCTTCAGTCGGGCAAGGGACTCCGCCGTCGTATCGCGCAGGCCCTGATCGCGATTGACGACCTTGGTCTCGCCCGTGAGGTTTCCTTCCTTGTCGACCTGGGGTGCCGAGAGTTCGAGAACCTCGCGGTCGAAACGTCCTTCCTCCCAAGCCTGCTTGGCCAGCGCCTGCGAGCGGACGCCGAGGGCTTCGACGTCGTCGCGGGTCAGTCCGCGTCGACGCGCGATGCGTTCTGCAGCTTCGAATTGGTTGGGCATGTCGATGTCCCACGTCGCGGGTCGGCGCGGCCCGGCCTGATCGCCGACGTTGGCGCCGAGGGGAACCTGGCTCATGGCTTCGATGCCGCAGGCGATACCGGCGTCGATGGCGCCGGTGGCGATCAGACCGGCGATCAGATGGTTCGCCTGCTGGGCCGAACCGCACTGGCAGTCCACGGTGGTTGCGCCGGTCTGCCACGGAAGTCCGGCGTGCAGCCAGGCCGTGCGCGTGATGTTGTTGGACTGAGCGCCGGCCTGGGTGACGCAGCCGCCGATCACCTGCTCGATCAGCAACGGGTCGATTCCCGACCGGTCGAGAACTCCCTTTTGTGCAGCTCCGAGGATCTCGGCGGCGTGCAGACCGGCGAGCCAACCTCCGCGCTTGCCGATCGGTGTACGGACAGCCTCGACGATTACTGGTGTGCCCACAGCGGGCTCCTTTCCTTGTAATGAAAAAGTAGAACAGGTTCTCTGCGGGAAGCAAGACCTGCCGACGTTTCCTTTCCTAGTAAGCAGGCTTGTGTTTCAATGAGAGTAGAACGTGTTACACATCACGGATCCCCATCACCCCTGTGATGAAAAGGCTTAGGGCAGGAGACA
The DNA here is from genome assembly GCF_027854095.1 of Rhodococcus sp. C-2. NCBI lineage: Bacteria > Bacillati > Actinomycetota > Actinomycetes > Mycobacteriales > Nocardiaceae > Rhodococcus > Rhodococcus sp. C-2. The sequence continues at coordinate 261,810 of NZ_JAQGFI010000002.1, read as the reverse complement.
TCAGTGGCACAGCCCGCATTCCCCGAGGGAATCGACTTCACGGACCCCGACATCTACGCGGAACGCATGCCGTTCGAGGAGTTCGCCGAACTCCGGAAGACGGCCCCCGTGTGGTGGAATCCGCAGCCCCCGGAAATCGGTGGATTCCAGGACGAGGGCTTCTGGGTGGTCACCCGTCATGAAGAGGTCAAGGAAGTTTCGCAGCGAAGCGACATCTTCTCGACCCACGAGAACACTGCGATTCCTCGCTTCGCCGACGACATCCCGCGTGAGAACGTCGAGATGCAGCGATTCATTCTCATCAACAAGGACGCTCCGGAGCACACCAAGCTGCGCAAGCTGGTATCTCGTGGATTCACCCCGCGCGCCATCAACAGCCTGCGCGAGGAACTGACCGAGCGTGCCGAAAAGATCGTCACGACCGCGGCTGCCGGCGGTGCCGGTGACTTCGTGGTTCAGGTCGCGTCCGAACTTCCGCTGCAGGCAATCGCCGAGCTTCTCGGTGTGCCGCAGGAAGATCGAATGAAGCTCTTCGACTGGTCCAACCAGATGACGTCGTACGACGATCCCGAGTTCGACATCGACCCGCAGGCAGCGTCGATGGAGATTCTGGGATACGCGTACCAGATGGCGGATCAGCGCAAGAAGTGTCCCGCCGATGACATCGTCACCAAGCTCATCGAAGCTGACATCGACGGAAATGAGCTCTCCCCAGAGGAATTCGGCTTCTTCGTGATCCTGCTTGCGGTCGCGGGTAACGAGACCACTCGCAATGCCATCACACACGGCATGGTTGCCTTCCTCGACAATCCCGACCAGTGGGAGCTGTACAAGAAGGAACGCCCAAAGACGGCGGCCGACGAGATCGTTCGTTGGGCGACCCCGGTGACTTCCTTCCAGCGCACCGCGCTCGAAGACACCGAACTCGGCGGACAGAAGATCAAGAAGGGCGATCGCGTCGTGATGATGTACGCGTCGGCCAACTTCGACGAGGACGTCTTCGAGAACCCGACGAAGTTCGACATCATGCGTGACCCCAATCCGCACCTCGGATTCGGCGGCACCGGTGCGCACTACTGCATCGGCGCCAACTTGGCCCGTCTGGAAATCGATCTGATCTTCAATGCGATCGCCGATCACCTACCCGACATCACCAGGCTCGGGGATCCCCGACGCCTTCGCTCGGGCTGGCTCAACGGCATCAAAGAGTTTCAGGTTGATTACAAGACATCGGGCTGCCCGGTCAAACACTGATCCGGACATATACTGACCTGGTAACCGGCGAGTAGGTTCTGTGTAGGTTTTCGGGAGTTGCCTCTGCGCTCTCGAACACGCAGAACTACAGTAGACGTTCCGGGAAGCCACTTGTTGGCAACCTGGAACTGCGGCGGCGTCTGCGGGATCCCTCATCTCCCGTAGGCGCCGCCGTTTGTAGTTCGATCTCCAATTCAGCCGCCGTACGGTTTGGTGATGGCTTCCAGGAAATGTCCCGACGGGTCGAGGAAGTAGACCCCACGCCCACCGTCGTTGGTGTTGAAGCCGGTACTCGACTGGCGCGGATCGGCCCAGTGATCCAGTTTCAGCGCCTGTATCCGCTGGTAGATGCCGTCGAAGTCATCCTCGGAGACGAGGAAAGCATAGTGCTGAGACGCAACCTCGGCGCCTTCTTCCACCTGTGCGAAGTCCAACGTCACGCCGTGCTCGAGTTCAACGCCGAGAAAGTAGCCGGCTTCGACCGGGCCTGGAAGGCCGAACATGTGAGTGAAGAACCACGCAGACTCTTGTCGGTCTTTTGCGGCGATGATGGTGTGATTGAACGAAATGGTCATGAGTGACCCCTTGCGGTACGACGCCTCCATGCCTGACGCAGTCCGTCATCGACACGCGACGTTGGGAACCAGGAAACCATTTCGAGCTTCTCGGTGCAAGTACGACGGGCTGATTCGAATACGACGAGCGCGGCCCCGGTCGATGACCGGGGCCGCGCTCGTACTGTGGGTTCTCAGGCTTTGCGTGCCGTCTTCATTGCACGGTCCACTTCCCAGAATGCTCGAAGCGACGCGATCTTGCCGTCGTCGTTCACCCGGTAGACGAACACGCCCTCGGCGTCGATGATCGAGCCGCCGATGGTGGTTCGGATCTTGCCGATGTTGACGTTCTCGTTGCCGCACACCAGGGAATCGTCGATCAGAAATTCGAGCTTGTCCGCGTTCGCGATCGTCATGTCGTAGAACTTGGAGATCGCTTCGCGCCCGTGATGGCCTTTGCCTTCGGGATCGAAGCCCGAAGGCCCGACCGGATCTTCCACCCAACCGTCCTCGGCGAAGAGGTCCAGCCAGGCTTCCTTGTTCTTGCCACTCGCTGCGGCGCGCGAAGCGTTACCCGCGACGCGGGCGGGGTGTTCGTCGGTCATCGCGGCTCCTCAGTTGATGTACTGCTCGGCGAATTTGCGCATCGAATCCTGCTTTGCCTCCAGTGGGGCATCGAATCCGATTCCGTCGAAAACCCAAGGCACGGTAATGATGTCCGTGACGCCGGCATCTTCGAGCTCTGCGTAACCGTCCTTGCCGAAACGGTCGATGCACACCGTCTGGATTTCGAACGGCTCGTTCTCGCGGCCGTACTCGGCGCGCAGTTCGCGTAGTCGTGCGATCACACCCACCAGGTCGTCGAACTTGATCATCGCCGAGGTCCAACCGTCGCCGACTCGCGCAGCACGCTTGAGTGCGACCTCGGTGTGGCCGCCGACGTAGAACGGAACCGGCTTGGTGGGGGCCGGGCTCATCTGCAGGCGATCGAAATCGAAGAACTCACCGTGATACTCGACCATGCCGCCGCCGAGGATCAGTTTGAGGACGTCGATCATCTCGTCCACACGTGCGCCCCGACGCTTGTACGGAGCGCCGCACCACTCGAACTCTTCCGGAGCCCAACCGATTCCGACGCCGAAGCCGAAACGGTTGTTCGTCAATGCCGCCACCGAACCGACCTGCCGCGCGAGCAGGACGGGATTGCGGCTACCCAGCTTGAGCACCTGGGTGTAGAACTCGATCTTCTCGGTCACCGCGCCCATTGCAGCCGCGGCGATGAGCGGATCGACCCAGGGGGTCTCGGCATTCCACATCCGAGACCCGTCCGGGGTGTACGGGTAATCCGCCGCCTGTGTTTCCATGAAGAACAGTGAATCGGGGAGAGCGATCGACGAGAAGCCGCATTCCTCGGCAGTTTTGGCGATACCGGCTAACTGGTCCAAGGGGTTCATGGCAACCCCGACGGTGTACTTCATCTTCGGCCTCTTCCTGATCGGCGTGTGTGCTGCTGCTTACGTGGTGGGACGTTCGGAGCCGACGACCCACATCGAGAAGTACTGCGAGCCACCGCCGTAGGCATGGCCGAGAGCCTTGCGCGCGTCGGCTACCTGGTGATCGCCGGCGCGGTGCATGACCTGCATCGCCGACTCGGCAAATCGGATCATGCCCGAGGCGCCGATCGGGTTGGAGGAGAGAACACCGCCCGAGGCATTGACCGGGAGCTTGCCGCCGATCGCGGTTTCACCTGCCTCGGTCAGCTTCCAGCCCTGGCCTTCCTCCGCGAAGCCGAGGTTCTCGAGCCACATCGGCTCGAACCACGAGAACGGGACATAGATTTCGGCGCAGTCGATCTCGTTCAGCGGATCGGTGATTCCCGCTGACTTCCACAGTGCTGCTGCAGCGTCACGGCCGGCTTGCGGATTGACCTGATCGCGTCCGGCATAGAAGGTCGGCTCGGTGCGCATGGCCGTCGCGTGGATCCACGCGACCGAACGACCCTCGGCCTCGACCTGTGCGGCCGCTTCCTCGTTGCCGATCACCAGAGCGCACGCGCCGTCAGAGGACGGGCAGGTCTCGTCGTATCGGATCGGATCCCAGAGCATCTGAGATGCCTGTACCGATTCGAGAGTGATGTCCGGCTGCCGCAAGTGCGCATACGGATTGAGGCTGCCGTTGAGCCGATCCTTCACCGCGACGAGGTAGCCGATGTGCTCCGGTGCGCCCGATCGACGAATGTACGAACGGACGTGCGGGGCGAAGTATCCACCGGCACCGGCGCCGACGGGCATGTTGAACGGAACCGGTACGGACAGCGCCCACATGGCGTTCGACTCGGACTGCTTCTCCCAGGAAACCGTCAGAACCCGCTTGTGGACACCGGATTTGACCAGGCTGGAGGCGACGATAGCCGTCGAACCGCCCACCGAGCCGGCAGTGTGAACACGCAGCAACGGCTTTCCGTTGGCGCCCAGAGCATCCGACATGGCGAGTTCGGGCATCATCGAACCCTCGAACAAGTCGGGGGCCTTTCCGATGACGACGGCGTCGATGTCGTCCCAGCCGACGTTGGCGTCGAGCATCGCGGCGTCGATGGCTTCACGAACCAAGCCCGCCATCGAGACATCGTGACGCTTTGCGACGTAGTGAGTTTGGCCGGTGCCGAGCACGGCCGCGAGTTGAGGCGTTCCGGCCATCAGTTCCGTCCCTCCAAGACTGCTACCAGGTTCTGCTGCAGCACAGGGCCGCTTGTTGCATGGGCCAGAGCGCGATTCGCCTGGCCGTCGAAGATTGCCTTGGCGGCGTGGCCGATTCGTTCCAGACCACCGGCGAACAGTGGGTTGCCGCTGAGCGGACCGCCGGACGGATTGATCGTGGTGGCGTCGGTCAGGCCGATCGCTTCCTTCAAGATCAATTCCTGGTGAGTGAACGGTGCGTGCAGTTCGGCGACGTCGATGTTGCCGACCTCGCCGCCCGTTGCCGCCTTGGCTGCGGACGTAGTGGACGGTGAGGTGGTCAGGTCACGTGCACCCAGGTTGGGGGAGTCGATGCGATGCTCGAGTCCGGTGATCCACGCCGGCCGCTCGCAGAGATCGCGGGCGCGGTTACCCGAGGCCAGGACGATTGCTGCCGCGCCGTCGGTGATGGGCGCACAATCGTGTGCGCGCAACGGATCTGCGAGGAAGGGGCTGGCGAGAAGGGCCTCGATGTCGACCTCGCCTGCGAGCTGAGCCTTCGGATTGCTCAGCGCGTGACGACGGCTACGAGCGGCAACCTCCGCCATGTCCTCGTGCGTCCACTTACCCGCGTCGAGTCCGAGTCGGGCTTGAAGTCCGGCGATCGAGACGGAGTCCGGCCACAGCGGAGTGACGAGGTACGGATCGAGCTGCATGGACAGGATCTTGCGCAGGTGCCCGGCGGAGGACTTGCCGAATCCGTACACCAGCGCGGTCTCGACCTCACCGGTCAAGATCTTGATCCACGCTTCGTAGAAGGCCCACGCGGCGTCCATCTCGACGTGAGATTCGTTGATCGGCGGGACCGCTCCGATGGAGTCGATGGCCGAGATGAAGGAGAACGCTCGTCCGGCCAGGTAGTCGGAAGATCCGGAGCACCAGAAGCCGATGTCTGACTTGGTGATTCCCAGATCGCTGTAGAGCTGCTGGAAGCACGGGACGAGCATCTCGACGCCGTTGGTGGTGCCGTTGGTTTCGCGGACGTGGGGTGCCTGAGCAAAGCCCACGACTGCGATGTCTGCAGAAGTCATTTCAGGAGCCTCACAGGTGGTGTTGGAAGGTGGAGTACTCGGCGTCGGGTTCACCTGTCGGCCGGAAGTATTCGATGTTCTCGAGGGTGTAACCCCACTCTTCGCGAGGCTTCCACTTGGCTTCGACGCGCATGCCCATCCGTACGTCCGCGGCATCACATTCGAGAATCAAGTGCAGGAACGGAATGTCAGCCCCGTCGAGAAGCACGTAGGCGGCCACGTAGGGCGGTTTGATTCGCTGCCCGAGGAACGGGACGTTGACGATGCAGAAGGTGGTGACAATTCCCTTGTCCGGCAGTTCGATCTGCTCGCTCGTCGGCTTCCCGTTGGTGGGATTCGCGCCGCGCGGTGGGATGTAGATCTTGTCTTCGGGTCCGCTGCGACCACCGATGAGCTTGCCTTCTGCGAGACCGCGGAGGTAGAAACTCTCCTCGGCCGAAGCGGAATGCATGAAGTGCAGATCGACAGGCGTCGTGATCATGGTGACAGGATCGGCGCTGGAATCGACTGTCGCGATTCCATTTTCGCTCTCACCTGGTTCGAAGCACTCGATGTCCTTGATCTGCCCGATCCGCTCCGACGCCCAGCGAGCACGAACCCGCAGGCCGGTGCTGATGTCGTCGGGGGAGTCGACGTCGACCGCGTGGAGCATGGACGTGTCCGCGCCGTCGAGCTTGATCAGGGCCCACGCGAAAGGCTTCGTCAGGGGTTGACCCTCGATGGGTTCGGGCATCCACGTCCAACTCACGACCGTTCCGCCGTCGGAGACTCCGACGAAGTCGGTCAGTGGCTCGGCCGTGTCCGGATCGAATTCCGGTGGCGGCACGAAGACACGACCGTTCGACCCGCGTGCGCCGATCACCTTGCGATCACGCAGGGCAGTCACGAACGCGCCGATGGTCGGTCCCGTCGATCTGGTGTAGTCGAAATGGAGATTCAATGGTGCGCTCAGGGGCTTGTCGGCCACCCCGCTCTTTCCGATGGTCACAAGATCGAGTAGAACAGGTTCTAGAGATTGTGGCAAGAGTCACTTCTGATCACCGGCAATGTGGAGGCCTGCGATGAAGCTTGGGTTGCAACTCGGATACTGGGGCGCACAGCCGCCGGCAAACGCCCCGGAACTGATCGAGGCCGCGGAAGGCGCCGGATTCGACGCGGTCTTCGCGGCGGAGTCGTGGGGCTCGGACGCTTTCACCCCGCTCGCCTGGTGGGGATCGCGCACCGAGAACGTCCGTCTCGGGACCTCCGTCGTACAGATTTCGGCGCGAACACCGACCAGCTGTGCCATGCACGCGCTCACTCTCGATCACCTCAACGGTGGGCGAACGATCCTCGGGCTCGGCGTATCCGGACCGCAGGTCGTCGAAGGTTGGTACGGCCAGCCGTTCGAGAAGCCGCTCGCGCGCACCCGCGAATACGTCTCGATCGTGCGCCAGGTCCTCGCCCGTGAAGCGCCCGTCACCAGTCCCGGTCCCCACTACCCTCTGCCGTATGCGGGACCGGGCAGTTCGGGACTTGGCAAGCCGCTCAAGCCCATTACGCACCCGCTGCGTGCGGACATCCCGATCTGGCTCGGCGCCGAAGGGCCGAAGAACGTCGCGCTCGCCGGTGAAATCGCCGACGGCTGGCTGGCGATCTACTACACCCCGCGCCTGGCCCCGATGTACAACAAGTGGCTCGACGAAGGCTTCGCTCGCGCCGGGGCCCGTCGTAGTCGCGAAGATTTCGAGGTGGCCGCCACGTGCCAGGTCATCGTGACTGACGATCGCGCCGCTGCCATCGCCGCTCTCAAGCCGATGACCGCCCTCTACGTCGGCGGAATGGGCGCCCCGGAGTTGAACTTTCACGCGCAGGTCTACAAGCGGATGGGCTACGAGAAGGAGGTCGACGAGATCGGTCGCCTCTTCATGTCGGGCCGCAAGGACGAAGCTGCTGCCGTCGTCCCCGACGAGATGGTCACCGAGACCATGATCATCGGCAACGTCGACGAGGTGCGCGCAGACGTGAAGCGTTGGGAGGAAGCCGGAGTCACGATGCTGCTGGTGACCTGCCGCGACGCCGACCATGTGCGAGAGCTCGCGGCCGCGGTGGGTGGTTGAGCGGGGCACCCCCCATTTTCGAGCGGTACCCCCCTTTTTCTTCGAGCGAACGGCACGTTCAGCGCATCTGAGGCGCTGAACGTACCTTTCGCTCGCCCAAAGTTATCCACAGGCGCACCGAAACCCCAGTTCGCCGCCGGGGCCCGCGCTGATGCTCGAGTCATGCTGCAACCATGCGGCGAGGAACGTGGGGCGATGATCTGGACGCGATTTACCGCGTCAGTCGAAGCGGAGTGATCCGAACGGCGGAGTTGGCGCGATTGGGCGTGTCCAACTCCGCAGTGCACACCCGGTGTCGGGTAGGTGGACCGTGGCAGCGCATATTGCCGGGGGTCATTCTGCTCAGAAACGGTCAACCGACGCCACGTCAACGCTCGATCGCTGCGCTCATGTTGAGCGGTGACGATTCCCTGCTGACGGGGCGATCAGCCATGTCGGAGTACGGATATCGAACGCACTCGGGGGATGTGCAGGTGCTCATCCCCATCGACCGTCGAGTTCAATCGGTTGGGTTCGTCACGGTGGAGCGCACTGTTCGACTGCCCGAGCCGGAGATTCGGAACGGTCTGCGCTGTGCTCCGCTGCCGCGAGCGTTACTCGACGCTGCGAGGCGGTACAAGGCGCTCGATCCCACACGGGCACTCATCGCTGAGGCTGTTCAGCGCGGCGATGTCTCGGTGCGCGAACTTGCGAAGGAACTCGAAGCCGGTAGCAGTCGGGGTTCCGCGCTACCTCGGGTCGTGTTGCGCGAAGTGAACGCGAACGTCCACTCGGTTCCGGAGGTTCACGCGCGAAAATTGTGGCAGCGGAGCGGGCTGCCGGAAATGTTGTTCAACCATGAGATCCGGGATGCCAACGGGGACTTCATCGCAGTTCCGGACGGATGGATCGATTCGGTTGCCTTCGCGTGGGACATCGACTCCTTGGAATGGCATGCCGCGCCGACGGACTACAAGCGCACGGTGGAGCGTCGGACGCGTATGCAGAATGCGGGAATCATCGTGTTGCCGACGGTGCCCAGTGCACTGCGAACGGACCCTGATCGCGTGATCGAGGACCTGCGTGCGCACTACAGATTGGCGCAGTCACGTCCCCGGCCGCAGGTGTTCGCGAGGTCGAGATGGGTGAAATTGGACGAAACCGGCTGAGCGAAAGTGCCTTTCGGCGCACTGAAGGCGCCGAAAGGTACGTTCGCTCGAAAAGGGGGTGGGTGGGACCGAGAGCGGACGGGAAAGGGGGCTCAGGCGGGGGGTCGGTCAGACGGGGGTGGCTCAGACAGGGGTGGGTCAGACACCCTTGAACTGGGGCGCCCGCTTCTCACCGAAAGCCCGCGGGCCCTCCTTGGCGTCGGCGCTCATGAACACCTTCATGCCCAGCTGTGCGTCGATCTGGAAGGCCTCTTCCTCGTGCATGCCCTCGGTGTCGCGGATGGTCTTGAGAATCGCCTGCACGGCGAGGGGGCCGTTGGCACTGATCAGGTCCGCGAGCTCCAGCGCCTTGTCGAGGGCCTGGCCGTCCGGGACCACGTGGCCGATGAGCCCGATCTCCTTGGCCTCCGGAGCCTTGATGTGACGACCTGTGAGCAGGATGTCCGCCGCGATCGTGTACGGAATCTGTCGCACCAGACGCACTGCGGAACCGCCGAGCGGGAAGAGCCCCCACTTGGCTTCGGAGACGCCGAACTTGGCGCTCTCACCCGCGACGCGGATGTCGGTGCCCTGCAGGATTTCGGTTCCGCCGGCGATAGCTGCACCCTCGACGGCGGCGATCAGTGGCTTGGTCAACCGACGGCCCTTGAGGAGGCCTTCGATCTTGGACATGTCGACGCCACCGCCCGCGAAGGAATCTCCCGGCGGCTTGGCGGACATGTTCTTGAGGTCGGCGCCGGCGCAGAAGTCGCCGCCCGCACCGGTGAGGATGGCGACACGGATTTCGGGGTCGTTGTCGACCTGATCCCAGGCGTCGACCATGATCGCCATCATCTCGCCGGTGATGGCGTTCTTACGCTCGGGGCGATTCATGGTCACGATGAGAACGTGGCCACGCTTCTCCACGAGGCAATGCGGCGCGGTTTCCGAAATGTCTGATTTTTCGGTCGTCGAAGTGGACACTGATGGCTCCTGGCGGGTCTGTGAGCTGGCTCTCAAATTGGGTCTTGCCAGAAACGGTAACACGTTCTACTTTGAACTCGTGGCCCTTAACATCGCAGACTTCGTAGAGCACGCAATCGACCTCGTTCCGGACCGCGTTGCGCTGGTCTCGGACAACCGCGAGATGACTTATGCACAGTTGGAGGACCGAGCAAACCGCCTCGGTCACTACCTGCGTGAACATGGCGTTCAGCCGGGTGACAAGGTCGGCATCTACTGCCGGAACGTCATCGAGGCGATCGAGGCCATGGTCGCGGTTTTCAAGATCCGGGCCGTGATGGTCAACATCAACTACCGGTACGTCGAGAACGAGTTGCAGTACATCTTCGACAACTCCGACATGGTTGCGCTCATTCACGAGCGCCGCTACTCGGACAAGGTCGCGAACGTCCTGCCGAACACTCCCAAGGTCAAGTCCGTCATCGTGGTCGAGGACGGCACCGATCTGGACTTCAGTGCTTTCGGCATCGGCTACGAGGACGCACTCGCGCAGAGTTCGGGTGAGCGTGATTTCGAAGAGCGCAGCAACGACGACATCTTCATGCTCTACACCGGCGGCACCACCGGAAGTCCCAAGGGCGTCATGTGGCGTCACGAGGACTGGTGGCGTGTTCTCGGCGGAGGCATCAACTTCGTCACCGGAGTTCCGGTCGAGGACGAGTACGAGATGGCGAAGGTCGGCGCAGCCAACCCGAGCATGATCCGCTACCCGATCCCTCCGATGATTCACGGCGGTTCGCAGTCGGCGGTATTCCACAGCCTCTTCGGCGGTGGAACCTGTTTGATGCACCCGGAATTCGACGCCCACGAGGTGTGGCAGAACATCGACAAGCACAAGGTCAACCTGATCTTCATCACGGGTGACGCGATGGGCCGTCCGATGCTCGACGCACTCATCGCCGGAAACCCGGAGACCGGTGAGCCGTACGATCTTTCGACGCTCTACGTGATGGCCAGCAGTGCTGCACTCTTCTCGCCGAGTATCCAGGAGCAGTTCCTCGAACTGTTGCCCAACCGCCTGCTGACCGACTCCATCGGAGCATCCGAGACCGGCTTCGGCGGACTGGCCGTGCTGAGCAAGGGTCAGAAGCACACTGGCGGTCCGACGGTCAAGATCGACGCCTCCACAACGGTTCTCGACGACGACGGCAACGAGGTCGAACCCGGATCGGGCAAGCGCGGCATGCTCGCTCGCAAGGGCAACATCCCGCTCGGCTACTACAAGGACGAGGTCAAGACGGCCGAAACCTTCCGCACCATCAACGGCGTTCGCTACTCGATCCCCGGCGACTATGCGCAGGTCGAAGCCGACGGCACGGTCACGATGCTCGGCCGCGGTTCGGTGTCGATCAACAGCGGCGGCGAGAAGGTGTACCCGGAAGAGGTCGAGGGCGCTTTGAAGGCGCACCCGGACATCTTCGACGTCCTGGTGGTCGGTATCCCCGACGAGCGCTTCGGTCAGCGCGTTGCCGCAGTGGTCCAGGTACGCGAAGGCACGTCGCCGACGCTGCACGACATCGCCACCGCAGCACGCAAAGAGATTGCCGGATACAAGGTTCCGCGCAGCGTGTGGTTCGTGGACCAGATCAAGCGCAACCCGGCAGGCAAGCCCGACTACCGCTGGGCGAAGGCCGAAACGGAATCGCGCGAGGCCGATGATCACAACGGAAACGGCGCTCCTGTGGCGTCCGCAAACGAAAGCGTGGAAGCCTGATGCGTTCGGATCTCGCCGACAAGTTCGGCATCGAATACCCGATTTTCGGATTCACTCCTTCCGAGCACGTCGCGGCCGCGATCAGCCGCGCGGGAGGTCTGGGCGTGCTCGGTTGCGTCCGGTTCAACGACCCGGAAGAGCTCGAAGCCGCACTGACGTGGATGGACGAGAACACCGACGGTAAGCCGTACGGCGTCGACATCGTCATGCCGGCCAAGGTGCCGACCGAGGGCGGCGCCGTCGATCTCGACAAGCTGATTCCGGAGGAGCACCGCGCCTTCGTCAACCGCACGCTCGACGAGCTCGGTGTGCCGCCGCTTTCCGACGACGTGGAGCATGCGACCGGCGTACTGGGATGGCTTCACTCGGTGGCGCGGTCACACGTCGATGTTGCTCTGGGACACCGGATTGCGTTGATTGCGAATGCACTGGGATCACCGCCGAAGGACGTCATCGATCAGGCACACGAGAAGGGCGTACCGGTAGCAGCGCTGGCCGGCGCCGTCGAGCATGCACGTCGTCACGTCGAGAACGGTGTCGACATCGTGATCGCGCAGGGCTACGAGGCCGGCGGTCACACCGGCGAAATCGCATCGATGGTTCTCGTTCCGGAAATCGTTGATGCACTGGGTGATTCAGCTGCCGTACTGGCTGCCGGCGGTATAGGCAGCGGCCGTCAGGTGGCTGCCGCACTTGCACTCGGTGCGTCCGGAGTGTGGATGGGCTCGTACTGGCTCACCACGTCCGAATACAAACTCGGCAGTGCATCGGGCGAGGGCCCGTCCGCTATTCAGCGTGCACTGTTGGGCGCGACGTCGGCCGACACCGTTCGTTCGCGCATCTACTCGGGTAAGCCCGCTCGGTTGCTCAAGACCAAGTGGACGGAAGCCTGGTCGAACCCGGGAGCACCGGCGCCATTGCCGATGCCGCTGCAGAACCTTCTGGTCAGCGACGCTCATCAGAGAATCGCTGCATCGGAGAACCCGGAAGTTGTGGCAATGCCCGTCGGTCAGATCGTGGGACGGATGAACGAGATCCGCCCGGTCGCCGAGGTCATGGCAGAGCTGGTGTCCGGGTTCGAAGACGCGCGAACCCGACTGGATTCGATGAAGTAGTAGATGACACGTGCGTGTGCCCTCGGCCGAGTTTCGGCCGAGGGCACACGTCGTTTCAGCCGGCGAGGTCGTCCGGTCCGACGGTGTCCGACAACCATTCTCCGCGACTGAGGGCGCCGTCGTCGCGGCGGCGTGCGATCACGAAAATGACCAGGGCGGCAGCGAGGACAACTGCGAGAACGCGCGAAGGCGTCAGGTTCGGGTTCTTCATACCTGTAATTTTGCCGGAAGAACGGGCGCGATGGTGAGCCAGCGGAGCAAAATCACGTGTTTCGAAATTACTGCGCTTCGGACGCATGGAGACTCGCGATCCGCTCGCGCAGGCCACCGAAGTGCACATCGAGAGTGTGCGCCGCCTCGACTGCATCACCCGTACGGATCGCGTCGAGAATCGCACGGTGCTTCGACGCGATGTCGATCAGTGGCGTATCCGAATGCCCGATGGCCTGCTGTATCTCGCTGTACACCTGCCAGAAGACGTCCATCAACTGACCGAGGACCTGGTTGTCGAGAGGGGAGTACAGGCGGGAGTGGAAGGTCGCATCGATGTCGGAGAAGTTCTTCCCGGCAGCGGCACGGACCTCCATGCCGGTGACGAGTTCGTCGAGGTCGGCGTGGTCGGCCGACGTCATCTCGGCCATCGCCGCACCGATCAGTCCGGTCTCGAGTGCCTGACGAATGTCGACCAGTTCCATCGCCTCGTGCCCGGTGCCCTGCAAGGACAACCGGCCACGGAAGGTCAGGCCGTCGGCGAGAGCGTCGAAGTTGCTAGGGGCGACGAACATTCCGAAGCCGTGACGGATCTCGACGACGCCCAAGGCCTGCAGAACCTTGAGCGCCTCCCGGAGCGTGTTTCGGCCGATACCCAATTCCTCGGACAGTTCGGCCTCGGTGGGCATCGGGTCGCCGGGGGAGAGCCTGCGTTCGAGGATCAAGTTCATGATGTCCGTCTGAAGTGCGCGCATGCGGTTTTGCGCGCTGAAACGAGCGCCCTGTGTGCCACTCCGGACAGACATCGATTCCCCTTTTCTGATACGAACGTCCTTCATCCTATGTCCGGTCATCCGCTCCATTGGTCAACCCACGTCAACGGTGCGTTGCAGGAGGCTGGGCGCCGCACCCAGCAGTTTGGCCGTGTACGCATCGGACGGGCTGTCGAATACTTCCTGGGCCGTTCCCTGCTCGACGATCCGCCCGGCGTTCATGACGACGATGGTGTCGGAGACGTACCGCACCGTCTGTATGTCGTGCGAGATGAACACCATGCCGAGCCCCAACCGAGCCTTGATGTCGCTGAGCAGATTCAGGATCTGCGCTCGCACCGAGACGTCGAGTGCCGACGTCGGCTCGTCGGCCACGATGACGTCAGGTTCGAGCGCGAGTGCACGCGCGATCGCGACACGTTGCCGCTGACCGCCGGAGATCTGGCTCGGGATGACTTCGAGCGCAGATTGGGGGAGTCCGACCAAACCGACCAACTCGCGAACTCGGGCGGTTCGGCTCGCGCGGTTGCCGATGCCGTGGACGTCGAGTGGATCGGTGAGGATGTCGGCCACCGTCATTCGGGGATTGAGCGCGGTAGCCGGATCCTGGAAGACGATCGAAATCGCCCGGCCGAACTCCTTGCGCACGCCGGCCGACCGGGTCAGAGCGCTTCGGCCGCGAAAGACCACGTCGCCCGACGTCGGTTTCTGCAGTCCGACCATGACTTTGGCCAGAGTGGACTTGCCACAACCCGACTCGCCCACGATGCCGATCGTCGTCCCTCGTCGTACGTCGATACTGACATCGTTGACCGCGTGAACCGTGCCCGGTTTGAACAGTGATCCCGAACGGGTCTTGTGGACGACGTGAATGTTCTTCAGTTCCAGGATGGGTGCTTCAGCTGTAGTCATCGCACGCTCTCCAATTCCGATTCTGTACGTACGGGAGTCGCGGACTGGTCGGCGAACCAATGCTCGGTCCCGTCGACCCGGACCATCTCCGGCTTTCGCAGGGGGTCGGAGTCCGGGCGAGTGGAACGCTCGGCGAAACGGTCACCCGGCGCGAAGTTTCCGGGCGAGGGAACAGTTCCCTGAATCTGATGCAGTCGCGGCGCTTCGTCCTCGATCGAGAGAACGGCACCGAGAAGGCCCTGGGTGTATTCGTGGCGGGGATCGACGAGCAGATCACTCGTGGGCGCCGATTCGACGACCTGACCGGCGTACATCACCGTGATCTTGTGGGCCAGGGAGGCAACCAGCGCCAGGTCGTGGCTGACGAAGACCATTGCAAACCCCAGCTTTTCCCGAAGATCGTTGAGCAAGTCCACGACCTGGGCCTGGACGGTGACGTCGAGGGCGGTGGTGGGCTCGTCCGCGACTATCAACCGCGGACTGCGGGTGAGCGACATGGCGATCAGAACGCGCTGACGCTGACCACCGGAAAGCTCGTGTGGGTAGCTGGAGAGAGTGCGCACCGGATCGAGTCCGACGAGTTCGAGCAGTTCCTTGGCTGTGCGGGTACCGCCGCGCTTGGTGAGCTGCTTGAACTGCGCGCGGATCAGCATCGCCGGATTCAGTGAACTCAGCGCGTCCTGGTAGATCATGGCCATGTCGTGCCCGCGCAGCTTGTTTCGCTCTCGGTTGTTCAGCTCGAGGACGTTGACTCCGTCGAACAGGATCTCGCCGGTCACCACTGCCGTCTTGGGTAGCAGACCCATGATCGCCAGCGACGTGAGCGATTTTCCGCAACCGGACTCGCCGACGAGTGCCATCGTCTCGTTCGGGCGGACGGTGAAGCTCACGTTGTCGACAATCGCCGTGTCTCCGTAGCGTTCCGGGAACCGGATCGTGAGATTGCGGACCTCGAGGAGTGGCGTGGCATCGCCCTCGTACACAAGACGATCGGAGCGGGACCGCTCGGTTTCCGCCAGGATCTTCAGGTGCGTTTCGAGAGGAGTCGGCTCGGCGGCCGGCTCGAGAACATCTTTCACGACGCTCGGATCGGCGAAGTCGTCGATCAACTCCGGAGTGTCGGTGACCGATGCGGCTTCGTCCTCCAGAATGAGCTCGTTGGAGGTCTCCTCCGCTGCAGCGGTCTGCGCTGCTTGGAGCGCGGAGGGCGTCTTCTTGGTCTTCTTCAGACTCGGATCGGCCATCGCGTCCGTCAGGCCCTCGGCGAGCACGTTGAGGGAGAGCACCGTCAGCAGAATGAGCAGGCCGGGGAACACCGTTGCCCACCAACCACCGAGGAGGACCATGTTCTTGCCGTCCGCGATCACCGATCCCCACGACGGGTCCGGGGGACGCACACCGGCGCCGATGAACGACAGGCTGGCTTCCAGCACGATGGCGTCGGCGACCATGACAGTGCAGAAGACGAGAACGGGCGCAGCACAGTTGGCTACGACGTGCTTGACGACGATGTGTGAAGTTCTTGCGCCGATGACCTTTTCGGCCGCGACGTAGTCCTCACCGTACTGAGCGAGAACGTTCGCGCGAATGACGCGAGCCACCATCGGTGTGTAGAGGAACGCGATAGTGACGATCAGAACCGGGATCGAACCACCGAAGGCCGCGACGAGTACGGCAGCGAGCGCAATGCCCGGGAACGCCATGACCACGTCGAGCACTCGCATGATGGTCTCGTCGACGCCTTTTCGGCTCGTTGCGGCCACCGATCCGATGAGAGCGCCGGCGCACAGTGCGAGGAAGGTGGAACCGAGACCGATGGTCAGCGACCAGCGTCCGCCGTAGAGCAAGCGGCTGAACAGATCTCGGCCGAGGCTGTCCTGACCGAACCAGTGGTCGGCGCTGGGGCCCGCGGTACCTACCGCCTGTTCGAGTGGGGTGTACTGCGTGATCAGCGGCGCGAAGAGGCAGGCGAGCACGATGATCGCGAGAACCGCCATCGACAGCCAGGCCGAGAGGGGGAAGCGAGAAAAGGTGATGCCGGGTCGCGAAAGCTTCTCGGTGAGTTTTCTTCTCATCATGCTGCGCTCCGAAGTCGTGGATTGACGAGCAGGTAGAGGATGTCGACGGCGAGGTTGACGACGACGAAGCCGACCGCGATGACGATGACAACTCCCTGAACGACTGCGGGGTCACCGTTGGTGACGCCGTTGATCATGAGCTGACCCATGCCGGGCAGGCCGAAGATCTGCTCGATGACCACAGCGCCACCGAGGAGGTAACCGACACGGAGGCCCAGGACGGTGAGCGGGTTGATCAGCGCGTTACGCAACACATTCCGTCCGATCACCACGTGATAGGGCAGGCCGCTGCCGATCGCGGTCCGGACGTAGTCCTTGTCCAACTCCT
Source organism: Rhodococcus sp. C-2 (assembly GCF_027854095.1). Lineage (NCBI taxonomy): Bacteria > Bacillati > Actinomycetota > Actinomycetes > Mycobacteriales > Nocardiaceae > Rhodococcus > Rhodococcus sp. C-2. The sequence goes on along the minus strand of NZ_JAQGFI010000002.1, from coordinate 244,857 downwards.
CGACCATCGACGTGCGGATGATGCGCGTGAGTTGTGCTGCGACGGGCAGTGACAGGGACAGCGCCGGGAGCGCCATGTACCAGAGCCAGTCGCTGACGGAGTCGCTCGGATTGACGTAGCCACCGGTGGGGAACCATCCGAGTTGAACAGCCAGATACTGAATCATCAGCAGTGCCAACCAGAATGACGGTGCCGCCACACCACCGAGGGAGATCACTCGGATGACCTGATCCGGCCAACGATCGCGGAACAGTGCGCTGGTGACGCCGAAGATCAGCGAGAGCACGATGGCGATCACCAGTCCGAGAACCGTGAGCTGAATGGTCAGTGGCAGAGCGGTGGAGATCGAATCCAACACCGGGGTACCGGAAATCAGACTGTCACCCATGTTGCCGCTGACCAGATCGGTCACGAAGTGAACGTATTGCAGCGGAAGCGGATCGAGCAGTCCGTTCTCTTCCTTGAACTGCTGCAGCTGTTCCGCAGTCGGGTTGCCACCGTTGAACGCCGCGGTTGCGGGATCGGTGGGCGCGAACTGCATCACGATGAAGACGAACGCGATGATGCCGAGGATCAGGGGGATCAGTATCAGTAATCGCCTGATCAGCATGGGGAGGACTCTTGCCATCGGGGGATCTCTCAGTTGTGGGAAACGGCCGAGCGGGCGGGTATCAGGCCGGCTTCGCCTGAAGCAGGTTGACGCCGGGGTACGGCAGCGGAGTGACGTCGGCGATCTTCTTCGGATCCCACGCAGTCAGGAGTTCCTGATGGAGAACCGGGTAGTAGACAGCATTTTCGGCGATCTGGTTCAGGTACGACTGCACGAGGGTGCTGCGCTTTGCCGGGTCGGTCTCGCGGGTGGCTTCGTCCATGGTGGCGTAGATCTTCTGCGCTTCGGGGGTGTCGTCCCACTTGGCGTAGGTCTTCGTCCACAAGCCGCCCTTGCTGTACGTGTAGCGGACGAGAAGGTCGACGTCGCTGCCGAATGCCTGCGGGTTGGACGTACCGGCGGCGATCTGGAACTTCTGGCCGCTGTTGAGCTTGCTCACCATGGCGCTGGTGTCCTGCGGTTCGAGCGTCGTGTTGAATCCGACTGCGTCCCAAGACTCTTTGATGGTCGGCAAGCAGTCGGCCAGCCAGCTGACGTTGGTGGAGAGCAGTGTCAGGTCGAGGCCACTGACGCCGGCGGCAGCGAGGAGTGAGCGGGCCTTGTCCGGATCGTACGAGTAGACGGTGGACGCTCGCGCGTAGTCGGGGTTGCGCTCGTACAGGTAGCTCGTGGCCGGTGCTGCCTTGCCGCCGAGGGCGATCTCGATCATCTTCGGGGTGTTGATCGCGTAGAACATCGCCTGGCGAACACGAACGTCGTCGAACGGTGCCTGAGTGGTGTCGAAGAGCAGGTACATGAGGTTCATGCCCGGGTTGCCCTCGACGGTGCGCCCACCGGAGGTCAGAGTGGGGACGTTGGCGACGGGGATGTTGTCGGCGAGTTGTGCACCGGCATTGTTGCCCGAGACGCGCGCGATGCGTGAGGAGGTGTCGACGATGGAGAGCCAGTTCATGGTCGCGAAGTTGGCCGGACGCGGCCCGTTGTACGCCTCGAAGGCCTCGAAAGCTGTGTTGCTCTTGGGGGTGTGGCTCTTGAGCTTGTACGGACCGGAACCGACGACCAGCGCTCCGGACTTGGCCTCGTCCCAGTGGCCGTCGAAGACGTGCTTGGGCATGATCTTGGCGATCGAGAGACGCTGTGCGGCAGCGCTGAACGGGTAGTTGAAGTTCAGGGTCACCGTTTGGTCGTCGACCTTGGTGACGGACTGCAGCCAGGAGGAGAAGAAGGAGCGGATCAGTACGTTCTGCTGTGGATCGAGGATGCGATCGAAGGTGAAGACGACGTCGTCCGAGGTGACCGGAGTGCCGTCGTGCCAGGTTGCTCCCTCGCGGATTTTCATGGTCCAGCTCGAGGCGGTGGCGTCGGTCGGGACGGCCTGTGCGAGCGCCGCATACGTCTCACCGGTGCCTGGATCGTTTTCGAGCAGTCCCTCGTAGACGTGGTTGACCGCTGCCATGAGGAAACCGGATGCAGTCTGCATCGGGTCGAAGCTCTGGTCGTTGCCGTATCCGATGGCGGTGGTCAGATCGCCGGTGCTCGCGGAACCGCCGACAACCGAGGTCGACGACGGCCCGCCGCCACAGGCCGCGAGAGTCGCGGTGATACCTGCTGCAGCTCCCAGTAGCCCGGTGTACCGGAACAGGTCTCGGCGGGTGAACGCGGAGCTCAGCGGTCGTTCGTTCTTCAAGGCGGCCTCCAAGGCGGGGAGCGGGACATCAAGGGAGTGGATAGGGGATGTCCTATGTTCGACGTCCGATGTTGCGTAACTTACATTGTGGATCAGAAAGCGTCTAGAGAATCTTCGGAACTGGCGGCGCCGAACCTCGACGTTTCGCCGGATTCGAGCCAAAAATAGTGCGTTCACCTGCATAGATGAAGACTGTGTTACCGGCGTCGAATTGACGAGCGATGACGCTGGCCGTATAACATAGGACATCCCTCATCCAATCTTTGGAGACTTCATGACCCGATACAAAGTCGGTGTGGTCGGTTGCGGATTCTTCGGTAGTTCCCTCGCTCGCGAGCTGGCTGCCCATCCACGTTTCGAACTGACGATGCTGTGCGACCGTGACTTCGAGCGGGCCAAGGACGTCGCCGCAGAGTTCTCGGCAACCCCGACAGACGATCACGACGCGGTGGCCGCTCACCCGGAGTTGGCCCTCGTTGTCGTCGCGACGCCCAATCACGCGCACGCCGAACCTGCCATCGCGGCGCTCGAACACGGCAAGGCAGTTTTTGTCGAGAAGCCACTCGCCGTCGAACTGGTCGATGCGCAGAACATGATCGCGAGCGCCGACGCGAGCGGTTCGCCGTTGATGGTCGGGCACATCATGCGGATGATGCCGGGTGTACGACGTCTGGCGGACCTGCTGGCGTCGGGGGAGCTCGGCGAGGTCGCTGCGATCGAAACGTCTCGCTCACGCTGGATCGACACCGACGGCGCAGATCCACAGTGGTGGAAGCTCGACAAGAGCCGAACGGGTGGAGAACTGACTCACGAGATTCACGAACTGGACCTGATGTGCTGGCTCGGCGGCGAGGTGACTGCCGTGTCGAGCATCGCCACCGCGGACGACGGCTTCCGCAATACAGTGGTGTCGTTCGCCGGCGGCGCGATCGGCAGACACACCATTTCGACGCGGTCACACACTTCGTCGTGGCAGCTGACCGTCGATGCCACCGAAGGTTCGGTCCACGCGGACTTCCACACCGGCCGGGTCAGCCGACTGCGCGGGGGACAGGTCGTAGAGTCGTGGCCGATCTTCGACGTCGACACCGAGAACCAATCGTTGATCGACGCTGCGAGCAGGACGCAGAAGTACAACTCGGGCAACGGAGGATCCTCGCTGTGGATGCAGGCTGCGATTCGTCACGAAATCGACGAGATGGCAGCAGTTCTCGACGGCAAGGCTGATCCCGACTCGCCGTTGACGTACGCACGTGAACGCGCACTCGTCGTCGCCGAACAGGTGCGACTCGGTGGCGGCGAACCGGCAGCGCTCTCGGGAAGTGCCAAGTGACGGTGCGTGTAGCCGTCATCGGTAGTGGCGGAATCGCGCGGGACCACGTCAGCGCCTTGGCGCGCATCCCGTCGGTCGAAGTCGCCTACGTATTCGGCAGTGACTTGGACCGGGCCGCATCGGTTGCGGCGTTGGCGCCGGGCGCGAAGGCCAGTACCGATCTGGCGAAGATTCTCGCCGACCCGAGCGTGCAGGCGGTCAACGTCGTCGGGGCCACTCCCGACCACGCACCCGTGACGATAGCCGCGGGCCGCGCGGGAAAGCATGTGCACGTGGAGAAGCCGGCCGCGCTGACAGTCGCGGACTTCGACGCCATGGTCGAGGCCACCGAAGGTAACGGCACCTCACTGATGGTCGGACAGACCGTACGATTCCAGCCGTCGATCACCTCGATCGGAAACTCGGTTGCACAAGGTGCCATCGGCGACCCCCGGTTGATCCATCTCAGTTGGTACACCGGCCATGTCTGGCCAGGGGGCTGGCGAGGCTGGCAACACGACAAGGAACGTTCGGGTGGTCACCCCGTTCACAACGGAACCCACGCACTCGATCTGGTGACGTGGCTGATCGGTCGTCGTCCGACCCGTGTGTTCGCTCGTAGTTTCCCCACCTTCGCGGCGGGGATGCCCGTGCACGACAGCTTCCATCTGACCGTTCGCTTCGAGGACGGATCGCTGGCTCTCATCGAATTGGCCTACGCGCTACCACAATCGGGAAAGATGGTACGCCGGATCGTGGTGTCGGGGACTTCCGGCACGCTCGCGCACGACACCGGCGACGACCCGGGACTGGTGACGGACACGACCAACGCGCCGCCGTCGTCGATCGAGGACGCGATGTCGCATCAGATGCGCCACTGGATCGCCACTCTCGACGGTTCAGCGACCCCGATAGTCGAGAACTGGCAGGTGCGTGCAGCTCTCGCTACGGCCATCGCTGCACAGCAATCACTCGACACCGGCCGCGCGATCTCGATCGGAGAACACCAATGACCGGCACCGCTTCGATCCGCGTCGGATTTGTCAGCGGCGTAAGGCATGCCGGCTCCTATGCAGACCTGTTGCGTTCCGATCCTCGAGTGAGCCTGGTCGGGGCCTCCGACGAATCCTCGGTCCCCGATTGGATTCGTGAGGACGGAATCGCGATGGCAAAGGCCGCAGACATCGAGTGGATCGACGAACTCGGCGAGCTGCTCGACCCCGAACGGATAGACCTGGCGATCATCTGCAGTGAGCCGACCAGGCATGCACGGCTTGCGATTTCCGCACTGAACGCGGGACTCGACGTCCTGGTGGACAAGCCGGTGGGTATCGACGAGTCGGAGGCCGCGGCGGTCGAGGAAGCGGCACGGTCGAACGGGCGAATCTGTACGGTGGTGAACCGCACTCATTCACCTGCGCTCCGGCGACTGCGCCGCTGGATCGACGCCGGAAATCTCGGACTGCCGCGCCACGTCGACATCGAGTTCCTCGCAAGCGGAACACATTTCGCGACGTCCGTCGAGCGTCCCGAACTGGTGGTGGATCCCGCGCTTTCCGGCGGGGGAGAAGTAGTGAACTTCGCCGGTTACGCCGCCGACTACCTCAGATACCTCACCGGCCTGGACGTCACCGAGGTGTACGCCGAGACGAGCACACTGTACGGCGGGGCCCACCAGCAGTTCGGCGTCGAAGACACGGCGTTGATCTCGCTCGCCCTGGAAAACGGAGTCACCGCGACGGTGACCGTCGGAAGAATCCCCGCAGCACCGGGTTTCGGCGCGAATACCGCGACGGTTCGGGTCCTCGGATCCCACGGATACGCGAGTTCCGACGACGACAAACCCGCGGTGACCCACTTCGCGGCCTCGGGAGACGTGACCGCACTACCCATCGGCGGCTTCGGTTCGGACAACGCGGTGTCGAGCTTTCTCTCTCACGTGCTCGATCGACTTCCCACACGGACCGAACCCGACTACACCGTGGCAGACGCCCGCGCGTCGATGCGCGTGATCGATGCTGCCTATCTGTCCGCCTCGAGCGGTCAGCCGGTCTCCGTTTCTCCCTGACAGCCGCACCCACAACTCAATCCGACAACCAACATATGGAGACCCCATGAGCACGGAAACCACCACCTTCAGCGGAATCGTCCCGCCGATCGTCACACCCCTGACGCTCGAGGGCGAGGTCGACACCACGTCGCTCGAACGCCTGCTCTCACTGCAGATCGAAGCCGGAGTCGACGGCTTGTTCGTCCTCGGTTCCTCGGGTGAGGTCGGTTACCTCACCGACGCTCAGCGCGCCCAGGTGGTGCAGACGGCCATCGGTCACGTCGGCGGCCAGGTACCGGTCCTCGTCGGAGTGAACGACATGACCACCAACCGGGTCATCGCCGTTGCCGAGCAGGCGCGTGAAGCGGGCGCGGATGCCATCGTCGCGACGGCGCCGTTCTACGCGATCACCGATGCAGCCGAGACGGCAACGCATTTCCGCTCCATCCACGCCGCAGTGGATCTTCCGTTGTTCGCCTACGACGTCCCGGTTCGTGTCCACAGCAAGCTCAGCCCGGCAATGCTGGTCGAGCTCGGTCGCGAGGGAGTCATCGCCGGCGTGAAGGATTCGAGCGGCGACGACGTCAGTTTCCGTATGTTGCTCCGTCAGTCGGCCGGGCTCGAAAACTTCGCCGTCTTCACCGGGCACGAGGTAGTCGTCGACGGATGCCTGCTGATGGGTGCTTCGGGCGCAGTGCCCGGCCTGGCCAACGTGGACCCGCACGGCTACGTACGACTGTGGCGCGCTGCGCAGGCAGGAGACTGGGCCGCAGCGAAGGCCGAGCAGGATCGACTCACCGATCTGTTCTCCATCGTCGAGGCGCCGACACCGGGTCGCGTCAGTGCCGGTGCCGCGGGTCTGGGCGCGTTCAAGACGGCTCTGGCCCTGCGCGGCGTCATCACCGGCAACACGATGTGCGCGCCGATGCTCTCGCTCGACGAGTCCGAGACCGCAACGATCAAGGTCGTTCTGGAACAGGCCGGGCTCCTCTGACATGACATCTGGGCAGAAGCGATGGATCGGTATCGACATCGGCGGCACCAAAGTGGCTGCCGCGGTGGTGACGTCCGACGGAGACGTGATCGACACCGTTCGTGCGGCAACACCGACGGCGGGTAGGGAAGCCGTTCTCGGGACCGCTACCGCGTTGATCGACCGTCTGAGGGCGAATCACACGGTAGCCGGAATCGGAGTCGGTGCACCGGGAATCATCGATCGGGTGCGTGGCCGCGTCGTCTTCGCCTCCGACATTCTGTCCGGATGGAGTGGCGCCGAGGTTCGCGGAGAACTCGAGGCACACTCAGGCCTACCGGTGACGGTGGACAACGACGTGCGCGCGATGGCTCACGGCGAGAACATGATCGGCGCCGGTCGCGGTCGAACCTCTGCACTGTTCGTCTCGATCGGTACCGGAATCGGTGGCGCGTTGACCGTGGGCGGTCAGCTGTACCACGGTGCCCACGGAACAGCCGGCGAGCTCGCGCATCTGTTGGTTCCGGTCTCCGGGGCGATAGGTTGCGGTTGCGGCAGAACCGATCACCTCGAGGCAGTCGCGTCTGGCCCGGCGATGGCAGCCGAGTACGCAGCGCGGGCGGGTGTGCCCACTCAACCGTTACAGGCAGTGGTGGCGCTCATGCACTCGGGCGATCCGATCGCCCGTGCCGTGGTCTCCGACGCCGGTACTCTGCTGGGCCGCGTCCTGGCCGGCATCGCGACTGCATTCGATCCCGAGGTGATCGTCATCGGCGGCGGCGCAGCCCAGATCGGAGCCGACCTCCTGTCTCCGCTGACGTCCGCTTTCCGGGTGGAAGCGATGGGCCCCATTGCCGAAACCGCCATTCTTCCTGCCCGTTTGGGGACCGATGCGCCGCTCGTCGGCGCTGCGCTCCTGGCCGCCGCAACACGAATCGAGGTAACACCGTGACTGTCGAAGAATTGCTCACGATGATCAGCGGGAAGCTGATCGTGTCCTGTCAGGCCGGACACGGCCATGCCCTGCGCGACACCGGGACCATCGAGAGGATGGCCCGCGCTGCGGTCGACGGGGGAGCGGTGGCTATCCGCTGCGGCGGTGTGGGCGGAACCCCGGATGTCGCAGCAGTCGTGTCGGCAGTGAAGGTACCGGTGATCGGTTTGACGAAGATCGGCTCGGAGGGCGTGTTCATCACGCCGACAAGGGAATCAGCCCTCGAAGTCGTGGATTCGGGTGCGCAGATCGTGGCTGCCGACGCCACGCTGCGACCTCGTCCGGATGGGCTGACCTTTGCCGACACCGTCGACGCGGTCCATGATCGCGGCGGCCTCGTCATGGCCGACTGTGGAACACTCGAGGACGGCGTCGCTGCCGCCGCGGCGGGCGCCGACGTCATCTCCAGCACACTGGCGGGATATACCGAGAACAGCCGACGGCTGGCCGGCCCGGACCTGGAGCTGATCTCGGAACTGCGGCAGGCACTTCCAGATGCAGTCCTCATCGCCGAGGGGCGGTACCACAGCCCGGAGGATGCGGCACGCGCCATCGCCCTGGGTGCAGACTCGGTGGTTGTCGGAACCGCAATCACGGATCCGGCGTTCATCACGTCGAAATTTGCAGCCGCAGTATCGGGCGCCGGAAGGCAGAGGGTGTGACCCCGACGTCGAAGGGTTTGAAGTCCAGGACTGCTGAACGGATTCGACTGGAGACTTTGCTCGTAGACTCCTCGACGCCGATACGGTGGGTCTTCACCGGCGACAGCATCACTCAGGGATTGATGCACACCGACGGTCATCGAAGTTACGTCGAACACTGCGCCGAGCGCATCCGTGGTGAGCTTTCCTTGTTCAACCACGTCCTTGTCAACACCGGGGTGAGCGGCAATCGATCCTCCGATGTGCGTGCGGGTTTCGCACACCGCATCGAGGTGTTCGAACCCTCGGTGGTGTTGATCATGCTCGGTACGAATGACGCATTGGATGGCGAAGAAGGACTGGAGCGGTTTCGAGACGACCTCTTGGACACGATCTTCCGGACACGAGCGATCGGTGCGGTGCCGATCCTGCAGACGCCGCCACCGATCGACGTCGAGAATGCGCCCACCAGAGCGGGATTGGTTCAGTACGTCGAGGTCGTGCGGCAGGTTGCCGCCTCGACGCGCGTGGTGTTCGTCGACCACTACGCGCAGTGGACGGCCCATTCTCCCGAGGGCCCACCGCCGGCTCTCCTGGCTGACGCATTCCATCCGAACGAACAAGGGCACTACGTGCTCGCGGACGCCGTGCTCCGTGAGTTGTCGATCGCGGATACCGAAGTTCCCGTTGTACCGCAGGTGATGTCGTGATGCATCGTAGACAAATTCTTCGTGGACAACTGGTGACCGGTGGGCAACTGCTTCCGGACGGTGTCGTCGAGATTTCCGGTGATCGTGTGGTGTGGGCCGGGCCCGCGTCGCAGCGAACCGACCCGTTACCCGAACGGGCAGCTGCGGGGACAACGATCATCCCGGGGTTGGTGGACGTTCACTGCCACGGCGCCGGCGGATTCGGTTTCCCCGAGGCAGACGAGTTCGGATCCACCGTGGCTGCCGATCACCACCGGACGAACGGCACGACCTCGGTGATCGGCTCGCTCGTCTCCGCGCCGCCGCAGATCCTGCGCAGTCGCATCGAGCTCCTGGCAGGACTGGTGGACGAGGGCACGCTGGCCGGAATTCACCTGGAAGGTCCATTCCTGTCGGTACTCCGTTGTGGCGCCCAGGATCCCGACAGCATTCTCGACGGCGACCCGGCTCTGCTCGAGTCGCTGCTCGAAGCCGGCCGCGGGCACATCCGCTCGATGACGATCGCTCCGGAGACAGCACACTTCGGCGAACTTGCCTCATTGCTGGAGCGTCACCGGGCCGTCGTGAGTATCGGACACACCGATGCGTCCAACCCGATTGCGACACGTTCGATCGCACACTCGGCGCATGCACCGCTCAGTGCCACTCACCTGTTCAACGGTATGGCTCCGATGCATCATCGCGCTCCCGGCGCAGTGGCGGCGTGTCTTGCCGCGGCCGCGAAAGGACAGATGGTGGTCGAGTTGATCGGGGACGGAGTACATCTCGCCGACGAGACGGTGGCGACGGTGTTCGATCTGGTCGGTCCGCATCAGATCGCGTTGGTCTCCGACGCGATGGCTGCGGCGGGAATGCCCGACGGGCGCTACCCACTCGGACCTCTCGACGTCGACGTGGTCGGTGGCGTGGCGCGGCTGGCCGGCCAGGGGGACACGGCCATTGCCGGCGGGACGAGTCGGTTGATGGACATTGTCCGCAGAGCCGTCAATCACGCGGGCGTCGATCTGCTTTCGGCTGTCATCGCAGCGACGGCAACGCCTGCTGCGCTGATGGGGCTGGCCGGAATAGTCGGCGATCTCGTGCCGGGTTGCCGGGCCGATCTGATCGTCACCGGTCCAGAACTCGAAACGCGCGCCGTCATGGCCGCTGGGAACTGGCTCATGAACTACACCGAAAGCTGAGGAATCAACCGATGGAAATTGTCATTGTCGACAGTGCGGAGGCGGCCGGCACCGTTGTTGCCGACGTCTTCGAACACGCGGTGCATTCAGGTGCACGGACTTTGGGCCTGGCGACAGGATCTTCACCGCTCTCGGTGTACCGCGAACTCGCGCGCCGTCACCGCGAGGAAGGGTTGAGTTTTGCCGGCGTGCAGGCGTTCCTGTTGGACGAATACGTCGGCCTGCCGGAAGGCCATCCGGAGTCGTATGCCCAGGTGATCCGCACCGAGCTGGTGAATCACCTGGACCTGGACGCGGCAAGGGTATTCAGCCCCGACGGAACCGCGCCGGATCCATTTGCCGCCGCGGCGGCCTACGACCGGGCGATTGCGTCGAATGGTCCGGTGGACGTTCAACTTCTGGGCATCGGCGGCAACGGTCATATCGGTTTCAACGAACCGACGTCCTCACTGAATTCGAGGACCAGGGTCAAGACGCTGACGGAACAGACTCGAACCGACAACGCCCGATTCTTCGAGAGTCCGGACGACGTACCACGGCACGTGATCACCCAGGGCCTCGGAACTATCTGCGAAGCAAAGCATCTGGTGATGATCGCGACCGGCGAGCACAAGGCCGCTGCGATTGCCGCTGCCGTCGAGGGGCCGCTGGCCGCGGTGTGCCCGGCATCGGTCCTCCAACTGCATCCACACGCGACAGTGGTGATCGACGAGGCAGCGGCGTCACAGCTTCGGCTCACCGAGTTCTACAAGACGGTGTCGGCGCACAAACCGCTTGCTCAGCACTACTGAGACATCGGACTAGACGGGCTCTCGCGTTTTCTCGAGTCCGAGTGCCATTTCGGGAGTGAGTAATTGGAAGTCGGATTCCCCACGCCGACGGATCCACACCGGATCGGAGGTGTTCCAGCGTTCGGCGCTCTGCGTTCGAGTGACCACCTTGAACGTCGCCGTTCTCGGGAACTCACTGCACACTCGGATCAAGGTCGGCTTCTGCTTCGGCCCGAGTTCCGGCCGGGAATCGATGTATTCGGCTACGGCTGCCGGGTCGAAGTTGTCGACATCGCCGACCGGAATCACCGACGCCATGACGCGGTCGCCGACGTCGCTGTCGAGGACTGCGTACACGGACACCTGCGCGAAGCCCGGGTAACCGACCAGGGAGCGTTCGATGGGTGCGGCACCGATGTTCTCGCCGTCCACTCGCAGCCAACCGGAACTGCGTCCCGCGAAGTAGACGTAACCGTCGACGTCGGTGTACGCCAGATCGCCACTCCAGTACTGGCCGTTGCGCATTCGCTCGGCGTCGGCTTCCGGGTTCTTGTAGTACCCGGCGAATGTGCCTGGGCCGGTGACATTGACCAGTTCACCAGTTGCCTCGTCGGCGTTGGTGATCCGGCCGTCGGCATCGAAGACTGCAGGCGGGCATGGCGCTCCGGTCTCGGGATCGAGGATCTTGACGCCGTCCGGGAGCAGTCCGAGGGCGCCGGGCCGGGGAACCGGTGCCGCGGAGATCGAAATGCCGCCCTCGGTGGAACCGAACCCGTCGATGACGCGAGCGTCGAAGCGCCGGACGAAGGTGGCGACGGCGGGCGCCGAACCCTCGTTGCCGTACATGATCTTCAAGGTGTTGTCCCGCTCGTTCGGCACCTCGGGGGTGGAAGCGATGAAGGACAACGGCTTTCCGACGTAGTTGGAGTACGTGATTCCGTACTTGTGAACGTCGGGTAGAAAACCCGAAGCGGAGAACTTGCGTCGCATGGCAATTCCCGCACGAGCGTGCAGCGCGACCGTCCACGCCGCCATCATCGCGTTGGAATGGAACATGGGCATCGCCATGTAGACGACGTCGTCGGCGCCGAGCCCGAAACGATCGGCAAGCATGACGCCGGGAGAGGCCAACTTGTGGTGCGTGCACCGAACCGCTTTGGGATCACCGCTGGTTCCGGAAGTGAAGATGAGCATCAACAGATCGTCGGGCTGCGCCGTCGACGCGTAGGCCGGCGTATCGGCGAAGGGCGCCAACAATTCCGCCCAGGCCGGAGAATCCACGTTGATCACCCGGACGTCGCCGAGATCGATGTCGTCGAGTAGATGTGCCTGGTTGTTCTCGGTGAAGATGACCTGGCAGTCGGAGAGCGCAATGTCTCGCGCCAATGCCGGGCCGCGCCTGGTCGTGTTCAGCCCGGCGGCGACCGAACCCGAGAACGATGCCGCTCCGAGCAGCAACGAGAACTCGGGGACGTTCTCCATCAGAAGTCCGAAATGCCTGGGGCGCGTTCGATCGAGCAGCGTGTCCAGCAGCGCTGCTCGATCGAACGAGCCTTGAACGTGCTCGCGCCAGGTGATGACCTGGTCCTCGAAACGGATACCGCGGTCGTCGATCTCGCTGACTCCGAGGAGTAGATCGGAAACAGTGGGGCTCTGACTCATAGCTGCATCATCATCGATTCGTCTCGGACCAGGTCATGGATTTCCACTCGGTGGGACGCACTCAGGCAGGGACTGCGGCAAGTACCTTGCCGAGCGCGCGAAGCTGATCCGTTGCGTTGCCGAGCAGGAACTCGTGATGCTTGGCCGCGAGGAAGTAGCGGTGAACCGGGTGGTCCTCGTCCAGACCGACACCGCCGTGAACGTGAACCGCAGTGTGCCCGACACGGTGTCCCGCATCTGCAGCCCAGAACTTGGCCGTCTGTACAGCGCCGTCGGACGGAAGTCCTTCGCTCAGACGCCACGCGGCAGCCCACAGAGTCAGACGAACACCCTTGACGTCGATGTATCCGTCTGCGAGGCGCTGGGCCACTGCCTGGAAACTACCGATCGGTCGACCGAACTGCACACGCTCGGTGGCATATTCGGCGGTCAGCTTCAACGCTTGATCGAGCACTCCGTACTGGTAGGCGGTCGAACCGAGCTGAATTCGCTCGACGATCCACGCCGCGATGTCCGATCCCTGGGCAACCGAGCCGAGAACACGATCGGCCGGGATCTGCACCGAATCGAATTCGACGAGACCCGCGCTCGAGAAATCTGTGGTCGATTGCCTGGTAATGCTCACGCCCGCGTCCGACGGTTCGACGAGGAAGACCGCGACGCCGTCCTCGGTGATGGCGGGGACGAGGAACAGATCTGCGAGCGGTGCACTGTCGACGGTGATCTTGGCTCCGTCGATGCGCCAACCTTCGGCGGTCTTCTCGGCACGCGTGATCGGGTGCGCCGGGTCGTCGTTGTATTCCTCGGCGAGGGCCGCGGTGAGTATCTTCTCACCGGCAGCGGCAGCGCTTGCCCAGTCGTCGCGCTGCTTGTCCGAGCCGAATTCGGCTATCGCTGCGGCGGACCCGACGATGGACGTCAGGAACGGAACAGCTGCGACGCCGCGGCCAAGTTCGGCCAGGATGCTGCACTGCTCGAGGACACCGAATCCGTCGCCGCCCACCGATTCCGGAAGGGCCGCACCGAGGACGCCGGCCGAAGCCAGCGCATTCCACAAGATGGCGTCGAAGCGGTCTTCCGCGGCGTCGAGTTCACGAAGGCGATCGTTGGTGACCAGTTCGGTGACTACGGATCGTGTCAGGCCGGACAGGTCCTGCTGGGCCTCGGTAAGGGTGAATTCCATGATCGTGGGTCCTTATCGCTTCGATGCGGGAAGCCGCAGAGCTGTCATTCCGATGATGTCGCGTTGCACTTCGTTGGTACCGCCGCCGAACGTCAGGATCAGCGAAGAACGATGCATACGTTCGATGCGGCCGCGCAGAAGGGCGCCGGGGGAGTTCTGCCTGATCGTGGCGGAGGATCCGAGGATTTCCATCAGCAAGCGGTAAGCCTCGGTGGCGAATTCGGTACCGAACACCTTGTTGGCGGACGCAGCTTCGGGGCCGGGAGCGTGATCGGTTGCGGAGGCGATTTCCCAGTTCATCAACTTCAGGTACTCGGCTTTGGCATGCACGCGAGCCAGATTGATCTGCACCCATTCCTGGTCGATCATGCGTCGGCCGTCGGGCAGCTTGGTGTTCTGTGCCCACTCACGGACCTCACGCTGCGCGGTCAGAATCGGTCCGGCCGAGGTGAGGGCAACGCGCTCGTGGTTGAGCTGATTGGTGATCAGTGCCCAGCCGCCGTGTTCCTGACCCACGATCGACGACGCCGGGACCCGTACGTCCTGGTAGTAGGTGGCGCTGGTGTCGGGGCCGGCCATGGTGTGAACCGGTGTATAGGAGAAGCCTTCTGCCGTGGTGGGGACGATCAGCATGCTGATTCCCTTGTGCTTCTTGGCTTCCGGATCGGTGCGGCACGCCAACCACACGTAGTCGGCGTACTGGATCAGGCTGGTCCACATCTTCTGCCCGTTGATGACGTAATCGTCACCGTCACGGACCGCCGACGTGCGCAGAGAGGCCAGGTCGGTGCCGGCCTCGGGCTCGGAGTAGCCGATCGCGAAGTGGAGCTCACCGCGAGAGATCTTGGGCAGGAAGAAGGCCTTCTGCTCGTCCGTACCGAAATGCATGATTGTCGGCGCTACCGAATTGATCGTCAGGAACGGCACCGGCGCACCGGCGATGGCGGCTTCGTCGGTGAAGATCAGCTGGTCCATCGCGGAGCGTTCCTGTCCGCCGTACTCTTTCGGCCAACCCAGGGTGAGCCAGCCGTCCTGGCCCATCTGCGCGACGACTTCGCGGTACACATTGCCTTCGCCGTACTCACCCGTCGTGGCGGCGAGCGCTTCACGCCGCTCGGGAGTCATCAGTTGTGCGAAGTAGGCACGCAACTCCTCCTGGAGCTGTTGCTGCTCAGGGGTGTAGGTGATGTGCATGGTTACCTCTCCATAGAGATACGAATCAAAGCGTCAACCATTCGATTGACACAGGTTCTATCGATGCGTTCATCGGCGACAAGGGGCGCCCTCGCCGTCTCCGGCGGATCGTTCGACGTCCGTTCTCGGTACTTTTTCGAATCATTGCACACGACTGAAACAGGTTCTAGTGTTATCGCCAGGAACGGTGTGCGGCACAGCCCTGCGGCACTCGTTTCGTATCCGTGTTCGTGTGAGCAGTTGTGAGTAGAGAAGAGGAATCGCCATGGAGGTCAGGGTTGATCTGGACCGTTGCGAGGCAAACGGTGTGTGCGTCGGGATCGCGCCCGATATTTTCGACCTCGACGACAACGAGGAGCTCGTGATCAGTTCTGTGCGCCCACCGGAGGATCGCTGGGAGGATGTCCGTTCCGCGATCGCTCAGTGCCCGCGCGCGGCACTGACCGAACATCCGTGACGATGGTTGCCCAAAACAAGAACACGTTCTAAAGTTGCGAACTCGTGGGTCACGGCAATCGAGCCGGGTAACTCGACACACGACCGCAGAGAACCGGGAGAGCGCTTCGATGAATGCTGTGAACAGCCCAGAAACCAGTCTCGAAGGCAAGGTCGCCATCGTGACCGGTGCCGGATCGGGGCTCGGAAAGTTCGAGGCCATCGGTCTGGCGAAGGCCGGTGCGTCGTTGGTCGTCAACGATCTGGCCCCGAACGAGGCCGTCGAAGCAACGCTCGAGGAGATCCGCGGTCTCGGCGCCAAAGTCGAATTCGTGGCAGGCAACGTCGGTGAGCGTTCTACCGCCGACGCACTGATGGAAGCAGCGCAGGGGCAGTTCGGCAGTGTCGATATTGTCGTCAACAATGCCGGCGTCGTACGCGACCGGATGCTGTTCAACATGTCCGACGAAGACTGGGATCTGGTACTCGAAGTTCATCTTCGCGGCCATTTCCTCCTGTGCCGCAACGCCGCTGCCTACTGGCGGGCGAAATCCAAGGAAGCCGGGGCGCCGGTGTACGGGCGCATCGTCAACACTTCTTCGGAGGCGGGCCTTCTCGGACCGGAAGGGCAGCCCAACTACGGCGCTGCAAAAGCCGGAATCACGGCGCTGACGTTGTCGGCCGCACGTGGGCTCTCGCGCTACGGCGTACGGGCCAACGCGATCTGCCCGCGGGCACGGACGTCGATGACCGAAGGTGTGTTCGGTGACGCGCCGGCCGACGGCATCGATCCGCTCTCGCCCGAGCATGTGGCATCGCTCGTCTCGTACCTGGCATCACCAGCGGCCGACGCCGTCAACGGTCAGGTATTCGTGGTGTACGGACCGATGGTTGCGCTGATGGCGGCGCCCGTCGTCGAGCAGAGGTTCGATGCAGAGGGAGATTCCTGGTCGCCGGAAACGCTGTCCGCAGTGATGGGTGACTACTTCGCTGACCGTGACCCGGCAAAGATGTTCTCGGCATCGGCGGCCCTGCGCGCGTTGGGCTGATCGACGGCGCTGATTCTCGGGTGCGCGACACGTAGAACCGTTGTTCACACTCAGACGGTCTACGTGTCCACTTCCTGGTAGAAATAGCGTGTTCACGAGTCGGTGGGCGCGGCAGTTTGCCTGCGTTCTGTAACGAGACCAACGGTCTCGAAAAAACTGGACTGTGTTCCAATTTTGCATTCCTGCGAACGATGCGATATTCGATCGGCGTGCCCAGTCAAGGCTCTCGCATGGCTGAATTGCGAACCTGGCGCCGAAAGGCGCCGATCATTCAAAAGTATTAATTTCCAGGATATTTCGGCGAAAATCACATCGAAAAGGGATGCTTCCCATGTCTCCGATCTTCCGGTTTCGGATCGGCGCAGTGAGGCTACTCCTCAGAGTTGGACACTTGTTTTTGACAGGTGAACACGTTCTAGTTAATATGACCTGAGTCACAAGCTGTCGGGGGCTGGACTATGAGAACAGACAGTACTGCGGCAACCAAGGACGAGGAGGGCGAATGGTAGACCTCGTCGAGGTGCCATTACGAGCGGTCGGTGGCTTCTTTCAGATGTCCGCCCAAACCTTGAGGGCAGTCTTCTCCCGCCCTTTCCAGCGGCAAGAGTTCATCGATCAGGCCTGGTTCGTGGCCCGAGTCTCGATGGTGCCGACGGTGCTGGTCGCAATGCCGTTCACTGTGCTGGTCAGCTTCACCATCAACATTCTCTTGCGCGAGATCGGTGCAGCCGACCTCAGTGGTGCCGGAGCTGCCCTCGGCACCGTCACGCAGGTCGGCCCCATCGTCACCGTGCTGATCGTCGCCGGCGCCGGCGCAACCGCCATCTGCGCGGATCTTTCGGCCCGAACCATCCGCGAAGAGATCGACGCCATGAAGGTGCTCGGGATCAATCCCATCCACCGGTTGGTCGTTCCCCGAGTGCTCGCGTCGACAGGTGTGGCGCTGCTCCTCAACGGACTGGTCTGCACCATCGGCATCCTCGGCGGTTTCGTCTTCTCCGTGTTCATCCAGGACGTGAACCCCGGCGCCTTCGTCAACGGCATCACACTGCTCACCGGATTCGGTGAGCTCATGCTCTCCATGGTCAAAGCAGGGCTGTTCGGCATGATCGCCGGCCTGGTTGCGGCCTACCTCGGACTCAACGTCAAAGGCGGCGCCAAGAGCGTCGGTGACGCGGTCAACCAGACCGTCGTGTTCGCATTCATGGCGCTCTTCGTCGTCAACGTGCTCATCACGACCATCGGTATCAAGTTGACGGCCGGATGAGGCCCACGGCAGTCGGAGAGATCGAAGTGGACAGAACGACAAACGACAGACGGGAGGAGATCTGATGGCGTTGGCCGCAGCGGGACGCTTCCCGCGCACACGTCGACAGATCGGCTCGATCTCTCGCAGTATCGACAGCATCGGTGATCAAGCGCTGTTCTTCGCGAAGGCTCTCGGTCACGCTCCCAAGGCGCTGATGCGCTATCCACGTGAAACTCTGCGACTGATCGCCGAGATCAGCATGGGCACCGGTGCGCTCGCCGTCATCGGTGGCACCGTCGTGATCGTCGGATTCCTGACACTGTTCACCGGTGGCACCATCGCCGTTCAGGGCTACAGCTCGCTGGGCAACATCGGCGTCGAAGCACTGACGGGCTTCTTCGCCGCCTTCATCAACGTTCGCATCGCAGCGCCGGTCATCGCCGGAATCGGCCTCGCCGCGACCATCGGCGCCGGCTCCACCGCGCAGCTCGGTGCGATGCGCGTCTCCGAAGAGATCGACGCGCTGGAGACGATGGCGATCCCGTCGATTCCGTATCTGGTCAGCACCCGCGTCATGGCCGGCATGATCGCGATCATCCCGCTGTACTCACTGGCGGTCATCGCGTCGTTCGTCGCCAGCCGCTTTGCGACGGTGTTCCTCTACAACCAGTCCGGCGGCGTGTACGACCACTACTTCACGACCTTCCTGATACCCACGGACATACTGTGGTCGTTCGCCCAGGCGATAGTCATGGCGCTGGCCGTCATGCTCATCCACACCTACTACGGCTTCAACGCAACCGGTGGCCCGGTCGGCGTCGGTGTCGCGGTGGGTAACGCAGTGCGCGCCTCGTTGATCGCGGTCGTCACGGTCACCCTGCTCATCTCACTCGCCATCTACGGCGGGTCCGGCAACTTCAACCTGTCGGGATAGGCGGGCAAGCGATGACCGTACCCAGATGGCACAAGAAGTTGGCCGCAGCCGGCCTGGTCCTCGGACTCGTGGCGATCGTCGCCGTTGCTCTCACCATGTTCTCGGGTGGGTTCACCAAGAGCACGCCCATCACCGTGACGTCCACGCGTGCCGGCCTCGTCATGGAACCCAATGCCAAGGTGAAGTTGCGCGGAGTGCAGGTCGGCCGCGTCGAATCGATCTCCCTCGACGGGGACCAGGCAAACCTGAAGTTGGCGATGGACCCGGGCCAGATGTCGAAGATTCCGTCGAATGCCCGGGTGGAGATCAAGACCACCACGGTGTTCGGTGCGAAGTACGTCAACATCGTGATCCCCGACGATCCGTCGACCCAGCCGATCCAGGAGGGTGCTGTCATCGCTTCGGACAGCGTCACCGTCGAGTTCAACAGTGTCTTCGAACATCTTTCGGACGTACTCGCGAAGATCGAACCGGAAAAGCTCAACGCCACACTCGGCGCGATCTCCACCGCACTCAACGGGCGCGGCGAGTCGCTGGGTGAGGTTCTCGAGCTCGGTGACACCTATCTGAAGAAGATGAATCCGGTTCTGCCGCAGCTCCAGGAAGACTTGGTCGGCGCCGCCGATGTCACCAATCTGTACGCCGACGTGGCACCGGATCTGATGCGCATTCTCGACAATGCCACCGCGACAAGCGGATCGATCGTGGCCGAGCAGGCAAACCTCGACTTGCTGTTGCTCAACGTCACCGGCCTCGCGGACACCGGCAACGCGTTGTTGACCGACAACGAGCAGAACCTGACCACCGCCCTCGACACTCTGACCGCGACGACGACCCTGCTCGACAAGTACTCGTCAGGTCTGACGTGCTTCATCGTCGGGTTGAACGACGGCCGGATCAAGTTCGAGCCACTGGCAGGCACCGGGGACAAAGCGGCGCTGATGCTGAGTGCGAGCTTCATGTACGGCGCCGAGGCGTACCAGAATCCGCAATCTCTCCCCAAGGTCGCGGCCTCCGGCGGACCCAATTGTTATGGTCTGCCCGAATTCGATCCGAAGGTCGACGGGCATGCACCGTTCGCAGTCACCAACACCGGCAACGTGCCCTTCGTTCCCAACACCGAACTGCGCGTTACCGTGCCGACCATTTTCCAGTATCTCTTCGGTGACTCCTACGAGCAGGAAGACGGGAAGTGATGAGACCGACCACGGTCAAGCTGCTGATTTTCACCGTCGTCATGGCGGTCATCTTCGCCGGACTGGCGATCGTCTTCAGTCAGGTGCGCTTCAGCAGCAGCAACGGATTTCACGCCACCTTCTCGGACGTCTCGGGACTCAAGTCCGGCGACAAGGTCCGCATCGCCGGTGTTCCGGTCGGGTCGGTCACCGGAGTGTCCATCGGTGACTCCAACCAGGCCGAGGTCGAGTTCGACGTCGACACCAAGTACTCGCTGATGAAGAGCACCAAAGCGACTGTGCGCTACGAGAACCTGGTGGGCGATCGCTACATGGAACTGCTCGAGGGCGCCGGTTCCACCGAGACGCTTCCGTCGGGAGGATCCATTCCGGTCGATCAGACGTCGCCCGCTCTCGATCTGGATCTGCTGCTCGGCGGATTCAAGCCGCTGCTTCGTTCGCTCGACCCGCAGCAGGTCAACGACCTCTCCGGGGCCCTGCTGCAGGTACTCCAGGGCCAGGGCGGAACGCTGGTTTCGTTGCTGGGAAACACCAGTTCGTTCACCAGCACGTTGGCGGACCGAGACCAGCTGATCGGGGACGTCATCACCAATCTCAACGATGTACTCGGCACCATCAACGACAAGGGCGATCAGTTCTCCACCACGATCGATCAGCTCCAGCAGTTGGTCAGTGGATTGGCGAAGGACAGTGGCCCGATCGGTAATTCGATCACCGAGATCGCCGGTGCCACGGGAGATCTCGCGTCGTTGCTGCAGGCGACACGTCCGGACATCCAGACGCTGATCGGGGAGACCAACCGAACGATGACGCAGCTGGACCTGGGCAAGGACGACATCAACACCGCTCTCGATCGTCTGCCGTCCGACTACCGGAAGCTGATCCGAGTGGGCACGTACGGAGCGTTCTTCCAGTTCTATCTGTGCGCCAACACTTTCAAGTTCTCCGGACCTGACGGAACGACGATCATCTTGCCCACGGCAGTCCAGGACACGGGAAGGTGCGCAAAAGTCTCATGACCCCTACCCGTGAACGTAATCCGGTACAGATCGGTGTCATCGGTCTCGTCCTGGCGGTGGCAACCGTCGGTGCCACGCTTCAATACGATCAACTCCAGTTCATCAACGGCGGCATTCGCTACTCGGCGTACTTCCAAGATGCCGGCGGCTTGGTCGCCGGCGACAACGTGACCATGGCCGGCGTGAATGTCGGCAAGGTCAGCGACGTCGAACTCGACGACCAGAAGGTACTGGTCACCTTCACCGTTCAGGACGGCGTCGCCCTGGGCGAGCAGACAGCGGCCGATATCAAGACCAACACGGTTCTCGGCCGAAAGTCGTTAGCGGTGCGGCCGGAAGGATCCGGACTGCTGCGGACGGACACGCCGATTCCTATCGAGCGCACCAACTCCCCGTACTCGCTCAACGACGCTCTGGGTGACCTCGGGACAACGGTGTCCGAACTCGACACGGAACAGATCAACGATTCGCTCAACGCGATCTCGGACACCCTGGCCGATACTCCGCCAGAACTTCGCACCGCATTGGACGGAATGACGCGGCTTTCGCAGAGCATCAACTCACGCGACGAGAGCCTGCTCCAATTGCTCTCGCGGGCCGAAGATGTCACCAAGATCCTTTCCGACAGAAGCGGTCAGATCGATTCGTTGCTGGTCGACGGCAACAAGTTGTTTGCCGAACTGAGCTTGCGGCGTGACGCGATCAGCGAACTGATCGTCAACACCGGCGCAGTCTCACGTCAACTGTCAGCGCTGGTGCAGGAGAACGAGGCCCAGATGGGGCCGACCCTCGAGAAGCTGAATTCGGTCGCCGAGGTTCTCCAGCAGAACAAGGACAACATCGCGGGAGCGCTCGACGGACTCGGACCGTACATCACCGCGCTCGGTGAGACCGTGGCCAGCGGCCCGTTCTTCGACGCCTTCATCATCAACATTCTGCCGAGCAACTGGTGGAAGACCCTGGTGGACACCAGCGTCGCGCCCGAGCAGGTTCCGGGCGACCTGGAAGACTTCTTCCCCGGTATTCCACCGACGATCAGGGGGCCGGGAGAATGACCGAGACCATGACTTCACAGGATCCACAGGGCTCCACCAACCCACGCAAGAAGTGGGTGCTGATCGGAGCGGGTGTGCTGGTCGCTCTGCTCGTCGCCGGTGCGGCCTACCTCTTCATCCCTGGCCTGGGCAAGACCAAGATCTCCGCGCACTTCGTCTCGACCACCGGTCTCTACGAGGGCGATGTCGTGCGAGTGCTCGGTGTCAACGTCGGCAAGGTGACCAAGATCGAACCGCGTGATCGGGACACCTACGTCGAGATGAAGATCGATTCGAGCGTCGACGTTCCGGCAGATGCCAAGGCGCTCATCGTTGCTCAAAGCCTCGTGTCCGCACGTTTCGTGCAATTGACCCCCGTGTACTCCGGCGGGGAACAGATGCCCAACGGCGGCGAGATCCCGATCGAGCGCACCGCCGTTCCGGTGGAGTGGGACGAGATCAAGACCGAACTGACCAAACTGTCGGACGCACTCGGACCGGAGGGTCTGGACGATCAGGGTTCCCTCGGTCGATTCATCGACACCGTGGGAACGAACCTCGACGGTAACGGTGAGTCGATTCGGTCGACGCTGCGCGAACTCTCGGCCACGATGCACACGCTGTCCGAAGGCCGGACCGATTTGTTCTCCACCATTCGGAACCTGCAGGCGTTTGTCACTGCGTTGTCCTCGAGTAACGAGCAGATCGTGCAGTTCAGCGGTCACCTCGCTTCGGTGACAAGCGTTCTCGCAAGCAGCTCCGACGAGTTGGGTACCGCCCTCAGTGATCTCGACCTGGCCGTCGGCGACGTCCAGCGGTTCGTCAAGGACAACAGCGAGGGACTGAGCGAATCGGTTGCGCGTCTCGCCGATGCCACTCAGGTACTGACTGACAAGCGCCCGGAGATCGAGCAGGTTCTGCACTCCGGACCGACGTCGCTTGCCAACTTCTATCAGATCTACAAGCCGGCTCAGGGCAGTATGACCGGCGCAATTGCACTGAGTAACTTCAAGAATCCGATCCAGTGGATCTGTGGTTCCATCGAAGGTATCGAGAGTGGTAACTCCCAGAACAGTGCCGACCTGTGTAAGCAGTACCTCGGGCCGGTGCTCAGCACCATGATCGGCAACTACCCCGGATTCCTGTTCAACCCGGTCGCGGGCGTGCAGGCTTTCCCGGATCAGATCGTCTACACCGAGCCGGGATTGGAAGCGGCAAGTCAGAATCAGCCGGAAACCGTCGCAGGACCGATGTCAGGTGCTCCCATGACGAGTGTTCCCAAGGATCTCGCCGAACTCTTCAACATGGGCGGAGGGAACTGATGCGGGTAGCTCGCAAGACCACGGTTGCGGTGTTGGCCACGGCAGTGGCTCTCGGCGCCAGCGGTTGTGAATGGAACGGTCTCAACTCGGTGCCGATGCCAGGCACTCAAGGCCGGGGCGAAGGCGCATACGAGGTTCAGATCGAGATGCCGAACGTGACTACGCTGTCGCAGAATTCGCCCGTCCGGGTGGATGACGTGGCAGTGGGAAGCGTTTCGAACATCGAGGTTCAAGGCTGGCACGCTCTGGTGACGGTGTCGCTGAATCCCGAGGTTCAGTTGCCGGCCAACGCGACGGCAAAAATCGGTCAGACCAGCTTGCTCGGCTCTCAGCACATCGAGTTGGCGCCGCCGGTTGGAGAAGAGCCCGAGGGCCGACTCGAAGCCGGTGACCTGATTCCGATCGAGCGAGCGGGCGCTTACCCGACGACGGAACAGACGCTGTCGTCGCTGTCGGTTGTTCTCAACGGCGGCGGTCTCGCTCAGGTTCAGGACATCACGAAGGAACTCAACGCCGCTCTCGGTGGGCGTGAAGATTCCGTTCGAGACCTCCTGCCTCAGCTCGATCAGCTGGTCGGAAGTCTGGACAAGCAACGAGGCGACATCGTTTCGGCGATGGAAGGACTCGATCGACTGTCCTCGACCGTCCAGGCACAGCACGACACCTTGAACAAAGCGCTCGAGGGTATTCCGCCGGCACTCGAGATTCTTGTCGCTCAGCGTCAGGACATCACCAACGCGTTGACCTCCCTCGGTGGTCTCAGCGAGGTGGCCAGTCGCGTCATCCAGGAGAGCGGCGACGATTTCGCGACCAACGTTCGGGCTCTTTCGCCGACTCTGAAGGCCTTGGCGGATTCGGGTAACGCTCTCACTCAGGTTCTCGGAGTCCTCTTGACGTTCCCGTTCCCACAGAACGGAATCGACAACGTCATCCGCGGTGACTATGCCAACCTGGCGATGACCATCGACATCTCGCTGCCCCGACTCGACGCGAACTTCCTCACCGGAACTCCGTTGGCCGGAACACTCTCCGGACCAGAAGGCGTGTTGGGTAAGCAGGCGGGGCTCGCCGGACAGACAGGCAACCCGTTGAGCGATCCGCTCAAGCCTGCCGCACCGCCGGCACAAGCTCCCGCCGGACAGGCTCCCGCTGCGCAGGCCCCGGCAGCGGATCCGAATACCATTCAGATTCCGGGACTTCCGCCGATCAACATTCCAGGACTTCCTCAGGGGGCACCGGCACCATGATGCTCACAAAGTTCGTCCGTATCCAGCTCACCATCTTCGCCGTCTTGACGGTTGTCGGTTTGATCGTGATGGCCACTCAGTACGTGCGTGTTCCGGCGATGGTCGGTATCGGCCGTTACGACGTCACTGTCGAATTGCCCGCCACCGGTGGGCTGTACAAGAACTCGAACGTCACCTACCGCGGTCAGACCATCGGCGTCGTGAACGCGGTGGAGTTGTCGGAAACGGGCGTGAATGCGCGACTGTCTCTCGAGAGCGGCGTCAAGGTGCCCTCGGACGTCGACGCTGCGGTCAAGAGTGTGTCGGCGATCGGCGAGCAGTTCGTCGATCTGATTCCGCACACCGACAGCTCCGGAGCGATCGTGGTCGACGGGCATCTGGAAAACGGATCGGTGATTCCCGAAGACCGAACCAGCATTCCCCAAGATGTCGGCGCGATGCTCGATCAGGCAGATCTGTTGCTGCAGAGCATTTCCGACACCAAGCTCAAGACCGTCATCGACGAATCCTTCAAGGCGTTCAACGGTGCCGGCCCGGATCTGCAGAAGCTGATCGACTCGGCTCGGCTGTTCGTCGAGGAGGCGAACAACAACTCCGACGCGACCAAGACCCTGATCGAGCAGGCCGGTCCACTCCTGGACACTCAGGTGGTCAGCAGCGATGCCATCCGTTCCTGGACAAGCAATCTGGTGACGTTCACCGATCAGCTCCGAGCCAGCGACCCTGATCTGCGTGCCGTCATCCAGAAGGGGCCGGCGGCAGCGGCGGAGGCGAATGCTCTTCTGCAAGACATGCAGCCGACATTGCCGATTCTTCTGGCGAACCTCGTGTCCGTCGGACAGGTCGGCGTGATCTACAACAACGCGATCGAGCAGATTCTGGTCATCTACCCGCCGCTGGCCGCAGCGCTGGTCACGGTGGCAGGCTCCGGCCCGGCTGCGGATGGTGCACTGGTGGACTTCCACATGGAGGTCAACGACCCGCCGCCGTGCACTACAGGATTCCTGCCCGCAGAGCAGTGGCGCAGTCCGAAGGACGAATCACCGATCGAGACGCCGTCGGATCTCTTCTGCCAGGTTGCCCAGGATTCGCCGATCGCCGTGCGCGGCGCGAGAAACCTTCCCTGCGAGGAGTATCCGGGACGTCGTGCGCCGACGGTCGAACAGTGCCGTTCCGGCTACGTACCGATGGGCACGAACCCGCAATCCGGGCCTCCGGAACCGATTACCGCGACCCCGAGCTCGTACACGTCGACGCCTTCGGTCTCGGCTCGTCGGTACGATCCGATTACAGGCACGTACATCGGGCCGGACGGAAGGACGTACTCGCAACCGAATCTCGGTGGCGGCGACGTCAGTCTCGAACAGTTCATGAAGGGTCAGCAGGGTTGATGACAGACGAAGATCCACAGGCCGGGCAGCGGGTGCGCCGTCGCGCGTCTCGCAGCGCCGGACCCACGGGTGCGGATGCAGACGCTGCCGCGGTAGTAGTGCCCACCGAAAAGAAGTCGGCCGAACAGAAGTCGGCTGAGCAGAAGCCAGATGAGCAGAAGGCGGCGGCGCCAGTTGCTTTGGGCAAGCCCGATACTCCACCTGAGAAGGTCGTCAGCGGTGATCAGGTCGCGACCAAGGCCGAGCCGACCGGTACCGCCGAAACCCCCGCAGAAACTGCTGTGGACACCCCTGTTCGTTCGAAGCCCAAGGCCGGGTTGGTAGTCGGGATCGCCGTTGCTTCGGTGATCGCTGTTGCTCTTGCGGCCTTGACGGTGTTTCTTCTCGTCGACCGGAACAAGGCGTCCAATGCCGACGAGGACCGAGCCCGCTACGTGGCCGGTGCCCGGACCACCGCACTGAATCTGACGACACTGCACGCGGATACAGCGGCTGCCGACCTCGACAAGTTTCTCGCCGGCACCACCGACGAGTTCAAGTCGCAGTTCGACGGACGCAAGGATTCGTTTGTCAACGTCCTCGGGCAGGCCGGAGTTCAAACCGACGGCGAGGTGCTCGAGGCCGGGTTCGAGAAATCCGACGGCGATTGCGGGACTTCATTGGTCGCGGTGCGCGCGATGCAGAAGAACGGCGACGAAGCGCCCGCCGAACGCAACTACCGACTCCGAATCACCATGTGCGGCGTCGACGGGCAGTTGCTTGCCTCGAATGTGGAGTTTGTGCCATGACCCCAGAAGTGAACCCCGAGACGTCCAAGCAAGTTTCGCCGAAGCCGAAGCGCGCCGCACCGCTCGCCATCATCCTGTGCGTCATCAGTGCAGTGGCCATCGCGTTGGCGGCAGTGTCGGCGTATCTCTACTTCGGTCCGGACGGAACGCGTGACACCGCAGCGATCGATCAGACCAGAGACGAAGTGGCACAGGCCTCTTCCGATCAGGCGGTTGCGATGTTCCAGTATGACTACAACAACGTCGATCAGCAGTTGCACGCGGCCACAGACGGTTTGACGGGCGATTTCCAGGGCACGTTCACCAACCTGATCGAATCGGTGATCATTCCGGGAGCCAAGGAAAAGTCGCTGACCGTTCAGGTAGTCGTCCAGGGTGCCGCGGTTCTCGACGCCGAGGCAGACAGCGCGACGACGATGCTGTTCCTCAATCAGATCACGACGTCTTCGGAATCGCCCGAAGCCGTTGCCAGTGGCAGTCGCGTGAAGATGAGTCTGGAGAAGCAGGACGGGCGTTGGCTCGTGAACAACGTCCAACCCTTCTGATCAAACACACGAAGGCTGGAGTCGGGTACGAAAGAGGCTGGGGCCGCGGAGATTCACTCTCCGCGGCCTCAGCCTTTGTGCACTGTCCTCAGTGGTCTTGTGCTTCGGCCGGGGCGATCAGCGCCGGGCCTGCGGCACCGCCGTGTGCGAGCGCGTCGAGGAACGAGCGCGCCCAGCGGTCGACGTCGTGCGTCAGGACCTGACGACGTAGCGCACGCATGTGGCGCCGGCCGTCCTCGCGCGGTTGATTGAGGGCCTTCTCCATCGAATCCTTGACGTCGTCGAGGTCGTGAGGATTGCACAGGAATGCCTGGCGGAGTTCTGCTGCGGCACCGGTGAATTCGCTGAGCAGCAATGCACCACCCAGATCACTGCGGCAGGCGACGTATTCCTTCGCGACGAGGTTCATGCCGTCACGCAGCGGCGTGACGAGCATGAGATCGGCGGCGACGAAGAACGCGACCAGTTCGTCGCGTGGGATCGGCCGATGGATGTAATGGACGACGGGGCGGCCGACTTCGCTGAACTCGCCGTTGATCCGGGAGACCTTCTGCTCGATGTCTCCGCGCATCTGTACGTAGCTTTCGACGCGTTCGCGGCTCGGGGTCGCCAACTGCACCATGACGGTGTCGGCGGGATCGATGCGCTTCTCCATGAGAAGTTCGTGGAGCGCAGCGAGCCTGACGTCGATGCCTTTGGTGTAGTCGAGGCGGTCGACGCCCAGCATGATGTGCTTGGGGTTTCCGAGTTCTTTGCGAATCTGCTTGGCGCGGTCTCGAATTGCCTTGGTGCGCGAGAGCTCGTCGAGCTTGCCGGAGTCGATGGAGATAGGGAAGGCGCCGACGCGGACGCTACGGAAACCTACTTGCACCACACCGAGTTTGGAGCGGACGCCGACGGTTCCACGTGAAGTCTGTTGCCCGGCAAGGCGTCTGGCCAGGTACAGGAAGTTCTGTGCGCCACCCGGAAGGTGGAAGCCGATGAGGTCGGCGCCGAGGAGGCCTTCGACGATCTCGGTGCGCCACGGCATCTGCATGAACAGCTCGACCGGGGGAAACGGAATGTGCAGGAAGAAGCCGATGGTCAGGTCGGGGCGCAGCATCCGCAGCATCTTCGGTACCAACTGCAGCTGGTAGTCCTGGATCCAGACTGTCGCGCCCTGTGCCGCTGCCTTGGAGGTGGCTTCGGCGAATCGCCGGTTCACCTCGACGTAGGCGTTCCACCATTCGCGGTGGTACTCGGGTTTGACGATGACGTCGTGATAGAGCGGCCAGAGGGTGGCGTTGGAGAATCCCTCGTAGTACTCGTTGATCTCCTCGGCGCTCAGCGGCACGGGGTAGAGCTCGAGTCCGTCTTCGACGATGGGGTCGAGCTCGGCGTCCGCCACCCCCGCCCAGCCCACCCACGCGCCCTGATTGCTGCGCAGGATCGGCTCGAGAGCGGTGACCAGTCCGCCGGGGCTTCGCTTCCAGCGGGTGGTGCCGTCGGGAAGCCGTTCCAAGTCGACGGGCAGGCGGTTCGCTACGACAACGAACTCAGCCTGACCGGACACGGCTTCACCGGTCGAAGAAGCAGGTGCGCTGTCAGAAAGGGTTGAACTGGTCGAATCCGGACTGACAGGCACGTGGTTCCTTCTCGGTCGGTGAGGGAAAGATTCAGTCGAGCTTGGCGGCGGGGGAGATACCGAGCATCGAGAGCAGCATCCTGCACTCGTCGGCATCTTCCGCGTAGGCAGCGACGACGCGCTGTGCCTGACGAGCAGTTTCGTCCGCTACGGGCTCGAGGTCCTCGTCCGCGATCTCGGTTTCGACGGTCGTGTTCTCAGCCATCATGTTCCTCTCGTGCTTGCCTGCACGGCGCAAGCAATGGTTCTTACTCGCGACTCTATGAGAACTGGGCGTGTCGACGCTAGTTGCTCATGTATTAGGGTCGACTTACTTATCTCTGTACTCAACTTTATCGCTTCCATCGATGCTTGGAGTTCCATGAGTTCGACCCCCTCGAGTGTGACCGTCGACTCGGACGAGCCGGATAGTGGCAATCACAGCGGTGCTGCGATTTTGCGACGTGTCCTCGTCCGTAACCGTGGTCCGCTCGCCATCGGCACGGTTCTGGTCTGTCTGCACCAACTGACCGAGACGGCGGTGCCGATCTCCATCGGTGTGATCATCGACCGTGCGGTGGAGACTTCGGACACCACGGCCCTGATCGTCTCCATCGTCGGTCTCGCGGCTCTCTTTCTCGTTCTGACGGCCGCCTGGCGCTTCGGCGCACGCTTCATCGTCACCGCGATGCAGCAGGAGGCTCATCGCCTCCGGCTCGAGGTGGCGCACCGCGTCCTCGATCCGCGTGGGGTGCGCACCGATCTGCGTTCGGGTGAATTGCTGACAGTCTCGACATCCGATGCCGAGCAGACTTCGTGGATCGCGGACATCGTCCCGCGCGCCGCTGCGGCCCTGACAGCTGCGGTGGCGTCGGCGGTGGCGTTGGTGTGGATCGACCTCTGGCTGGGGCTGGCCGTTCTGATCGGAACGCCGGTCATTCTCGGTCTGCTGCAATTGGCGGCGCCTCTCATCACGTCGAGGGCCACCGGTCAGCAGGCGTCGATCGCTCGGGCGTCGGCGATGGCTACGGATCTGGTCAGCGGATTGCGTCCGCTGCGCGGTGTCGGCGGCGAGAAGACCGCGTCGGCGCGCTACCGCACGGTCAGCCGTCAAGCGCTCGCATCGACGATCGGCACGGCCAAGGCGACCGGTATCTACACCGGCGTTGCCGCGACCGTCAGTGCGTTGCTCGCGGTCGGTGTTGCGGGCTTCGCGGGATACTTCGCGTTGCAGGGCCGGATCACGGTCGGTGAACTGATCACCGTGGTGGGGCTTGCGCAGTTCATCATCGAACCGCTCGGCTTGCTTGCGTCCATTCCCGGATACTTCGCGGTGGCGCGAGCGTCGTCGGATCGACTGGCACTGGTCTTGGACGCGGAGCCACTGCGTGGCGCGGGTTCGCAGACCGAACTCGAAGGCACCGACCTGACTCTCGACGGAGTCGAGTACAAATCGCTCAAGGGCATCGATCTGCATCTGCCTGCCGGAGAACTGCTGGGCGTCGTGGCTTACCAGCCGCAGGACGCCGACGCCCTTGTCGCGGTCCTGTCCGGTCAGCTGGCGCAGGACGCGTATCGCGGAGTGGTGAGGGTTGGCGGAATCAGCCTGTCCGACATGGACTTGCGATTGGCACGTCGGACGGTGTTGGTGGAGCCGCACATCACCGATCTGTTTTCCGGGTCGCTTGCGTCGAACGTCACCGCGGGCGCCGGTGATGGCGCTGCTCTCGACATCCAGAGCGCTCTGGTGGCGTCGGCAGCGGCGGATGTCGTCGATGCACATCCGGACGGTCTCGACCTCGAAGTGACCGATCGGGGCGCCAGTTTGTCGGGAGGCCAGCGGCAACGCGTCGCCCTCGCGCGCGCCTTGGTGGCACAGGCACCCGTGATGGTCCTGCACGATCCGACGACGGCGGTGGACGCGGTGACCGAGGCGTCGATCGCCGAAGGAATCGCAGAACTGCGGCACGAGGGTGCCAGTGGCATCCACACGACGGTATTGATCACCAGCAGCCCCGCCTTGCTGGCCGTGACGGATCGGGTGATCGTGTTGAACGACGGAGTGATCGCCTCGATCGGCACACATTCCGAACTCTCTCGCGGCGACGCGAACTACCGAGGAGCGGTGCTGCGGTGACGGCCACGGACATGACAACCGAAATGCCGGCCGGGGAGAACGCCGAGAAGGTGACAGAGCGCGAGTTGTTGCCGATCGCGAGTGGTCGCCAGACCTGGAGGTGGTTGCGGGCGGCGTTGGCCGAACACCGGATGCAGAGCCTGCTGGTCCTGATCGTCGCGGCTTCGGCGTCGGCGATGGCCCTGGTGCCGATTTACGTCTTCGGTGTCCTGGTCGACCGGGTCCGGGAGAACGCGCCCACGTCGACGATCGTCGGGGTGGTCGTGATCATCGCCGCTGCCGCAATCGTGGGCGGTGTGTTCACCGGTGTGGCTGCCTATCTGATCGAGCGGCTCGGTGAGACGATCCTGGCGGATCTGCGAGAGCGGACCGTGGACCGGGCACTGCGACTGCCGATCCAGACCGTCGAGAAGGTCGGTAAGGGCGATCTGCTCTCGCGCGTCGGCGACGACGTGTCGGTGATCGCCAAGGCCGTGTCCGACGTGGTTCCCGGCATGATCGCGGCGGTTCTGCTCGTGGCTCTGAGCATGGTGACCATGCTCGGACTCGACTGGCGACTCGGTCTGGCCGGAATGGTCGCGCTGCCGATGTACGCGCTGGCGCTCAAGTGGTACCTGCCACGCTCGGCTCCCGTTTACGCAGCCGAGCGGGTAGCGATGGGCGCTCGTTCACAAGCGCTGATCAGCAGTCTCCAGGGTGCGAAGACGGTCCGTGCGTACAGCCTCGAGAAGGAACACCTCGGGCAGATCGATGCGGCGTCGGCAAAAGCGCGCGATCTGGCAGTCGGAGTGTTCGGCCTGTTCACGAGGTTCGCCGGTCGAGGTAACCGCGCCGAATTCGTGGGCCTGTCCATGATTCTCGTCGTCGGATTCCTGCTGGTCCGTGAGGACGTCGTGACAGTCGGCCAGACGACGACTGCTGCGCTGCTGTTCCACCGCCTGTTCAACCCGATCGGCTCACTGCTCTACACCTTCGACGAAGTGCAGTCGGCCGGCGCCAGCCTCGCGCGACTGGTCGGCGTCGTCGAGATCGAGGAAACGGAGCCTTCGACGGATGCAGGTTCCGTTCCGGCCGACGGTTCGCTGCGTCTGGATGACATTCGGCACAGCTACGACGGTGGTCATGAGGTTCTCCACGGAGTGAGCCTCACACTGCGAGCGGGGGAACGCGTGGCGCTCGTCGGTTCGACCGGAGCCGGAAAGACGACGCTCGCGGCGATCGCTGCCGGTTCGATCACTCCGACGTCGGGCCGGGTGTCGATCGGCGGTGTCCCGCTTGCCGACCTCGATGACCTACGACGCCACATCGCGATCGTGAGTCAGGAGGTTCATGTCTTTGCCGGACCTCTGATCGAGGATCTGAGATTGGCGGCTCCCGAATCCTCGGACGAGGACGTTGCCGCGGCACTGCGTACGGTCGGCGCGTACGAGTGGGTGGAGGCTCTCGACGAGGGAATGCTGACCGTCGTCGGCGAAGGCGGGCACGAGATGACAGCGGCGCAGGCGCAGCAGTTGGCTTTGGCGAGACTGGTGTTGGCCGATCCCGCCGTCGCCGTACTGGACGAGGCAACAGCGGAGGCGGGCAGCGCCGGAGCGCGGGAACTGGAAGCGACTGCCGACGCCGCTACGGAGGGACGCACCACTCTGGTTGTCGCACACCGGCTTACGCAGGCTGCGGGCGCCGACCGAGTGATCGTGCTCGAACACGGACAGATCGTAGAAGAAGGCCCGCACCGCGAACTGGTGTCCGCGGGCGGGCGTTACGCACAACTGTGGGCGGCCTGGGAAGGTCGCGACTGAGGGGTTTGTACTGGATTTTGTACTGAGGGGGTCTGATCCGGCGATCAGGTGAGGTACCCGCCGCCGTGGGGGAAGAACTCGGCGGCGGTGTACTCGCTGCCGTCGTCGAGTCGGACGCGCTCGATCCGCAGTCCCTTGTTCTTGCCCGACCACGCGTCGGGGCCCGCGACGATCACCATGCCGTCGTCTTCCTGGATGAACACTCGGCCGGGGGTTCCGCCGTAGTGCCCGCGTGAGACGGACGCCTTCAGGATGCGGATGCGCTGGCCCTTGAACTCGGCGAAAGCGTTGGGGTACGGATCGGACTGTGCCC
The DNA here is from genome assembly GCF_027854095.1 of Rhodococcus sp. C-2. Lineage (NCBI taxonomy): Bacteria > Bacillati > Actinomycetota > Actinomycetes > Mycobacteriales > Nocardiaceae > Rhodococcus > Rhodococcus sp. C-2. Next base: position 211,829 of record NZ_JAQGFI010000002.1, on the reverse strand, counting down.
GGACGAAACGCTCGATGACCTCGGCGGGCCAGGACCAGTCGACGTGGCTGTCCTGCGGTGCGCGCTTGTGGAAGAACGTGGCCTGCGATCGGTCCTGCGGCGTCCAGTCGGTACGGCCGGACGCGATCAGATCCAGGGCGTCGAGTGTGATGGGGCCGATCATGTCGATCGTGCGGTGGAACAGATCGGTGACGGTGTCGGTCGGGCCGACCGTCGTCGAACGCTGCAGCACGATGTCGCCCGCATCGAGTTCCTCGTCCATCAGGTGCGCCGTGAGCCCGACTTCTTCTTCGCCGTTGATCAGAGCCCAGATGAGCGGGGAGAATCCCGTGTACTTGGGCAGCAGCGAATCGTGGATGTTGAGGGTGCCGTACTTGGGTGCGTCGAAGACCTCCGCAGGCAACCAGGTACGCCAGTTGTTGGCGACGATGATGTCGGGAGCTGCTTCGGCCAGCGCGGCTTTGAAGGCGTCGTCAGGCTTGTTCGCCACGTGAACGGGTACACCGTTCTCGGCCGCCAGATCTGCAACCGAGTCCGCCCACATCTGTTCGTAGACGTGTTCGCTCTTCGGGTGTGTGATTGCCAGCACGACCTCGTGATCGGAGTCGATCAAGGCCTGCAGGGTACGGTGGCCCCAGGTTTGGTATCCGAGCGTAGCGACTCTCAACGGGGGTCCTCCTGGACGAGCATGGGCTGGGGTTGCGGTCACACGACCGCCCATCAGCTTAGGCTATCCAACCAAAATTGTTGATCACACGTACGAGGAGGAAGGCTGACATGACGGTCGCCACAATCAACGGAATCCCCATCAATTACCAGGTCAAGGGTGATGGAGATCTGGTGGTGCTCATCATGGGGACCGGCAGCCCCGGCCGCGTCTGGGATCTGCACCAGACCCCGGCACTAGTGGCCGCCGGCTACCGAGTCTGCACCTTCGACAACCGCGGAATCGCACCGTCCGGCGAGAGCCTCGGCGGCATCACGATGCCCGACATGGTCGCAGACACCGCCGGACTGATCGAGCACCTCGGTGGCGGTCCGGCCCATGTCATCGGAACCTCGATGGGCGCCCGGGTGGCGCAGGAACTGACGCTCGCCAGGCCCGATCTGGTTCGCAAAGCAGTGTTCCTCGCCGGTCACGCCCGGATGGATCATTTCCAGCAGGTCCTGACCGAGGGTGAGCGCCAGTTGTTCGACAGTGGCGTCGCTCTGCCGGCCAAGTACCGTGCCGCAGTGACCGCGGTGATGAACCTTTCGCCGGCCACGCTGGCAGACGATCACTCGGCGCGCGACTGGATGGATATCTTCGAGTTCACCGGCGGCGCAACGTCACCGGGTGTTCGCGCACAGCTCGGTATGGACCGCGCCTTCGATCGACGGGGTGCGTACAAGTCGATCATGCGCCCGTGCCTGTCCGTCGCTTTCGCCGACGACCGCATGATCCCGCCCTACCTCTCCCGCGAGGTGGCGGACTGCATCGCGACGGCGTCGTACGAAGAGATTCCCGACGCCGGGCACTACGGCTACCTCGAGCGTCCGGAGGCCGTGAACAAGGTGCTGATCGACTTCCTGGCGAAGTAGTTCTTTCGCACGCGAGAAAGGGCCTGACCTGCTAACTGCAGGTCAGGCCCTTCTCATGTTTCAGGCCAGTGCCAGGAACAGCTTCTCGAGTTCGGCCTCGGTCATCGGTTCCTGACCTTCCGCGCTGTCACCGCTCAGGCATTCACGCAGCCCGGAAGCGACGATCTTGAACCCTGCTCGGTCCAGCGCCTTGGACACGGCGGCGAGTTGCGTGACGACGTCCTTGCAGTCGCGGCCGTTCTCGATCATCGAGATGACCCCGGCAAGTTGGCCGTGGGCACGACGCAGTCTGTTCAATACGAGCGCAATGCTCTCTTCGTCGCCGGTCATGGTGGCCCCTTCTCGAGTGTTCGTGCTGCGGTCAAGGGTACCCCTGGGGGCATGTCACTGCTTGATTCAGTGTTTGATCCGACTGCGGTGTCAGATCAGCGAGTCGACGGCCGCGCGCAACTTGACGGCTGCGTCGGCTGCCACGGACTCGAGGCCGGGTTCGCCGGAAAGATGAACCATGAGAGCAGGGTTCATCGCTTCGACGAAGAACGAATTCTCGGTAGTCGTATCTTCGCGGACGACGACGTTGCACGGCAGCAGGAGGCCGATCTGACGATCCACCGAAACTGCCCGATGGGCCAACGGCGGGTTACAGGCACCCAGGATCAGGTACTTTTCCATGTCCTCGTCCAGCTTCGCCTTGAGTGTTGCCTGCATGTCGATCTCGGTCAGGATGCCGAAGCCCTGCTCGGCGAGAGCGCCACGCGTGCGGGTGACGACGTCGTCGAAGGTTCCGGTGACCTTGGTTGCGATCGCTATCGGTTCTGTGGGTGTTGTCATTGCGCACTCCTCGTCGTGGGCTGTCACTGTCGCCGGCTTTGATTTCTCTTGTCCCCATTATACCCCTGGGGGTATCAGTAGGACAGTGATGTCGGGTACACGATCAGCCATGCGAGAAGCTGATGTTCGGCAGGACGCGACGCAGCCATGCCGGCGCCCACCAGGCTGCCCGGCCGGTGAGGCGTAGGAGAACGGGCAGCAGTACCAAGCGGACGAGCACTGCGTCCAGGAGGACAGCTACGCCGAGAATGATGCCCATTTCCTTGGGTGGCAAGGGATCTGCGAGCGCAAAAGTGAAGAAGACCGCAACCATCACCGCTGCTGCCGCCGCAATGACCCGACCTGAATGCGCGAGGCCGTCGATGTGTGCGATCGCGGGGTCGCCTGTGCGTTCGTAGTGCTCCTTGGCACTCGAAAGCAGGAACACGGTGTAGTCCATCGCGATCGCAAAGATCATGGCGAAGAAGAAGACCGGACCCCACCCGTTGAGGAAACCCTGGGGGGTGAAGCCGAGTAGGCCTGCTCCGTGACCGTCCTGGAAGATCAGCTTCGCGATTCCGAATGCGGCCCCAGTGGACAGCAGGCTGACCAGCGTGCCGATCAAGGCGATCAAAGGCGCCTGGAGGGCGATCAGCAGCAACAGGAATCCGAGCGTCAGAATCACGACCACGACGATGGGAAGGTAGTCGTCGAGTGCCTGCTGAAGGTCGAGATTTTCGGCCGGAGCGCCGCCGACGAGCGCCGATTCCGGCAGTTGCGACCGAAGGTCGGCGAGGATGGTTTCCATCGCAGGATCTGACGGGTCGACGGTGGGAACTGCTTGCAGCATAACAAGATCGGACCCGTCGGCAGCTTGTTGCGCTGGGGTGACCATGGCCACGCCGTCAACGCTCATGGTAAGACGTGAGGTGTCGGCTGCATCGTCGGCGGACGTGACGATCTGCAACATCCCCGGGGCGCCGTCCCCGAATTGCTGCTGCACCAGTTCATAGCCCTGGCGAACCGGGGCGTCCTCGGGAACCACGGCGATGGAGGGCATTGCCACCTTCAGTCCGAAGACCGGAACAACGAGTGCGATCAGGATGAGTAAGGCGCCGAAGCCGAATGGCCACGGGTGCTTGTGCAGCAATGATGCCCAACCTGCGAACATCGGGGAGCGGTGCTGCTGGCGCTTTGCATACGGTAGAGAACCGCCGTTGACCTTCGCGCCGATCCTGCCGAGCACGGCAGGCAACAGGGTGAGTGTTGCGGCGAGAACGAAGATCACAGCGAGCATGATTCCGACAGCCATCGTGCGTACGGCCGGGGCTGGAACGATGAGAACCGCAGACAAACTGACCAGAACTGTGAGGCCGGAAAGGACCACAGCCTTGCCGGCGGTGTCCATGGTTTGAGCCACGGCGGCCCTTGGATCCGGATCGGCTCGCAATGCATCCCGGAACCTGGCGACGAGGAAGAGTGCGTAGTCGATGCCCAGCGCGAGAGCGAACATCATCGCGAAGTTCATGGCCCACACGGAAATCGGCGTGATCTCGTTGAGGATTACAAGCCCACCCGCCGAAGCGACCAGGCCCGCAAGCGTCAGCAGTAGTGGTAGACCCGCGGCAACCAGGGAGCCGAAGGCCAACACCATGATCGCGAGAGTGACGGGCCACGACATCATTTCGGCTTTGATCATGGCTTCGTGATTGGCCTTGTTGAAATCGCTCCACAACGCCGACGCACCCGTCGGGTACACCTCGATCGTGTCGGTGGACAAGCCCGTGAGCTTCTTGCCGAGTTCGTCTACCGCGCTGACCATCTCGTCGGTACTCGCGTTGGCGCCCGCGACCATGATGCCGGTATGTCCGTCCGGGCTGATGGTCATACCGGGCTGCGGGGCGATCACTTCGCCGAAGCGAGGGTCCGCGGAAAAGATTTCCGTTGCCGCGGCCAGGGTTTGCTGCATCGACGGATCCGTGATGGGTAGAGAATCCGAGTGAACGACCACCTGTACTGCGGCGGAGGAATTTCCACCGAAATGCTGCTCGGCCAACTCGCGAACTTGCACGGATTCGGATCCGTTTGCCTGCCAACCCGCGCCGGCCAGAGAGGTGAACACGCTGGGTGCTGCGGCGCCGAGTGCGATCAACGCGATCAACCAGACGCCGACGACGAGGCGGGTGTGAGTCGCCATCGATCGACCGAGACGCGCAAGTATGCCGTCGGCTCGGGTGGGTGGGTCCGCGGTGACTGTTCTGGTCGCTGACATCTTCACTCCTGATACGGGTGGGGGTATTCCTGTCCGTCACTGTATACCCCCAGGGGTATCGATCTGTCACATTCGAGGGTTCTCTATGCTGCTGGGGGCACCGTCCGATCTGAAACGGTGAAACGGATATGGGAGAGCAATCATGGACGCACGCGACTGGGACGAGCGATACCGAGCGGTGACGGAGCCATGGGGAGTCGACCCGGCGGGAACCGTCGCAACAAGAATTTCCGATCTGAGACCGGGCACCGCGATCGATCTGGCCTGCGGCGACGGCCGTCACGCGCGGTGGATGGCTGGGCAAGGTTGGTCGGTGACTGCGGTCGACTACTCGTCGGTGGCGATCGATCTGGCACGGGCGAGTGACGGGGACAAGGCTGTCGACTGGCAGGTCGGCGACGCGACCGAGTGGCAGCCGGAAGGGCTGGTCGACCTGGTGTTGGTCAGCTTTCTTCACCTCGAGGTCGACCATCTGGCCGCAACCTTGAAGCGCGTCGGGGAGTGGCTGACGCCCGGCGGACGGGTCCTCTATTTGGGGCATTCCATCGAGAACTTCCATCGTGGTGTGGGCGGTCCACCCGAACCGACCATTCTGCCCGGTATTTCCGATCTCGCTCGCGCTGCGGAGGGATCGAGGGTCTATGCCCTCGAACATGTCGTTCGGCCGCAAGACGGTAAGACAGCAATTGACGTTTTGCTCGAATTCGGTCCGTGGGAACAGGTCTGACCAGGGCGGGAGCGCACCTTCACGTTCCTGGGTAGCCTACCCTAAACTTGCGAGGGTGTTCGTCGTTCGATGAGCATGAACGACGATGATCGGATTCTTGATGTCTGACCACTCTCAGGTAGCTCACCCGGCGGTATCGGGCGGTGCCGATCTGGACGCAGCGCTCCCGGCGACGGCCGCTCAGCGTGAGGTGTGGGTTGCTCAGAACGTGGATCCGAGCAGTCCGGTCTACAACATCGGACTTGTCGTCGAGGTCGACGGCACGATCGACGTCGAGCGCGCGGCAGCGTCGATCGAGGCCAGCGTCGGACGCGTCGAAGCGCTGTTCGTGCACTTCGAGGTCGATGCCGACAACCAGCTGATCCAGGTGCCGATTCCGGATGCGCGCTGGGACGTGGAAATTCTCGACCTTCGGGCCGAGGCGGATCCCGATTCGACTGCGCAGTCGTGGATGGACACCGACATGGCTCGGGTCTTCGGTCCGGACGATCTGCTGTTCCGCCAGGTGCTTCTGCTGACCGCTGACGACCGAGTCATCTGGTATCAGCGCTATCACCACAGCGTGATCGACGGGTACGGCATCTCGCTCATCGTCGCCGACGTCGCCGAGCGATACGACGATCCGAATCTCGGGACTGCCGCGCCGCAGTGGTCACTCGACGCCGTGGTTGCAGCCGATCTGGATTACCGGAACTCTCCGCGATTCCAGACCGACCGTCAGTACTGGGTCGAACGCGTTGAATCGGGACCGGAAGCGACGCGTATTCTGCATGGGCAGGTGGATGATTCGCTGCCGCCGATCTCGGCGATACTCACGCTCGACGCTGATCGCGCGGCACAGCTCTACCGCTATGCGGCCGACGCCGGGATTCGACGAACTCGTCTCCCCATGGCCGTGCTGATCGCGTACATCGCACGAACCACGGGACAGCACGACGTTGTCGTCTCGGTACCGATGGCCGCTCGGGTGGGGCGCGACATGCGTCGCACTCCTTCGATGGCGTCGACGATTTTGCCGCTGAGTATTCGGGTAGAACGCTCGGAAACCATCGGCCAGTTGGCAACTCGTCTCGACACCGCCCTGGTCTCGATTCTCAAGCACGGGCGGTACCGAGGTGAGGATCTCGCTCGCGACATTCGGGCGATCGATCCCGACCGTCAGGTCTTCGGCCCCGGCATCAACTCGATGATGTTCGAACACACACTCACCTTCGGCGGATGCCCGGTGCGCGTGCGTAATTCGGTAACCGGTCGAGTCAGTGACCTGGATCTGAGTGTGCGCGGTGGTCAGGACGGGGAACCGATCGAGATCGACGTCCGCGCCCCGGCCGGATTCGACAGGGAGTTGGCCGATCACACCGCCAGAATCGAACAGTTCCTCGATCGATTCGTAGCAGAGCCGCAGCTTCCGATCTCGGCACTCGACCCCATGTCGCTCGCGGAGAGAGAACTCGTGCTCCACGGGTGGAACGACACCGCAGAGCCGCAGCCCGTCACGACGGTGCCGGATTTGTTGCGCAGCAGCTTCTCTGTCGATCGGAGCGTTGTCGCCGTGGTCGACGGGGACGTCCGGCTGACGTACGGCGAACTCGAAAGTCGGGTATCACAGCTCGCCGCGCACTTGATCTCTCGCGGTGTCGCGACCGAAACCGTTGTGGCGATCGGGCTTCCGAGATCCGCCGAGATGGTGGTGGGGTTGTTGGCCGTCATGTGTGCCGGTGGTGCCTTCGTGCCCCTGGATCCGTCATGGCCTGCCGAACGCCGCGAATCGGTACTTGCCGACGCGGGCGCCACACTGGTGCTCACCTCGGACGGTGTAGACGACTCCGTTCCGGTCGATCTCTCCGCGTGGGCGTACGAGGACGGGCCCTCGGACCTGTCCGAGACGATGACCTCCGACATTCGTAGTCACGGTGCCCAACTCGCATACGTCATCTTCACGTCCGGTTCGACCGGACGTCCGAAGGGCGCCATGATCCGCCACGAGGCAATCTGCGCAAGGTTGCTGTGGCAGCGGGAGCGGATTCTCGGGTTCGGGTCCGGCGATGCCTCCTTGTTCAAAGCCCCACTCTCGTTCGACATCTCGATCAACGAGATCCTGCTCCCGCTCGTCTCCGGCGGTCGATTGGTGATCGCGAAGCCCGAGGGGGAACGCGACCCGCAATACCTGCTCGACCTGATCGCCGGAGAATCGGTCACTTTCGTCTACCTGGTCTCGTCGATGCTCGACATCCTTCTGGATCTGGCGAACGGGACCGATCAGCTCGATTCGTTGAAGCACGTGTGGTGCGGCGGTGAGGTTCTCACGCCTGAACTCTTCGATCGGTTCCGCGATCAACTGTCCACGACGCTGTATCACGGCTACGGCCCGGCCGAAGCGACCATCGGTGTCTCCCATGTGATCTACCGCGAGGACGCGGAACGAATCGCCACATCCATCGGTCGCCCGAACCCCAACACTCGTCTGTACGTGTTGGACGGCGACTTGCAGCCGGTTCCGATCGGCACCGGCGGCGAACTCTACGCCGCGGGCTTCCTGCTGGGACGCGGATACGTGGGTGCTTCGGCACTGACCGCATCTCGTTTTGTCGCGGATCCCTTCGTCTCAGGTGATCTGGCCGGATCCCGCATGTATCGCACCGGTGACTTGGCCAGATGGACCGCCGACGGCACCCTCGACTTCCTCGGACGCACGGACAATCAGGTGAAGATCCGCGGCATGCGCCTGGAACTCGAGGATGTCGAAGCCGCCGTGATTTCGCACCCCGCAGTGCGTCACGTGGCAGTTCTGGTGCGCCAAGCACCAACAGGTGCAAAGTATCTCGCCGCCTACGTGAGCGCAGCGTCGGGGACGAACCTCGCGATCGACTCACGTGAGCTTCGCGAGTGGGCTGCGAGCAAGCTGCCCGACTACATGGTCCCGACCACCGTCACCGTCCTCGACAAGTTTCCGCTCACGGCAAACGGCAAACTCGACCGTCGCGCGCTACCCGAGCCCGATCTCGCCGAACTGAGTGCACATGTCGCTGCGAGAAACGAAGTCGAACAACAGTTCTGCACGTTGATTGCGTCGGCAGTCGGCCTCGATTCGGTCGGCGTTACCGACGACTTCTTTGCACTGGGCGGCGACAGCATCGTCGCGATCTCACTCGTGACCGCGGCTCGTGCTGCCGGTTTGTCGATCAGTCCTCGCGAGGTGTTCCAACTGCGCACCGCCGAGGCTATGGCGCGTGCCCAGTCCTCCCGAGTGGCTGAGATCGTCGACCACGCGGACCAACCGATCGGCCACGTAGCCACGACGCCGATTGCCGCCAAGGTTCTCGGAGTGTCGGACGCAGTACGAACCTTCCACCAGCGTGCGCTGATTCAGACCCCGTCAGCTTTGACCTCCGAGCACGCCGAGTCGGCGCTCGACGCCCTGGTGGCGCGCCACGATGCACTTCGTGGGACGTTGACTTCCGAAGGAACGCTGCTTGTTCCGGAGACAAACGAAGCGGCTGTGGTCTTCGAGACCCGTGCACTACCGGCACCGCTCGAAGAATGCGGACCGTTGATCGTCGCCGAGACCGAGCGAGCTGTCGGCCGTCTGAATCCAGCCGACGGCACGATGGTCAGCGCTGTTCTGTTCCGCCCTGTGACCGGTCCCGGACGGCTGTTGCTGGTCATCCACCACGCGGTGGTCGACGGCGTCTCGTGGCGCATCATCCTCGAGGACCTCGCGCGCGCCGGCATCGCAGCGATGAATGGCGACGAACCCGCACTCGCTCCGGTCGGCACGTCGGTGCGAAGGTACGCCGAACTCGTCTCGGAGGCGGTCGGAGCCGGGCGACTGGACTCGGAAATCGAGTTCTGGGACTCGGTGACGTCCGCACAACGGGCATCTCTCGGCCGTCGGGCACTCGACCCGGCAGTTGACCTCGCGCGCACCGCTGCGGCGCGGTCGATCACCCTACCTCCAGAACTTGCAGATCAGCTGTTGGGCAGTGTCCCACGGGCGTTCGGAGCCGATGTGAGCGAAGTGCTGGTCACCGCACTTGCCGTGGCGCTGACCCGTTGGAGCGGTGCCGGATCGGTGACGATCGATCTGGAGGGGCACGGACGCGACGAGGACATCGTTCGCGGTGACGGCGATGCGCACGTCGACCTGACTCGTACCGTCGGATGGTTCACCACAGTGTTTCCGGTGGCGCTCGAGATCGGCACAGCCGCTCCCGATCTCGACGCGAGCGGCGAGTTGGCGGGGGTTCTCAAGAGCGTCAAGGAGCAACTTCGACGGGTCCCGAACGCCGGCTTCGGGTACGGAGCATTGCGATACCTCGGCGGCTCGGATCAGTTGCGTAGTTTCGCAGCGCCGGAGGTGGTGCTCAACTATCTGGGACGCACTGCCGCAGCGGAGGGGGACTGGTTCCCGGTGTCGATGGACGGTGCTGCCGATCCGTCCATGCCGATGGGTCACGCGTTGTCTGTCGACGTCGTAGCCGAGGACGCCGCCGGTGGACCACGCCTGCGAGCCACCCTGACCTGGGCGTCGAACATCTTCCTGCGTAGCGATATCGACAAGTTTGCGCGGTTGTGGCTGGACTCGCTCGAGGCCGTGTCCGGGCTCGCAGCCTTCGGCGGAGCCACACCCTCGGACTACCCTCTGGTGGCGCTCGCTCAGGCAGACGTGGACGGGTTACCGAAGGCTGAAGAGATTCTCCCACTCACTCCGCTGCAGGAAGGGATCTACTTCCATTCGGCGTTTGCCGATCCGGGGGCCGATCAGTATGTCGTGCAACAGGTTGTGGAACTGACCGGAGCCGTGGACAGTGCGGCGCTGCACCGCGCGCTGCAATCCGTCGTCGATCGGCATGAGGCGCTGCGCACCGGATTCTCGGTCCTGGGTGACGGCCGGGTCGTGCAGGTGGTGCACCCGAGCGCTGTCGTGGAGATGGCGGTAGTCGAGGTGGCCGGCGCCGATGTCGATGAACTGCTTTCCGCCGACCGCGCGCGCGGGTTCGACCTGGCGCAACCGCCGCTCGTCCGTTACACGCTTGTCCGTGCCTCTTCGGAGAAGTACCTTCTGCTGCAGTCGATTCACCATGCGGTCGCAGACGGATGGTCGGTTCCGGTGATGCTGCGGGAGCTGATGGCGTCGTACAGCGTTGGCGACTCCGGCGCGGTGCTCCCGACTCCGGCGCCGTACCGCAGCTATCTCGAATGGTTGGCCCGCCACGATCACGAGGCCTCGGCAGCGGTGTGGAGAGAAGCGCTGAACTCTCCCGGGCCCGCGGTCGAACTTCCCGCGCCGAGCGCGGGCAGCAGCGGCGTCTGTGCCACCCGAGTCGAGCTGTCCGACAGTGATACTCGCGCACTGGCGATCAACGGACGCTCCCATGGCCTGACGCTGAGTACGCTCGTGCACGGCGCCTGGGGGCTGGTGCTCGGCCGAATGACCGGCCGAACAGAGGTGCTGTTCGGATCGACCGTATCGGGACGCGGTGGAGACCTGCCCGGCATCGAGTCCATGGTGGGCTTGTTCATCAACACCGTGCCGGCTCGGTTGCGGTTCGATCCGGCAGAGACAGCCGCGCAAGCGCTTTCCCGTTGGCAGAGGGAACAATCGGAACTACTCGACCATCAGTACCTGGGGTTACCCGAACTGCGACGGACCGGCGGACTGGAGCAGGACTTCGAATCACTCGTCGTGTTCGAGAACTATCCACTCGGTGACACGGCAATCGCTGATCCGACGAACTCGGTGCGACTGACGGGAATTCGATTCGACGAGCGACCGGCCTACCCGCTGACCCTGATCGTCGTCCCCGGCGATCGATTGGCGTTGGAGCTCAAGTACGACGCTGCTCAGGTGGACGGCGATGCCGCTGCGTCGCTGGCCGAAACTCTCGCAGTCGTACTCACCGAGCTCTCGCGCGATCTCGATCAGGTCATCGGCCGGATCGCGCTGGCACCTGCACAGCCGGGAAGCGTCGGCACGGCCTTGGATCGGCCGCGCGCAACGCTGACCGAGCTGCTGAAGGATCAAGCCGGGCGTACGCCCGAAGCCACCGCAGTGATCTTCCGTGAAGAGTCGTTGACCTACGCCGAACTTCACTCTCGCGCTGATCGTTTTGCGCATCTGCTGCGCGAACGTGGCGTCGGACGCGAATCGTTGGTAGCGGTTGCCTTGCCTCGCTCTCTTGATCTGATAGTCGCGATACTCGGCATCGGAAAGGCCGGGGGAGCATACGTTCCCCTCGACACCGGCTACCCGGCGGAGCGGCTGACGTACATGCTGGGTGACGCCGATCCTGTGTGCGTCGTGGTGTCGGAAGACTCTTCACTCGATTCGGGTTCGGTTCCGCGGGTGACGGTATCGGAGTCGGCGCAGTTCCCCGCCGATCCGCTGAGTGTCCCAGGAACGCCCGCGGATGCCGCGTACATGATCTACACTTCGGGTTCGACCGGTCGCCCCAAAGGCGTTGTGGTCAACCACGAGGGTGTGGTCAACCGATTGCTCTGGGCACAGCAGATACGTCCGATGGACGTCTCCGACCGGATGCTGCAGAAGACCCCGTCGAGTTTCGACGTCTCCGTTCCCGAATTCTTCTGGCCGTTCCTGGCGGGGGCAACTCTCGTGATGGCCGAGCCGGACGGGCACAAGGACCCTGGCTATCTGGCCGACGTCATCGTCGAACATTCCGTGACCCGCGTGCATTTTGTTCCGTCGATGCTCGACGTGTTTCTCGCGGAGCCGAAAGCAGCACTGTGCTCTTCGCTCGAGATCGTCAACTGCAGCGGTGAGGCACTGCCCGTTCACGTTGCACGCAAGGTCGCCGAGATCCTGCCGAATACTCTGGTGGACAACCTCTACGGCCCCACCGAGGCCGCCGTCGACGTCAGTTGGCAGCCGTCGGTGCAGGAAACTCCGGCAGACGCCGTCAGCGTCCCGATCGGCGCACCTGCCGCCAACACCGGCCTGTTGGTTCTCGATCCCTACCTGCAGAACGTCCCGGCCGGTGCCACCGGTGAGCTCTATCTGGCAGGGCCACAACTGGCGCGTGGTTACCACGGACGTGGGGGATTGACCTCCGAACGATTCGTGGCGAATCCGTACAGCGACGGCGGCTCGCGGATGTACCGGACCGGTGACATCGTGCGGTGGAATGCCGACGGCGTTCTCGAGTACCTCGGCCGTGCCGACGAGCAGGTGAAGGTTCGTGGATTCCGAATCGAACTCGGCGAAATCGACGCGCAATTGGCGCTGTGCCCCGGAGTCACGGCAAGTGCCGTGATCGTCCGAACCGACGGTCCGAGCAACCGCGCACAGGTGGTCGCCTACCTGGTCGGAGATGCTGATGATGTTGCGGTTCGAGCTCAGTTGTTGTCAGTGCTACCGGAGTTCATGGTGCCAAGTGCCTTCGTGCGGCTCGAGTCGCTGCCGCTGAGCCCGAGTGGCAAGCTCGACCGAAAAGCACTACCTGCACCGGATTTTGCGGCACAGGTGGGCGACTTGACGGGAGTGGTTTCCTCGGGCGTTGCAGACCTCCTCGCCGGGCATTTCGCGACGGTTCTCGGACTGCCTCGAGTCGGGGTGCGCGATGACTTCTTCACTCTCGGCGGCGACAGTATCCTGGCGATCCGACTGGTCAACCTGGCTCGTCGTGATTCGGTAGTGCTGACCCCGCGTCAGATCTTCGAATTGCGCACTCCCGCTGCGATCGCTGCAGCGGTGGGTGATGTCGCCACCTCGGATGCCACCGTCACGGCCGACATCGGCGTGGGTGAGCTGGTTCCGCTGCCGGTGGTTCACCGCTTGTCCGAATGGACGGGTGGTACCGACCGCTTCAACCAGGCAGTTCTGATCCACTCTCCGGCAACATCTCTCGGTTCGATCACCGGCGCATTGCAGGCCGTGCTCGATCACCACGACGGACTTCGCCAAACCTTGATCCGACATGACCGCGGGATGTGGTCGGCGCGGATCGAGGAACCCGGTAGTGTCCGGGCAGCGAACCTGGTCGAACGCGTTGATGCTCGGGGACTGGATGACGCCGAGTTGCGAAGACTCGTCACTGAGCACTCTGAAACTGCGACCAGTCGATTGGATCCGTCTGCAGGGCGGATGGTCTCGGTGGTCTGGTTCGATTGCGGCGCTGAGAGTCTGGGCAGACTCGCGATAGTCGCGCACCACCTGGTCGTGGACGGGGTTTCCTGGGGAACCCTGCTCGAGGATCTCGCGATGGCCTGGGTGGCAGTCGAAGCCGGAGAGCCCGCCGCACTGGATGCCGTCGGAACTTCGCTGCGTACCTTCTCCCGTACGGTGGCCGAACACGCATACAGTGCTCATCGATTCGCCGAACTCGATCACTGGCTGACCGTGACCGCTCCGGGCGCGCAGTTGATCCCCGACGCCGCGGGCGATGCCGTCGTTTCCGGAGGCTCGAGGCGCACGGTCACGGTGGACGGAGCAATCTCCGAGGCAGCACTTGGATCGGTTGCGGCAATGGTGGGTGCCGAGGGAACGGATGTTCTGTTGGCAGCGCTGACGATGTCGGTCGATCGCTGGCGTCGCTCCACCGGCCGCAGTGAGCACGAACTGCTGGTCGATCTGGAAAGGCACGGCCGCGAGGAGTTGGTGGCGGGCATCGATCTGTCGCGAACAGTCGGCTGGTTCACCACGATTGCCCCGATGCGGCTGCACGGCGGAATCGACCCGGTGGACACGCTACGCGAGGTGAAGGAGAGCCTGCGGGCGGCTCCGGACGGCGGTATCGGCTACGGGATGCTGCGATACGTGAATGCCCGCACGGCATCGACATTGTCGGGGCGCTCCGAATCTCAGATCCTGTTCAACTATCTCGGACGTACGACGACAGCTGGATCGACAGCATGGTCCTTGGCAGCGGAATCCGAAGCCTTGTCCACCGATCCCGACGCAGACATGGGAGGCCCGTACCGGCTGATCGTGAATGTCGTCAGCGAGGATTCGGGGCTCCGCGCCGACTTTGCCTGGGCAAGTGAAGATTTGTCCGAGGAGGATGCGCAGTCACTCTCCGACGGCTGGGTTTCGGCGCTCGGCGATCTGGCGGCTGCGGCCGCGCGTCACGCCGGGTCTCCCATTCTGACCCCGTCCGATGTGACGTTGCTCGACCTGAGTCAGACCGAGATCGACGCGATAGCCGATGCGAGTCCGGCAGGTGTCAGCAGCATCCTCCCACTCTCACCGTTGCAGGAAGGCCTGTACTTCCAAGCCGGCTACGCGGGCAGCAGCGACAGCAGCAGTGGTGGGGACATCTACACGGCACAGTTCTCGATGGACTTCGGGCACACCCTCGATGTCGACAGGTTGGCTGCGGCCGCCCGGACACTTCAACGACGAAATCCCACGTTGCGAGCGGGTTTCGTGAGCGAAGGGCTGAACGAGCCGGTGCAGTTCTTCAGCGCTGGACTCGATGTTCCGGTCGTCGTCCACGATCTCCGTGAACTCGACGACTCGGTTGCTCGTGAGCGTGCCGAGGCCGTCGCCGCCCAAGACCGAGTGACGCCATTCGACCTGACCGCGCCGCCGCTGTGGCGTATGAGTGTGCTGCATCTGCCCGGCGGCCAGGATCGTCTGGTGATCAACAGGCAGTTCCTGCTGTGGGACGGCTGGTCCAACGGCCTTGTCGTCAGTCAGCTTCTGGCGCTTTACGATACCGGCGGCGACGACAGCGCATTCGGCGAACCCGAGGGGTCGTTCGAGACATACCTCGCCTGGTTGGCCGATCGCGACGGTGCAGCCGCCGACGAGGGGTGGCGCGGAGCGCTCGCAGGACTCGAGGAGCCGACGCTTGTTGCCGAGCCTGCGCCCGGCGTCGAAGTTCAGCTTCCGGATCGCCGCGATGCGGTTCTGTCGGAAACGCTTTCGCGTGCGTTGCGTGAGCGCGCTGCCGCGTCCGGCGTCACGTTCAACACGGTACTGAATGCAGCGCTGGCTCTCGTGCTGGCGTCGGCCACCGGTCGACAGGACGTCGTCTTCGGCTCCACGGTTGCCGGACGGCCGCCGGAGGTACCGGGAATCGACACCGTGGTGGGCATGTTCCTCAACACCGTTCCCGTTCGGCTGCAACTGGATCCGAACGAGAGCGTCGAGGAACTTCTTCGTCGGACACAGGCGGATCGACTTTCGCTGATGCCGTTCGACTACCTCGGTTTGGCATCGATCCAGCGTGTTTCCGAGCATCGTCAACTCTTCGACGTGCTGATGGTCCTGCAGAACTTCGTGGACGAGAAGCAAGTCCACGCGCTCAACGCCGCTCACGACGTGAGTGGAAGCGACAGTATCGATCACACGCACTATCCGCTGACCGTCGTGGTCACACCGGGTGCCACCGTCAACGTCAAGTTCGAGTTCCATCCGCGTCTGGTGACCGCGCGCCGGGCCGAGGACCTACTGGGTCACTTCGTCGACCTGCTGCAGAGTTGGTCGCAGGACATGACGGGATCGGTTGTTGCGTCTCCGGTTCCCGCAGTAGCGCAGCAGACGCAGATCCGGGAGTTGCCGGAGCGCACCATTGCCGACCTGTTCGAAGAAGTCGCGTCGGCGCAACCGAACGACACGGCACTCGTGTTCGGGAAGCGCCGGATGACCTACGCCGATCTCGACGGCGAGATCAACCGGATGGCGCGGTTGCTGATCAATTGCGGCGCCGGCCCGGAAAAGATTGTCGCTCTTGGCCTACCACGTTCGGTGGACATGGTCGTCGCGCTCTTCGCGGTATTGCGCACGGGTGCTGCCTACCTACCCCTCGAACTCGACCATCCGGCCGAACGGTTGGCCGTGATGATCGACGACGCGGATCCTGTCGTGTTGCTGACAACCGTTTCGGCCTCAGGGAGGTTCGAAGGTGCCGACGTCCGCACTATCGTGATCGACGAACCCGATACAGCAGCAAGGAGACTGACGATCTCGGCGCGGGCGCTCTCCGCGTCGGAACTCGGAGCATTCGCTCCGGGGGCACCGCATCGACTCGACCACCCCGCGTACGTCATCTACACCTCCGGTTCGACCGGCAAGCCCAAGGGCGTGGTCACCGGTTACCGTGGCTTGACGAACATGCAGTTCAACCACCGCGAGGCGATTTTCGAACCCGTGATCGCCGCGGCGGGCCGGCGCCTGCGGATCGCGCACACCGTGTCCTTCGCCTTCGACATGTCGTGGGAGGAACTTCTGTGGCTCGTGGAAGGCCACGAGGTGCACATTTGCGACGAGGATCTGCGTCGTGATGCCGAGGCACTCGTTGCATACTGCGACGCACTGGACATCGACGTCGTCAACGTGACACCGACCTACGCGACGCACCTGATCGACAGCGGGCTTCTCGACGACGGTGTGGGACACCACCGCCCGCCGTTGGTCCTGCTCGGCGGTGAAGCCGTTCCGGATTCGGTGTGGAACAGGCTGCGCGACACCGAGGGAACCGTGGGGTACAACCTCTACGGTCCGACGGAATACACGATCAACACGCTCGGTGGCGGAACGTTCGACAGTGACACCCCGACCGTCGGCAAACCGATCTGGAACACCGCCGCGCATATTCTCGACGGCTGGCTGCGTCCGGTCCCCGATGGAGTTGCCGGCGAACTGTACATTGCCGGAGCCGGTTTGGCTCGCGGCTACCTCGGACGCTTCGCGCTCACGTCCGAGCGCTTCGTCGCAGATCCGGCTGGGACCGGAGAACGTATGTACCGCACCGGGGATCTCGTGCGGCGACGCGGTGACGGCAACCTGGACTTCCTCGGCCGCACCGACGATCAGGTGAAGATCAGAGGTCACCGCATCGAGCCGAGCGAAATCGTCTCCGTTCTCGAATCCGACGAACATGTGCGGCAAGCGGCAGTGGTGGTCGACGTCGGGGCAGGTGGAGTCAAGAGGCTCGTCGGCTACGTGACGCCCGTGCGACTCGGCGCCGGGCACGACTACCGCGCGCAGGCGCGAGTTCTCCTACCCGACTACATGGTTCCGGCCGTGGTGATCGAGGTGGAGACGCTACCGATGACCGTCAACGGCAAGCTCGACGTCAAGGCACTGCCCACCGCTGATTCGGTGCTGGGGGAGCGGAGTGGGGAGTCGATCGCACCGCGTAACCACACGGAAGAGGTCCTCTGCGACCTCTTCTCCGACGTACTCGATGTGGGCGATATCGGGGTCGACGACAACTTCTTCGACCTCGGTGGGCACTCGCTTCTGGCCACCAAGCTGATCAGTCGAGCTCGGATCGCCATTCCGAACAGTCTGACCATGCGTGATCTCTTCGAAGCGCCGACCGTCGCGGAACTCGCGGAACGTATTGCGGCCGAGCAGGGATCGACGCGACCGGTACTGGTAGCGAAGCCGCGGCCGGACCACCTTCCTCTTTCTGCCGCTCAACAGCGATTGTGGCTGATCGGACAGATGGAGGAGAACTCCGCGGCCTACAATTTCCCGATCGTGCTCCGTTTGGACGGCGCACTGGACGCGGACGTCTTCGCCGCGGCGCTCGGCGACGTCGTGGAACGACACGAATCCCTGCGTACGGTGTTCCGGTTGGTGGACGGATCGCCGGAGCAGATAATTCTCGAATCGGCGACGATTCCGGTCGAGACAGTTCATCGAGACGAATCCGGTGTCGCCGGTGAAATTGCCGTGGCAGTGGGTCGTCCGTTCGACCTGTCTGACGAGATTCCGATCCGCGCACGTCTGATCCGGGTGGACGGTGCCGAGGTGGACGGTGCCGTAGTGGTCGTGATCGTCCTGCATCACATCACGACGGACGAATGGTCCGATCGGCCATTCCTGCGCGATCTGATGTCTGCATACTCCTCTCGGATCCAGGGCGAAGATCCAATTTTCGAACCGCTTCCGGTTCAGTACGCGGATTACACTCTGTGGCAACGGGAATTGTTGGGCAGCCCCGACGATCCGTCGAGCATCCTGAGCACGCAGTTGGACTTCTGGGCGAAGAGTTTGGACGGAGCCCCCGAAGAACTGCTGCTTCCCGCCGACCGGAGTCGACCGGCCAGACCGAGTTTCTCCGGTGGTGCAGTGGTGACACGGTTGGGCGTGGAGACAACTGCTGCACTGCGAGATCTGGCGCGCGAGAGCCAGAGTTCGATGTTCATGGTTCTGCACGCGGCGTCGGCGGCGTTGCTGACTGCGCTCGGAGCGGGTGAGGACCTTCCCCTCGGCGCTCCCGTCGCCGGACGTAGTGAGCAGGGACTCGACGAACTGGTCGGCTTCTTCGTCAATACGATTGTGCTGCGCACGGATACGTCGGGTAACCCGACGTTCCGGGAGTTGGTGGATCGCGTTCGCGAGGGAGATCTCGAGGCCTTCGCCAACGCTGACGTTCCCTTCGAAACGGTGGTGGAGCGCCTCAATCCGTCGCGTACTTTGGCACGTAATCCGCTGTTCCAGGTCATGGTCGGCTATCACAGCCGGGAGGAGATGGGAGGGGATCCGTTCGAACTCGAGGAGTACACAGCCAAGTTCGATCTGGTGTTCAACTTCACCGAGTACCTCGGCGACGAAGGCTGCATCGACGTCCGACTCGAATACGGCAGCGACCTCTTCGATCGCGAAACAGCACAGCGGATTTCGAACCGATTGGAATCGGTGATCGCGGCAGTCGTGGAATCGGCCGACATCGAGATCGGCGACATCGACATCTTCTTGCCAGGCGAACTCGAGCAAGTTGTCACCTCGTTCAACGACACCGCCGTCGACGTGCCGGAAGAGACGTTCTACGACGCTTTCGCGCGTGGAGTCGTTGCTACGCCCGAGGCGATTGCGGTGCGCGACGAGGCGGGGCAGGCCACGTACCGCGAACTCTCCGAGCAGTGTGATCGGATCGCCGGCGTGCTGTATCGCCGCGGAGTGTCGGTCGAAGACGTGGTGGGGCTTGCCGTCCCGCGCTCGGTGGAAATGGTCGCGTCGGTCCTCGCGGTGCTCAAGCTGGGGGCCGCGTATCTACCCCTGGATTTGAGTCACCCGAGCGAACGCATCGCATACATGCTCACCGATTCCCGCGCCTCGGTACTTCTGTCCACTGCGGAGGAAAGCTCGCGGATCGAGGATGTGGTCGGCGTCGAGCGAATCCTCCTGGACGATCCGCTGATCCGTGCGGAACTGGACGAGGCAGTGATCGTCGAAACTCCCCGGCCACCAGTTGGCGTCAGCCACGCTGCCTATGTCATCTACACCTCGGGATCGACCGGCAAGCCGAAGGGAGCCGTCCTCTCCCATGACGGTATTCCGAGTCTTGTTGCCACAGCCGAGGTTCGGATGCGACTGGTACCGGGTTCGGTGGTGATGCAGTTCGCTTCGGTCGGCTTCGACGTCGCGGTATTCGAGCTGGCGATGGCACTGTGCACGAGCAGCACCCTGGTGATCGTGCCGCAGAATGCACGAGTTGCCGGTCCGGCGCTGACCGATTTCATGACGAGCAATCGTGTCACCCACGCGATCATCCCTCCCTCGTTGCTGGCCGCTCTGCCGGCAGGATGTGAAGTGCCGCAGGGCTGCACCGTGTTGGTCGGAACCGAGACGGTGCCACCGGAGCTGATCGGGCGATGGGCGGAGCGGCTGAATTTGCTTGCCGCGTACGGACTCACCGAAGCCACGGTGAACAACACACTGTGGCAGGCGGAACCCGGTTGGAACGGTCCCGTGCCCATCGGAATCCCTGACCCCAACGAACAGGCGTACGTGCTCGACGATCAACTCCGTCCGGTTCCGCCGGGAGTATCCGGCGAGCTGTACATCGCGGGACGCGGCCTGGCGAGAGGCTATCTGGGCCGATTCGATCTGACGGCGCAGAGATTCATCGCCGATCCCTTCACCGCGGGCGATCGCATGTATCGCACCGGGGACCGCGCGCGGTGGCGCACTGACGGGAACATCGACTTCCTCGGCCGCGTCGACGATCAGGTCAAGATCCGCGGTTTCCGAATCGAGTTGGGCGAAATCATCGGAGCTCTCAGTGCCCATCCTTCGGTGAAGCAGGCAACGGTCGTCGCGGATCGGCAGGGCGAAATCACGCGCCTGGTCGGTTACGTGTCACCGGAACCCGGTGTCGTCGTCGACACGACGGCAGTGCGGAACCTCGCGGCACTGTCGTTGCCCGACTACATGGTTCCGACCATGGTTGTCGCCCTTGACGGTCCGCTGCCGTTGACGCCCAACGGAAAGCTCGACCGCAAGTCGTTGCCCACTCCGGACTGGTCGGAGCTGGCGGGTGATGTTGCTCCTCGCACGGCAGTGGAGTCCACGGTTGCGGCTGCGTTCGCGGAAATCCTGCAGCTACCGAGCGTCGGAGTCCACGACAGTTTCTTCGAACTCGGCGGCCATTCGATGGCTTCGATGAAACTGGTCGGTCGCATTCGGGAAGCGTTCGGTGTGGACGTCAGTATTCGAGACGTATTCGACGCGCCGAGTGTTGCGGAGTTGGCGGCCGTCGTCGCGCGTTCGGAAGGTGGGCGTCCGATCCTGGCGCCGGCGGTGAAACGTCCCGAGACGATGGGTCTGTCTGCGCCGCAACGTCGTCAATGGGAGTTGTTCCGCGCGTCCGGCGCGCAACCGCAAGCAAGCCACGCTCTGGCGCTGACCCTGAAATCGAAGATCGATCCGGAGATTCTCGGGCACGCCTTGGACGATGTGACTTCGCGGCACGAACCCCTGCGGACCACCTTCGTCGAGGTCGACGGCATCGTCGTGGCAAGAGAATCGGTGCGTCCGACTGTCGATGTGGTCGATGTCGGCGCCGGCGATGTGGGTCGAGTGGTGTTCGAACTGGCTCAACTTCCGATGGATCTGCGTGAGCAATCACCGTTGCGGGTTCATCTGGTGCTCGGTGAAGACGGCTCTAGGACAATGCTTCTCGTCATGCACTACATCGCCGTCGACGAGTGGTCAGTAGTGCCGCTGTTGGGAGATCTGGTCTCTGCTTATGCAGCCCGGTCGCAGGGAGATCAACCGGTTTGGGACGAGCTTGCATTGACGTACGCCGATTACACCGTGTGGTCGGACGAGCTGTTGGGAGACCCCCGAGACGTCGACAGCCGAGCGTCGAAGCAACTTGCATATTGGCGGGATGCGCTCGACGGAATACCGACCAGTGTGAATCTTCCGTTGCCGGAAGGTGACTCGGAGCCTCGAGGTGACGTGATCGCCGTCGACATCGACGCGGGTCTGCACGCCGGAATCGACGCCCTGGCTGCGCGCACCGGCACGAGTATGTTCATGGTCCTGCAGGCCGCACTGGCCAGCGTTCTCACGAAGGCCGGCGCGGGTACTGATCTTCCCATCGGTTCATTGGTTGCGGGCAGGTCGGATCCTCGTCTCGAACCGATGATCGGGTCCTTCTTCAATGTTGTTCTCCTGCGCACGGATACGTCCGGTAGTCCGACGTTTGCAGAATTGCTGGGCCGAGTGAGGGAAAGAAATCTGGAGGCGCTGAACAATCAGGATGTCTCATATGTGTATGTCGAGCAGGCGCTGGGTAATCCGGCGTCCATGAGACCTCAGGTGATGGTGATCCATCACCAGCAGGCGGATTTGGACGGGCTCGGCGACTTCGGTTCTCTCGTACCGATTCCGGTGGGAGTGCCCCATGCGGATGTGACGTTGAGTTTTTACGAGCCGGTGGGCGATGGGCCTGTCTTTGCAACTCTCGGGTTCCGTGCCGACCGCGTCGATGCGGGTGCAGTCCGCGTATGGGCAGGTCAGTTGGTCGACGTGATCGAGGCTGCAGTCGCCGCCGAAGGGGATGACGCGAGCGAGGGGGCGAAACTATGACATACGTCGCATCGCTCCGTGGGGTCGACCGCTATACGGGGGCTCACAGTGTTGATACCCTCACCTCATTAAGGGTAGCCTTTGCTACTTACTTCGGGACATCGATTGGCGGCCGTACCAGGTCGTTCCGTCGGGGATGGACTACCTGTAATGAGTGAATCACCAAGAGACTCCAGCGCCGAACCTGCCATTGTCGACATCGTCGGCGTCGGGTTCGGTCCGGCCAACCTCGCGTTGGCCATTGCTGTCGAAGAACACAATGCAAATTGTGCGGCCGTTGATCGGGTGAACGCGCGGTTCTTCGAAAAGCAGTCTCAGTTCGCGTGGCATCCCGGGATGCTGCTCGACGGTGCCACCATGCAGATCGCGTTTCCGAAGGACCTGGTGACGTTCCGGAATCCACAGAGCGGATACAGCTTCTTCTCGTATCTGTTCGAGCAGGGTCGACTGGTCGACTTCGTCAACCACCAGACCTTCTTCCCCACGCGCCACGAATTCAACGACTACCTGTGCTGGGCAGCTCGACGAGTCGACGCGGACGTGCAGTTCGGTACAACCGTCGACGGGGTCGAGGGCATCAAGAACTCCGACGGCGTTGTCGATCGCTTTGCGGTTCGCACCGCCGACGGTGAAACGGTGATCGCGCGCAACATCGTTGTCGGAGCCGGCCTGAAAGAGCGGATCCCGGAGTGGGCGACGCCTTCGTCGCGGTGCTTCCACAATCACCAGTTCCTCTTCCATCTCGAAGCAATGCCGGAGCCCGTACACAACCGGTTCGTCGTTCTCGGCGCCGGCCAGAGTGCCGCGGAGATCGTGGACTACCTGCACGCGAACTACCCGAACGCCGAAGTTCACAGTGTTTTTGCCCGTTACGGCTACAGCCCGGCAGACGACAGCCCGTACGCGAACCGCATCTTCGATCCCGAAGCCGTCGATCAGCTGCACGGTGCAGACGCCGCGGAACGACGCCGACTGCTCGATCTGCACCGCAGTACCAATTACTCGGTCGTCGACATCGAACTGATCAACAAGCTGTATGCCACCGAATATCAGGAGATGGTTCGTGGGCCGCGGCGACTGTTCATGCGTCGGGCCTCGGAGATCACGAGTGCCGTGGAGACCGAATCCGGCATCGAACTGGCTGTCCGTAGCAATCTCGACGGCTTGACCGACACGCTGGCGTGCGACGCACTCATTCTGGCCACGGGTTTCACCCCGGCACCTCTGGACGATTTGTTGGGTGAACTCGTGCCGGATTCGTCCGTTCCGCGTAACGTCAGTCGGGATTATCGACTGGCTGTAACGGAGGACGTGACAGGCGGTATCTATCTGCAGGGTGGGACAGAACAGACTCACGGATTGACGTCGTCGCTGCTGTCGAACGTGGCAGTGCGGGCGGGGGAGATTCTGGCGTCGGTGCTGAGCCACCAGAACCGAACTGGTGCGCTTGCTAGTCTGGGCGCACAAGACACGTACGTAACGAGTGAGGCGAGATGAGCACTAACCCTTTCGATGACGAAGACGGCCGCTTCTACGTGCTGGTGAACGACGAGGACCAGCACTCGCTGTGGCCCACGTTTTCCGAGGTCCCCGCCGGCTGGCGAGTGGTGTTCGGTGAAGACAGCCGCAAGGCGTGCCTCGAATACGTCGAGGCCAACTGGACCGACATGCGTCCGAAGAGCCTGCGTGAGGCCATGGAAGCCGATCAGGCTGCCGGTGGAAAGCACGCAGTCGAGAGCTGATTCTCTCACCGCTCGGAACCCCCGAGACCCCGAGTGAACAGAAAAGAGCTGGGCACCGTCAGGTGCCCAGCTCTTTCTGCTTGAACGACGCCTACTTCTCGGTGACGGGAACTCGACGCCTGCGCTTGCGGACCATCGGGCGACGTAGCGAGTCCACGCGCATCAGAATCCGTGGACGACGCAGCGTGCGCGCTCCCCATTCGCCGAGCGTGACGCCCGCGGCCAGGGCACAGCCGATACCGAACGCCGACAGCAAGGCAGTCAACCCGATCAGTACCTGGTCGTTGAGCAGCGCGTACAGGCCTCGGTACAGCGACAGACCGGGGAGCAGCGGAGTGATGCCTGCGACCGCGACAACCAGCGGAGGCGTCAGTGCGCGGCGAGCCATCAAACCACCGGCAAGACCGACCACGGTTGCGGCGATTGCGGCGGCGATCACGGGACCGACGTCGAGTGTCTGCACGAAGATCGACACACCACTGCCTGCCGCACCGCCCAGGAACGCCGCGGTGAGTGCACGCCGCTCGGCGTAGCAGGCGAGCGCGTAGAACACCGACGCACACGCACCGGAGAGCATGAGGATCGGCAACTGCGTGATGGTGGAGACTTCCACATTGATCGGTGGAAGCGTCGAACCCAACATCCCGGTCATTCGCAACGAGATTGCGACGCCCGCGATGATGCCGCCCGTCATCATCACCACTTCGAAGAATCGCGCGACAGCTGTAATGGGTGCACCCATGATCGCGTCCTGGACCGAGCCCACCAACGACAGCCCGGACAGTAGAACGACCACTCCGGCCGCGATGACCAACGACGGCCGGATACTGATCCCCAGCTGGTCCTGAAATGTATAGAGCGTGGCGGCGGGCGCAGCCGCGATGAGACCACCGACAACCTGCTGGAAGAAGAACGGTAATCCGAACCGGTTCAGTACGCGGTTGACTCGATCGATGACCATCGTCGTCAGAAACGCGACTGTGGCAACGAGGAACCCGCCGCCGAGCAGGACGGAGACCGAAGCCGCCATCGCAGCCCAGGCCATGGTCGCGGTCCATCGGTTGTACGGGTGCGGCGCCGTCGTGATGGCTGTGAGCGCGTCGTGCGCTTGGTCCGGTGTGATCGCCTCACGGCGGATACGACGTGTCAGACGGTCGACGGCCGCCAGCCGCGTGAAGTCCATCGAGCGGTAGTGGACGATGCGCATCGTGCTCGCCGGCGGTCGCGTCGGGCCGCGATAGGCAGAGAGCACAATCGAGTTGTAAGTGACGTCGACGTCACACTGGGCAAGGCCGTACGTGGCGGCGATGAACTGCACCTGCTCAGCGGTGTCCATGGCCGCGGTTCCGGATGCGAGGAGGACTTCGCCCACCCGAACCGCGAGGTCCAGGACCTCTGCGACGACGGCGTCGTCTGTCAGGTCGATCGGTTGAAGCGGTGCGGGAGCCGACGTGACCGTGTCGACGGTGGCTTGCCGGTTTCCCGTCAGGCGTGTGAGTACTTCGGTGAATTTCGCCATCAGGGGGCGGAGTGGGAGTTGCGCATGGGGCCCACGCTATCTAACGTGACCCGCGCGCGGCCACCGTGACGGCTTGGATATGATGGCTCCGCAAAGTCAGTCGCGGCAACGCGTCGGTCTTCGCCTCCTTAGCTCAGTGGTAGAGCACTCGCCTTGTAAGCGAAAGGTCGTCGGTTCAATCCCGACAGGAGGCTCCGAAAGAGGAGGCACTCACCAACGTGGTGGGTGCCTCTGTATTTGCTGAGGTGCCGATAGGCGCCCGGTTCAGTTGGTCTCGGGCTTGTTCGTAGCCTGGCGCGGGTCGATCGCGCCGTCGATGTACTGCTGGGCGATCACTCGCAGTTTGACGTTGCTGCGCTGCGAGTCCTGGATGAGAATGCGGAAGGCTCGGTCGGCGTCGACGTGGTGGGTGCCCATGATGATGCCCTTGGCCTGTTCGATGACGCCTCGCGATTCGAGTGCTCGCTCGAGGTCCATCGCGTGCTTTCTGGCGATGTCGAGGCGCTGCGAGCTGTGCAGCGCGTAGGCCGAGGTCACGGCGAACAGTTGGAGCAATGCCACGTCGGCGCCGGTGAAACCTCGGAGGTCGTGGCTGTAGAGATTGAGGGTTCCGAGCGGGCGTTCCCGGCCAGGCAGTGGCATGGACAAGAAGCTGACGGCGCCGACTGCCTTTGCCGCGCTTGCGAATTGAGGCCACCGGCTGTGGGCTTCGCTGGCATGTGCGCGGACAACGGTTCCCGTGCGTGACGACGTCACACTCGGTCCGTAGTCCAGTCGGAATTGGATCGAGTCGACGGTGCGAACAAGTTGGTGGGTGGCGGCGACGGTTCGGAATGTCGTGTCCGAACCGCCGATGGTAATTCCGGCCATGTCGGCGTCGGCGATGAGATCGACGGCATGCCTGCAGACTTGTTCGAGAAATTGCTCGGCCTGGGCATGTGGATCGAGGTGCGCGTACAGCGATTGCAGGGCGTCCGAGGCGGCGTCCAGGCTGTCCTGCGACGCGGAATTTCGGCCCCCGGTGGGGCCGCGGTGTCCTCTGGCGATGCGCGGCGCCGTCATTGTCTCAACCACCCTTCCCCATCACGTCGCAGGCATGTCCGATTCGTCTCATTGTTGCACCGGACTAACTGTTGTGCACTCTGTTTCGGTGGACAAGTGTCTGATGGGGCGGACGGTTATGTGAAGTGGTCTGCGTATGCCCAATCGTGATGTTTGATTCGGCCGTTAGCGGGTAGTGCGCCGATCTTGGAATTATGTTGTCCTGCAACAGTTAACGTGGAAACTGCGACCGGGGTACAAGTTTTCTCCGCAATGGCGCGCAGGTCACGAACTTGGCCTATTGTCAGCGCCAGCGCACAATCTTGTACGCGTAACCCGTAGACAGTGAAGGGGATACGACGATGAACGGACTGATCGCGGCTCTGAACAGTGGAATGACCGTTGGCTTGGCCAACACGATCCTGACTTTCGGCGGAATCATCATCAACCTCAACATCGTGATCAACAACTGACCGCGTAATCGGCGAGTAACCGTTTGTTATGCCGATTCGATCGGAAGGTCCGGCCCTGGGCGGTCGCTCTTGCTCTTGAGCCACCGATTGGGAAGTTTGCCGGCAAGTTCTCCGAGTGGACCGACTGCAGCGCTGAGGATTCCGACGGTTTCCTGAAGGACCTCGATGCTCGCGCTCATCCGCTCGAGGTTGGGGGCGAGGGAAGTCAAGGTGTCGGACAGTGCAACGATCTGGTCAAGCGGGCCGCCTTCGGCGATGAGCCGTTCGAAGGCGCCGTTCTCTGCCAGGAGTGTTTCGAGGATGCCGTTCTCGGCCAGTGCGCGATCGATGACACCGTCCTTGGCAGTCAGGCGTTCGACGGCACCGTCTTGCGCTGTCAGGCGTTCCAGCGGACCGTCCTCCGCCATCATTCGGTCGAGGAGACCGTCCGGCGCGAGCAAGCGTTCCAATGCGCCGTTCTCGGCGAGCACCCTATCCAGCGGTCCGCCGGGGGCAAGAAGTCTTTCGAGTGGTCCGCCGGGAGCGAGTAGTCGTTCGAGAGTGCCGTCGGGTGCAGTCAGTTTGTCGACCGGACCGCCGGGAGAGAGAAGTCGATCGAGTGGCCCACCGGGGGCCAAGGCCTGCCCGATGGGCCGATCGTCAGCGGTGAGTGATGACAACTGCTGGATTATCTGCATGGGTCCGCGGGGGCTTGCCAAGCCGGCAGCACCCGCCGTCACGGCGCCGGTATTACCGACGGCGATACGAACTGTCGTGACCGTCAGCTCGGCGATTCCCAAACTGATCTCTGCGGCTGCAATGCCCGCGCGTAGGGGAAGCGTGAGCATCTCCAGCAGTTTCATGCGTTAACTGTAACCGGTAACACACAAACACTCACCAGGATCGCCGGTCAGTGAAGGACCTTCAGACCGACGACACAGCCGACGATGCCCAGGATCAGCAGTATCTTGACGATCGACGTGGACTCCGCGCCGGTGATCATCGCATATCCCACGGTCAGGGCGGCGCCGATGCCGACCCAGATCGCGTAGGAAGTCCCGATGGGAAGGGTACGCATTGCATACGCGAGGCCGGCCATACTGACGATCAGGCCGAGGACGAAGACGATGGTGGGCGACATCTTGCTGAATCCGTCGGACTTACCGAGTGCGGTAGCCCAGACAGCTTCGAAAAGTCCGGAAATGACGAGCACGATCCATGCCATGGTGAACAACTCCCAAGGCACCGTCTTTTCGCTGGCCGGGTACGGTGCGCTCGTCCGGATGTCGTCGTTGACCACCCAACCATAGCAACAGAATTCTGCGTTCCGACCCGATCAGCTGGCGATTTAGGTCACCACCGCCGTTCGAACTCTCTTCAGATGGATGGTCGACACGGACACCACGATCGTCGCCGTCGCAGCGAGAACAGTCAGAGGAATCGGCGTGTTCACGGCGGCCGGTCCGTGTTCGACGAGCACACCGGTAGACCACCCGAATTCCCGCGAGCCCGGGTCCAAGAAGGTCGGTGAAACCGAGAACAACGTGAAAGCGACGGGCAGCATCGCCCCGCTTGAGACTGCTTCGACGGCAACAGGCATGCATGACGTGACGGCCAGTCCCAGCGCAAGCGGGAGGATGAGGACGTAGGCAACCGTGGTCGGGGCGGCATCCAGCAATCCCGAGAGTGCAGTCACGGCAAGGAGTCCCAGCCCGAGTTGCGGCATCGGTCTTCTCCAGCCGACGACGACGCCCAACGCCAGGGCAGCAGCTCCCGCGGGCATCGCCCAGGTCCAGTCGGATGGAAAGGAAATCGAGCTGACCGAAACCGCGCTGACTGCCAGTCCGACGAGTACGAAACGACCGTCGTGTGGCGGCAACCGCCAAGCCAGTGCGACGGTAACGGCAACCGCCGATACCACCGCGATCACCCATGACCCAGGTGATGTCGTCGAGCCCAACCACACATAGAGAGCCGTGAATACCAGGGGCAGAACAACTCCCAGCTTCACCAGGCGTGCGTCGATGTCGCCCGGCTCCTGATTCGGTCGTGCGAGTGCGGCGACTCCACCCACGAGAAGAGTTGCGGCGAGCAGAATCCAGACGGGAACCGTGGACGGCACGGGGTAGGAATCGCCCGGAAGTGTGAGCGACCACCTGGGGACGCGATCGCGCCATAAGTCCGCTGCGCCGAAGTACAGGGTCGTCGTGGTTACGCCGAGTCCGAGAGCGGTTTGTGCTCCGCGGTGACCCTTCGTCGGAAATGCCGCTGCCGCGAGGAAAGCGCCTGCTCCGATTGCGTTCAGAGTCACCGAAATCTGGGCGGAGACGGGGACGAATGCAGGTAGCGCGATGGCGAGGGCGCCGACTACAGCGAAGACACTCGCGAGACCGCCACGTCCCCAGCGATGCAGTAGCGCTACGCCGACGGCCGCAACCACCGCGGCAGTTGCTCCCGCCCACTGCGGCGTGATCACCACCGAGATAACGCCGGCGTCGGAGAAGGAGAAGTCGTCAACTCGGGACTCGGCCACTGCGTACGCGGCCACCACACCGCCGACCAGCGCGGACGCCACAGGACCGTAGAGCTGAGCGATTTGAACTGGGCTACGTTGCTGCATAATTCGTCGAATTCTTGCACAACTCGCCGATACGACTTATCGTCACATCGCCGTGCGGATCCATCCACACCGGTTCCCTGTCTCGAAGTCGAGGAACC
This sequence comes from Rhodococcus sp. C-2, assembly GCF_027854095.1. NCBI lineage: Bacteria > Bacillati > Actinomycetota > Actinomycetes > Mycobacteriales > Nocardiaceae > Rhodococcus > Rhodococcus sp. C-2. The sequence continues at coordinate 182,172 of NZ_JAQGFI010000002.1, read as the reverse complement.
AGCAGATGGCGTCCTCGACTCGGCCACTGAACGAAGTCGTAGCCGGCCAAATTTGTCTGAACTGCGTCGGCGACCCACACCGCAGCGTCCGCGAATGCAGTCTCCATCGACAGTGCGTTGAAGTAGCTGAATCCGCTGATGTCACGTGTGCCTTGCCAGCCGATCGAAGCCTGGATCCTTGCCGGGATCCTGCTGTCAGCTTTTCACCTGCACCCGGCCGTTCACAGGAAGCTCCCAGGGAACATACAGCGGGAATCCAGTGGCAGGGGAGAAGATGGTTCTCGTGACCGACAAGACCCCCGAAGCCCGCATCCTCGTTGTCGACGACGAACCCACCATCGTGGAGTTGCTCTCCGTGAGCCTCCGATTCCAGGGTTTCGAGGTGGCAACTGCTTCGAGCGGCGCCCAAGGCCTGGACGTCGCACGGACATTCCGTCCCGACGCGATCGTTCTCGACGTCATGATGCCCGGGATGGACGGCTTCGGTCTGCTTCGGCGCCTGCGCGCCGACGGTGTGGACGCGCCCGTCCTGTTTCTGACGGCGAAGGATTCGCTCGACGACAAGATCAGCGGCCTGACCCTCGGCGCGGACGACTACGTGACCAAGCCGTTCAGCCTCGAAGAAGTCGTGACGCGGTTGCGGGTCATCCTGCGCCGCGCCGGTCGCGGGGTCGCGCCGGAGCAGTCGCCGCGGGTGAAGTTCGCCGACATCGAACTCGACGACGACACCCGCGAGGTCTGGAAGAAGGGCGAGTTGGTTGCACTCTCGCCCACCGAGTTCACACTGCTCCGATACTTCATGGTCAACGCCGGGACGGTTCTCAGCAAACCGCGGATTCTCGACCACGTCTGGAATTACGACTTCGGTGGGGAGGTCGGAGTTGTCGAGTCCTACGTTTCCTACCTGCGGCGCAAGGTGGACACGGGGGAGACACCGCTGATTCACACATTGCGTGGGGTCGGCTACGTGATGCGTGAACCGCGGCAATGATCGCCGCCGCGGAAAACGATCAGCTTCCGAAGCGGGGTCGTTTCCGTCTCCATTCACTGCCGCTGCGCTTCACCCTGGTTGCGGCCTTGCTGGTGTTGGCCGCGCTGGGTCTGTTGGCGTCGGGTGTAGCGGTCACTTCTGCTCTCGAGAATTCACTGACCCAGCGAACCGACAAAACGCTGTACGAAGCGGTCGACGGTTGGGCAAAGCCGCACAGCAGAGATCTGCAGCCGCCCAGTGACGTCGGCCCGGGCACCCGCCCACCCAGCCCCTTCTTCGTTCGGACCGTGACCCCGGACGGACGGGTGATCATCCTGAACGACAAGTCGACGACGACCGAACCCGACCTGTCGAAAGATTCCACCAACGGCCCGATCACCGTCGGATCGAGCGACGGTTCGGACGTGAACTGGCGGGTTCTCACGACGGTCCGCGACGGCACGACCACGACTATCGGTGTGCGACTGACGGATAACGAGCAGACCGTCGACGACTTGGTCGGCCTGCAACTCGGCATCGGCCTGGTTGTCCTGCTGATCCTCGGCGGCGCAGCGTATTTCGTGGTTCGTCGGAGCCTCCGTCCGCTGGTCGAGGTGGAGGAAACTGCCGCTGCCATTGCCGCCGGCGACCTTCATCGACGTGTTCCGGAACGCGATGACCGCACCGAGGTCGGTCGACTGTCCGTGGCGCTCAACGGAATGCTCGCGCAGATTCAGCACGCATTTGCCGCGACCGAGGCTTCGGAGGAATCGGCCCGGCGTTCCGAGGAGAAGATGCGTAGGTTTGTCGGCGACGCGAGCCACGAGTTGCGCACACCCTTGACGACTATTCGTGGGTTCGCCGAGTTGTATCGCCAAGGCGCCATGACTGATACGGAAACGCTGATGAACCGGATCGAGGGCGAGGCGTCGAGGATGGGACTTCTGGTCGAAGATCTGCTCATGCTGGCAAGACTCGACGAACAGCGTCCACTCGAGAACAAGCCTGTGGATCTGCTTGCAGTTGCGGCGGATTCGGTACAGGCGGCACGAGCGATCGCACCGGATCGAACTGTCGAACTTCAGATGACCGGCGGCCCAGGCCTGCCCGAAGTGCATGGTGACGAGGCCAGACTGCGTCAGGTAGTTGCCAATCTGGTGGGCAACGCGATCAAACACACGCCGCCGGATGCGCAGGTCACCGTTCGTGTCGGTACGACCGAGAACTCCGCGGTGGTCGAGGTTTCGGATACCGGTCAGGGTTTGAGTGACGAGGATGCCGCGCGGATCTTCGAGCGTTTCTACCGCGCCGACACCTCTCGCACCCGTGAGACCGGGGGCGCCGGTCTCGGCCTGTCCATCGTTTCGGCTTTGGTTGCAGCGCACGACGGAACCGTCAGCGTCGAGACCTCCCTCGGGCAGGGGACGACGTTCCGCGTCGAATTGCCGCGTGACCCGAAGGACGACTGACGCCGGATTGCCGCAACCGGTCCCCTCAGAAGTAGGTGTGCACCGTGCCGACGACGCGGTAATCCGAATCGACCTCGGGAATCAGTGACCACTTGTCGAATGTGGTGCAGGGATGCGAGATTCCGCAACCGAGCAGATCGCCGACCTTCACGTCGAAGTCATCCGGAACGTCGACGTACGCGTGCTGGTCGTTGAGTGCGGTGATCGTCAGCTCTCGCGCTGATCGGTTGGATCCGTCGCGTCGGCGCCACAGGACTATGGGAAAGCCTGCGTCGGAACCGACATCGCGGCGGCCGAAGCCCAGGATCACCCGTCCGGGTTCAGGTATGGAGAGCACTACGCCCCAGACCTCTGCGGCTCCCTGCAGAGTTCGCGGACCGTCAGCCCACGGCGAAGTTTCGGCATAGAGACCGTGATCGTGAGTGATGTAGCAACCGCTGCGCAGCACGATGAGTACACCGTTGTCGAGTGCCCATCGGCCGGCCAGCTCGCGTACAACCAGATCGTGAAACGCACTGCCGCCGAAAGTGACCAGTGGCTGGGGAGCCTTTGCGGAGTTGTTCTCGAACAGGTTCTCGGCCACACAGATTTCCGTGAAAACCCGCGCGGATTTGAGATACGAATCGACGGAGATACGGCGGGCTGCTACCGAGGCTCCGGGCATCATGCCCTCGAACCCCTCGACTCCGGTGAGTATCAACGAAGGTGCCTGCGATGCTGCGCGTGCGACGTCGAGTGCTTGCTCGACAGTGCGAGCGCCCGCGCGTCCGCTGTCGTAGCCGAGTTCGACGAGAACCCGGATACGGCTGGCCGGTGAGACTTTCGCGATCAACTGTTCCATCAGGCGGACGCTCTCGACCGAGTCCACGAGGGTGGTGACGAAGAAATCGGGGTCGGTGGCCTGGGCGTCGCAGATCCACCGAATACCGGCGGGATCGAGAACCTGGCTGGCGATGATGATGGTGTCCACACCGAACTCACGCAGAATGCGTGCCTGCGCAACGGTTGCCGCCGTCATCGCCCAAGCCCCGGCGTCGAGTTGCCGTCGAACCAGTTCGGGGCTCATCGTGGTCTTCGCGTGAGGCGCCAGATCCACATCGTGGTCGGAGCAGAACTGCGCCATGAGGTCGACATTGTGCGCGATCGCTGCACGGTTGAGTGTCATCACGGGTAGCAGGAGGTTGCCGTCGAGTGCCGAGATCCCCAGCGGCTCGAGGTCGGAACCGTCGCGACCTTCGAGGTCGGTGCCGAAGGCCTTGTGCTGCCAACCGATCGGGGGGTTCGCGAAATCCGTCATGGCATCGATTGTGCCGTTGATTGCAGACGATGTGTTCATGTGTGGTGACTTTCTGTCAGAACTATGCAGGTCAGAATGAGATCCGGCTACGAGCGGCGTACCGGGCGACCAGGCAACGCGTCCTGGACCACGACACCGTCTTCGACGACGGGTACTCCGCCGACCAGCACGCGGCTGATACCGGTGGAGGGGCGGGTGCCGTCGATGTACGTGGCGTTGTCGGTGATTCGCTCGGGGTCGAAAACGAGGATGTCCGCGTCGCTACCGGGGCTGATCCGGCCTTTCGTCGCCATCGAGGGAACCGACTCCTCCAGAATCTGCGCAGGGATCAACGAGCAGCGCGCGATGATCTCCGACAGCGACAGCAGCCGACGCTCGCGGTACAGCGTACGAATCGCACGTGCATAGGTGCCGGCGCCGCGGGGGTGGCCGAGTGCCTTCTCCGGCAGTGGCCACTGCAATGAGTCGGCAGGCGAACGGCCGGGCCAGGTCAGTGGCATCGCGTCGCTCGCGATGGCGGCGCGATCGAAAGTCATCGCCCGTTCGAGGAATTCGCGCTGCACGGTGTCGTTCTCGTCGAGGAACTCCACCAGCACCAACCCACCGGGGTCGGTGGCCCGAAGATGTTCCAGCTGCTTGCGGTCCGCGATACGTTCACCGGTGGGTACGAATGTCAGCGACCGTGGTGTCAGATTCATCAGGTGCAGCTTGTCGGGATCGAGAAACGCAGCTCCGACGGCCGTCGACCCGGAACCGTACGGATACGCCTCCGTCGTGACGCGCGATCCGGCTGCCTGAACCTGCGCCACCACCGACAGCGCGTGGTCGACGTGCATTCCCGAGGTGCTGTTGACGTGGCAGTAGTGCATGTGTGCGCCGGTTTCGGCTGCTGCACGGGCGATTTCGACGGCACCATCCACCGGGCTCGACGGATCGGCCGAGATGAGAGGGCGCGCATGGGTATAGGTGGGAACGCTGGCTCGGGCCGCGAGATCCGCCACCTGTAGGTACTCCACCGGATCGGATTTCGGCGCGTACCCGACCACCACGCCGATGCCGAGAGCGCCTGCGGCCAGATCGTTTTCGAGGAGTTCGAGAATGTGGGCGCGCTGGGAGGCGGTGGGCTCGCCCTGCCAGCTCGGGGAACCGAGATGGTGCAGGAGCGTTCTGATGTCGCCGTCGGGATCGGCCCCTGAGAGTTCGATCATTCGGGCGTGCGCCCACGACGTCGCGTAGCCGTAGTTGATCGGGCGGCCCTCGGCGCCGGCCCGGGCATATGCCTTTGCAACAGGAATGACGCCGGCTTCCAGTTCGAGGGCCGTCGTGACTCCGTCCAATGCCTGAAGTCGCTGCTCGGCGATTTCCTGTCCGTGGCTGTGCAGGTCGATGAATCCGGGGCAGATGACCTGACCGGTCACGTCGATCGTCTGCCGGGCTTCGATCGCGTCGCGACCCCACGCCGAGACCTTGCCGTCGGTGATCGCGATGCCCCGAACCTCGTCGGTCCCCGATGCGGGATCGACGACACGGCCGCCGGTGAACACGATGTCGTGGACCTGCATCAGCGCTGCACTCCTGTCGTTGGTCGAACCGCCTGGCCCGGCGAATGTCCCGATGGTTTCACGGCTCGGGTATCGGATTCTGGTGTGAACGTCCCAAATGGAGGCCGACTCACCGTTCGAGCGGACAAGAAACGGATGCGCTCGAGTGTGAAGGTGAAAGCGAAGTTATCAATTCAGCCGATTGAGATCGATGGAGGACAGGAATGCACGTCTATATTTCGGTGGACATGGAGGGTATCGCGGGTATCGCGACGCTCGATCAGACGATCCGCGGCGGTGGCGGCTACCACCGTGCGCAGATGCTCATGACCGCCGAGACCAATGCCGCGATCGCCGGTGCGTTCGACGCCGGTGCGACGAGCGTCCTGGTCAACGACAGCCACGGAACGATGGACAATCTGCTTCACGCCGACCTGGATCCACGGGCGCGTCTGATCTTCGGAACACCGAAGATGCAGTGCATGGCGGAGGGACTGACGTCCGATCACGACGTCGCTCTGTTTGTCGGCTATCACGCACCAGCCGGTGGGCCCGGCGTCCTGGCGCACACGTTCTCGAGCTTGTTCGCCGACGTCCGCCTCGACGGCAAGTCCGTCTCGGAGACCGACGTCAACACCCTCTACGCTGCCACCCAGGGCGTTCCCGTCGGCCTGGTGACGGGTGACGACATCATCTGCGGCTTGGTCGACGCGGCCTCGCCGACAACCGAGACCGTCGAGGTCAAGAAGGCACATGGATGGTCGGCAACCAATTCGCTGCCGCCGTCGCTGGCGTGCGAGCAGATCCGAGCAGGAGCCGAGCGCGCAGTGCGTAAGGCCGACACACTGAAGCCGGTCGAGCTGCGTGACGAATGGACCCTCGAGATCGTTCACCCCACCACCACGGGAGCTGAACTCGCCGAGGCTGTTCCCGGCTCGCGACGGATTTCGGATCGTACGATTTCGCACACACTCGGCAGCGTCGACGACATTCTCGGTCTGATCACTGTCAATGCCCGGCTTGCAGCCGCAGGCGTCTCGACGATCGTGGCAGTCGCCAATCGCACGTGATGAAGTAGCGACTCCATCGCGAAATGCCGTCGACGCCTTGTGTGTCGGCGGCATTTGTCATCTCTTGGGGCAGAACATGTTCCGACCGACCAAACGTTGCTTCGGCTATTGGTGAAACGGACCAATGCGGTAAACGTGTTCGCTGTCACACTTCATCAGTCTTTTCAATGTTTCAGTCCATGCGGCACAAGACAATTCGGGAGGCTTGATGAAGGCGGAACGCGTCACAGTGGAAGCGCCGTCGCGGGCGAGCGACGGTTCGGTTCGAAAAATGATGGACAACAAGTCGATTCGTCGTACGACCACCGTTACGGTGGGGCTGCTCAGTACCATCTGGTTGATCGACATGGTGGATCGCGTCATGATCGGGCTTGCGCTTCCGATGATCGGCGACGAATTCTCGCTCAGCAGTACGCAGTTGGGTGGCGTGGTCTCGGTATTCGCGATCTTCTACATGCTCGGGCAGGTCCCCGGCGGAATGTTGGCCGACCGCTTCGGACCCAGGCCCCTGTTGATCGTTGCTTTGATCCTGTGGTCGGTGTTCACAGCGTTGACAGGGTTCGCGTGGGGTCTCGTCTCGCTGATGGTCATGCGTGCGATGTTCGGCATCAGCCAGGGGCTCTTTCCAGCGGCGTCGTTCAAGGCTTTGGCTGAGCGGACGCGTCCGAAAACCAGGGCGACCGCGATGGGTTTCATGCTCGGCGCCAACAACCTCGGCCCCGGCATCGCACCGCTGATCATCGCGCCGGTCCTCATGGCCGTGGGGTGGCGTGACGCGTTCTGGCTGGTGGCGATCGTCGGCGCAGTGATCGGCACGGTGGTGTGGTTGGTGCTGCCCGCACCGCTGGACACGGAAATCTCGGAAGATCCCGAGGCAGCCTTGCAACCTCTGGCGAGCGAGCACTCTCGCGCCGCGGTGTTCAAGTCCGCGTCGGTGTGGAAGTTCGCGATTCTGTTCTGCCTGGCCAACATGTCCGCGTACGGGCTGATGACCTGGGTGCCGAGTTATCTGCTCAACGACAAGGGACTCTCGCTGATCGACACGGGAATCTTTGCCGCAATCCCCTTCATCGTCACGGCGCTGGCCACGATTGTGGGCGGGCGGTTGGTGGACAAGTACTTCCACGACCGGGCCAGGATCCTTCTGGTTCCGTGTATGGCCACGTCGGCAGTCCTTTTGTTCCTGATGACCACCGCTGACACCGTCGCGATGTTCACGTTCTACGAGACGTTGGCTCTAGGCATCAGCGGTCTGTGTTCGATGTCGATCTTCGCGATGCCGTTGCGGGCACTTCCGGCCGAATTCCTCGGTTCCGGAATGGGTTTGATCAACGGTTGTGGTCAGTTCGCCGGTTTCATCACCCCGCTCGTGATGGGATGGATGGTGGACCAGTTCTCGTACATGGCTGCATTCGGAGTCCTGGTCGGAGCGACGAGCGCTGCCGCATTGGTGGCCATGATCGTTCCTCAGACCCCGGCGAAATTCTGACAAGGAGACCGAAGATGTCGGCAACGGACGGCACACGAAAGATCGAAGACGACGTCGTCACCGATTTTTCCGGGAAGATGAGTTACGGGGCCTACCTCGGACTCGACACCCTCCTGGATTCGCAGCACCCGGTGAGCGAGCCGGAACACCACGACGAACTCTTGTTCATCATTCAGCACCAGACCAGCGAGTTGTGGCTCAAGCTGTTTCTCCACGAGATTCGGGCGGCCAGAGCAGCGATCGCTGCCGACGATATTCGGGTTGCGTTCAAGCGGATCGCACGTGTCAAACATATTCAGGCCACCTTGACCGAGCAGTGGTCGGTGTTGGCGACACTGACGCCGGCGGAGTATGCGGAGTTCAGGGGCGTTCTCGGCAACTCATCGGGGTTCCAGTCGTACCAGTACCGCGCCGTGGAATTCGTGCTCGGAAACAAGAACGCGGGCATGCTGAAGGTGTTCGAATCGGATCCGTCCGCCCATCGATTGTTGGAGACCCTGCTCGGGGAGCCGACACTGTACGACGAGTTCTGGCGGTACCTGTCCAGGCAGGGGTACGACGTTCCGGCGTCGGCTCTCGAACGAGACGTCAGCGCGCCCTACGTGCGAAACGACGAGCTGATTCCGCTGGTCAAGGCAATCTACGAGAACGTCGAACAGCACTGGACGGCGTACGAGGCGTTCGAGGAGTTGGTCGACCTCGAGGAGAGCTTTCAGCTGTGGCGGTTCCGGCACCTTCGGACCGTGCTGCGGGTGATCGGCATGAAGAAGGGGACCGGCGGTTCGAGTGGTGGTGCCGGCTTCCTGCAACGTGCGCTGGAGTTGAGCTTCTTTCCCGAGCTGTTTGCCGCCCGAACAGAGATCGGTACCTGACACACCTGCTTGATGACACCCAGCTGTTCGTGACACACGACGAATCCGAGCCCGAAGGACAGGAGTCTTGGACAAGATCCGACAGGGTCGCTTCGACCAAGCTTGACTGCGAAGTTGCAAGTCGGTGACAGGAGAGCGTCGGAGTGGACAAGAAATCAATGGTGGCAGACCTGGCGGCGTTGGTAACCGCCGAGTCGCCCAGTTCCGATCTCGGCGCAGTCGATGCATGTGCGGACGTGGTGGCCGAAATCGGCGAACGCCACCTCGGAAGCACCCCCGAACGTATCCGCATCGACGGGCGCCAGCACTTGCGTTGGTCGTTCGGCGCGGAGCCGAAGGTGATGCTCCTGGGCCATTTCGACACCGTCTGGCCGCTCGGAACGCTCGCGGAGTTGCCCTGGTCTGTCACCGACAACATCGCCACCGGACCCGGAGTCTTCGACATGAAGGCCGGCATCGTCCAGCTCTTCCACGCGCTCGCATCGCTTCCGTCGCTCGACGGGGTGGTCGTGCTCCTCAATTCCGACGAGGAAATCGGCTCCCCGACCTCGCGCGCACTGATCGAGGAGCAAGCACGTCAGGTCGACGCGGTGCTGGTCCTCGAAGCCGCAGCCGACGGCGCAGTGAAGACCGCGCGCAAGGGTATGTCGCTGTACTGCGTCGACATCGAGGGACGCGCTGCACACGCCGGACTGGAACCCGAACGAGGTGTGAACGCTGTAGTGGAGCTCGCACATCAGATTCAGGCCGTGGTGGAGCTCGCGGACCCGGCGGCGGGAACGTCGGTGGTTCCGTCCGTGATCAGTGGCGGCACGACCACCAATACTGTTGCAGCGCAAGCGCAACTGTGGTGTGACGTTCGCATGTGGTCGGCGACGGAACAGGAACGCATCGACCGTTCGATCCGTGCACTGACACCGGCGCTGGCCGAAAGTCGAATTTCGGTGTCCGGAGGCCCCAACCGTGGACCACTGGAATCAGTGTCTTCGGAGAAGCTGTACTTTCTCGCTCACCAGGTCAGCAGTGAGAGCGGCTTGGGGATGCTGCGCGACTGCGCCGTCGGCGGTGCATCGGACGGAAATTTCACTGCCGCAGTAGGAACTCCCACGTTGGACGGCCTCGGTGCCGTCGGCGGTGGCGCCCACGCAGCGACAGAACACGTAGAGATAGATCAGATGATCCCGCGCGCCACCTTGTTGGCCGGTCTGGTGACTCGAATCCTGGAGGGAGGACTGTGACTATGACGTCGCCGAACAATGTCCAACGCAAGACCGTTCAACCATTCGGAGGTGTATCGCCTTCACGGATGCGGCAAGCAATCAGCCAGGCCGAGCAGGCCGCCCTGCTTGCATGTGTGACTATCGAAACCGTCACCGGGCATGCCGAGTTGGAACAGGTATTCGGTCTGTTCGAGAAGGTATGGCAGCCGGAGAGCGGTAACCCTCCCGTCCATCGGGACATGATGAAAGCGCTCGCACACTCCGGTAACTACGTCGCCGGCGCGTTTCGTGGTGGAGATTTGATCGGCGGCTCGGTTGCATTCTTCGAGGAACCGCAACACCGTTCGTTGCATTCGCACATCACGGGGATCCTCCCGAACGTGCAGAACGGGCACATCGGCCTCGCGTTGAAACTGTTCCAGCGTGCGTGGGCACTGGAACGGGGAATTCTCCACGTGCGGTGGACTTTCGACCCGCTCGTCGCACGCAATGCCTACTTCAACGTCTCGAAACTCGGTGCGTTCCCGATCCAGTATCTGCCGCGTTTCTACGCGCCGATGAACGACAGCCTCAACGGCGGCGCAGACAGCGACCGGTTGTTGATCGACTGGGAAATCGGTAGTAGCAAGGTTGCCGACGTCGTCGCCGGTTCGGGAGAAGTCCCGACTCCCGAGTCCTTGGGGGCGAGCGAACTGCTGTCCGTCTCCGAAGCCGGCCTGCCCGTGTTGAAGTCGACCAAGAATCGATTCGTCACGGTGGCTACACCGAATGACGTGTACACACTGCGTAAGTCGGACCCGACGGCAGCGAACGACTGGCGCCTGGCAGTCCGCGAGACTCTCGGTGGTGTGCTCGCCGAGAACGGAGTGGTTCTCGCAGTTACCAGAACCGGAAAGTACGTGCTGGACCGTGCGCCGGGAACACAGGCAGGCAGGACAACAGCGGAGGTTACATCGTGAAGATCGAAGGAGTTGAATTACGCCGGGCGGCAATGCCGTTGAAAGCGCCGTTCCGTACCTCGTTCGGCACCGAGACCACCAAGGACGTGTTGTTCGTCAAGGTCGTCACCTCGGAGTCGGAGGGCTGGGGCGAGTGCGTGGCGATGTCCGAGCCTCGCTACTGCTCCGAATACACGGACGGCGCCGCCGAAGTCCTTCGTAAGTTCCTGATTCCGTCTCTGGGTGAACTCACCGATCCCGACGTGCACGCACTGAGCGCGACGATGGAACAGTTCGCCGGGCACCCCATGGCCAAAGCGGCATTGGAAACCGCATTTCTCGACGCCGAGTTACGGGCTGCCGGGACGAGCATGTCTTCGTACCTGGGTGCAGTAGTCGATCGCGTACCCGCGGGTGTCTCGGTGGGTATCAAGAATTCGATCGATGAGCTGCTAGAGGAGGTAGGCGGGTTCCTCGATGCCGGATACCTGCGCATCAAACTGAAGATCGAACCGGGCTGGGACATCGAGCCGGTTCGCGCAGTCCGCGAGAGGTTCGGCGACGACGTACTCCTCCAGGTCGACGCGAACACCGCGTACACCCTGGCTGACGCCCGCCATCTCCAGCGGCTCGACGACTTCGACCTCCTGCTGATCGAGCAGCCGCTTCCCGAAGAGGAACTGCGTGGCCACGCCAGGCTGGCCGAGATGATGCGGACGCCGGTCTGCCTCGACGAGTCGATCACCTCCGCGAAGGTCACCGCCGACGCGCTGGCAATCGGTGCGTGCAGCGTGGTGAACATCAAACCGGGACGTGTGGGCGGTTATCTGGAATCGCGTCGTATCCACGACGTCTGCAAGGCCAACGGAATTGCCGTGTGGTGCGGCGGAATGCTCGAGACCGGAATCGGCAGGGCCGCCAACGTCGCGCTTGCCGCGCTCCCCGGATTTGTCCTACCAGGCGATACATCGGCTTCCGACCGGTACTTCGCCGAAGACATCACCGAGCCGTTCGTACTCGACAACGGTTACGTGAAGGTTCCGGAAGGACCGGGCATCGGCGTCGAACCGATCCCCGACCTGCTCGAAGCAATTACCACGTCGGTCGAATGGATCGGCATGGATCGGCTTTGACGAATCACTATGACACACTTCGTTCACCGGACGAAGGAGTGATAGACGTGGGCACCGTACGACCTCGCATCAGTTTGGTGCGGCTTCTCGAAGACGTGGGAACTACGGTGCTGAATCCGGTTGTCGGCGACCCGGAGGCGGTCCAGGAGATCGCCTCGGTGGTCATTCACGACCCCGACGACGACTCACCCTCGACACCGGACTCCATGGTGCTGCTCGTCGGCGTCACCGGAGGCGAACGTATCGCGGAGTCCGTGGCCGGCCTGGCCGAGCGCGGAGTACGCGTGGTGGTCGCGCGAGTGACCACCGAGGTCAGCGATGCGGACCGCGAATCCGTCATCGCCTCGGGCGTCGTGCTGTTGGCCTTGGCGCGTGGAGTCTCGTGGGTTCAGCTGACAAGCCTGCTTCATTCGGTGCTCTCGGCCCGAAACGAAGTCGGGCACATCCACTCACGCGGAGGTGGCCCGGCCGGCGATCTGTTCGCCTTCGCCAACGCTGTCAGCGCACTTCTCGATGCGCCGATCACGATCGAGGACCGAAGCTCACGGGTCATCGCCTTCTCCGGCCGCCAGGAAGAAGGAGACGGTCCACGTATCGCGACCGTTCTGGAGCGGCAAGTTCCTGACCAGTACATTCGAGTGCTCGAAGAGGCCGGGGTCTTCGACCGGCTCTATCGCAGCGACGATCCGGTGTGGGTCTCGGCCGAGACCCTCGGTACCAAAATGGGTCGTATCGCCGTGTCCATCAGAGCCGGCGACGAGTTCCTCGGCTCCATGTGGGTGGCAACCGGTGAGCCGATGTCCGACGACCGGATGCGTGCTCTGCGCGATTCAGCCGGGTTGATCGCGCTGCAGATGTTGCGGTTGCGCGGCGGCGCCGACGCCGAGCGCCGACTGCGCGCAGACCTGATCGCAACCCTTCTCGACGGTGGGTCAGGTGCGGTCGACGCGATGAATCGCCTCGGCCTCGGGACCGGCCCCGCACTCGTGATGGCTTTGGGTCGTAGGTCTTTCGAAGGATCGTCGAAGCCGGACGATGCCGCCCACGTGGTGCGACTGACCGACGCTCTGGCCATGCACCTCGGCGCCGTCCACTCGCAGTCGGCGGCAGCCTTGGTCAACGGAACCGGCTACGCGGTGCTGTCTGTGCGAGGGCATTCCCCGGCCGAAGCCGAGTTGCAGGCGTTCCGTGTGGCCTCGGACTTCCTGGACCGCACCGGAGCGTCCGGCGACACGATCATCGGGATCGGCCGGGTCGTGACCAGACCGGCGCAGCTGAGCCGATCGAAGCGCGACGCCGAACATGCCCTCGAAGTGTTGTTGGCGGGACGAGCGTCGGGCAGCGTCGCCACCTTCAGCAGCGTCCACGTCGATGCCATCCTGTTGGAGATCGCGTCGGAAGCTGCAGCCGAAGGGTTCTCGGACCTCGGACCGATCGAGGCGATCGCCAGCCACGACGCCGCTCATGCGACCTCGTTCGTGGACACTCTCGATGCGTGGCTCAACGCGTTCGGTGATGTCGGTGACGCCGCGGCGTCATTGCACGTGCACCCCAACACCTTTCGGTATCGTCTCAGCAAGTTGAAGGGTATGGCCGCGTTGGATCTCGACGACCCCAACGTCCGCTTCCGGTTGATGGTGCATCTTCGTCTGCGCGGTCCACGCTAGCTCGAAAGCCGAAAAATGCGGGTCGCACTGATTTCTCAGCGCGACCCGCATTCTTTGTCAGTGGGTTCGGATCAGCTGTTGTTGCGAAGTGCTTCGACAGCGATGCGGCCGACGGTTCCGATGGAGGCGTCGATCTTCGGGGCGCGGTGGGTGAGCTCGTGGGACTTGGTGAAGACACCGACGGCGTAACGCTTGCCGTCCGGGTACGCCACGACGCCGGCTTCGTTTCGTACCAGTCCCAGCGTTCCGGTCTTGGCGGCGACAGTGACCTCGTCGGGGAAACCGGACGAAAGGCGGTGCGGCCAGACCTGCTTGCTCATGATGGTTCGGACCTCTTCACAAGCCGATGCGGGGCCGGCTTCATCCCTCCAGATTGCAGCCAGCAACATTGTGATCTCACGAGGAGTACTGGAATTGGAGCGGGCGGGATCCATGACGGAAATTGTCCGAAGAATTTCGATGGGGGGCATTTCCAGCAAGGTGCCCTTGTCGACGCCGAGGTCGTCGTAGACCGTCTTGAAGAGGCCTCGGCAGTCACGGACCAAGTTGGTCTTCTCCAAACCGAGCCCGCGCAGCGTTGCGACGATGTTGTCGAGTCCGAGACGCTCGTACAAGAAATCCGTGGCGGCGTTGTCGCTGAAGCTCATCATGAGCAGAGCGAGGTCTCGCCAGCTTGCAGTCACGTCGTCGGCGCAGCCGCCGATACCGATGCCGCCGGAGCGGAACTCGGCGGTCACCGTGGCGTGCTCGGTCGGATCAAGGGTGCCTGCCGCTACTTCACGGGCGTACTGAAGCACAACAGGAATCTTGAAAACGGAGGCGAGGATGACACCTTCGTCCGCGCCGTAGCCGAACTCTTCGCCGGAATCGATGTCGCGTGCGTGGACGTAGGCATCGGTCTTCGCTTCGGCGAGTACAGCAGCGATCTCCTGCTGTGCGCTCTCAACGTACGTGGCGGTTTCGGTCATTCGAGAAGCCCTTTCGTCGGTATCCATGTATCTGGGTTATTCGTGGATCTGACGATAGTGAGTCGACGACGGGGGGTCTTGTACGAATCGACGAAGGTTGGCGCACGGTTCGGTGCTGTTGCGCCGAATCATCCGGGCGTCGGGGTGTTCTCCGGATCAGGACGCATAAGTTTCGAGGCGACATCCGACCAGTTCGGCGACGGCGCTGCGTCGCTTGTCGGAGACCGCGCCTGCCAACAGGATGGTGAACAATTCGTCGATACGGTCGTTCAAATCGCTTCGTCTGGTGAGCACGTTCGAAACCAGTTGAACGCCGGTGAATGCCGAGATCACCACGCGACCCACCGATTCCGGCTCCACATCGTCGCGGATGTCGCCTTCGAGCTTCGCGGCCTCGGCCAGTTTTCGAAGCTCGCGGATCCACACGACGTACGGGCCTTGCGAACCGTCGGCAGAGGCCAACTCGAGGGTAAGTCGGATTCCCGCACGAACAATAGGTTCTGCGACGAGTTGGCGGCCCATCTCGTGGCACACCATGACGAGCTGTTCCAGTGCCGGTGCGCCTGTGGCTGCAACTGCGGTGAAGGCACTGATCGAGATCTGGTGCTGTTCTTCGATCACCGCCTGAGCCAGTTCGTCTTTGGACGAGAAGTGAAAATAGACCGCGCCCTTGGTCATCTGCGCCGCGGACACGATGTCATTCATGCTCGTGCTGCCGTACCCCGTGACTTCGAACCGATCAGCAGCACCTTGAAGAATCTGTCGGCGACTGATCTTGGCACGTTCCTGCATTGCTCCCTTGTCCTCCGACTGTTAACACGTGAACCAGTTTTAGGGCCCTAGCTCCCGGACCAGCGACCCACGGTAGCAGCGAATCTCGTGCTCGCGCGACAGCGCGAAACGGACTGTTCGGTGTGCAATCGCAGGTCACGGTCGGTAGGAGCGACAAATGCGACCGCCGCAACCTCCGTTGGAGGCTGCGGCGGGGAGTCCAGTTATCGGCCAGCGAAATTCGGTCGAAGGTATGCGATCAACGAGTCGAGACAGTTGCCTCGAAGCCGAGGTCGCGTAGCGCCGACTTGAGTTTGGACTGTGCCTCGTCGAGAGATTCGGGTGACGGCGAGGTGTCGGCGCCACTGATGTCGAAGTTCCCCATGTCGTATGCGGGGAAAACATGAACGTGAAGATGCGGAACTTCCAGACCTGCGATGAGGAGACCCGACCGAGGCGCGTCGAACGCCTTACGCACGGCTTGGCCGAGGTTGCGGGCAACAGCGGTGACCTTGGCAAAGAGTTCAGGATCCACGTCCTGCCACTGATCGACCTCGGCTCGCGGAACCACAAGCACGTGGCCCTGCGTTACCGGCGCGATGGTCAAGAACGCGACGACGTCCTCGTCCTCCCACACGAAACGTCCTGGTAGATCCCCGTTGATGATGGCACTGAAGACTGAAGGCATATCCCGAGATTAGCCCGCGTCCGGTTGCCAGGAAACTCCCAGGCTGGACGCAGGTTCGTCGGAGCCGGCCCGACAAATCTAGGACGCATGACGACAGAAGCCATGCAGACCGCGGGCAGCACGGACGCAGAGGAGGTCTCCGCGACGACTGTAGTGCTGGACGTGGTCGTCCCGGTATACAACGAAGAGGCAGGCCTCGAGACGTGCGTGCGGCGCCTGCGCCGGCATTTACGCACGCAGGTGCCATTCTCTGCACGAATTACCATCGCGGACAACGCCAGTGTCGACGGCACGTTGGCACTCGCCCGTTCCCTCGCCGAAGAATTCGACGACGTCCGGGTCGTCCACCTGGATGCGAAGGGTCGTGGTCGAGCACTGCGGCAGGTATGGAGCGACTCCGATGCCGACGTGGTCGCGTACATGGACGTCGACCTCTCGACCGACCTCAACGCCCTGATGCCGTTGATTGCTCCGTTGCTCTCCGGACACTCGGACATCGCCATCGGTTCCCGGCTGGCACGATCGTCCCGCGTGGTGCGCGGCCCCAAGCGTGAGTTCATCTCACGTAGCTACAACCTCATCCTCCGAAGCGCACTGCATGCTCGCTTCTCCGACGCCCAGTGCGGATTCAAAGCCATGCGCGTCGATGTTGCACGGCAACTACTTCCGCTGGTGGAGGACACCGGGTGGTTCTTCGATACCGAATTGCTGGTGCTGGCCGAGCGAGCGGGCATGCGGATTCACGAGGTCCCTGTCGACTGGGTGGACGACCCGGACAGTCGGGTGGACATCATCGCCACGGCAGTTGCCGACCTCAAAGGTGTGGTCCGTGTCGGGCGAGCACTGTCTACCGGTTCCCTTCCATTGGCCGAGCTCAGGGCAAGTTTCGGACGTGAACCGTTGGTTCCCGGAGTTCCACCAGGAATGGTCGGGCAGCTCTCACGCTTTGCCGTGGTGGGAGTCATTTCGACGCTCGCGTACGCGCTGCTCTACCTCGCTCTGCACTCGATCATGGGTGCGCAGTGGGCCAACGCCGTCGCATTGCTGGTGACCGCGGTATTCAACACCGCCGCCAACCGGGCCTTCACCTTCGGGATCCGAGGGTCGGAAGGATCCGCTCGTCACCAGATGCAGGGCCTGCTCGTGTTCGGGTTCGGTCTACTGCTCACCAGCGGATCGTTGTTCGTGCTCGACGTCATGGCGCCCGATGCTTCCAAGCACGTGGAGCTTGCCGTACTCGTCATCGCCAATCTTGTTGCCACAGTCAGTCGATTCATCGCACTGCGCTGGGTGTTTCGCACCGCACAATCCGTAGGAGCCAATCGATGACCGCCACTGCAGAGACACTCGCCGCGCCGCTGCCAGCGCCGGAACCGCAACGTCAGGTGCGCTGGGAACCGTGGGCGCTGGGAGTGTTGTTGGTGGGCACCGGAGTCGCCTACATCTGGGGCCTGGGCGCGTCCGGATGGGCCAACTCGTTCTATGCCGCTGCGGTACAGGCAGGTTCGGTGTCGTGGAAGGCTTTCTTCTTCGGCTCCTCGGACGCTGCAAACTCGATCACCGTCGACAAGCCGCCCATGTCCCTGTGGTTGATGTCGCTGTCGGTTCGCATCTTCGGACTCAATTCCTGGGCGATGTTGGTGCCGCAGGCACTCCTCGGGGTCGGATCGGTTGCACTGTTGTGGGGAACGGTTCGACGGTATTTCGGTGCGGCCGCCGGCCTCCTCGCGGGCCTGGTACTTGCGCTCACACCCGTAGCGGCGCTGATGTTCCGGTTCAACAACCCGGATGCTCTGCTGGTGCTCCTGATGATCGCAGCAGTGTGGGCGATGATGCGCGCCGTGCAGGACGGCCGCACCCGCTGGCTCGTGTTGGTCGGTATCTTCTGCGGATTCGGTTTCCTGACAAAGCAATTACAGGTCATGTTGGTGGTTCCACCGCTGGCGCTCACCTATCTGATCGCCGGACCGCCGAAACTGGGTAAGCGCGTACTCCAACTGTTCGCGGCACTGGGCGGACTGATCGTCTCCGCCGGATGGTGGTTGGCAATCGTCGAACTGTGGCCGGCCGACTCGCGTCCGTGGATCGGTGGTTCACAGAACAATTCGATTCTCGAACTGACGCTCGGCTACAACGGGCTCGGGCGCTTGAGCGGCAACGAGACCGGAAGCGTCGGCGGCGGCGGAATGCGCGGTGCTGGTGATGCTGCGGCCGGCGCTGCTGCGGGCGGTTTCCCCGGCATGGGCGAGGCCGCAGGTGGTATGGCCGGGGGAGGTATGGCACCAGGTGGTCGGGCCGGCGGTGGTATGTGGGGGAGTACCGGCATTACCCGACTGTTCGAATCGGCCCAGGGCGGACAGATCGCCTGGTTGATTCCTGCTGCACTGATACTTCTGGTGGCTGGAATCGTGCTGCGAGGCAAGGCACCCCGCGCTGACACACAGCGTGCGTCATTCATCGTCTGGGGGCTCTGGCTGTTGGTGACCGGACTGACCTTCAGTTTCATGGCGGGAATCTTCCACGCCTACTACACCGTTGCGCTGGCGCCGGCGATCGCCGCGCTGATCGGTTCAGGATCGGTAGTGGCGTGGCGTCATCGTGACGTCCTCTGGGTTCGCATCATTCTGGCGGTGTCCTTGGCCGCAACCGTCGCGATGGCGTGGGTACTGCTCGGACGCTCGCCTACGTTCGTACCGTGGCTTCGCTGGACCATTCTGGTGGTCGGCATCGTCAGTGCCGTGGCAGTGCTGATTCCGGCAGTGACGCGAGGTCGATTGGCTGTAGCAGTGATTCTCGCAGCGATCTTCACCGGTCTGGCAGGTCCGACTGCATACGCGATCGACACGATCAACACTCCGCATACCGGTTCCATAGTTTCGGCCGGACCGAGCGTCGAAGGTGGAATGGGCGGGCCCGGCGGTGGCCGCGGAGGCTTCGGTGGATTCGGTGGATTCGGTGGCACGGCTGATGGCGGTAACCGTCGGACTGACGGGGCTGGGACCGGAATGCCGGGCACGCCCCCTGTAGGAATGGGTCAGATGCCCGGTGGTGCAACAGTTCCGGGCGGTACCACGCCGACCACCGACGGGACGCGAGGCGCAATGGGAGGCGGTGCCGGTGGTCTACTGCAGGGCAGCACGCCGGGAGCCGCTGTTGTGTCCACTCTCGAAGAGAACTCCGACCAGTTCACGTGGGTAGCCGCGGCAATCGGGTCCAACAGCGCATCGGGTTATCAGCTTGCGACGCAGTCACCGGTCATGGCTATCGGAGGGTTCAACGGGAGCGATCCGTCGCCGACGCTCGCGCAGTTCCAGCAGTACGTGGCAGAGGGCAAGATTCACTTCTTCATCGCCGGCGGTGGGATGGGTGGCGGTATGAACGCCGAAGGCACCGCTACCGCTATCTCGACGTGGGTGACCGAAAACTTCACCGCCACAACGGTGGACGGAGTAACCCTCTACGACTTGACGGTTGCAGGCTGACCATAATGAACGCACGCCAGGTCCGAATCGGAGGTGCTTCCTCCGATGCGGACCTGGCGTGAAGTTGTATGCCTGAGGTTCGTCCTCAGGTTTTGAAGGTGGTGTTCGCCGGCCGCGGTTGCTGGCCGGGGTCGATCGAGGGTGGTGGGATGAACCAGGGTTTGTTGTCGGCGCCGATGCGGATTTTCCATTTCCCGACGAACCCGGATTTGCGGTGCATCAGCCGGTGGTGCGAACGGCACAGCAGGACCAGGTTGTTCATCACCGTCGGGCCGCCGTTCGCCCAGTGCCGGATATGGTGCGCATCAGTCCACGCCGGTACACATGTGCAGCCCGGGAACGCACAGCCCCTGTCTCGGGCAATCAACGCCACTCGCTGTTCGGCGGTGACCAACCTCTTCCCTGGTTGCGCATCCAACGGTGCGCCGTGACCGTCGAGCAGCACGGTGGACAGGAAACAATCACAGCCGAGGAGTCTGGTCTGCGACACGGACAGCGGTCCCAGCCAGGGCATGTGCCCGACATCAAGATCAGACACAGCCACTCCACCACCATCAGTTGGTGTGGCGGCGCAGTCCCGATGCTCAGCGAGATCACGCGCGTAGATGTGCACGTTCACGTGCGGGCGTTGGCCACCATCGGTACCGGTTTTCGCGCAGTCCAGATAGCGGCGGATCAGTTCGGTGAACCCGTCCGCGGTGCGTTTCGCCGCCGACCGGGCATCCGGCGTCCCATCTGGTGCTGGGGTCGGCATCGTCAGATTCGACAACGCCGAGAGCAGCATTTCCCCGGTGAGGGCGTCGAAATCGCCGCGCACCACCACTCGACCGTTCAATGTCGACGCGATCCGCAACTCGTTGAGATCGACATCCTCGGCGGGCGGAATCTCATTGGATTCGAAAATTCGCTCCAAGGTCGCGATCACGTTCCGCACTTTCGTCGTCGTCGCTTCCACCCCCGACGCGGCAGCCAACAACAAATCGATGCACTTCGGTAGCGCCTCCTCCGGCATGCCTTTCGGTGGTGATTCACAGAACGCCACGATCAACACGGCATGATCGAACGAACAGTCCCCGCAATCGAACCGAGCCGCCACCGCCGGAAACGGCCGCAAAGCCGCACCCAACGCGGCGATCTTCTTCCCGTCCCGAACCTGCAACATCGTGTTCGCCGCCAACCACGCACCCACCCCGCGGCTGGCAATCACCTGATCATCCGGGCGCAACGACAACTCGTCCACCACCGCAACACGAACGGCTTCCAGGCGCAGAATCTCCGCACTCGCTTCGACAGCAGCAGCGCGCAACTCGGCAGCAGTCAACTGCCACAGGCGTCCGCGTAACCCCACCGCAGAACCCGACACCACATCCGACAACAAGACACTCATTGAATCCCCCGATCCCCTGCCCAAATCATACTCGAACACGTGTTCGAGTCAAGAGTTGATTTCGCAGGGGCTAAGCGCTGATACTGTCGAGGTCGTGGACCACGTCGCAGCAGGCGTCGAGTAATTCGCGATCATGGCTGATGAGTAATACGCCGACGCCGGTTTCGGAGGCGCGACTCTCGATCAATCGAATGAGCGCGGCCGTCGTGGCGGCGTCGAGCATCGCAGTCGCCTCGTCGCAGATGAGGTATTTCGGTTGTTGCGCCAGCGATCTCGCCAGGCAGGCGCGCTGTAGTTGGCCGTCGCTCACCTGGTGGGGTCTACGGGACAAGAGATCGGGAGTGAGGCCCACTTCTGCTGCCAGTGCGACCACATCGATTGACCTACTGGCAATATCGCTGGGTTGACCGATGATCGAGGCGAGCGTCTGCCGAGGGTCGGTTGATGCGCGAGGTGACTGAAACAGCATGGACACCGTCCCGCGTAGTGCCGCGGGTACCGAGAATTTGGTACCCACAACGGGTGATCCGTCGATCCGCACCTCGCCTGACCACGGTGCGTCCAACGTGGCGAGAATCCTTGCAAGTGTTGTTTTTCCGGTGCCCGAAGTCCCGCTCAGGCCGATCAGCCTTCTCGGCGGAATTTCGAGCGAGACGTTCTCGAGCACCGGTCGGTCCCGGTGGTAACCGCTGGTAATTCCCAGAGCTTGCAGACTCATGTCAGCCCACCTTCCGCAGCGTTCGGTACGTGCGGTCACCCAATATGACGAGTTCGGTCGGGCCACCGGATTGTTTCGACTCCGGGCGTCGTAGGTGATAGACGCACTCCTCGGGGAGATCGGTGAGTTGCGGTGGCGATCCCGGCATGGGAGTCAAACCTCTGGAAGGTAAGGCGCCGAGAAGGTCTCGGGTGTAATCGTGAAGCGGATCTTTGAACACCAGCGCGGCCGGACCGGTCTCCATGATGCGTGATGCGTACATGACGGCAAGTCGATCAGCGACACCGCTGCGGGTGAGGGATGCCAGGTCATGGGTGATGAGCAGGACCGCCGCTCCGGCGTCCGCGCACTCTCGAAGTAATCCCATGACGTGGTCGGTGAGTTCGCGGTCGAGGTTGGCGGTGGGTTCGTCTGCGACGATCACCGACGGATTCCCGGCCAGCGCACCGGCAATGGCAACGCGTTGCGCCATGCCGCCCGACAGTTCGTGCGGGTAGCAGTCCAGGGCCGACGGTTCGAGTCCGACGCGAAGTGCCAAGGCATCGCAAGTGTGATCGCTGCCGAGTGCGTCGATCGTCTCCTGTAGCTGCGATCGCGCAGTGCGGACGGGGGTGAGATGTGTTGCGGCGGATTGTGGAACGAGAGCCACGTGCCGCCCACGGAACGCGGTGCCGGAGAAGACGTCGATCTCGAGGTCCGGTGTTCCGACGGTGACCGTTCCGGTTCGAGAAGCATTCGGCGGCAACATGTTCATGACCGAGGTGGCGATGATCGACTTGCCACACCCCGATTCCCCGACAAGTGCGGTCACCGTGCCGGCTGGAACGTCGAGGTCGATGTCGCTCGCAGCGTGAACTACCGATCCTTCGAGTAGAGGGATCCTGACGGTGAGAGATTCGATGCGCAGGCCGTGGTTCACAGTCGCAACTCCGAAGGTCGAGGTGGTGTGAGCATCGACCGCAGGGCCGAACCGGCGACGGCAACTGCGACGGTGGCGATCACGAGAACTGCGGCGGGGAATGCCAGCGTCCACCAACCGCCGAGGAGTAGAGAACTGCGTGCCTCTTCGAGAAGCGTCCCGAGACTGGGCTTGTGCGGGGGAAGGCCGAATCCCAGGAAGGACAATGTCGATTCGTGCCAGACGGCGTGGGGCAGCAGGAGAACGACTGCGATCAAAGCCTGCGGCGCCGTCGCCGGCACGAGGTGGCGCATGATCACGTGACGTCGACTGGCTCCCGCGAGAATGGCGGCGTCGATGTAGGGACGCTCGCGCAGACTCAAGATCTCGGAGCGGATGATCCGGGCCACTTGGGTCCAGTGGGTCAGTGCGATCGAAAGCACGATGGCGGCAATGCTTCCACGGAACATCGCGACGATGACGATGCCGAGCAACAGGTGGGGGAGTGCGTTGACGGCATCGGTGCCGCGCATGACGAACCTGTCCACCCAGCCGCCGACCAGTCCGGCCGTAGTGCCGACGGCGACGCCGATCACCGTGGCGAGCAGCGCGCAGGCGAGTGCGATCAGAAGTGAGGTTCTGATGCCTGCAGCTATGCGCACGAATAGATCTCGGCCCGCCGAGTCAGTTCCGAAGGGGTGATCGAACGACGGAGCCAGGCGAGCCGCCGAGAAGTCTGTGACTCGGTCGTCGACGTCGGCCAACCATGGGACCAACGCCGCGTACAGCGCAACGAGGATCAGCACGCCGAGGGCGATCTTGAAGCGTCGTTCAGCCATCGGTACTCACTCTCGGGTCGAGTACTGCAACGAGGACGTCGGCAAGCAGTGAGCCGAGCATGACCGTCAATGTCGTACCGACGGTGAGGAACGCGAGCAGTGCCATGTCGAGGTCACGGGCTGACGAGACGATGGCGCCGGCGATCCCTGGCCAACTGAAGACCTCTTCCACCAGCACTGCCCCGACTATCAGCTCGGGCAGTCGCACGCCGACGATGTTCACGAAAGGCGCCAGTGAGGTCGGCAGTATGTGGCGTTTCGTGATGGTCGGCGCCGGGATTCCGCGTGCTACGGCGCCCGCGACAAATCCCTCACTTTTCGAACCCACGACGGATTCTCGGACCGCGAGTAGGAGCCACGGCATCTGCGAGATGGAAAGGACCGTCACCGGTAGGACCAAGTGCCGGATCACCTGTCCCGGTGTAGGATCGGCACCCCCGTCGGTCAACCCGGCGACCGGGAGCCAGCCGAGAGTCAACGCGAAGAGCGCGATGGCACCCAGCGACAAGACAAACGGCGGAAGTCCTTGGACCACGACGCTCAGCCCGGACACGGTCTTGTCCAAGAATCCTCCACTGCGGATTCCGGCGAGAACACCGAGTGTCAGCGAGGCGAGAATCGCGATGAGGAGTGAGATACCGACCAGCAGCAGGGTCCATGGCAGACGCTCGGAGATAACTTGGGAAACAGGCTGATTGAACGATCTGGAGATCCCGAGATCACCGGTGAACACGCCCTGGAGCCAATTCCAGTACGTGCTGTACCAGGGGTTGTCGAAACCCATCTGATCGGCGATCAACGCTTTGTCCGCGTCGCTGGTCGTCATGTATCGCGTGCCCAGGTAGCCGACAAGTGGATCGAACGGTGAGATCGCGGCGGCGGCAAAGAGTCCCGCGGACACCACGGCGATCACCGGCACGATGAACAACGCCCGCCGACCGACCATCGTGAGGATGGCCTTTCGGCGGGAGTTGCCACGGTGGTCGAGCGATTGCCGCGCGTCTACCCGAACGTCGACCGCTGTCATTGCCCTCTGGCCCACGTCTGCAGTGACCACCACGGGCCCCAGGTCACACCGTGTGAGTGTGGCTCGAGTACCGGTCCGGACATCTGCCAGTCGGAATCCTTCGAAACGTACGTATGGTCGAGGAATACGAGGATGACAAATCCGGGATCCTCGACGTACGCCTGCTGCACGTCGCGATACGCGGCGTCACGCGTTGCCTGATCCAGGCTGCGGCGTCCTACTTCCAGGCCTGCGTCGACTGCTGGATTGGAGTAGTCGCTGGCGTTGTCGTAGATGCTGCCGACCCCGGGCGCTATGTACTTCGAGTTCAGCGCGTCGTACGCCTGCGTGTCTGGATCGAAAGGTTCGTCTCCACCACCGAGAAGCGTCGAATCCTGGTTGATTCGAGGGTCTATGCGGTCCCAGGAGAGCGCTTCGAGATCCACCTCGATGCCGACAGCGAGAGCATCGGAGGCAAATGCCTGAGCGAGATCACGTCGAACGGTGTCGACGGAGTTGTACATGATCGTGAACTGCGCCCGCTGACCGTTTTTCGAACGGATTCCGTCGGAACCTTCGATCCAGCCCGCTTCGGTGAGAATTCGCTCGGCCTCGGCCGGGTCGTAGGCGAAGGTTGCGTTCGGGTTGTACGAATCGCCGTAGACCTCGGGGATCGGGGTGGCGGCGACGCGGCCGTGTCCGCCCAGGACGTTGTCGATCATCGACTGGCGATCGGCGGCGAGGTTGAGCGCCATCCGTACGGCTTTGTCGCCTGCCACGGGATTGTTCGTCGGAAGTGAGAGACCGCGCCAGTCCGCTGACTGATGGGCAGTCACCGACATGTTGTCTTTGCCCGAGAACGTATTGGCAAGCAGTGGAGGGAGATTGGTTCCGTCGATCTCGCCGGATACCATACGTTGGGCGCGGGTGTTGTCGTCCGGAACGTAGAGGAGAGTGAGCTTCTTGATCTCCGGTGCACCGTCCCAGTAGTTCTCGTTCGCCTCGAAGACCGCTCGATCCGGTGAGAGATCGACGAGTGTGTACGGACCCGTACCGACAGGCGCGGTGTTCAACGGCGATTCGGCGGCCAGTCCGGGTGTCGCGAGGGATTCCGACGGGACGATGCCGATCAGCATCTTCGTCAGCAGGGGCGCATACGAGTAGGCGAGACGAAACTCGACTGTGCTGTCGTCGACGGCCACGACGTCGCTGATCATGTCGTACGACGAACGCGCTTCGGAGGCGGAAGCGGGATCGAGGATCGCCTTGTACGTGGCAACCACGTCGGCGGCGTCGAAGGTCGACCCGTCGGAGAAGGTGACGCCGTCACGTAGCTTGACCGTCCAGACTGTCGCGTCGGCATTGGCAGTGGGCATCTCCGCGGCCAGAGACGGCTCGAATCCCGGCATGCCGGTCCCTCCGGTGAGCCGGACGAGGCCGTCGTACATCTTGGCCTCACCGGCAGCGCCGAAGCCTGCGACCGGGTTGTAGCCGCCCAGCTCGTAGCCGTCGGCCAAGACCAGGCCGTCGTTGTTGCCCGAGGAGTCGGTGCCAGTCGGGCTACTGCACGACGTGATCAGAAGTGCGCCGATTGCGGCGGTTGCGGTGAGCGTCAGAACGCCTGGTTTGTGGAGTTTCACGGGTGTCCTTTCCTTGGTGGACAGGTGTCCGAAAACATCTGTTCACCTATTCAGGTATTCATATGATCTCATCTCGAAACGGATATTTCGCACAAAGGCCGAACGCTGGGACCTTGGCCCCGCCAGTGGCACTCCGAGAGCCCTGTTATCGCAGGCCGTAGTCTGTTCACCGTGCGCGTACTAGTAATCGGCTCCGGAGCCCGTGAACATGCCCTCCTTCTCTCTCTTGCTCGCGATCCAGGTGTCACGGCCCTGATCTGCGCGCCTGGCAATGCCGGGATCGCAAAAATCGCCGAGCAGCACCCCATCGACGTCGCTTCGGGTGACGCGGTTACCGCGCTGGCCCAGAAGGTCGAAGCCGACCTCGTCGTCATCGGACCCGAGGTTCCGCTGGTCCTCGGTGTCGCAGACGCGGTGCGCGCAGCAGGTATCGCCTGCTTCGGGCCTTCGGCCGACGCCGCCCGCATCGAGGGATCGAAGGCTTTCGCCAAGGACGTGATGGCTGTCGCCGGCGTCAAGACCGCTCACAGCGAGATCGTCGACAATCCGGCCAAGCTCGACGAAGCACTCGACCGCTTCGGTCCCAACTGGGTGGTCAAGGACGACGGACTGGCCGCGGGTAAGGGCGTAGTCGTCACGACGGATCGTCTCGCCGCGCGCGATCATGCCGCAGAACTGCTCGAGACCGGACACCCGGTTCTCCTCGAGTCCTTCCTCGACGGTCCGGAAGTTTCGCTCTTCTGCCTCGTCGACGGCGAAACTGTGATCCCGCTGCTCCCGGCTCAGGACCACAAGCGAGTAGGCGACGGAGACTCCGGACCCAACACCGGCGGCATGGGCGCGTACACCCCATTGCCGTGGCTGCCCGACGAGATGGTCACGCAGATCGTCGACGACGTCGTCAAGCCTGTCGCTGCCGAGTTGGTCGCGCGCGGTAGCAGTTTCTCCGGCCTTCTCTACGCCGGTCTGGCGATCGGTGTCGACGGCCCGGCCGTCGTCGAATTCAACTGCCGGTTCGGTGACCCCGAAACTCAGGCCGTGCTTGCTCTCCTCGAAACGCCGCTGGGCGGTCTACTCAATGCGGCCTCGACCGGAACACTCGATTCGGTCGGTCCGTTGCAGTGGCGCGACGGTTCCGCTGTCACGGTCGTGATTGCCGCGGAGAACTACCCGTCAACCCCACGCACCGGCGACGTGATCACCGGAGCCGACGCCGACGGAGTCCTGCACGCCGGTACCAAGAAGCGTGAAGACGGTGCCGTCGTCTCGGCCGGCGGGCGTGTGCTGAGTGTTGTCGGAGTGGGCAAGGATCTGACCGAAGCTCGCGACGACGCCTACGCAAAGATCGCCGACGTCAAGCTTCCCGGCGGTCATTTCCGCAAGGACATCGGACTCGGCGCCGTCGAAGGTCGCATCTCAATTCCCTGACTCGTTCTTTCGGAGGGCCGGTGAACTTTCTGTTCATCGGCCCTTTTCATGGAAAATCAACGGTTCCTCGAAGTTACCCACGAGTATGGACTTCTCGTTCGGTTTCTCCCGGTATATCTCAGCGCGGGGGTCACGGAAAGAGAAGGGCACACTTGAGCATTCGCGCTGGATCCAACGAACGGCACGCACGTACCAATTCCACGCTCTCGCGTAGAAACTTCTTGGCAGCAACAGGATTAGCTGTGGGGGCCGCCGCACTCTCGTCCTCGTGGACCACGGCGGCCGCTGCGCCCAGACGAGCATTGAACGACGGAGACCGTGTCCCCGCGCTCGTGATCGGCAGTGGATACGGCGGTGCCGTTGCGGCACTTCGCCTGACACAGGCCGGTATCGACACGCACATGGTCGAGATGGGGAAGTCGTGGACCACACCAGGGTCCGACGGCAAGATCTTCTGCCCGATGCTCTCGCCCGACGGTCGGTCCTTCTGGCTCAGAGACCGTACAGTTCAACCGGTTTCACACTTCTCCGGCGGCTCGGTGGACAAGAACATCAGCCGCTACGTCGGTGTTCTCGACGCCGAGGACTTCGGCGGGATCAAGGTCTACCAGGGCCGAGGGGTCGGCGGTGGGTCGCTGGTCAACGGCGGTATGGCCGTCACACCCAAGCGTAACTATTTCGAAGAGATCCTGCCCGGTGTCGATTCCAACGAGATGTACTCGACGTATTTCCCGCGCGCGAACGCTGCGCTCGGAGTCAACAACATCGACCCGGCCTGGTTCGAATCGACCGAGTACTACAAGTTCGCGCGGACGGGGCGAAAGACCGCTGAGAGATCCGGTTACACAACAACGTTCGTGCCGAATGTCTACGACTTCAACTACATGAAGCAGGAAGCTGCCGGCCAGGTCACCAAGTCTGCTCTGGTCAGTGAGGTCATCTACGGCAACAATGCCGGAAAGAAATCTCTGGACAAGACGTACCTCGCTGCGGCATCCGCCACCGGCAAGCTCACCATTTCAGCTCTGCACGTCGTGACCTCGGTTGCCCCGGCCGCGACCGGCGGTGGCTATCAAGTGGTGATGAACCAGATCAACGAGCAGGGCAATACCGTCGGCACCAAGACAGTGACGGCGGACAAGGTCTTCTTCGCGGCCGGCAGTATCGGGACCAGCAAGCTCCTGGTCGCGATGAAAGCGCAAGGGCAGCTGGCGAATTTGCCGGGTGCAGTTGGACAGGAATGGGGTCACAACGGCAACGTGATGGTGGGCCGCGCCAATCACATGTGGGACGCCACCGGTGCGAAGCAGTCGGCGATCCCCGTGATGGGTATCGACAACTGGGCCGACACATCCGCTCCCGTCTTTGCGGAAATCGCACCCTTCCCGGCCGGTACCGAACTGTGGGTCAGCCTGTACTTGGCGATTGCCAAGAATCCGCAACGTGCTCAGTTCCAATTCAACTCGGCAACAGGCAAGGTCGGATTGAACTGGCAGCGCTCGCAGAACCAGCCGTCGATCGACATGGCGAAGAAGCTCTTCGACAAGATCAACAAGAAGGAAGGCACGATCTACCGGACCGACCTCTTCGGCCCGACGCAGACGTGGGGCGATCAGTTGACGTACCACCCCCTCGGGGGTTGTGTGCTCGGCAAGGCGACCGACGGCTACGGTCGTCTGCCGGAGTACCCGGGTCTGTACGTCATGGACGGATCCCTCGTACCGGGCAATGTGGGAGTCAATCCGTTCGTCACCATCACCGCTCTGGCCGAACGGAATATCGAGAACATCATTGCGAACGACATGAACTAGGGCGGTAACTCGTCAGCAGGTGCGGTGCGGTGCGGCAGGTGCTGCACCGCACCGCTTCTGTGTGTCCCGGAGTGTCACCGCGGTGCGTGATCTCGCAATGATCGATTGACCCGGTCGAGGATGTCGATGGCAGCGGACAATGTGTCGAGGTCGCCCTCGTCGAGGGCCGCCAATTCTTCGGCGAGAACGCCGATGCGTAGTTCGGATCGACGGTCTCGTCGCGCGCTTCGCTCGTCCTTCACGAAAAGTGTGCTCACTCGGCCGTCCGTGGGATCGGGTCGCCGCTCGATCAGGTCTTTGTCGGAGAGGATGCGCACCAGCGTGCTGACGGTGTTCGGGCGTCTGGAGAGGCGATCGGCCACGGCCCCGATGCGAGTGCCCGGATGGTGTGCGACATCGTGAAGTACTTCGGATTGTGCCTCTGGCAGAGTCGCGTCGGTACCCGACGTATCCATGTATTCCCGCAGCGCTCGACGCAATTCGAACGCCGCAGCGATGAGTGATCTCGACGCTTCTTCCGCGGTGGGCACGCGATCGGAGTAGCGATCGACCTCGTGTGATCCACGCCCTGGAACTGTATCTGACACAGATATAGTTTACAGTTCTTCAAAGGGTAGGGTCACCTAACCATGACGGAAGATGAAGCTGTCATGCTTCACGACGTACGGGACACGATCATGAATTTTCGAAGGAAGTCACGCAGTGTAATGCTGATCGGGGCACTGACATTGGTGGCAGCTCTCAGTGGCTGCTCGAGCGAGGACGCGTCGCCCACAGATGCCGAGATCAGTGCGTCGGCTCCGGCGGACTCTGCGTTTGTCGCTCCGCGAGAAGTCCCGGTTGGAATGGGGAGCGGAAAGTCGGACGGCGAGTTTCCTCGTACCGTCTCACACTTCAAAGGGGACACCACGATCGAATCGCAGCCCGAAAAGGTTGTTGTCATCTCGACCGGGCAAGCAGATGCTCTCCTGTCGCTCGGTGTCGTGCCCGCAGGTTCGACGCGTGGTGACGGTGCGGACCTGGTGCCTCCGTACTTGTTGTCTGCGTACCCCGAATTCCGTACTCAGCTAAGTGATGTCGTTGACGCAGGTGGACGCTTCACACCGAATTTCGAAGCGATCGTCACGCTCGATCCTGACCTGATCTTGATGAATGTTGCAGGAAAGGACGCTGATTCGCTGTACGACCAGCTTTCCGCCATCGCACCCACGGTGGCAACACAGGGAACCGGCGTCTACTGGAAGCAGGACTTCCTGCTGGTTGCCGACGGGGTAGGTAAGACGCAGCAGGCGACGGCACTGCTGGATACCTTCAATACCGATGCCGCGGCCCTCGGTGCTTCCCTCTCGTCGCCGCCGACGGTGTCGTTCACGCGCCAGAACGGAAATCGTCTGCGCATCTTCGGTATTCCTTCGTTCACCGGCAGTATCGCCGAGGATGCCGGCTTGACCCGTCCGCAGTCGCAGCAGTTCGACGACACTTCCCGAGACATCAGTGAAGAAGAGTTGAACGTGGCGGACGCCGACTGGATCTTCTACGGCGTGCAGGGCGGGGACCCGGCGACATTGACGAACGCGCCGTTGTGGGCGCAGTTACGTGGTGTGGTCGCCAACCACGCCGTCGCTGTTGACGACGACGTCTTCTACCTCAATACCGGGCCGACTGCGGCTCGTGAAGTGCTGAAGGTTCTGCAGAGCGCATTGCAGCAGTAGTCGATTCAGCTTGGTTGTGAGTGCCGACGAATCGGAAGAGGGCTCCACCCACCGTGACGGCAAGCGTCGCGAGAATGGCTCCGGCGATGACGTCGGTGAGCCAGTGCGCACCCAAGTAGAGGCGAGTCAGCGCGACGACGACGGTGACCGTCACGGCGAGGAGCATCAGAAGGCGTTTGACGGCCGCTGTTCGGTCGACGCTCACAACGAGAACGGCAATGCCGAACAGCGCTGCTGTGCCCGTCACGTGACCGGAGGGGAACGAGTGGCCGGTCTCGAGAAGAACCTGGATGTTGGTCGGCGGACGTTCGCGACCGACGAGCGCTTTGATTACCGTGCTGGCGACCGCCGCCCCGCCAACGGTTCCGATCACGATCAAGCCCGGAACGACCGAACGCGCTCGCCATGAGATGAGCACTCCGCAGGTGATCCCGAGCAGCGCGGTGGCGACCGGGCTACCGAGATCTGTGACGGCGACCGCGATCTGGTTCAGGGCGCCGCTCCGATGATCGACCATCCAGTCGGTCACCGGCCCGTCGAAGCTCGTCAACCACCCGCTTCCATACACCTGGATCGACAGCGTCACCAGTGCAAGCACGAGTCCGCACGTGCGAAGGGCTGTAGACCGAACGCTGGAAGCTCGGTAGATCGAACCGAACGCGAACAGAGCTGCGGCCACCACGATTGCGGCAACCGCGATCTCTGCGGTGGTGCTCTCGGTCAGGACTTCGGTGACCACGTTTCGCACGGTCGACACAGTTGCAGGCATGAATGCAGTGTGACGATCCGAAGCTGAAGAAACGCTGAACGGAACTCGGCCCTGGGTCTACCGTCTGCTCTACTGGGTGCATCCGAACAACTGCGTGGCGACGAAACGGGGCCGGTGGTGCGAGTACTGGTGGTCGAAGACGAAGTGCGCCTGGCCGAGACGATCCGGCGGGGATTGGTGGCCGAGGGATTCGTGACCGCGGTCGAACTCAACGGTGACGACGGATTCGCGACTGCGTGCAGTGACGAATTCGACGTGATCGTTCTCGACATCATGTTGCCGGGCAAACACGGGTACGACATCGTGCGGGATCTACGCGCCCGGGAGATCTGGACGCCGATCCTCATGCTCTCGGCAAAGGACGGCGAATACGACCTGGCCGATGCATTCGATCTCGGCGCCGACGACTACCTGGTCAAGCCATTCTCGTTTGTCGTGCTTCTCGCTCGGCTGCGCGCACTGGTGCGTCGCGGCGCTCCACAACGTCCGGCGATACTCTCCGTTGGAGACCTGTCCCTCGACCCGGCCAAACATCAGGTGAGCAGAGCGGGAATCGAGTTGACCCTGACGCCACGCGAGTACAGCGTTCTCGAATTCTTGATGCGCAACAATGGTGTGGTGGTCACGAAGACCGAGATCGTTCGCTCTGTCTGGGACACCAACTACGAAGGTGACGAGAACATCGTCGAGGTGTATATCGGTTACCTTCGTAAGAAGCTCGACCTCCCGTTCGGAACTCAGAGCATCGAAACGGTCCGAGGCGTCGGGTACCGCTTTGTCGGCACTGCCTGATCTTCAGTCGTTCGGTACCGGAATCGTCACCTCGAATCGACTTCCACCGCCCGCCCTCTCGCTGACGGAAATGGTTCCGTGGTGCGCCGCAACTATTTCCGACGCGATGGCGAGTCCGAGTCCGGACCCGCCTCCCTGCCTCGACCGCGGCTGGTCCAGGCGGACGAAGCGTCCGAAGATTCGTTCGCGTTCTGCTGCAGGGATTCCGGGCCCGTCGTCCTCGATCACGATGTGGGCTTCGTTTCCGGCTTCGGAGCACTCGAGATACACGAGGGTCTCCGCATGCCGCACTGCATTGTCCACGAGGTTTCGCACCATCCGCGTCAATGCTCTCGGGTCTCCGGAGACCCGAACCGGAGCCACGGCAGCGGCGACCGTAACTTCGGAGATACCGTCGATCCTTTTCTGCTCGGCGAACAAGATGTCATCGAGGTCGACGTCGACGACGATGCCGAACTTTTCGAGTTCGCTTTCGTCAGAGCGTGCGAGAATCAACAGGTCTTCGATCAACTGCCGCATTCGGCGCGCCTCGGGAAGTAGTGCGTCTTCGATCAACGCGTCGTCGAGGAGATCCGGGCGTCGGTGTGCCAGTTCGAGGGCCGTCGTGATCGTGGACAGCGGACTGCGTAACTCGTGTGAGGCATCGCTGACAAATCGTTGCTGGGCCAGCGCACCTTCGTCGAGGCGCGCCAGCATGTCGTTCATTGTTGTTGCCAGTCGGGCTATCTCGTCGTTCCCTGACGGTACAGGCACTCGTTCACCTTGACGCCCACTAGAAATCGACGCTACCCGAGCGCGGATGCGTTCGACGGGAGCGAGGGCCGAACCGACGAGGCGGTAGGTGGCAAACGCTGCCAGCCCCAGGACCAGGGGTCCGACGATGGCCAGCAGAACGGCAACGGTCGTCACCACGGTTTCAACCGGTTCGCGGTCGGCGCCGACGAAGACGGTGACTGGTCCGGTCGGCGTCTGAGCGCCTCGCCCGATCAGCCAGTAGTCCTCGTCGTCGGACTTCTTGACCCTTCCGAGAGCGTCCGACTCGTCAGGGCCGAGAAAACGTCCGGACAGGAGGTCGCTGTCGGTTCCAGGTGATTGGGCGACTATTCGGTGATCGGCGTCGACGATCTGCACGATTCCGATCTGACTGTCTGTGGACAGAAGCGAAGGGTCGAGATCGGCCGGGTTCTTTCCGTTGAGCTGCTGGACCAATTGCGTGGCGCGAGCGTCGGAGCTGTTCAGCGCGGACAGATGCAGGGAGTTTGCCAGCACGAAAACCAGTGCAAGCCCGGCGATCACCAGGCAGAAGGCGATCACGAGTGTCGAAGCCACGGTCGAACGGGCACGCACGCTCCACCGGGAGGGGTGCAGAATCGACTCGCCGATGAAGTTCATGGCGTCCAGTCTGTACCTTCTCGGCTGTGCATTTACGAAGACGGGTGACGCGGTCCCGTAATCGGACCGCGTCACCCGTCTAGAGGATCAGGCCACTCGCTTGGCGGTGCGGCCGCCGAATTCGAGCATCACGGCGCGACCGGTGTCGTCGGTGACGAAGCGGCCCAACGCCCGGGTGGTGTCGGCGCGAGCAGCGAAGTCACGGTCGTTGAGGAAGGCGATCGGGATTGCCGGCGGCCAGACGATGTCCTCGTATTCACCGAGATCCTGCGCGCTGCCCATCCGGATGCCGATTCCCTCGTCACCGGGGGCGACGGTCATCGTCAGTGAGCCGGCCTGATACTTGCCCAGGACTGCGTCGACGGCAGCGGGTTCGGGCTCGACCACGTCCAGGGATGCCGGCGTGGGTAGTTCAGTGAGGTTGGCCATGCACCAGTCGACGATCTTCTTGCCGATTCCGCCGCCGAGTGCGTTGGTCAGCACGGTGACGGCGAAGTTCTTCTCGGGCACTGTCATGAACTCGGAGACCTGGAGGTTGCTCACGTTTCCGCCGTGCCGCACTACCTGAGTGGTTCCGTATCGAGTCAACAGCCATCCCAGGCCGACTTCTTCGAACATCATCGCGGCGGGACGCTGCGGCTTCTGCATCAACAACCGGGTGGACTCGTCGAGTGGCTGTCCTTCGCCGGGGTGTTCGCCCGACAGTGCGTAACGTGCCCAGACGAGTTGGTCTCGCACCGAGGACCACATTCCGCCGCAAGGGATCATGCCGCGGTCCAGTCCGGTTTCGTTGGACACGAACGGCACACCGTCGCGGATGTAGTGACCGAGTGCGAACCGGTGGGTCATCACGTCCCAGGGCAGGAAGGCCGAGTTCTTCATTTCGAGGGGGTCGAGCACGCGCTGCTTGACCAGCTCTTCGAAGGTCAGTCCGCTGATCTTGGCCACGACATGTCCGGCGAGAACGAATCCGGAGTTGCTGTAGGAGAAGACTTCTCCGACGGGAAATTCTTGTCGCAGTTCGTTCAGCCGTGAAACCGAGCGTCCCAGGGCGTCTTCGCCCCAGCCTGCCGAGAGGCCCGCGTCGCCGGTGAATCCGCCGGTGTGGGTGAGGAGATGACGCATCGTGACTGTGCGCGTGGCTGTTTCGTCGGCGAAGGTCAGTTCGGGGACGTACTCGACCAACGGGGTGTCGAGATCGAGTAGGCCGTCCTCGACGAGTGCCATCGCGGCTGTTGCGGCGAACACCTTTGTGGTGGAGCCGATCATGAACATCGTCTTGTCGGTGACCGGGAGTTGGGTTTCGACGCTCTCGATGCCACTGGTGACGACGATGTCCTTGTCGCCGTGAACGATGCCGACCGAGACGCCGGGGATGTTTGCCTCGACCCTCCACTGATCGACGAGTTCTTGAAGCTGTTCTTGCATCTTTGATTCCTCGAGTTCGCTGGCGTTCTGTGTTTCGGCGTTCTGTGTTTCCGTCATCGTATGTGTATCGGTCATCGTCACGCGTTAACCCGTGGTAGGAAGCGGAATCCGACGTACACTCCGTCTCGGTGCGGCCGTACCGTCGTCCAACCGGCGGCCCCGGGTTGACGGGTGGTCCAGGTCCCCGGGATCTGCGACGGTACGAGAGTGGCTACCGTTGCAGGCTTCTTCGGAGCTGTTTCGTCTTCCTCGGGATTCGGGATTACGTCGCCGATGACGGTGATCACGGCCTCGTCAGCGGACTCTCCACGACGGAACTCGATTGCTATCCCGCCCGAGCTGTACTTTCCCAGAACCGAATCCGGAATCGACTCCACACTCGCGGGGTTCGGGGCGAGGGCTTGCGGAGGTTCGAGTCCGACCAACGCGGCCGCGGCTTCGGTGAAGAGATCACGGTAGAGGCCGTCGGCCTTGCCGCCGCTGGTCAGCAGTGCGATCGCGACATTGTGGCGGGGGAAGATACGCAGATATGCGTGTTGCCCGATGGTGCTGCCGTCGTGCCCGAAAATCTCTTCGCCCGACCAGGTTTCGTGGAACCAGCCCAAGCCCCAACCCGACTTGTCCGGGAACAGTTCACTGATGTCGATTTCCGGTGTGCGCATCGCGGCGGCCGATTTTTCCGACACGATCCGTACGCCGTCGACGCTCTGTCCTTCGAGAAGACCGAGTTCCGCGAACGTGAGTAGATCTCCGATGCTGGCAGTGATGCAGCCGGCGGGCCCCATCGAGCGGGTGATCGGCCAGACGGGCATCACGACGGAGTTCCCCGTATGACCCGCTGCCACAGAGTATCTCGGTGTATCTCCGGTCAACGTGAGTGTGTGCGCGAGGCCGAGCGGATCGATGATCCGCTCCTTGAGGATGTCGTCCCAGATGCCG
This sequence comes from Rhodococcus sp. C-2, assembly GCF_027854095.1. Classification (NCBI taxonomy): domain Bacteria; kingdom Bacillati; phylum Actinomycetota; class Actinomycetes; order Mycobacteriales; family Nocardiaceae; genus Rhodococcus; species Rhodococcus sp. C-2. The sequence continues at coordinate 145,838 of NZ_JAQGFI010000002.1, read as the reverse complement.
CCGCGAAGAACCTCGACGATACGAGCTGCAAGGACGTACGCGGAGTTCGAGTACGCGAAGCCGTCCTCGAGTGGATGAACCTGACGGAAGTCACGCAGGCCCTCGACGTAGCGTTCGACGACGTCGTCGCCGCGACCCTTGTCGATGAACAGGTCACCGTCGATTCCGTTGCGATGGTTCAGAAGTGCGCGAACCGTGATGCGGGCAGCTGTGTCCTCGTCCTGCAGTGCGAAATCGGGCAGGATCGACCGGACGGTCGCGTCCAGGTCGAGCAAGCCTTCGTCGACAAGCTGCATGACCAGCATCGCGGTCCATACCTTGGTGATGGATCCGATCTGGAACAGGGAGTCGGTGGATACCTCGACCCCGGTGTCTGCATTGATCACGCCGGAAGCCACCGTCGTACGGGTGATTTCCTTGCCGTTGGAATCGAGTGTGAGAATACCGAATTGAGCACCGGTGACGCCGTAACGCTCACACAGTACGTCCAGCGAACGCTTCCACGCGTCGGCTCCGGCAGACGCGTTGGCCAGGCCGGTCTTGGGCAGCTTCGCGGAGGTGTATCGCTTGACCCATTCGATGAGTCGTGTGCTGTAGTCGATTCGGTGCGAGATCGAGCCGTTGACGAGGAACCCGTGGCTTGCACCGGGATACGCCACTAGACGGGTGGGTACGTGCTGCTGGCGCAGTGCGGCGAACCAGGCCTCGGCTTGACCCAGCGGGCACCGCTCGTCCGACTTTCCGTGCAGGATCAGCGTCGGGGTCACCACGTTCTTCACGGCGGCGAGCGGTGAGGCTGCCAGGAGCCCCGCGGAGTTCTCGGGAACAGTCGTGCCGGTGGCGAGTGACGCGAGGTGCGGACCGAAATCGCAGACTCCGGCCATGGCGTTGAAATCGCAGATCAGCCCGCCGGCAACCGCAGCGGCAAAACGATCCGTCGCGGACGTCAGGTGACACGTACTGTATCCGCCGTAGCTGTACCCGGTGATCGCCAGACGGTCCCCGTCGACAAGTCCCTCGGCGACAAGCGCGTCGATCGGCTCGAGGAAGTCAGCTTGGTCGGAGGTACCCCAGGCGCCGTTGACGGCGTACATGAAGTCTGCGCCGTACCCGTCCGACCCACGTGGGTTGAGGGTCAGGATGCGCCAACCCTGGGCGGCGAGAACCTGGTGGGCGGGGTGATAGGTATCTGCAACGCCGGTCCACGCGTTGTGCGGTCCGCCGTGAATGTCGAGCAGAAGGGGTGCGGCACCACTGGTTTCGGGAGCGGACAGCAACCAACCATGCACGGTGCGGCCGTCGGAGATGGTGAACTCGCGTTCCTCGGCGGCAAACAGTGTCACCTCGGGGAGTGCTTCTGCGGTGAATTTCGTCAGCGTGGTGACCGCGCCGCTGTCGAGATCGACGAGTGCGATCTCGCCGAAGGACTGCTGCGTGGTGACGATGACGGAGGCGACGCGGGCGTCACGGGCAACGGAGAGCGCCGAGACGACCTCGTTGGGATTGGCGACGAGGGATCGAGAGGTGCCGGTTTCGATGTCGGCCGCGTACAGATGCGTCCATCCACGATCGCGTAGGCAGAACACGATTTCGTCGCGAGTATTCGACAGTGCCGGTGTGCCGCCGGGGTAACCGGGTGCACCGGGCATCACGTTGCGATCGAGATGAGCTGTGAGGGTGACGTCGACCGGTGTCTCGGTTGGGCCGGGGACGGACAGCCGGATCAGGTCTGCAGTTCCGACACGGACCTCGGGAGTGCCGATGGCGACGACCGAATCTCCCTGCGGATGCCACAGTGTGGAGCCCTGCACTCCGGTGGCATGACCGAGTCGCTGCGGGGGAACCGACAGATCGTCGACGAGGATGCGGTAAGCGCTGAACGTGAGGTTCAGATCGCTGTCCGGTTCGAGATTCGCGGTGAAGGCAAGGGCCGTGCCGTCGGGCGACCAGGACGGAACGTCGGCATTCCAATCACCGTCGGTGAGCCGTCGAACTGCCTTCGTCTCCAGATCGACGGTGTGAAGGTGGCGACGGAAGGTGCCGAGCCAACCGGCACCGTCCACCTTGTATCCGAGTCGGTCGGTGACGATGGGAGCATTCGGATCGGCGGAGTCCGAGCGTGAGACCACAGCGGCGAACGCGATGGCATTTCCGTCCGGGCTCCAGGCTGCTGCACCGGCGCCGAGGGGGAGTGATGCTGATGTGGTGAGAGTTTCGGCCTCGCCACCGGCGAGCGGGATCAGGTGCAGCTGCGCGGAGTCGCCGACCTTACGCAGGAAGGCAATCGAGGTTCCGTCCGGAGAGAACCGAGGGGCAGAATCGGCGGGCCCTGCGGTGAGGCGGCGAGCCTGGGAATCGCGGGACACCGCCCAGAGCGATGTAGTTGCCTTTCCGGCAACAATTTCCGAGCGAACGAAGACGACCACGGTGCCGTCGGGAGAGATTGAGGTCTCAGTGGGTGTGACCACACGGTGGAGGTCGTCGAGAACAAATGGACGGTCAGTCATGTAGATCCTTCGAATCGGAGAAATAGATGCAGACGTAAAGCTTTGTCTTCCGGCTTATTTCAGAACGCGAATGCCAGGGCCGGCCAGGGTGCCGCCAACTGGTGCATACAGGGCCGTTGCGCCGTTGAAGAACATGAAGTTCGGCGACGTGGACACCGGAATGACGTCGGACGAGGTGAACAGTGCTTGTTCCGCTTCCTTCCACACCGAGCAGGATTCCTGCCCGGGCAGAACCGAGGCCTTCGCCGCCAGTTCGGCGTACTTTTGATTGTCGATCGATGCGAAGTTGACACCCGACGGTGGGGTGGGGCCGGCGAAGTACGGAACGAAGATGCTGGGGGTATCGCTCTGGACGGTCAGTCCGATCGAGATCGACCATGACGTCAGGTCTTTCGCTGCGAATGTGTTGGAAATGATGAAGTTGTTGTCACCACCACGAAGCTCTACCTTCGCACCGAGCTCCTGCCACTGCTTCATCGCGTATTCTGCTGCTGCAGAGGTGGTGTCGCGGTAGTTGGCAAAGATGACCGTCAATTGCAGCGCTTGACCGTCCTTGGTCAGGACACCGTCGGATCCGGGCTTCCAACCGGCGTCCGCAAGAGTCTTTTTCGCAGCGGCCATGTCGAACTTCGGAACTACACCGGTAACGCTGTCGAAGTCACACGCCCGCGGATCGACTACTGCCAGTGCCGTAGCTCGTGAGCCTTTGCCACCGGTGTTGATGTCCGTGTAATCGTCGAGATCGATCGCCTGCACGAGTGCGGTGCGTACGGCCTCGTCCTTGGTGGGGAGAGCCGCATTGTGGTTGAAGATGAACTGTCCGCTCAGGGTGTTGGACGTCATCGACTCGAGGCCTGAAGCTTCCACACGTTCGATATCCGCGCCGGCAACCGGGGCCGCGTTGACCGTTCCGGTGAGGACGAGATTCGCCGTCGTCGCGGCGTCGGTCACGACCTTGATCGTGACCGTCTTGGGCACTCCGAGCGTGTCCGACGTGGTTTCGCCGTTCGGCCCCCAGTTGTATCCGTCGCGGCGTTCGAGCGTGACGTGATCGTTGGCCACTACTTCGGTGATCTTGAACAGTCCGGTTCCGTTGCTGCTGCCTCGAACACTGGCAGGGTCGTCGAGGGCTGCCTGGCACGCCATCTTGAGAGCGCCGATGCGCTCGAGGAGGAAGGGCGCGGGTTCCGTTGTCTTGATCGTGAGCTCGTCACCATCAGCGGTTGCTACCGCAGTTTCGGGTACGGATGCTCCCAACCACGGCGAGCCGTTGGTCGTGTCGACGACCCAGTTGATGTTGTTTGCCGCTGTCTGGGCAGTGAAGGTCGTGCCGTCTTCACACGTGATCCCCTTTTTGAGGGTGAAGTTCAGCGAAGTTCCGTTCTCGCTCCATTTTTCGGCCAGATACGTGCCCGCTGCGCGGGTTTTGGGGTCGATGGCCAACAACGAGTCATTCGTATAGCTGTTGATCGCCTGCGTGGCAGTCAGATTGGTGATCAGGGGATGAAGGTTGCCGGGATCGGTGTTCACGATCGTGGTGAAACTGCCGTCCTTCGCGTAGTCGCCGGAAGAATTGCCGCCAGGATCAGAGGTGCTTCCGCACGAGGCAACCGTGAGAACGCCGATCGTGACCAGAGCCGCAGTGGGCACTGAGCGAGCTTTCATCTGATGCACCTTTTGATCGAAGGAAGTCGTTGATCAATGTTGCGCGAGGGACGTGGCCCAGGTCTCGTTGAATCGACTCATGCTGAGCGCCTGAATCTGTCGGATCGTCACAATGGGTGGTCGTCGTTTCTTGTCGCACCACGGTTCGACTACCGTCGGAGTGTGCGCTCAGAATCTCGTCGATCAGATATCCAGACCTTCCATGTCATGGATGTATGGAAGGCCGCGACCGAACGTCAGCGGACACATGGTGACGTCCTGACCTTGGCGGCAGGTCAACCGTCGACGCCCGCGCCGGCACCGGTGCTACGTGCGACGCGAGAGGTTCTGGGCACCGAACTACTCGGGTATACCGAGACTTTCGGGATCCTGCAGCTACGCGAGGCTATTGCGCGCTACCACAGCGAGCGATCGGGAATCGCCGTCGACGCCGAAGACGTGGTGGTGACGACCGGTTCGTCCGGCGCGTTCACCTTGCTCTTCCTGGCCGCGTTCGACGAGGGCGACACCGTGGTGGTTGCTCGACCCGGATATCCCGCGTACCGCAATACCCTTGCCGCTCTCGGCTGCAACGTCGTCGAACTCGACTGCGGGCCGGCAACTCGATACCAGCCGACAGTGGAAATGCTCGAGGCTTTGCCGTCGCCGCCTGCCGGTCTGATCGTCGCGAGCCCGGCAAATCCCACGGGCACGGTGATCTCGCCCGAGGAGCTCGCTGCATTGGCGACGTGGTGCGAGCAGCACGGAACTCTTCTGATCTCGGACGAGATCTACCACGGCATCGGATACGGCGATCAGCACACGTCGAGCGCCTGGGAGACCTCACGCGAATCCGTCGTGATCGGCTCGGTGTCCAAGTACTTCTCGATGACGGGTTGGCGACTCGGGTGGATGTTGGTGCCGACCTATCTTCGGCGCCCGCTGCAGAGACTCGCGTCGAACATGACCGTGTGTCCGCCCGCGATCTCTCAGTACGCCGCCGTCGAGGCGTTCTCGGACGAGGCGAAGGTCGAGTTGGACGGGCACGTTCAGCGGTACGCCGTCAATCGTGAACTGTTGTTGACCGGGTTGCCGAAACTGGGCATCACCGAGTTGGCTCCCGCCGACGGTGCGTTCTACGTCTACGCGGACATCGGCCATCTGTGTGGCGACGAGGGCGCCACCGCGTGGTGTGCCCGGTTGCTGACAGATACCGGGGTCGCGCTGGCACCTGGAATCGATTTCGACACCGTCCACGGAAACCGGATGGTCAGACTCTCGTTCGCAGGTGCGACAGCCGACATCCAGGAGGCACTGGCCCGCCTCGAGAAGTGGCTCGGGTAACAAACAGCAGGGTCTTCGAGCTGTTTCGCCATGCGGAGGTCCCCTCTGCTGGCACGATGTCGTGGTGTCTTCTGCAGCTACGCCCAAGGGCGAACGACGTCGCCAAGCTCTGGTGGCGTCCGCTGCTGAACTTTTGCTGGAGGGCGGGTTCGACGCCGTTCGTCACCGAGCGGTGGCAACCAGAGCTGACCTTCCACTGGCTTCGACGACCTATTACTTCGACTCACTCGACGATCTGATCGCGTGTGCCGTCGAGCTCAACGGCAACGCCGACATGGAAGCGATGCGCGCCAGAGTGGCTGCGGTGACCCAACGTCGGCGGGGCGCGGAATCAACCGTCGAACTGTTGGTCGAGCTGCTGCTCGGAGACGAAGAGAAGCGGCCGGAGAGCCGCGAGCGTTTGATCTCGCGCTACGAACGATTCGTCGCGTGTGCCCGTCATCCCGCACTTCGTGACGTGCAGTTGCGCCTACGAGCCCAGCTCGACGACCTGTTGACCGATGCGCTTCGACGCTCGGGCCGGTCGGCTCCCGAGGGGCAATTGCGCCGTCTTGTCGCGATGGTCGACGGTGCGATGATCACGGCTCTGGGGGAGTACGACCCGGACCCACGGGGGTTGGCCAGGGGAATGCTCTTGGAATCGATCGACGTGATGGCGCCGCCGGTCTAGCTCGGTCTCTATCGGGGGTAACGGCACTGCTCGGCCCCCGTTAGACTGAGGCCTCGTGAGCCGCATCCCGAATGTCCTTGCCAACCGCTACGCCAGCCCGGAGCTCGTTGCTCTGTGGTCTCCCGAGTACAAGATCGTGCTCGAGCGTCAATTGTGGGTGGCGGTGTTGCGTGCGCAGGCAGAGCTGGGCATCGACATTCCGGCCGACGCCATCGACGACTACGAGCGTGTCATCGACAACGTCGACCTCGAGTCCATCGCGGACCGCGAGCGGGTCACCCGCCACGACGTGAAGGCACGCATCGAGGAATTCAACGCACTTGCCGGGCACGAGCAGGTCCACAAGGGCATGACCAGCCGCGACCTCACCGAGAACGTCGAGCAGCTGCAGATCGTGCGTTCTCTCGAACACGTCTACAGCCACGGCATCGCCGTCGCCGCCCGTCTGGGTGAGCGCGCTGCCGAGTACTCGTCCATCGTTATGGCCGGCCGCTCGCACAACGTCGCAGCTCAGGCCACCACCTTGGGCAAGCGTTTCGCTTCGGCCGCCGACGAGCTGCTGGTTGCACTGACGCGTCTGCGCCAGCTGATCGACCGGTACCCGCTTCGTGGGATCAAGGGCCCGATGGGGACCGCTCAGGACATGCTCGACCTCCTCGACGGCGATGCGGCCAAGCTCGAGCAGCTCGAAGCGAAGGTTGCGGAGCACCTCGGATTCGCTCACGTGTTGACCAGCGTCGGCCAGGTGTACCCGCGTTCCCTCGACCACGACGTCATCTCCGCGCTCGTTCAGGTCGGCGCGGGCCCGTCGTCGTTTGCACACACGATCCGCCTGATGGCCGGCCACGAGTTGGTCACCGAAGGCTTCCAGCCCGGCCAGGTCGGCAGCTCGGCGATGCCGCACAAGATGAACACCCGCTCGTGCGAGCGAGTCAACGGACTTCAGGTGATCCTGCGCGGATACGGCTCCATGGCAGCCGAGCTTGCGGGTGCGCAGTGGAACGAGGGCGACGTCTTCTGCTCCGTCGTGCGCCGCGTCGCGCTCCCGGACGCGTTCTTTGCGATCGACGGCATGTTCGAGACCTTCCTGACCGTGCTGATCGAGATGGGCGCGTACCCGGCCGTCATCGAGAAGGAACTGACCAGGTATCTGCCGTTCCTCGCCACGACGCGCGTGCTCATGGCCGCCGTCCGTGCCGGCGTCGGACGCGAGACCGCACACGAGGCGATCAAGGAGAATGCCGTCGCAGTTGCGCTGGCGATGCGTGAAGAGGGCAAGGAGCCCGACCTGCTCGATCGTCTTGCCGCCGACGACCGTTTGCCGCTCGACCGCGCCGCACTCGACGAGGCCCTGGCCGACAAGGCTGCTTTTGTCGGTGCCGCTTCGGCTCAGGTCGATGCCGTTGTCGCCGAGGTGCAGAAACTTGTCGACGCCAACCCCGAAGCTGCGGCGTACGCGCCGTCGCCGATTCTGTAAGGGCTACGCCCCGTGCGCCTTTCCGGTGGTCACCACTACCGAAAAGGCGCACAGGGGCCGGAGACCATGGACTGCATCTTCTGTTCCATCATCGCCGGTGAGGCCGAGGCCAGCGTCGTCTACGACGACGCGAATGTCCTTGCCTTCATGGATATTCGGCCGTTCACATCCGGCCATCTCCTGGTCGTGCCGAAGCGCCACGCCAGTGGATTGTCCACGCTCGATCCCGACGACGGTGCCAGGATCTTCGCCGTCGCGCAGAAGATCGCCGCGGCGATGCGTACCGGATCTCTCCCCGTCGACGGAGTGAATCTGCACCTCTCCGACGGAGCTGTTGCGGGGCAGGAAGTCTTCCATGTTCATCTGCATGTCATTCCGCGAAATCGCGGCGACGGCTTCGGCCTGCGCGCCCTACCTCGCACGCCCGATCGGACAATCCTCGACAGCACGGCTGCCGTCATTCGAGGCGCACTGAACTAGAGGTTCACCCGGTGTGGGTGATTCGCGCCGAGGTTTCTCCCAGCACCATCTGGGTATGGCCGACATCGAACTGACGTATTCCTCCGGACTTGTCCCGAGGGACGGAGAGCTTCCCGCTCGCGAAACCATCGCAACGGTCTTCGACGAGCTCGACTTCCAAACAGCAGTGCAGGCGTACTTGTGGGCCATACCCATCGTGTCCTGGGCCCAGTGGATGGACGTGCATACCAACATCTTCGGAGCAACTGCCTCCGATATCGTCGTCTACCGCTCATATCGTGACCGACTAGGCCTGATCACCGCCAACGCGACGACTCCGTACATCTTGAACTTTTTCGATCTCGGTGCAACGGGGCCGTTGGTGATCGAATTGCCGCCAGGGCCGACCGCCGGGGGCATCGCAGATTTCTGGCAACGAGAATTCGCGGTGCTCGGTGAGATGGGCCCCGATGCAGGCAAGGGTGGCAAGACCCTGGTAGTCGGCCCAGGTCAGAGTGCCGAGGACACAGGTGATTACACCGTTGTCCACTCCCCGATGATGCACATCATGTTCGGCTTCCGCACGCTCGATCCCGACTCGGCGCGCTCGGACGCGTTGGTCGACGCCGTCCGGGTGTACCCGTACTCCGATCGTGAGAAGCCGACTCCGACGCGTCTGGTCTCACCGGACGGCAAGCCCTGGAGCGGAATTCAGCCGCGAGACCTTCGATACTGGGAACTCCTGCACGACATCGTGCAGGACGAACCTGTCGAAGAGCGCGACCGCTTCCCGATGGCGTGGCTTCGGCAGCTGGGGATTGAGAAGGGCAAGCCCTTCGCCCCGGATGATCGAGTGAGAAAGATCTTGCAACGGGCCGTCGAAGTGGGGGAGGTGTTCGCCCAGGCGAATGCGTTCGTCAAACGCTTCCCCGGTTCGCGCTACTGGCCGGATCGCCAGTGGGACTTGGCGATTGTCCTGGACAACTCAGCTCAGCGAGGGGACAACTACGACGAGTTCTACGAACGCGCGTCGTGGTTCTACGAGGCGGTCACCTTCTCCGAGGCGATGAAGAGTACGACGCCCGGACTCGGGCAGGCATATCTGGGTAGCTACGCCGACGCCGAGGGCCACTGGTTGGACGGAGCAAAGAGTTACACACTCCACGTACCCGCCGATGTCCCGGCAAAGTTGTTCTGGTCCGCGACGGTCTACTCGGTCGACACACGCTGCCTTGTCGACAACGAGCAGGGCCGAGGTGACCGTGGCTCGCGAGATCCCGATCTTGTTGTCAACGAGGACGGTTCGGTGGATCTTTACTACGGACCTACAGCTCCGGTAGGGAAGGAACCCAATTGGGTTCAGACCATTGCGGGTCAGCACTGGTTCTCGTACTTCCGCTTCTACGGACCGCTCGAACCGTATTTCGATCGGACTTGGAAGCTTGGTGACATCGAGCCGGCCTAGAGCGTGGTCTGTCTCACGGACTGCCGATCAGTTCGACAACGGAGTCCAGAAGGACACTGCGCCAGCACAACCAGTCGTGGCCGCCGTCGAAGATCCGACACGACACTTGCGCTCCTGCGGCCTCCAGCGCCTGTGCGACCGCTGCGCTGTGCCCGACCATGTCGGACTCGTGCTTACCTACTTCGAGGACAACGCGTAATCCGTCCGGTACGCCGTCGCGCTCGATGCGTGCGGCTATGTCTCCACCCGGCGGGCCGTCTTCCCCCCGCTTCAATCCGGTTGGCCACCAGAACGAACCGGACCCGCTGGCGACCAGCGCGAAGTGTTCGGGGAATTCGAGTGCTGCGAACATCGAAGCCAGGCCGCCGAAGCTCTGCCCCGAGACCACCGTTCGCGTTCGATCAGACGAGAAGGGTGTGACGGCGCGCACCTGCGGAAGCAGTTCGTCGACGACTGCACTCCAGTAGTCGCGGTTGCACGGCAATTCCTGCGAACGGCGTTGATTGTCAACGGAATCGATGGCAAGCAGAACGCAGGATTTCAGTTTGCCGGTCTGGACCGCACGATCGAACGCGGCGCCTGCCGGCATGACCTCGGCCCAGTGACGCCCGTCGAGAAGTATCACGAGCGGCCGTTCTTCGAGCGGTGTCAATCCGTCGTCCACGGTCTCGTAGATCCACACCGGCCGCTCGACGTCCAAAGTCGAACTAGCCCAGGTGAGCTGTACCGACTTCCTGAAAACTGGAGCATCCCAACCGAACTGGACCGGCGCCAAGGGCATCTCGGCGACGGAACGCCTTGTGTCCACACCTGCGGAAAGCGGATTGAGTGGGTCGGCAATTCGGTGCTCGAGCAACCCCAACCAGCGGGTGCGGCGGGTCGAGTCTTCCTTGCCTGCTCCCGGATAGTCGAACTCGTCGACTACGGACTTCGGTACCGGGATGATGCTGTAACTGCTACGCCAGGTGTTCGAGACTTCGGCGGTGTAGAACCACACCGGACTGTCGCCGAGTCGCTGCATCACGCTGAGTTGTTCTGCGTGATGGTCGGTCAGCGAATTTGCATCCAGGTAAACGCGCTCGACCTCGGTCTCCTCGGGCTGACGCCAGAGGAACGTAACTCGAACAGTCTGTGTATCAACGCTTTCGATGATCGGCGTTCCTTGTTGCACTATCCGATTCCAGGACGTCTCGATGTCGGGCGAGGCCGCGAGGGTAGCGGACAATTCGGTCACCGCCTGAGTTAGCATGAGCACAGCCTAACCTAATTTGATGGGCTTTTGAATTCGAGGAGTGGTCCGCCAGTGGGCGTCACAATGAAAAAATCACGCACCCTGAAGGTGCTCTCCGCAGTCTTGGTAGCAGGGTTCGCCCTCGCCGGTTGTAGTTCTGCGGATGCCGATTCCGATGCTGACTCAGCTGCATCGCAGGGTAATTGGCCGCGTACCGTGGAAACGCCGAAGGGGCCGGTGGAGATCACGTCGAAGCCGGAGAGGATCGTCTCGACCAGTGTGACGCTGACGGGCACGCTGTTGTCGATCGACGCTCCGGTGGTGGCTACCGCATCGACGGGACCGAACACCGACGTCTCGGATGCGCAGGGGTTGTTCACACAGTGGGGCGACATAGCAGAAGAACGCGGACTCGCAGTGCTGCCGATGGGCGGCGCGAACGCGGAATCCGTTCTGGCCCAGAACCCGGACCTGATCGTCGTCTCGGCAACTGGAGGTGACTCCGTCGTCGATCTGTACGAACAGTTCACGGCCATCGCACCGACAATCGTGGTGGACTACGGCGGAAGTAGTTGGCAGGAAGTCGCCGCTGTGCTGGGTAAGGCGACAGGTCTCGAAGACAACGCGGCGGCCACGGTCGCGAAGTTCGACAGCGCAGTAGAGGCCGCGAAGGCCAAGATCACACTTCCCCCGCAGCCGACCACTGCGCTGGTCTACTACGAGGACGGCAGCGGCGCCAATATCTGGACGCACGAGTCGGGGCAGGCGAAGTTGCTCACGGCGATGGGTTTCACGGTCGCCGACATTCCCGAGTCCGCGAAGAGCAGTGAATCCATGGGTAAGCGCAAGGACATCATTCAGGTCTCGGCGGAGAACCTCTACGACGGTATCGCGGGCAACACCCTGATCTTGGTCAGTGCCGACGACGGTGCGGTGAAGGCGGTCGAGGCACTTCCACTGTTGGCCCAGCATCCGGCAATTCGTGATCACCACGTCTATGCCGTGGGTCTGGACACCTTCCGTCTCGACTACTACAGCGCAACCAACATGGTGAACCGGTTGGTCGAGCAGTTCAGCTGAGCCATAAGTACTAGGCCTTTCACCTTCAACTAGTGCTTTGGTAGGAGTCGGGAATCGAACATTCCCTTCACGTTCGCCGAATGTGGGACCAAGTGGTGCGCGCATGCCACCATGAACGTCAATCATCGGATGCGGAATGGGGAGTGGATGTTCGACTCGGCTGGTCAGAATGCCCCGGGGCAAGCCCTGGCATCGCGAGGGTGGGGACGTTTCAACCTGAACAACCCGGCCACGGCGGCCGTGATCGTCGGCCTGCTGAGTGTGCCGTGGGTGTTCGGTCTCGCCAGTCTCAAGACTGAACCCGAGACGAGCAATCGAGTGCTGAGCGATCCGGGAACCGTCGTCGGCATCATGGGTTTCCTGACGGTGTTGACCGTTGTGGCGTGTGCGCGCCGGCGGTACCCGATCGCGTACTACCTCCTGACGTTGGCAGGATCCGGCGGATTGATGCTCTTCCTCGGCAGTCGATCGCTGGGGGCCACGCCGCTTTTCTGGTTCGCGATCATGGCAGTGTCCATCCGAGTGACAGGCATGCGCCTGGTCGGACTGCTGGTCCTCGGAATGGCGATGGACGTGATCTTGGCGATGTATCTCACCGAACGGGACGGGCTGACGGTCGCCGAGGTTCAGGTGGGGGAGTTGCCTCACTTGTTCCTCGAACCGGCGGCAAACACCGTCACGAGTTTTCTGGTCGTCGCAGCCATGGGAAAGATCGTCGCGCGCCTGCGAAAACAAGCAGTGGAGAACAGTCAGGCAGTAGCGGATCTGCACCGGGACCGCGAACGCAAGATTGCGAATGCCGTTGTTGCCGAACGGCAGGACATGGCACGTGAACTGCACGATGTCGCTGCCCACCACATGACCGGCATGATCATCCAGGCTCGTGCCGCCGACAAGTTCTTCTCGAGCAATCCCGAACAAGCACAAGCCCTTCTGGGGGGCGTCATCGAGCAGGGTCAGCGGGCCCTCAACAGCTTGCGGCAGATCGTGGGGATACTTCGCCTGGGTGAGGAAGACCCCGATTTCCCGACGCCCATGGTCTCCGACATCGACGAGTTGGTGGACGACTGCAAGCGCACCATCTCGTCGATCTCGTTGGAGAAGGTCGGCCGCTTCGACGACCTGGACAGCGGAGTCCAGTTGACGTGTTACCGCATCGTGCAGGAGGCGTTGTCGAACGTCCTTCGCCATGCGCCGGGTAGCGAGTCCAAGGTGTGTCTGAGTCGAGAAGCCGGTGCGGTGAGGGTACGGGTGGTCAATACTCTCGGGAATGCTCGCCCGGCCTCCGACGGGCAAAACCTCGGAATTGTGGGAATGCGCGAACGCGCGACGCTCATGGGTGGTCAACTGGACGCCGGACCGAATTCGGAAGGTGAGTGGGCTGTGCAGGCACTGGTGCCGGTGAACGGGAGGATCAACGCATGATCGATGTCCTTATTGCAGACGACCAGCAGGTGGTACGGCAGGGGTTCGAGCTGTTTCTCTCCGGTCACCCCGAGATTCGCGTCGTCGGGCATGCCAAGACGGGAGTCGAGGCGTACGAGCAGGTGCGTGCACTGCGTCCGGACGTCGTGCTGATGGATATCCGAATGCCGCACGGCGACGGGTTGACTGCGACCCGGGAGGTCCTTGCCGAGTTTCCCGGGACCCGCGTCATCGTGATCACCACGTTCGATCTCGACGAGTACGTTTTCGAGGCGCTCGACAGCGGTGCCGCAGGGTTCTTGCTCAAAGACGCCGATCCCGAAGAGCTCTCGTCGGCAGTGTTGACCGTGGCCGAAGGTGGTTCGGTGCTCTCGCCGAGATTGACGTCGAGACTGATCGTGGAGTTCGCGAGGCGCAAGCCGGCACCGATGTCCACGGCGCGCTCCGGATCGGATCACGGTCTCAGTGCGCGTGAGATGGATGTGGTGCAGTTGCTGTCACAAGGCTTGGGAAACAACGACATCGCAGATTCCCTCAGCCTCGAACAGAGCACGGTGAAGTCGCACATCAGCAACATCTGCAAGAAGCTGCAGGTGCGTACCCGTGTGCAGATCGTCATCTGGGCGTACCGAAACAACGTGATCGCCGTATCGCGCTGATGCACGGGACGCTGCGGCGCATCCGCCGCGGCACGGGCAGAGAAGTACACGTGCCCCGGGTCCGATCCCTCGTCGAACCCGGGGCATCCGTGCCACTCAGCCCAGCAGTTTGGCTTTGAGCGTCATGACAGTCGCCGGGCTCAGACCCAGGCCCTCGGTCAGGTACCGATCGACCGACCCGTAGGTCTGGTCCAACTGGGCGAGACCGGCATCGAGATAGCTTGCCTCGACACCCAACAGAGGCTCCATGTTGACGGCCATCTGTTCGCCCAGGCTCGCCGCGATGCCCGCGCGCGTGGCCTTCATGCCTTCGGCTGTGTACTCGTTGGTCAGCAAGTAGTCGTTCATGATCACCGAGCGGTCGACACCGGCGATACTCAGCAGCAGAAACGACGTCCAGCCGGTGCGGTCTTTGCCTGCGGTGCAGTGGAAGACCTGTGCACCTTCGGTTTCCGCGAGACCCGTGAGCAACTGCGCGAACCCGGCTCGCTCCGTCGCTCCGGTGACGAAGGCGCGGTTCATGTCCTGCATCATCGATCGTGAGTCCTCGGGGGACTTGATCTTCGCGATCATCTCGGCGATGTTCCCGGACAGGATCGGAATGTTCTCGTACGCAACCCCGCCGGGCAAGACATCGGGCTTACTGGCGATCTCGGGTTCAGTGCGCAGATCGTAAACCTTTGTCAGTCCCAGCTTTTCGAGATTGCTCATGTCATCGCCCTTGGGCGTGATCGCGTTCGCGCGGTAGAAGACTCCCTTGTTCACGGGCAGGCCGAAAGTCCCCGAGTATCCGGCGCCGGTGCCTGCGACGTCGCGGAAATTGTCGATCCCGGTCAGCCGCGGCGCATCTGGGGTCTGCTCGGAACTACCGAGGTTGCTGGATCCGAAATCCAGCGAGCCGAACAGCGGAGCCGAGGGGCCAGGTTCGGCCTGCGCGATCGAGGCGCCGAAACCGGTGATGAGAAAGCTACTGGTCAACGCAATGGCCGCGGCAGACCGTAGTGAGCAGGTACGGGTGGATCGGGACATGTGTGAGCCCTTCGTCGAGCGGAGAGAGTGGCGAGTCGATGAGGTATCGCGAAGGCAAGGTAGCGAGTTCGCGTGTCCGATTCGAGAGGAATCTTGCTTTGCTCCCTCTCAGTGGGAGGCGTGCTGCTGTGAGCGTGGGCGGCTCGGGAGGCGCAGTTCATTCCTCGGGACCTGTGTTTGTGTAAAGGTCCAGTGCCCTGATATTGGTTAGCCTCACCAAATCAATTCCGGAGCAGTCCGGTGCGTTCAGATGGAGTTCAACATGCGGGTTCAAGGTCTGTCGCGGTTTCGCCGCGCAGTGGTGATCGGCGCAGCAGCTGCGCTGGCGGTCGGCGTCGCCGGCTGCAGCAACTCCGAGGAGGCGTCGTCCGAATCGTCGACGACAGCCGCGAGCTCGCCGACCCGTGTCTTCGAGGCACAGAACGGATCCATCGAGATCCCGAGCGACCCGCAACGGATCGTGGCCTGCGGATACGCAGTTCTGCCGCTGATTCAGGCGGGAGCGAACCTGGCAGCAGTATGTGAGTGGACCCGTGAACTCGGCAACATGGACGACAAGACCAAGGCCGCTTACGAAGCTCTGCCGAAGGTCGCGCCCGACGGCAACGTCTCCCAGCTCAACTACGAGGGAATCGTCGCTGCCGAGCCCGATCTGATCATCATGGGCGTTCCCGCTCGAGTCGAAAGCCAGCTGGACATGGCGCAGCTCGAGGCGGCCGCTCCCGTCGTCTTCCTGGGACCGACGGTTCCTGCTGATTGGCGAGTGCTGGGCGAGCAGTTCGCCGATGCCGCGAATGTCTCCGGCAACTACGGCGAGTTCAAGGACGACTACGACGCCAAAACCGCCGAACTGGCCGCGAAGTACAAGGACAAGCTCGGCTCGCTGACCTTCGGCGGCGTGTGCAACGTCTGCAAGCCGGAAGCCGGCACCTTCTCACGCGAGTACGCGTCCTCGTACACGACCAATCTCTTCGACGGACTCGGACTGCAGTTCCCCGGCACCCCCGCAGACCCCGCCGACATCCACGTCGAACAGGTATCCATCGAGAAGATCGGCGAAAATCTCGGAAATGTCGACGTGATCGTCTACGGCCTCAATGCCGACGGCTCGATGTCTCCGCAGTTGCAGGAGCTGGTCAATTCCGAGCTGTGGAAGGAATTGCCCGCAGTGAAGGCCGGCAACGTCGTCCAGGTCCAGCATTCGCTGGCCGCGACCTATCAGACGGCTCTTCTGACGCTGGATTCGATCGACGAGGGCCTGTCGAAGCTGCCCGCAAACCAGTAGTTCATCGACTGTGACGGTGGCCTCTCGCCTGCTGGCGAGGGGCCACCTGCATATCCGGATGAGCAGGGCGGACAGCTCTCCGATCGGCGAGGACGCTTACCTGTCCCGGCTACCGGGGTTCTGTACGAACTGCGAACGCCCGATAGGGTGACCGGGTGCGTCCTACACTTGATTCCTACACTCATCTGGCCGGTGGCAAGGTCCGTGACCTTTACACGATCGACGACGAGCATCTGCTGCTTGTCGCGAGTGATCGGATCTCGGCCTACGACCACGTGCTCAGCACGCCGATCCCGGACAAGGGTCGCGTGCTCACCGCGATGAGCGTGTTCTTCTTCAACGTCCTCGGTGGCACCAACCACCTGGCCGGCGAGCCCGACGACGATCGCATCCCGGAAGAGGTTCTCGGCCGCGCTCTCGTGGTGCGCTCCCTCGACATGGTTCCCGTCGAATGCGTCGTTCGTGGCTTCCTCACCGGCTCCGGCTTGGTCGACTACAACAACACCGGCGCAGTGTGCGGCGTCGCGTTGCCCGAGGGCCTCGTCGAGGCCTCGCGTCTGCCCGACCCGATCTTCACCCCGGCGTCCAAGGCGGCTCTCGGGGATCACGACGAGAACATCAGCTTCGATCAGGTAGTGGAGAAGGTCGGCCAGAAGCTGGCAGTGCAGCTTCGCGAGGACACTCTCGACGTCTATGCCCGCGCCTCCAACTTCGCAGCCGATCGCGGAATCATCCTTGCCGACACCAAGCTCGAATTCGGTCTCGACTCCGCTGGAAACCTCGTGCTCGCCGACGAGGTGCTCACCCCCGACTCGTCGCGCTACTGGCCTCTCGAAGGCTACGAAGCGGGCAAGGTGCAGCCCAGTTTCGACAAGCAGTTCGTGCGCGACTGGCTCACGAGCCCTGAATCCGGCTGGGACCGTAGCTCGGACACGACACCGCCGCCGTTGCCGCAGGAGATCGTCGACGCGACCCGTGCACGCTACATCGAGGCGTACGAGCGCATTTCCGGTCTGTCCTTCGACGATTGGGTCGGTCCCAGCGCATGAGCCTGATCCCGCCGGTCGCAAAGAAGGTCCCCACCGAACGTACCCATCACGGACACACGTTCGTCGATGACTACGAGTGGCTGCGGGACAAGGACAACGCCGAGGTAGTCGCATACCTCGAAGCCGAAAACGCGTACACCGACGAGCAGACGGCCGCGCTCGAGCCGTTGCGCGAGAAGATCTTCCAGGAGATCAAGTCGCGGACGCAGGAAACCGACATGTCGGTGCCCACTCGCATGGGTAAGTGGTGGTACTACTCGCGCAGCGTGGAAGGCAAGTCGTACACCGTCCAGTGCCGGTGCCCCATCGCCGGTGAAGACGACTGGACTCCGCCCGACCTGACGCCCGGCGTCGAGCTGGCCGACGAGCAGATCCTCATGGACGGCAACGTCGAAGCCGAAGGGCACGAGTTCTTTTCGCTCGGCGCGTTCTCCATCAGCGAGGACGGCACGTTGCTCGCGTACTCGGTGGACATCGTCGGCGACGAGCGGTACACCCTGCGGTTCAAGAACCTCGAGACCGGTGAGATGCTCGCCGACGAGATTCCCGATACCGCGCCTGGCGCCACCTGGGCGATCGACCACAGTCACGTCTTCTACATGACGGTCGACGACTCCTGGCGTCCGGACACGGTGTGGCGTCACAAGCTGGGAACGCCGCAGAGTCAAGATGTTTCGGTGTTCCACGAGCCCGACGAACGGTACTGGGTTTCGGTGGGGTCCACCCGCAGCGAGAAGTACCTGATGATCTGGGTCGGTTCCAAGGTGACCAGCGAAGGCTGGATGCTGGAATCGGCGAACCCGGAAGGCGAATTCCGCGTCATCATCCCGCGTCGCGAGGGCGTCGAGTACGGGGCCGAGCACGCCGTGATCGGGGGAGAGGACCGCTTCCTGATCCTCCACAACGACGTCGTCGACGGCATCAAGGCAGAGAACTTCGTGTTGGTGGAAGCTCCCGTGTCGGATCCGACGAACATGACGACGCTGATCGAGCACAGCGCAGACGTTCGTCTGGAAGAAGCCGAAGCCTTTGCCGGACACCTCGTCCTGAGCTACCGCCGCGAGGCGCTCACTCGGGTTGCCGTGTGGCCGTTGACGGATGACGGCTACGGCGAACGTCACGAAATCGACTTCGACGAAGAACTCTTCAGCATCGGCATGGGGTCCAACCCGGAATGGGCGCAGCCCACCATCCGGCTCGGATTCACCTCATTCATCACTCCCGGGCAGGTGTACGACTACTACGTCGCCAGTGGTGAACTGGCACTGCGTAAGTCGCAGCCCGTTCTCGGAGACTTCGATGCGAGTAACTACGAGCAGCGTCGCGACTGGGCAGTAGCCGACGACGGAACCCGCATTCCGCTCTCGATCGTGAGGCGCGTAGGTGCGCCGCAAGGTCCCGCGCCGCTGCTGTTGTACGGCTACGGTTCCTACGAGGCGAGCATCGACCCGTCGTTCTCGGTTGCCCGCTTGTCGTTGCTCGATCGCGGCGTCGTCTTCGTCGTCGCACACGTGCGCGGCGGCGGCGAGATGGGCCGTCACTGGTACGAAAACGGCAAGACGCTCACCAAGAAGAACACCTTCACCGATTTTGTCTCTTGCGCAAAGCATTTGATCGACACCGGTGTCACGTCGGCCGACCGGATGGTTGCCGACGGCGGTAGTGCAGGTGGACTGCTGATGGGCGCTGTCGCCAACATCGCTCCGGAACTGTTTGCCGGCATTCTCGCCAATGTTCCGTTTGTCGACCCGTTGACGTCGATTCTCGATCCGTCGCTGCCGTTGACGGTCATCGAGTGGGACGAATGGGGAGATCCGCTGCACAACAAGGACGTCTACGACTACATGCGCTCGTACAGCCCGTACGAGAACGTGGAAGCCAAGGACTATCCCGCCATTCTTGCGATCACGAGCATCAACGACACCCGTGTTCTGTACGTGGAGCCGGCCAAGTGGGTCGCAAAACTGCGCGCCACCAAGACCGGTGATGCTCCGCTACTTCTCAAGACCGAGATGAGCGCCGGACACGGCGGTGTCAGCGGTCGGTACGAGAAGTGGAAAGAGGTCGCGTTCGAGTTCGCCTGGGTGTTGGACACCGTGGGCGCGAACTAGCTTCTGTGTCAATCAGGTTCGGTGACTGTCAGGTTCTGTGTCAATCAGGTTCTGCGGTAACGAACCTGAGGGCGCCCAGCGCGCCCGTACTCGGTCTCCCGGGTGAGCATGCCGTCGTCTGCCAGCTTTTCCAGGTAGCGCCAGGCTGTCACCCGGGACACGCCGACCGATGCTGCCACCTCTGCAGCGGTCACGGGTCCCTCAGAATCCCGGACAGACGCTGCGACGAGTCCGAGTGTTTGAGACGCAAAGCCTTTCGGTGCCGCTGCTCGATCGTCGGACGTTCGTAGCGCGGACATCGCGCGGTCGATGTCGTGTTGACTGACCGCAGACTCTCCAGCGGGAAGCGCTGCACGATATTCGAGGTAGCGCTCGAGCTTGTCGCGGAATGCTGCGAAAGTGAACGGCTTGAGAAGATAGAGGACGATCCCGCGAGCCACGGCGCTTCGGACCACCTCCAGATCGCGCGCCGAGGTAACCGCGATGATGTCCGGACTGGGCCGCAAACCGCCCAGGGCGGAAGCCACGTCGAGACCGCTGGCGTCGGGCAACCCGATGTCGAGCAGGACCAGGTCGATGGGCTGGTCGGTGGCGTTGGCCGCCGTAACTGCACGCACGGCGGCGTTCCCGGAATGAACCACGCCGTGGACCACGAATTCCGGCACACGCTCGACGTACGAACGGTGCGCCTGGGCGATCAACGGTTCGTCGTCGACTATCAGCACACGGATCATCGCGGTGCTTCCACCTCGCGCAGCGGGATACGGACAACCAGCATGGAGCCCATCGCCGGCTCGCTGGTGAGCGTGCCGCCGTGCCGTTTCACAACTTGAGAGACCAGTGCGAGACCGAGTCCGCGAGAGCCGGATTTTGTGGAGTAGCCACGGCCCTTGGCCTTTTCGAGTGCTTCGGGTGTCATTCCCGGGCCGCTGTCGGCGACGGCAACAACCATCATCGAATCCTCTTCCATTACCGTCACTTCCACCCACGGAGACTCGCTCGCGCGCGATGCGTCAATAGCATTGTCCACGAGATTGCCGACCAGCGTGACCAACTCGCGTGCATTGAGCGAAGGAACCGGACCGAGCGCGGTGTCTTCGGTGATGGTCAGGTCGACCCCGCGTTCGGCCGCTTCACTCATTTTCCCGAGCAGCAGTGCGGCGAGCGCCGGCTCGTGGACCGCATTCATCAGACGATCTATCAACTGTTGGGACACTCGCAATTCATTGGTGGCGAAGGCCACTGCGTCTTCGTTCCGGCCCAACTCGACCATCGTGATGATCGTGTGCAGACGATTTGCACTCTCGTGGGCTTGCGATCGAAGCGACTCGGCAAAACTGCGTACCGAATCCAATTCCCCGAGTACGTTCTGCAATTCGGTGTGATCGCGAATTGTCAGCACGGTGCCAATTCTGTTGCCCTCCCACTCAACCGGGTGTTGGTTGACCACCAGCACACGCTTGTCGGTGAGGTGCACTTGATCCTTCGCAGGAGAGGCGTCGTCGACTCGCATGGTCTCGGGGATGGACGAAAGTGGCACGGGCCCGTCCGGTAGATCGAGGAGGCGACGCGCTTCGTCGTTGACGATATCCACTCGCGCATCTCTGCTTCGGCCTCGCCCGATCACCACCAGACCCTCACCGATGCTGTGCAGGACGGCGTCGTGGTGTTCGTACATGGTGCGCAGTTCATCCGGCGCCATCCCCAGGGTCTGTCGCCGGATACGCCGACTCACCAGAAGTGAACTCAGGAGGGCGGCAAGAAGACCGCCGCCGGCAACGAACAGGATGACCGGAACACTTTGGGCGAACTGCTTGCTGATCTGCTCGCGGGTGACACCGGCAGAAACCAGACCGACCAGGGTTCCGCCGGAATCGTAGACAGGAGTGACTGCGCGGATCGACGGCCCCAGCGACCCGGCGTACGTCTCTGTGAAGGTCGCGCCGGCAAGTGCGCGGTCGATGTTCCCGGTGAAGAGTTGACCGATCAGCTCCGGGCTCGTGTGGGTGAACCGAGTGCGATCAGGCGCCATCACCACGATGAAATCGACGCCGGTTGCCTGTCGGATCTTCTCGGTCTGTGGTTGCAGAATCGCGGTCGGGTCCGGACTCGTCAGGGCTGCCGCCGTCGAATCCGACAGGGCGAGAGTCTGCGCTATCGAGCTCACCTGCCTGCGGATCGCGTCGTCGCTGTCTCGGCGTTCGTCGACAACTGCGAGCGCGGCCCCCACACCGATGACCAGCGCCAACAACGCCAATTGCAGGAGCAGGATCTGCCTGGCGACGCTCATACGTCGGCCGGTCTTTCGTTCGACCATCGAGCGCCTCCTGAACGTTCTGAACACAAACTTCCGGGCCCACCTGTTTGCAACAAGAATTCTCCACGACTCGAAGTGATCCCGATCACTTCACAGATATCCGATCCAAAGGACACCCCATGAGCAGCACGGCAACAGGGACAGTAGACGGTTCCCCACAGCCCGAGGGCACCAAGGCAAAGCGCGACAAGACGCATTGGCTCTACATGAGCGTCATCGTCGCGGTCATCGGCGGCATCCTCGTCGGTTGGCTCGCACCCGAGTTCGGTAAGTCCGTCGGTGTACTCGGCACGTTGTTCGTCAGCCTGATCAAGATGATGATCAGCCCGGTCATCTTCTGCACCATCGTGCTCGGCATCGGCTCGGTTCGAGCGGCGGCCAAGGTCGGCAAGGTCGGCGGCCTCGCACTCGCCTACTTCATCGGGATGTCCACCATCGCACTCGCGATCGGCCTGGGCGTCGGCAACCTGCTCAACCCGGGCAGTGGCCTGAACATCACGCCCAATGCGGCCTCCGTGGCCAAGCTTGCAGATCAGGCCCACAGCGCGGGCGGTACCTGGGACTTCATCGCGTCCATCATTCCGACGTCGATGCTGTCCTCCCTCACAGCCGGCAGCGTGCTGCAGACTCTGTTCGTCGCCCTTCTGGTCGGCTTCGCGATCCAGTCGCTCGGCAAGTCGGGTGAACCGATCCTCAAGGCCGTCGGATACATCCAGAAGCTCGTGTTCAAGATCCTGACGATGATCCTCTGGCTCGCCCCGATCGGTGCTTTCGGTGCCATCGCCAGCGTCGTCGGCCAGACCGGTCTGAACGCCGTCGTCCAGCTCGGCACGCTGATGATCGGCTTCTACCTGACCTGCCTGATCTTCGTCTTCGGTGTTCTCGGAACGCTGCTGCGCGCGGTCACCGGATTCAACATCTTCAAGCTGGTCAAGTACTTGGCCCGTGAGTACCTGCTCATCTTCGCCACGTCGTCCTCCGAATCGGCACTGCCGCGTCTGATCGCCAAGATGGAGCACGTAGGCGTCGAGCGCACCACGGTGGGCATCGTCGTTCCCACGGGCTACTCGTTCAATCTCGACGGCACCGCGATCTACCTGACGATGGCCTCGATCTTCATCGCCGACGCCATGGGACAGCCACTCGGTTTCGGTGAACAGCTCTCGCTGCTGGTGTTCATGATCATCGCCTCCAAGGGCGCTGCCGGAGTCAGCGGCGCCGGTCTGGCCACGCTGGCAGGCGGACTGCAGAGCCATCGCCCCGAGCTTCTCGACGGCGTCGGACTCATCGTCGGAATCGACCGCTTCATGTCGGAAGCGCGAGCGATCACCAACTTCTCGGGCAATGCGGTTGCGACTCTCCTGGTCGGCGCCTGGACCAAGACGATCGACAAGGAACGCGTCGTCGAGGTACTCGACGGGAAGATTCCGTTCAACGAAGCCACGATGCTCGACGACGAGGACGAAGAAGAGCAGCACAAGCTCGAAACGGCTCCGACCGGCACCAAACAGTCGTTCGTGAGCCATCACTAGAAACGTCCGCTCTGCTGAACGTTTGACTGCGCTGCAGGCGCGGAACCCGATCTACGATCAGTGATCCTGGTCGTAACGATGAAAGAGACCGCCGCACCAACCGTGCGACGGTCTCTTTCTGTTCGTGGCTAGGTGTACCAGGTCGGTTCGGGAATCTCGCCGGTCAGAAAACGACTACCGACTTCACGGCGCTTGTACGCGAGCGGATCGTGAAGGGTATGCGTCCGGATGTTGCGCCAGTAGATGTCCAGGCCGACGTCGTTGGACGTGGCTCGGGCACCGGTCAGTTCGAAGATCTTGTTGCTGATCTCCAAGGAGACGTCGGCGGCGCGAAGTTTTGCGGCCGCGATGCGTACGGCGAGGTCGCCGCGAGCCTGCTCGGTGAGGTTTTCGCGAGCGTCGTGGAGCACTGCGTCGGCCTCACGGCTGACCTGATCCACGAAGGCCTCCGCTGCCCACAGCTTGGATTGCAAGTCGCCGTAGCCCTCACGGAGGTACCACTCGTCGGTTGCGATTTCGCGGTTGTCACCGCCGTACGGCCATGGACGCGTACGGGTTCGGGTGTACTCGGCGGCAGTGTCCAGTGCGCCACGAGCGATCCCGAGGTAGAAGTTGGCGAACACGATCTCGATCGCCGGGAAGTTCAGGGTGTTGTAGACCAGAGGTTGGAATTCCTTGTCGACAAAGCCTGCCGCACTTGCCCAGTCGACCTCGACGTCGTTGATCTCGACGCTGCCGGAATCGGTGAGGCGCTGCCCGAGATTGTCCCAATCACCGCGGAAGACTATGCCGTCCTGAGCAGTCGGCACGATTGCGAACACATGCGTCGCAGTTCCGTCGATGATTCCTTCGAGCACCGTGAGGTCGGTGACTCGGCCGCCGGTGGAAAACGACTTCACACCGTTGAACACCAGGGTGTCTCCGCGGTCCGCGACGGTGAGGTCGGTGTCTCGAGGGTTGACCGCGCCGCCGAAGAAGAATCGGTTGCTCGTGTACAGCTCCTCGACAGCGGAGATCTGCGGATCGGTTCCGACCAATCTGGCTGCCCATGCCCACAGATAGTGGTATCCGAGCAGTTGTCCGATGGAGCCGTCGGCGCGGGCGATCTCCCGAACCACCTTGTAGGCGGTCTCCCATCGCTGCCCGCCGCCGCCGAACTCGACCGGGCCCAGGAGCGTCACAAGACCACTGTCCTTGAGCAGCTGAACTTCTCGGAACGGTGGTTCGCCGGCTCGGTCGCGGGCGAGTGCGTCGGCGGCAAGGATGTTGCTCACCTCGCGAGCCCGGTCGATCCAGCCCTCGGATGTGTCGGGAACGCCGACGAAGACTTCGGTTTCACTGGTCACGGTCATGCCTGTTCATCCTTTTCGGTCGGTGCGGTCCCGATGGCCCACACGTAAATCGGTTCGGTTCCGTTGATTTCGTAGTCGCCGACAACTTTGGATTTGAAGACGACCGGATTGTGGCTGGCGACGGTGCGGGCGTTGCGCCAGAATCGATCGAGATCGAGGTCGCGGCTGACTCCGGAAGCACCGAGTGCGTCGAAGATCTTGGCCGTGGCCGGCACGACGAGTCCGATCGAGGCGACTTGCCCTCGCCCCGAATCGATTTCGGCTGCGATGTTGGCGGCCTTCTCTTCCTCCGGCGAGCCGGAGAATGCGGCTTCGTAAGCCCATTGGGACGACTGTGCTGCGTGCAGTGCAACGGCCTCGGCTGCAAAGGCAGCAGAGGACACCTCGCCGACAACTTGCTGGATCTGCGAATCCTGCGCGTATCTCGGAGCGTTGCCGTGACTGAAGGTTCGAGTACGAGAGGCAACTCGACGAGAGATCTCGATCGTAGCAGCCTTGGCGATGCCGGCGAGAGTGGCGAGGTGGAACAATTGGTAGAACGCGGTCTGGTATTTGAATCGTGTCGAGAAGTCGAAGATGTTCTCCGGCTGTACAATTGCGTCCTCGTAGACGGACGAACCGGAGCCAGTCGTCTGCTGGCCGAACCCGTTCCAATCGTCACTGTGTGTGACACCGGGTTGTCTCGCCTCGACCGCCGCGATCACGAATGCGCCGGTGTCGGTGCGCTGCGAGTACAGGTCGATCCAGTCGGCGAAGATGGAACCCGTGCTGTAGAACTTTGCCCCGTTCGCCAGGAAATGGTCGGCATCGGGTGCGGGCGAGACCTTGGTATTGGCTTCGCCCAATGCAACGTCGCCGATTTCGGTCCATGCGTTGCCGACCAACTGTCCCTCCGCGAAGCGTCGGAGCCAGATGTCACGCTCCGGGCCGGGGTCGGCGACCAGTCGGTCTTCGACAAACGCGAAATGTCCGCGCAGGGCCTGGGTGATATTGGAATCGGCGCTCGACAGCTCGACTAGTAAGCGGATCAATTGCGGGATGCTCGCACCCGATCCACCGTGTGTTGTCGGCACCCGAACGGCGCCGAAGCCTGCATTCTTGAGCGCGTCGATCTGTTGGAAGGGAAGCACGTGATCGCGTTCGCGTTCGACGACGCCTTGTGCGATGTCCGCGAAGATCGGACGGAATTTCTCTGCCAGTGTTTCGTAGTCGACCTCACTTTTGATCGGATCAGCAGACCGGGGTACGGCATTCGGCGTCAGTGCGGTGGTCATGGGAAGAATGCAAGCTGTAAACACCAGGGGCGTCGATCCTTCATCGCGACCTGATTCGAAGGGTTGTCAGTCAGCGCAAATCTCGGTTCGATGGCCTGCCGGGCACTCTTGTCGAAATCGAGTGGTCAGTGGGGTTGCTCGCGAACGTGCTCGACGGTCCATCCGCTCCATTCGACGGTCCCTCCGGCACCACAATCATGTCGGAACGGCAGCCCTGGAGGACCGGAGCGAACGACGACGCGAAAGTCTCTCCCCTCCAACCGAAGATCGACAGTCGTGTGTTCTCCGTCGACACTCTCGCTGATGCTCTCGAGTGCGTCCGTGGCGACGATGTCGGTGGCGCGTCGGACAGCATGTTCGGCTGCCTGAGCGGCCTGTGACAGTGCCGCCCGGCCGCGCAGGTGCAGCAGCTCCAATTCTCCGGCTAGGTATTTTTCGGCAGCATCGATTGCGGAGTTGCCGTCCAGTCGGCTGAAATAGACTGCGGCAGGCCACGCAATCATGTTGGCCGCGAAACGATCTCCGCCGATGTGACTGCATTCCCACACATCTGCGATCTGTGCCGCGTTCAGCGCCGAAACGACCGGGCGGCCGAGTTCCGCGCAGCACGCATCCTTCTTTCCATGCGTGCAGACTGCGAAGAGCGGTTCCGTGCGGGAGCGGCCGAAGTCGGGTTCCGCTCCGGTGGCCATCGATTCGAACGGCAGTACCGACAGGTCCTCGTATCGGTCGACCGCCCCTTCCCGCATCCATTGGCGTGTGCCGTCCGTCCAGGCGAGTACACACGTCGGGGTGAGCACCCGGCGGTTGCGGGTCCGCCGGATCACCACGACACGGATACGGCCCTGCGCTGCGTAGATCTTTTCGGTGAGCGCGACGGGGAGAACGTCGTCAGGGGCGGACGCCGGCCAGGGGCCGGGATGCTCGATCAATACCCACAGATGTGTCATTCCGGCGCGACCGACCATAGGTTCGCCGGCGGTCGACGACTGCCGTGTACAGGCGTGAGGGCGTCGACTGGTTTGCGGATTGGCGACAAATTCCGAAAGGCACTGCATAGATCCTTTCCCCAGGACACCGTCGCTGTGGCGGGGGAGGGAAGACATGATGAGGCTCCAGTCTCGTAGGTTAGGCTCACCAGACTATTGGATGGTGAATCCTTTGCTCAGCCGCGGTGAATGCACGTGGCTGTGACGGTCGGAAGCAGTCGGTAACAGGAGTTTGTGAATGAAACGCAGTAACTCGCGGACGAAGTGCGTGCTGGGTGGTTTTGTCCTCGCCGCCATAGTGGCAACGACAACGGCGTGTGGCAGTGACGACAAGACGGATACAGGCAGTCAGTCTGCCGACACCGTGCACGCGGTCACCCACGCCCGCGGAACTACCGACGTACCGACGGATCCGCAGCGAGTTGTCGTGCTCGAGCCGGTTCAGCTCGACACGTCGGTAGCGCTCGGCGTGATTCCCGTGGGCACCGCGGTACTCAGCGAGACGACCGGCGTTCCGGCGTACCTCGGTGAGAAAGCGGCGGAGATCGAGATGGTCGGAACCGTCGCGGCACCGAACCTCGAGAAGATCGTCGCACTGAGCCCGGACCTGATCATCGGAACGGAATCGCGGCACGGCGATATGTACGAGCAGCTCGCTGCCATCGCACCGACCGTCTACATGGCAACTCAGACCGATCCGTGGCAGGACAACGTCCAGTTCGTCGCAGAGGCGTTGAACAAGACCGATCAGGCAGGTGAACTGCTCGGTGACTACACGGCACGCTGCGAGGAAGTGGCGAGCAAGCACAGCACCGAGGGCAAGACCGCTCAGCTGATCCGCCCACGCGACGACGTTCTGACGCTGTACGGACCCACGTCGTTTGCCGGAAGCACTCTCGAATGTGCTGGACTCACGATTCCCGCACGCGACTGGGAGAACTCGATCTCCGTCGACCTCTCCCCGGAATTCGTCTCCGGAGCCAACGCCGACCTCATCCTGGTCACCTCCGCGAAACCGGCCGATGCCGGCACGATGCCGAAGGCCGTCGCAGACAACGCCGGATTCTTCCCGAACCCGCATCTGGTGGACATGTCCTACTGGATCACCGGCGTCGGACCGCTCGGCGGCCTCACCGTTCTGGACGACCTCGATCGCATTCTCGGAGCGTCGAATTAGCAGTGCGCGAAGGAGCAGTGCGCGAGAGAGTCGCTAAGTTGGAGCCTATGACAACTCCAGTACAGAACATCGCGATCAACACCCTCGGTGGCGTGCCCACCTCTTTGGGTGAATACGACGGCCGCGCCGTCCTCGTGGTCAACGTCGCGTCCAAGTGTGGACTGACCCCGCAGTACTCGGCGCTCGAGAAGCTGGCCAGCGAGTACGCCGATCGCGGTCTGACCGTGATCGGTATCCCGTGCAACCAGTTCATGGGGCAGGAACCGGGTACCGCCGAAGAGATCGAGACGTTCTGCTCCACTACCTACGGCGTCACGTTCCCGCTTCTCGAGAAGATCGAGGTGAACGGCGAAAACCAGCATCCGCTGTACGCCGAGCTCACCAAGGCGGCCGACGCCGAAGGCGCTGCGGGAGACATTCAGTGGAACTTCGAGAAGTTCCTGATCGGACCGGACGGCACCGTCGTCAACCGCTTCCGTCCGCGGACCGAGCCTGACGCACCCGAGGTTGTCGCCGCGATCGAAGCTGCGCTTCCCAAGAACTAGAGGTTTCCAAGAACCAGTAGGTGCGCTGAAAACTGCCGCCGGATGATCATCCGGCGGCAGTGTGCTGTTCACCCACAGCTGCCACTATCGGAGTATGTCCGCAGAACTGATCGTGTCGGTATCCGGAATCAGAGACGAGACATGTTATCTCGCTGCCGGATTCGCAGACGAGATGGACACTCGAGGTGTCCGCTTGTCGCTCCTGGTGGCGCCGCGACTGAAGGACAAATACCGACTGGCCGACGACGCGGTGACGACGGCTTGGCTGCGTGAGCGTCGCGAGCACGGCGATGCCATCGTTCTGCACGGCTACGACCAGGCCGCGACCAAGCGTCGCCGAGCCGAGTTCGCCACTCTGTCGAAGCACGAAGCGAAACTGCGACTACTCGCTGCGGACCGCGTTCTCGAGCATGCAGGCCTTCGGACCCGGGTGTTCGCACCGCCGCGCTGGGTGGCATCGCCCGGTGCCATGTCGGTGTTGCCGGAGACGGGCTTTCGCACGATGGCAGGCCTCGGGGCAGTACATGATCTGACCCGCGGAACCTTGCAACGGGGAAGGGTTTTCGGGATCGGCGAAGGCTTCAAGGCCGAGCCGTGGTGGTGTCGCGCATTGGTTCTCGGAGCCGGGCGTGCCGCCAAACGTGGGGGACTGGTCAGATTGTCGATCACGGCCAAGCAGTTGGGAAACGAGGGCCCACGTCAGGCCGTCCTCGACGCCGTCGACCTTGCCCTCTTCCACGAAGCCGACTCGCAGGTGTATCGGTGGAACTCCCCGTCTCAGGAGCTCGGCGCTGCCTGAATTCG
Source organism: Rhodococcus sp. C-2 (assembly GCF_027854095.1). NCBI lineage: Bacteria > Bacillati > Actinomycetota > Actinomycetes > Mycobacteriales > Nocardiaceae > Rhodococcus > Rhodococcus sp. C-2. Next base: position 116,413 of record NZ_JAQGFI010000002.1, on the reverse strand, counting down.
GCAGTTGGCAACTATTTGATAGCTACGAGACTATGTCGTCTGTCCGGGTTGTCCGAGCGGGCAGACTCTTCGCGTTTCTCCACTTCCTTGCTGGTAGTAGTGCAGAGTGGGTCAAAATCGCATAAAACGGACGATTAATTAGAGCGCTGGGTCAGCCAGCTCTCCCACTGCTAGAGTGCGTGCAGTTAATCTGCCGCTAGTAGATGGGATTGGGATCTCGCCATGCGCACGAGAGTGTTCTCCAAGTCGGCCGAGGGTCTTGTCGCCGTGGCTGTGGGCGCAGTCGTCTGTGCTGCGTTCGTTCCGGCGCTCGCGTCTGCCGCTCCGACCGGCGCGGTTCACACGCTGCCGACGGGCAGTGTCGACGGCGGGTCGAGCGGATCGAGCGGATCGAGCGATGGCGTCCGCACCGCAACCGTCGACGATGAAGGTGAGCAACTCACACTGCGCCTTCACAAGATGAACCTGCGGGGATCCGAGTTCTCGATGGCTGTGCAAGACAGCGACGGAGAGCTGACCGACGCGGTGATCCCGGCGCCCCGTTCGTACATCGGCAGCGTGGAAGGGCGTCCGGACGCAATCGTCTCGGCCATCGTCGACTCCGCCGGAACACTGCGCGGGCAGGTGATTTTCGATCGTGGTGTTTCGATAGAGTTCGTCGGATCCGAGGTGGTCGGTCGCAGCACGGCGCCGATCGACGCAAAACCCAAGTGGCCCACCGCGGCCATTGCGCCGGCCTCGGCCGCAAGGGTCGGCAAGACGGTCAAGCAGTTCGTGGTCGGACTGGACCTCAGTGGCGAGTGGTACTCCGCGCACGGCGCAGGCAGTGCCGCCGTCGCTCTGGATCGGGCCGAGGAATCAATGGCCCGCACCGCTGCCATCTGGATCAGAGACGTCGGGATTCGGCCGGTCCTCGGTCGAGTTGTCCTGCGGGCAGATTCCGCCGGCGATCCGTACTCGAGCAGTTGTGAAAATCTCGAGCAGTTAGAAGATCTGTGGTCCGATCAGGTCGGGTCGAGTGTCGATCAGGCGACCGTCGTGTGCGCATCCGGTGGCGGAAATGCCTACTACTCGAAGTTCGAACTCGACCACAGCTACGCGCATGTCGGTGCCGAGTCCGACGGCAACTTCAGCCGCGTTCTCCGCCACGAGTTGGGCCACAACTTCTATGCCGACGACTACCACGGCGGCGGCGCCGAGGGATCGACCATCATGAACGGTAACGACCTCTCGCGCTTCGACGGCACCGAATTCGCTGCCATCGTCGATGCGGCGGAGGTTGCCTCGGCTCGACTCGACGACGTCGGTCGGTACACGGCAAGCCCGATCCCACCGTACGCCGCACTCGACACCGCGCGGGTCCGCTCAGGCGGCACAGTCACCGTCGACGCCGTCGCGAATGATCATGACAGCAACGGAGATTCGATCAAAGTGACCGGCGTCGGGGCGACGTCACTTCTCGGTGGCACCGTGAAGCTCGAAAACGGCGAAGTGGTGTTCGAAGCCGGAACGAAGGCAGGCACCGACAGGATTCTCTACACACTCACCGACGCAGCCGGTGGCACGAGCACCGGCTGGATCATCGTCGATGTGAGTGCGTCAGAACCGAATCAGGCGACTTCGACGCTCGACTCCTCGTCGAGAACTCGGAACTCGGTGCCGTCGGCAGCCATTTCCGAGTAGCGACCGTAGAAGATGCCTGCGGCCTCGTCGCGGATGATCGCTTGATGAATGGGAACCGCAACGCGCGGCGCCACCGCGCGGAGGTAGTCGATGGCCTCCGAGATCTTGAGCCACGGTGCGGCGGCGGGGAGGGCGAGAACGTCGACCTTCTGTTCGGGGACGTAGAGGGAATCGCCGGGATGCATGAACCGTGCCGGGTTGGTGGCGTCACCGAGGAGGAACGCGGTGTTGTCGATCATCGGTAGGTCCGGATGGATGATTGCGTGCTCTCCGCCCGTTCCGGTCACCTCGACGTCGCCGATGCTGAACCGGTCGCCCGGCCGGACGCCGGTCCAGCGCCCACCGAGCTTTTCAGCCGTCTGCGGATCGCTGTAGAGCACGGCGTCAGGATTCGCTTCGGCCAGTTCGGGCAGCCGCGCCGGGTCGGCGTGATCGGGGTGTTGATGTGTCACGAGGATGGCGTCGAGGCCGGTGATGCCTTCGAATCCGTGCGAGAAGTTGCCGGGATCGAAGAGGATCTTCGAGCCGTTCAACTCCACGAGCACACAGGAATGGCCAAAATGTGTCAGTCGCATGATTTCGAGTATGCGCCGCCCCGAAGGGACTCGCAGGCGGGTTTCACAGGTGGTGGCCGTCACGCCCCGATCACTCGATGCGAACCATCTCGGGTCCGCCCGGTAAACTGGCCATCACCCGAGCGTTTCACTCCGGGTTCGCGCACTAGTACCGAGGAGCAGCACGTGGCCCGTGTCGTCGTCGAAGTCATGCCCAAGGCCGAGATTCTCGACCCCCAGGGACAGGCAATTGTCGGGGCACTGTCTCGCCTGGGCTTTGCAGGAGTATCCGATGTCCGTCAGGGCAAGCGGTTCGAGTTGGAGATCGACGGCAGTGTCGAAGACGCCGAACTCGAGAAGATCGCCGAAGGCCTGCTGGCCAACACGGTGATCGAGGATTGGACCGTCAGGCGAGTCGAGGCATGAGCGCACGTATCGGAGTAATCACTTTCCCCGGCACGCTCGACGACATCGACGCGGCGCGGGCAGTGAACCTGGCCGGCGGTGAAGCTGTCGAACTCTGGCACGGCGATGCAGACCTCAAGGGTGTCGACGCGGTCATCGTGCCCGGCGGATTCTCGTACGGCGATTACCTTCGTTGCGGCGCGATCGCACGTTTTGCTCCCGCGATGGGCAAGGTCGTGGAAGCAGCCAAGGGCGGCATGCCGGTCCTGGGCATCTGCAACGGTTTCCAGATCCTCTGCGAAGCAGGTTTGCTGCCCGGTGCCCTGACCCGTAACCAGGGTCTGCACTTCATCTGCCGCGACGAGTGGTTGACGGTCGAAGCCAACAACACGGCGTGGTCCTCGCGATACGAGGCCGGCGCGCAGATCCTCATCCCCCTCAAGTCGGGTGAAGGTCGCTTCCAGGCGTCCGAGAAGGTTCTCGACGAACTCGAGGGCGAAGGCCGCGTCGTCTTCCGTTACTCGGAGGAGAACCCCAACGGCTCGCAGCGTCGTATCGCCGGCATCTCCTCGGCCAACGGCCGGGTCGTCGGTTTGATGCCGCACCCCGAGCACGCCACCGAGGCTCTCACCGGTCCCAGTGACGACGGATTGGGCTTGTTCTACTCGGCCCTCGACGCGATCGTCACTGCCTGATCGCCTGCTGATTTTCACCACTGAACGCCGACCGGAAATCCGGTCGGCGTTCAGTCGTATGTGGGCCCGGTACCCAGGGCTACTGGCTGTAGGAACTGAGGAAGTTGCCGAGTCGCTCGAGTGCCGTCGAGAGATCGTCGGTGTTGGGGAGAGTCACCAACCGGAAGTGATCGGGTTCGATCCAATTGAACGCGCGACCGTGGCTGACAAGAATCTTCTCCGATTCCAGTAGATCGAGAACGAACCTCTCGTCGTCGACGATGCCGAACTTGTCGACGTCGAGCTTGGGGAACAGGTACAGCGCCCCGTCGGCCTGTTGGCAACTGATCCCGTCGATGCTGTTGAGCGTGGTGTGTGCGAGATCGCGCTGGGCCGTCAGCCGACCTTGTGGGAGCAACAGGTCCTCGATGGACTGGCGTCCGCCGAGTGCAGTCTGGATAGCGTGCTGCGCCGGCACGTTGGCACACATTCGCATGTTGGCCAGCAATTTGATGCCTTCGATGAAGCTCGACGCCCGCTCGAGTGGTCCGGTGATGGCCAGCCATCCGGCTCGGAATCCGCACACGCGGTAGGCCTTGGACAGTCCCGAATACGTCAGACACAGAACGTCTCGCCCGGTCATCGTCGCAAGGTTTGTCATGGATCGGCCGTCGTAGACGATCTTTTCGTAGATCTCGTCGGCGAAGAGCATCAGATCGTGTTTGCGCGCTAGATCCACGAAGCGTTGCAGCACCTCCGTCGAGTAGACGGCGCCCGTCGGATTGTTGGGATTGATGACGACAATCCCTCGGGTGCGCGGCGTGATCCGAGCTTCCAGATCGTCGAAGTCCGGTGCCCAGCCTTGGCTTTCATCGGTGAGGTAGTGGACGGGCGTGCCGCCGGCAAGTGAAACCGAAGCCGTCCACAAGGGATAGTCGGGAGCGGGAATCAGGATCTCGTCCTCTGGATTGCAGAGGGCCTGCATCGTCAGGGTGATCAGTTCGGACACACCGTTTCCGAGATAGATCTCGTCGACGGTGACGTCGGTGATACCCCGCGTCTGGTAGTACTGGACCACCGCAGTGCGCGCCGAATACAGTCCGCGAGAATCGCAATATCCCTGCGCGGTAGGGAGATTGCGGATCATGGCCATCATGATTTCGTCCGGAGCTTCGAACCCGAAGGGGGCCGGATTGCCGACGTTGAGTCGCAGGATCGTGTGTCCCTGATCCTCGAGTTCTTCGGTCTTGTCGAGAATTCGCCCTCTGATGTCGTACCTGACATTCTCGAGCTTGCGGGCCTGATCGATGGGTGTGTTCACGCGGTTACGTACCTCTCCGGTTCGGGTGGGTGAGTTGTGTTTCAGATGAGAAGGGCGCCTCAGGGTTCGGTCTGGAAACGGACATTGATTCGCGATAGCGCTAGCGGCGAAAGAAGAGTAGCGCTACTATGATTCGACATGTCCAATGATAGCAGTTCGAGGATTGTCGCAGCCTTGCGTGAGTGGATCGCGACGGCTCCTCCAGGCGCGAAGCTTCCGTCCACTCGGTCGCTCGTCAGCCTGCACGGGGCGAGTCCGGTCACCGTGCAGAAGGCGCTGCGAACACTGGTATCTCAGGGGGTTGTGGAGGCTCGTCCCGGTGTGGGGACCTTCGTGCGCGCGGCGCGCGTCGTGCGACCCAACGACTACGGGTGGCAGACAGCGGCGCTCGGATCGCCGAACTATCGTCTGCAGTTGCCCATGGCGCTGCAGTCCACCTCCAACGACGTGATCGCGCTGCATTCCGGCTATCCGGCCCGAGAGCTGTTGCCGGAAGGTCTGGTTCGTGCAGCCTTCACCAGGGCGACGCGAACCGACGCCGTGTTCAATCGGCCCCTCGCTGCCGGGCTTCCGGAACTGCAGTCCTGGTTTGCCTCCGAATTGGGTTCCGCCACTCCTGCCGGGATCACTCCGCCGGGGCCGAACGACGTGGTTGTACTTCCCGGCAGTCAGGGTGGGCTTGCGACGTCCTTTCGCGCGTTGGTGGGGGAGGGACGTCCGTTGCTCATGGAATCGCCGACCTACTGGGGAGCGATCCTGGCCGCCGCACAGGCTGGAGTCACGGTCATTCCGATTTCCAGCGGCGCCAACGGTCCTGATCCTGAAGAGCTTTCGCGTGCATTCGAACAGACCGGTGCCCGTGCGTTCTACGCACAACCGAGCTTCGCGAGTCCGACCGGAGCGCTGTGGTCGCCGTCGTTGGCTGACAAGGTTCTCGACACCGTCCGTCGGCACGGCGCATTCCTCATCGAGGACAGTTCGGCGCTCGACTTCGGAATCACCGCAGATCCCAGCCCCATCGCTGCACGAGACGACAGCGGTCACGTCGTCTACCTTCGTGCGCTGACCAAGAGCGTGTCCCCATCGGTGCGAGTTGCCGGATTGATCGCTCGGGGTCCGGCGTACGAGCGGATTCTGGCTGATACACAGGCAGATTCGATGTACGTCAGCGGGATGCTGCAAGCGGTAGCGCTCGACGTCGTGACCCAACCGGCCTGGCGAACGCACTTGCGCAGGCTTCGTCACCAACTCGAGGCCAGACGCGACCTCCTCGTCTCGAGTCTGCGCGAGCACGCGCCGGACGCTCACCTCGATGCCGTACCGAAAGGCGGACTCAACCTCTGGCTTCGGCTCCCGGACACCACGAACGTCGAACGCGTGGTGCAGGACTGCCGGTCGGCCGGCGTCATCGTCGGGGCCGGTGACGATTGGTTCCCGGCAGAACCGACTGGAAAGTTCTTGCGGCTCAACTACGCCGGACCGAACCCGGGTGAGTTCCCCGACGCCGCCCGCATTATCGGCAGAGCAATCACGCAACATATGTAGAACTTCACCTCGCTGGTGGTTGACCTGAACTTCCGTTGAGGTTTTATCGTCGTGTGCATGAACAAACAAGCGATGCAGCCACCGGCCAACCAGCCGATCGGATTCTGGACCGCGCGAGCCGGTGAAGCGATTCGCACGCGCACGCGCGGAGCACTCGAAGCGATCGGCGTCACCCAGCCGGGGTGGTGGGTCCTGCACCAACTTTCGCTGCACCCTGAAGGGGTGGAGCGTGCTGTCCTCTTGCGGACGATCGGTCCGAACGAATCCACCGACGTGATCGATGACGCCGTCGACTCTGCCCTCGAACTGGGGTGGGCGCGCGAAGACGGGTCTGTCCTTCGCCCGACTGATGCGGGCTTCGAGCAGTTCGATCGCGCCGCGCGGGTACAGCAGATGCTGCAGGAAGAGCGGATGCAGGGAATCACCGAAGAGGAGTTTGTCACCACCATCACTGTGCTGCAGCGAACCATCAAGAACGTGGGCGGCGACGCCTGGCACTGGTAGCAGACATTATCCGGGCCCGCTGCCGGGTAGAGCGGCTTCGATCAATTCGACGGCACGGGACACACCGCCCGCCGCTGCGAGTTCTTCTGCCAACTCCGCGCTGCGTCGGCGGAACTCGTCGGCGCTCACCAGAGTCAGCGCCTCACGAAGCTCTACTGCCGTGACGGAAGCGCTGTCGACGCGTACTGCGACACCGGCGTCGACGAGCGAGTCGGCGTTGCCGAACTGATCGACGGCTTGCGGCACTGCGATCATGGGTGTCCCGGTCACAAGTCCCTCGCTGGATCCGCCCATACCCGCGTGGGTCACGAACGCGTCGGCCTGCTGCAGAATCGCGAACTGCGGTACCCAACGGTGTATTTCGACGTTGTCGGGCAATGGTCCGAGATCTGAGATCTGCACCTGCTTTCCGATCTGGAGGACGACGTGCCAGCCGTCCATCTGGCCGAAAGCCTCGACGCAGGTGCGGTAGAAATCCGGATGATCGGTGAATGCTGAACCCAGCGAGATCAACAAGAGCTTGCGTTCGGGATCCGGGTTCACCCAAGGTTGACTGCTCGGTTCGAGTGCGGGGCCGACGAACGTGTAGACGTCGCGGTTCACGCGTTCGGCGTTGGGCTGCATCGATTCTGCGATCAGCACGATGGCACGGGGTGGGCGTCCGGTGAACTCACGTGGATCGACCTCGACGCCTTCGGCGCGGAAGAACCGGGTCTCCCGATCGAGCAGGTCGACGCCTCTCGGATCGGAACGAATTTCGTCGTACATCGGTGCGGCGTCGGCTTCGTAACCGTCCCAGGCAACGTACGTCGGCGACAACTGGATGATGGGAACGCCCCACTGCTGAGCCAGTATTCGTGCCGGAATGCCGGCGATGTCGTAGAGAAAGAGGTCAGGGCGATCGTCTTCGTAGATTCGGCGTAGCTGCGGCAGCATCGACTCGTAATCGTCCTGGAAAATCGTCAACTGATCGATCAGATCCCCGTCCCAGCTCTTCTCGGGTTCGGCGCCGTCGGGAGAAGGGACGAGGCTGGGCAGCGTGGAGACGTACGGTGCGAATTCGGCCCCGGTCGCCTCGATGATCTCACGCATCGACTCGTCGTTGGCATAGGTGACGCGGTGACCGGCGGCGACGAGACGCGCGATGATCGCCAGGCTCGGATTGACGTGGCCCGGTGCCGGAATGCTCACCATGGCTATATGTCTGCGGGTCATCGATCACTCCTGCCGTCTGACTGTTCTGGAACAACTCCGGATACCGGACCGAGACTATCCACCAGCATGGGTAACGGCATCTGATTTTTGCCGGGGAAGTACCGTGCGCACTCGAGTAGGACTACGCATCCGAGTGCCGGGATGGGCGAGCAGACTTCGAAGCATGAGCACACCGACAACACCCTCGAAGACCACTGCAGCCTTCTATCTTCAGGCCGGAATAGCCTTTGCCGTCAGTTTTGTCGGCACCCTCCTCGGAATTGCGTATCTTCCGATCGATGCGTGGCAACGCGGATTTCTCGGAATGTCCTTGCTGTTCTTGGTCACCAGTACGTTCACGTTGGCAAAGGTGATTCGTGATCAGCAGGAGGCATCCACAGTCAGGGTTCGAGTGGACGAGGCTCGACTCGAGAAGCTGATCGCCGAGCACGATCCGTTCAAAGCGGCAGCCTGAAACCTGTCGGCAAGGTGAGGATCAGCGTGCTGCCGAGAGGTTGCTCGTTTCGGAGCGCCGACAGATCGCCGCCGTGTGCGAGCGCGAGGCTGCGCGCAATCGTGAGCCCCAAACCGGAACCGTCGGATCGATCACCGCGATGGAAACGGTCGAAGACTGATTCGAGTTGGTCTGCGGGAATTCCGTCACCGGTGTCGGTGACGGACACCGAGAGGTGGTCACCTTCCCGTGCGAGTGTCACCGTCACCGAACCTCCGCTCGGCGTGTGCCGCAACGCGTTTTCGAGCAGATTGGCGAGGATCTGTTCGATTCGTTGGCGATCGACCTCGGCCGTGATCGGTTGCGGAGACAGAGCGGTCGTCAATTCGACTCCACGCTCGGCGAAACGTGGCGCCGCTGCTGCCGTTGCGCTGCAAACGATGTCGTCGATCTTCTCATCTCGGCGATCGAGTTCGAGAGCGTGTTCGTCGGCCGCGGAGACGTCCGCCAGATCGCAAGAGAGCCGACGCAGTCTTTCGAGTTGATCGCGCATGGCCGACCATGAAGAGTTGTCCGTGGGGAGGACGCCATCCTCGATGCCGTCCACGTACGCAGCCAAAGTCGATACCGGAGTGCGTAATTCGTGGGCAAGATCGGCAAGCAGGCGTTTGCGGACCCGATCCGAATGATCAAGGCGTGCCGCCATGTCGGCAAAGGCAGTTTCGAGACGCGTGAAATCGGCATCTACGTCGGACCTGCCGATAGTCACGTCGAAGTTCCCGTCTGCGACGCTTTGAGCCGCCTCCGCCAGCGTTGAGATCGGGGCCGTGATGCGTCGGACGATGTAGACCGCGGCGATGCTTGCGCCCACCAGTGCGACCGCGATCCCGCACAACAGTGCAATGGTCATGGTCTGAGCGAATGCCTCTTCGGTGTGGGTACGGACATTCGAGTCTTCGATGCCGGCCATCATGAGGTGGTTGTGAAAGAGCGGGGCAGCGACGGCAATGGCGACTGCGGCGATGGCGAGGCAGGAGACGAACAGGACGACAAGCTGCGCCAGCAGCAGTTTTCCGCGTAGCCCGAGTTTCTTCATGACGACCTCGTTCATGACGACCTCAGGGAGTATCCGACGCCCCTGACGGTTCTGATGAACCGAGGATCGGTCGCGTCGTCGCCGAGTTTGCGGCGTAATGCACGGACATGGACATCGACGATGTGTTGGTCCCCGAACCAGGGCGACCCCCACACCGAGGCGATGATGTCTGCTCGACTCCAGGCGGCGTCAGGTCGGGTAGCGAGGGCGGAGAGCAACGCGAACTCGGTGGGTGTGAGATCGACCGGGCGGTTGTCGACATGCACGGTGCGGGCGAGGACGTCGATGTCGAGACCGGGAGGCGTCGGCAGCGCTTCCGGCAGCATGCTCGACGCACGTGGCCGTCTGAGCAGTGCTTTCACTCGCGCAACCAACTCGCGGGGGCCGAAGGGTTTGACCACGTAGTCATCTGCGCCAGCTGCCAGTCCGGTCACCTTGTCCGACTCGTCACCGCGGGCGGAGAGCATCAGGACGTACGCGTCGGAAAACGTACGGATCCGCCGGCAGACTTCCAGACCGTCGAAGCCCGGGAGCATCAGGTCGAGCACGATCAGCGCGGGCTCGAATTCGCGCACCGAACGTACTGCGCTCGGCCCGTCGTGGGCGAGGCGCACGGTGAATCCTTCGCGTGTCAGATAGTTGGCGACAACCTTGGCGAGGGCAGTCTCGTCGTCGACGACAAGAACGCGCCCCGGTTCCTCGCCAGGTCGTAGTTCGGCGCTCATCAGACCGAGGTTAGTCGACTGCGTGTCTGCATTGCTGGCGCGTGGTGGTTTCCACTCGACTGTGAAGATTCGATGAAGGAAGCCTGTTCGAGCCGGTTATCGGGCTTCGCGGTGGATTTTCGCCGGTAACGTGGCAACTGTGCATTTGCAGCATTCTTGTCAAATCAATTGTGGTGCAGTGCATATCGAACAGAATCTATTCTCGGGAGTGAAAACATGTCTTTGACGGTCAGGAAGAGCGCCGCGCGGTTCGTTCCGGTTGTGGCAGCGGCAGCACTGTTGATTGCCGGATGCTCGGACAACTCCGGGGAGAGCATCAACCATTCTTCCGAAACAACCAGTGTTGCAGCGCAGTCGGAGATTCCTGCGGGTGTCAATGCCGCCGACATCGAGTTTCTCGAAGGGATGTACCCGCATCACGCGCAGGCATTGGACATGGCCAGGATGGTCGACGGTCGAACCGACAATGCCGAACTTCTCTCTCTTGCAGCGCAGATAGAGGCAGCGCAAGGCCCGGAGATGGCTCAGATGACCGAATTGTTGACGGAGTGGGGACGCCCCGAGCCTTCGTCGAGTTCGATGGAGGGCATGGATGAGTCGGCGCACGCGGGACACGGCGTCGGGATGGCCGAGATGCCGGGAATGATGTCGGCCGACGACATGACCGCCCTCACCGATGCCAGTGGCGCGGAGTTCGACAAGTTGTGGCTGACGATGATGATCGAGCACCACAAGGGTGCCATCACCATGTCCCAGACCGAACTCGACAACGGGCTCGACCCGTCGGCGGAGAAGATGGCAGAAGCGATCATTGCCGGTCAGCAGGCGGAAATCACTCAGATGGAAGCGATGTTGAAGGGGAGTTGAACAGGAGGCCTTGGCCGCGTGACCTTGCTCGGGTGGCTACCTGGGCATACGTTCGAGGCTGATGGCTTGACCGGTGCTGTGCTGCAATCACACGCGAGGGGATGACCGCCACATGGATCACAGTCAGATGGACCATGGCCAGATGGACCATAGTCAGATGGACCATAGCGAGATGAGCCATGGCCAGATGGAGCATGGGGCACACGGTGGTCACGGGGATCACGTCGCACAGTTCCGGACGTTGTTTGCAGTCATGCTGGTCATCGCGGTTCCGGTCGTTGCGGCAGACGCGATGTTCGCTGATCTGGTCGGGTACACACTGCCGGAAAACTCTCTGGTGGAATGGATCTCACCGGTACTCGGCACGGTGATGTACTTCTGGGGTGGTAAGCCGTTCCTCACCGGCGCTGTTGCCGAAATCCGTTCTCGGCAGCCGGGAATGATGCTGTTGATCGCGCTCGCGATCACCGTGGCCTTCTTCGCGTCATGGGCTGCGAGTCTGCACTGGGTGGATCACACTCTCGATTTCTGGTGGGAGCTCGCGCTTCTGATCGTGATCATGTTGTTGGGCCACTGGATCGAGATGCGTTCGCTCAGTCAGACATCGAGCGCCTTGGATTCACTTGCCGCTTTGCTGCCCGACGAGGCAGAACGGGTGGTGGGGGAATCGGTGGAAACCGTGCCCACCGCAGCTCTGGCGACCGGCGACCTGGTGATAGTTCGTCCCGGCGCCCGTGTTCCCTCGGACGGAACGGTGGTCGAGGGAAGCGCCGACATGGACGAATCCATGATTACAGGCGAGTCGAAGACCGTCCGCCGGACTGTCGGAGATCAGGTGGTGGCCGGCACGGTAGCCACCGACTCGGCACTTCGGCTTCGAGTCACCGCCGTGGGAGAAGACACCGCGCTCGCCGGTATCCGGCGCCTGGTCGAGCAAGCCCAGAACTCGTCGAGTCGCGCGCAGGTGTTGGCGGACAAGGCCGCTGCTCTGCTGTTCTGGTACGCACTGGGCGCGGCAGTGCTGACCGCGATCGCCTGGAGTATCTGGGGCACCCCGGAGAGCGCAGTCACCCGGACGATCACCGTTCTGGTGATCGCCTGCCCGCACGCGCTCGGGTTGGCGATTCCACTGGTCGTCTCGATCGCGACGGAACGGGCGGCTCGGGCTGGGATCTTGATCACCGACCGCATGGCCCTCGAAGCGATGCGTAACGTAGACACCGTTCTCTTCGACAAGACCGGCACTCTCACCAAGGGGGAGCCCGCAGTGGTCGGTGTACGCGGTGTCGACGGGTATTCCGACGACGAAGTTCTCAGCGCAGCGGCTGCCGTCGAGTTCGACAGCGAACATCCACTCGGGCGCGCCGTCGTCGCGGCGGCGCGGGAGTTGTCGCTCGAATTCACTTCGGGTTCCGACTTTCAGGCGCACAACGGGATCGGGGTTGCTGCGGACGTCGCCGGTGCACGCGTCGGTGTCGGCGGACCGGGGATGCTGCGATCGGTCGGGGCCACCGCGATCCCGGGGACCGAAGAGTGGCTCAGTGACGGGTCGACCGTCCTGCATGTAGTGCGTGACGAGAAGGTAATCGGCGCATTGGCATTGGCCGACGAGATTCGCCCGGAATCAGCATTGGCCGTCGACGCCCTCCATGCTCGCGGTGTGCGGGTGGCCATGGTCACCGGAGACGCGGAGGCCGTGGCCCATTCGGTGGCTCGCAGGCTCGGGATCGACGAAGTTTTCGCCGAAGTGCTTCCGCAGGACAAGGGAGCGCAGGTATCTCGGCTTCAGGCTGCGGGCCACCGCGTGGCGATGGTCGGTGACGGGGTCAACGATGCGCCGGCACTCGCCCAGGCGGATGTGGGCATCGCGATCGGTGCCGGAACCGACGTGGCGATCGCGTCGGCGGGAGTTGTTCTGGCCAGCGATGATCCGCGTTCGGTGAGCTCGGTCATCGAGCTCTCCCGCGCCACCTACCGGAAGATGGTTCAGAACCTTTGGTGGGCAGCGGGATACAACGCGATCTCGGTTCCTCTCGCTGCGGGAGTACTGGCGCCCGTCGGGTTCGTGCTGCCGATGGAGGTCGGAGCAATCCTGATGTCGGTATCCACTGTGGTCGTTGCCGCGAATGCCCAGTTGTTGAGGCGCTTGGACTTGCGGCAACCACCGGTGACCGCGTTGGAGTCGAGAGTGCTCACATCGCAGTAGCGAGAGGTTGAAGGCGGACTACTGTCGGCTCAGGAACGGAACGAGCGCACGCAGTACAGCATCGGAGTCTGCGACTGCGCTTGCGTGGTCAGCCCCTTCGATCACAGTCAAGGCACTGTCCGGGATCAGCGACGCGAGATGCTCGGTATCCGGCAGGCGCTCGCGATCTCTCGATCCGACGAACAACAACGCCGGTGTGGTGATCCGTTGCAGCACGGCGTCGTCGATGCCGTGCTCCTTCTCTGCGCGGCGCATGTAGGCAGCGAGCGCGATGGCATCATTGATTCGGAAGGCAGTCGCAGTCTGAGGATCCACCGGTTTGCCGCGCCTCACGCCCCAACCGGTCAGAAATCCCTCGATACCGCCGCTTTCGAGTACGTCGATGCAACCCGGGAAGAACAATGCGTCGAACGCGCCCGTCATCGGTCGGCTGCTACCGCCTCCGACGGTCAGCGATCGCACCCGTTCGGAGTGCTCGACTGTCAGCGACATCACCGAGCGTCCGCCGAACGAGTATCCGAGGACGTGTGCCGGTTCGAACGGAGACTCCGTGTCGAGGATCTCCAGGAGATCGCCGACCACCAGATCCATTGCATACGAATCGGAGTCGTGTGGTTTGTCACTGCGTCCGTGACCCCGCATGTCGACGAGGATCAGACGATATTGCTCCTGAAGTGCCTTGACGTACCCGAAGCCACGCCAGATGGAGCGCGACAACGCTGTGCCGTGCACCATCAACAGGGGTGGGCCATCGCCCACGATCTGATAGGTGATCCGCGCACCGTCCACCGGATTTCTCACGTCGTGCAACACCCGTCCAGTATGGGTGCCAGTTGCTACGCACGTGAACTCGAGTAGTCGTCCGGACCCATTCGACGGATGGCGTGGACTCTCACGAACAGTCGGGCCGTCAACTCGGCCTCCCTCAGAGCTACCGGTCACTGCCCGGCGGGGCAGTACCCACTGTTCCAAGCAATGCATCGGTTGAGGGGTCTGCAGTGCTGACGCCTGCGGCTATGCCCCGAATCAGAGCCTCGAAATCAGCGGCGACGATGGTGACCTCCTCGAACTCCGGCTCTCCTCCACGGACAACCTGACCGTCGGGTGCGAGCGCCAAGTACTCGTACCCATTGCGCACCGACAGCAGGACCGGGAGGTGAGTGGACCAGAAGGCGTTGATCGCCGCGCGCTCCGCCGGCCCGGAAGCGACCGCCAGGCTCTCGTGCCGGAACGCATTCCAGGGAAACGCCTCATCGCTGACGCCAACGCCACCGGCATAGTTCTCCGCCGAGAGAAACCACACCTGGTCGTCGGAACTGGCAAGTACGGAGAACGAACTCGCCCACACTACGAGTTGGTCACAACCGCCGACCAGTGGTTGCGGAACTGGGGCAGAGGCCGATCGAGTAGGTTCTTCGCGAACCCAACCTGCGAGCGACAGCGCGGCGGTTGCGTCGAGGTGAAGGCACATCGCCCCACGGTAGGCCAGACCGTCGAGCACCGATAGCGTCAACCGTCGGCCTACTCGGGATCGATGTCTCGAATACCAGTCTCGTCCATGCTGATCCACCGCGTTATGCCGATGTCGCGCAGAAACGGCAGATCGTGACTCACCACCACCATGGCACCGCGGAAATCGGAAAGTGCCTGCGTGAGGTGAGCGAGACTCGGTAAGTCCAGGTTGTTTGTCGGCTCGTCGAGAAGAAGCAGCTGGGGCGCGGGTTCGGCCAGAAGGATCGTCGCTAGCGCCGCGCGCAATCGTTCACCGCCGGAGAGCGCAGATGCCGATACGTCGGAATCCGTTCCCCGGAAAAGGAACCGTGCCAACTGCCCACGAATTGCCTCGGCTGTCGCGTGTGGCGCGGCCAAAGCGACGTTGTCCGCCACCGAGAGGTCCTCGTCGAACACGTCGAGACGTTGGGGGAGCGCACGAGAGGCTACGAACGGAGTCGACGCGGCGAGTGCATCGAGCAACGTCGTCTTGCCGATTCCGTTGCGTCCCACTATCGCAATCCGCTCCGGTCCGGTGATCTGGAGCGATACCACTTGGCCGCTCTGCAACGTCACCTCGTCGAGCCGCGCAACCTGCTGCCCCGGATGAACCTCTGTAGCAGGCAGATCCAGACGAATCTCGCGATCGCCTCGAAGGAGTTCCTCTGCCTCCGACAGGACAGACTTGGCCTCGTCCACCTTCCCGATATGGTTGAGGGCCAGCTTTCCCGCTGAAACTTGGGCCTGACGTTTTCGTGTCTGCGCAATGATCGGCGGCATCCGCTTGTTCTCGAACATCTTCTGCCCATAGCGCTTACGCCGGTCCAGTTTCGTTCGAGCGTCGATCAGCTCGCGGCTCTGCTTTGCCAGATCGGCCTTGGCGTCGCGAACGGTGGCGAGTGCGTTTTCCTGCTCAGCGGTCACGACCTCCTGGTAGTGCGAGTAGTTGCCGCCGAACACGCGTAGATCCCCCCGACGTAGTTCGATCGTGTACTCCGCGGTGTCGAGCAGTTCCCGGTCGTGGCTGACGATCAGCACGGTTCCCGGAAACTGTTGGACTGCAGCATGAACTCGTGATCGAGCGTCGCGATCCAGGTTGTTGGTCGGCTCGTCCAGGAGAAGTACCTGTGGATTCTTCAGCAGCGTTGCGGTCAAGCCGAGTAAGACGGTCTCTCCGCCGGAGAGGGTGCCGACAGTTCGGCTCAATGCTGCGGTATCCGGAACCACCTTCTCGAGGCCGAGTCGATGCAAGGTGGAGAGGGCGCTCTCCTCGATATCCCAGTTGTTGTCCACGAGCGCAAAGTCGGATTCGGAGCCGTCGCCGGTTTCGATGCGGTGCAATGCGTTTCGGAGTTCGTGGATACCGAGGATGTCATCCACCCGAACGCTCGGATCGAGTGTGATGTCCTGACGGAGGTAGCCGACCTCGCCGGAAGCGGTCACGGATCCGGATTCCGGTGAGAGCTCTCCCGCGATCAACCGCAGCAGAGTCGACTTTCCCGATCCGTTGAGTCCCACGAGACCGACACGGCCACTGGGGAATACAAAATTGGTGTGGGAAAAGACTGATTCGCCGTCCGGCCAGATGAAGGTGAGATCCGAGAGCGACAGAGAAAGATGGGATTGGGTCATGAGTACTCCAGAGGGTGCTTGGACTGTGCGCCCGGCTCAGCAAGTGCTGATGGGTGCGAGTGCCTTCGCGTGATGAACCTCTAGAGGAGCAACGGCCCGTTTCCTGTTCTGTCGGGAATGATTCGTGTTCCAGGTTAGAACACTCGAACGGTCCCGTGCAATCGAATTATTCTGTGCTGTCGGTCTCGTCGGTGTTCGGTGCTCAGATTTTCGGGCCGTCAGATTTTCGGACCCTCGGATCGGAGGTCGTCGACCTTCGACATCGCTTCGCGGAGTTCGGTGAGCCATTGTTCGCTGTGCTTGCCCGCCAACCGGACTGTCCACATGAGAGCGTCCGCTCGGGAGCGAGCAACTCCCGCGTCCACCAAGGTGTCGAGAACCTTGCGTTCGGGCTGACGTAGTCGTGTCATCACCGGAACTGCGAGATGTGTGAACAGGACGGTCTTTTCGTCCAGACGTACACCCCAGGCGACCTTGCGCCCGTAGCGAGCCTCGGCCTCGTCGGCGATGCGCATCCGGTCGGCGCGCGTGGTTTCGCGAAAGCGTGAGATCCTTCCGTCCGCGGCGGCCTCGCCACCGTCGACTGCAGGGAGTTCACCGATCACGACGATTTCTTCGCGGTCGACCTGGACGTCGGCCGTTCCGGTGAACCAGTCATCTGGAAGTCGACCGGCAAACCAGTCGGACGCATCACTCGCGTCGGGAACCGACGCCTGTTGCCAACCTCCGGGACGGCCGAACCTGCGGTCGCCGGAGTTTTGTGAGTTCTTCATGGCGTTCTCCTCGGAGAGCTGGTGGAGTGTGGCGTGCATTTATTGCACTGATTACATGATTACACCGATAGTCGAACTGGCGCCACAAATTCGGGCATGATCGGAGTCGTGCGCCTTTCACACGCTCGTCAGAGCTTCCGAACTTTCCGTCGTCCCGTGGCTGCCGTGGCTCTGGGGGTATTGGCCGCAGGATCGGTAGTTGCCTGCAGTTCTGGCCCTGACCAGCCGAAATCAGTGGCAGAGGAGTTCGCCTCCGCGCTCACGTCCGATGACGTGCAAGCGGCGGCAGCCCTGACCACCGATCCGGCGGCGGCGTCGACTGCGATTTCGGCTCTGATCGACGGGCTGGGCAAGGACGAGGGAACATTCACCGTCTCCGACGCCACCGAGTCCGGTGATTCTGCGGGGAAGTTCACACTCGATGCGGCGTGGAAGTTCGGTGAAGGTCAGGACTGGAACTACTCGACGCAGGGAAACGCGTCGAAAAGCGGGGACAACTGGCTGATTCAGTGGGACCCGGCGCTGTTGGCTCCGGATCTGACCTCCTCGACGACCTTGCGCTACACACCCACCACCGGTGCTCCGCCGTCGGTGCTGGACGCGGCGGGCCAGCCGATCATGGAGCAGCAGGTGGTGACGCTGGTCAATCTCGATTCCGCCGCGGTGCCCCCGGTGGACACGGCAGCCGTGGCGGCCCTTCTCTCGCCCGTCGCACCGACGATCACGGCGGCATCGCTGAGCGGCGATCTTGCGTCGGCAAGTGGGAAGCCGGTCACCGCAATCACTTTGCGGGCCGAGGATCTTGCACCGATCGAGGAGAGGTTGGCGGCGATTCCCGGAGTGAGCTTGGCGCCGCAGGCTCGGTTGCTCTCGGTGGACAAAACTCTGGCGTCGCCGACTTTCAGTGGGTTGTCCGATCTGTGGCAGGAGGGGCAGGACAAGTCCGCGGGCTGGGCGGTACAGCAGGTGAAGCAGAACGGAACCGTCACCACCGTCGCCGGCCAAGACGGGCCGGTTGCTCCGAACATCGCGACAACGATCGACCGACCGATGCAACTCGCGGCCGAGAATGCGCTCGCCGGGGTGACACAACAGGCGGCGATCGTTGCGCTGCAGCCGTCGACCGGAGCGGTGTTGGCGGTGGCCCAGAACGCCCCCGCCGACGCACAGGGCCCGATCGCTCTGACCGGCCTGTACCCACCGGGTTCGACGTTCAAGACCGTGACGACGTCCGCGGCCCTGCAAGCCGGTGTCGCTACACCGGACACCGTTCTGCCGTGCCCGGGTACCGAGAACATCGAGGGCCGTCAGATTCCCAACGACGACGAGTTCGACCTCGGATCGGTTCCGCTGCACACCGCGTTCGCGAAGTCGTGCAACACCACAATGGCGAGGATGGCCGTCGGTCTGCCCGCCGATGCTTTGCACAAGGCGGCGCTGCAGTTCGGGCTCGGCGTCGACTACGTCACCCCCGGACTCACGACGGTGACGGGCAACGTCCCTGACGCGAACACCCCC
The DNA here is from genome assembly GCF_027854095.1 of Rhodococcus sp. C-2. Classification (NCBI taxonomy): domain Bacteria; kingdom Bacillati; phylum Actinomycetota; class Actinomycetes; order Mycobacteriales; family Nocardiaceae; genus Rhodococcus; species Rhodococcus sp. C-2. The sequence continues at coordinate 97,771 of NZ_JAQGFI010000002.1, read as the reverse complement.
GCCGAACGCGTCGAGTCCGCGATCGGACAGGGCACGGTGACCGCCACGCCCTTCGGGATGGCTCTCGTGGCGGCCTCGATCGCCAACGGAACGACACCCGCGCCGATGTTGGTCAAGGGACAGCCCGGCGTGGCAGATCAGACCGTTGTACCGGCTCCCGCGGAGGTGACCGAACAGTTGCGGGTGATGATGCGCGAGACCGTCACAGGCGGTACGGCGACGTCGTTGCAGGACATTCCGGGGCTTCTCGGCAAGACCGGCACGGCCGAAACCGAGGGTGGCCCGGCACATGGGTGGTTTGTCGGAATCAAGGGAGACCTCGCATTTGCGGTATTCATCGCGGGTGCGGACAGCTCTTCGCCTGCAGTGCAGGTAGCGGGCACTTTTCTGCGCTGAAACCTGTTTTCCGTTGCAGTTGGATCACACCGTCGTAGCTCAACCGTGACACGTTCGTAGGCATCCCGTGCTTGTTACTCGTGTGACAGAAGTAAAGAGTTACATGCATGGGGCCCGGAGGACAGCACAACCGTCGTGGAAAATATGTCGTTGCGTCGATAACTGCTGTCGTTCTGACAGTGGCGCTCGCGTCGTGTGTCATCGGTGGGGAGAAGAAATCCGACGCCGCCTCGGTGGTGGAGGACTTCGTCACCGCCCTCAACAACCACGACGCCGAAGCTGCCGCGGCGCTCACGTCGTACCCCAACGCGGCGCGGCCGTCGATCCAGCAGATGTTCGACGGACTGGCCGCCAAGTCCACCGACTTCGACGTCGCTCAGGTCATGGATCTGGGTAGCGACTCCGGACTCTTTACACTCGACGCGTCCTGGAACTTCGGCGAAGGCAAGGACTGGAGCTACCAGTCGCAGGGTGAGGTTCGTGATCTGTCGGTCGGCTGGCGTGTGTCCTGGGACCCGTCGGTCCTCGTCCCCGACCTCGGCAACGGTCGCACCGTTTCGTACACCCGCACGGACGCAGCGCCGCCGAAGGTAGTCGACAGCACCGGCACCCTGCTCATGAACGAGCAGACCATCAACGCGATCACTCTCGACCCGGCCACCATGCCGGACCCCGTCGACACCACTCGTCGCCTCGCCACGGTGCTCGAACCTGTCGCACCGTTGGTCACTTCGGAGTCGATGTTGGCCGACCTCGCCGCAAACCCCGGCAAGCCCGTCACCGCCGTACTGCTCCGCGATCCCGACTACGCCTACCTGGAAAGCGATTTTGCGATCCCCGGTGTCGTCGTGGTCAAGACACCCAAGCTGATCGCCTCCGACCGTCGCATCAACTCGCCGTTGCTGGACCCACTGCGGACCGTGTGGCAGGCCAATCGCGACGCCACCGCCGGCTGGGCGGTCAATCTGGTCGAGCCCAACGGATTCCCGATCAAGCAAGCCGGCTTCCAGGGACCTCCCGGCCCCGACGTCGCCGCGACCCTCGATTCGCACGCTCAACTCGCCGCGATCGAAGCTGTCGTCAGTGCAGGTACTCCTGCGGCCATCGTCGCGATCCGCCCGTCGGACGGCGCCATTCTGGCTGCCGCACAGAACAATCAGGCCATCGAACAGGGCCCGATCGCCTTCACCGGGTTGCGCCCGGCCGGCGGCGCCCTCGATCTGGTCCGTCTCGCATCGTCGATGCAGAACGGCGTCGACCCCGGATCTGTGTCACCCGAACAGTTGGCCGACACCGGGCAGCAACTCGGACTCGGCAACGGCTTCCACATTCAGGGACTCGAACAGCAGACAGCAGTGCTTGCCGCGAACCGCCCCGGCGTGGACCAGGCGATGAACAACGTCATGGCCAACAAGACGTCCAACGACGCGAGCGCACCGACGGTAACTCCGTTCGGAATGGCGATGCTCGCGGCATCGATTGCCCGCGGCAGTGCCCCGATGCCGATGATGGTCTTCGGACAACCGGCTACCGCCGACGTCACGCCGACGGCATTGCCCGGCGACGTCAACAATCGTCTGCGTGACGCCATGCGAGGCGCCGGCGGACTGGCTGGGTACCCGGACATGATGGCGGCCGGTGCAGCGAGCGGTGACGATCGCTGGTTCTACGGATCACGCGGAGACTTCGCGTTCGCAGTGTTCGTCGCAGACGCCGACGGCGGCGATCGAGCAATGCAGATGACGGACAAGCTCTTCCAGGAACTCGGCAAGCCTGCCGACAAGTAGTACCGGGCACCGCGAGTAGATTCCTGGTTCGTGAACCTGCTCGATTTCCTTTTCCTCGTCGTAGCGGGATTCTTCAGCGGTCTAGTCGGTTTTGTCACCGGTCTTGCATCGATCGTTTCTTATCCGGCGCTGCTGAGTGTCGGGCTCTCACCGGTCAGCGCGAACATGACCAATACCGTCGCGTTGGTGGCCGTCGGCGTCGGAGCGTTGGCGAACTCGTCCCGTGAAGTTGCCGATACCGGTCCGAAACTTGTTCGCTGGTCTCTCTATTCGGCGGCCGGTGGCATCATCGGTGCCCTCATACTGTGGCTGGCACCGGAAGGTTCGTTTGAATCCGTTGTGCCGGCGATGGTCGTGTTCGCCTCGCTCGCGCTGCTGCTGCAACCGAAGATTCGTGAGTTGTCCGGCGGCGGTGACCGCCCCGGAATCTACTCCGCAGCACTGTTCGCCGTCGCGGTATACGGCGGCTATTTCGGTGCCGGTGCCGGCGTCATCTTCCTGGCTGCGACGCTCATCCTCACTTCCGAAACGGTGTGGCGTGCAACGATCCTGAAGAGTTTCTTTCTCGGCATCGCCAATCTTGTGGCTGCACTCATCTTCGCCTTCTCCGGACAGGTGCATTGGGTGGCCGCGTTGGCGATGGCGCTCGGCGCGTTGGCCGGAGGTTGGTGTGGCCCGCCCGTCGTCAAGAAAATCCCGCCATCGGTACTGCGTGTGGCAGTAGCGATAGCGGGATTCGTGTTGGCTCTGTGGTTGTGGGTGAAGTGAGCCCGTCTACTTCACGCCCTGCATCAGCTTCTTGATCCACGGCGAGGCAAGAGCAAGAATCACTCCGATTCCGATCGACGAGAAACCGATGATCAGGAAGAACGGGCGACTGTCGTCGATGTCGAAGTAACCGGCCAAGGTTCCCGCCATCGAAGAACCCAATGCAACGGACAAGAAGAACAACGCCACCATCTGAGTGTGGAAATGCTCGGGCGCGAGTTTGGTTGCAAGGGAAAGGCCGACGGGGGACAGGAAGAGTTCGGCGAAGGTGAAGAGCAGAAGCACACCGGCAAGGCCGAGGAGCGGTGCACTGTTCGGTCCGCCCCCGGTGATCGGGATGAACGCCAGGAACGCCAGACCCATCGTGCCGGTACCGAGCGCGAACTTGATCGGCGACGACGGCTGACGGTCACCGAGTTTGGTCCACATCGCTGCGAACACACCGGCAAAGATGATGATGAACACCGGATTGATCGACTGCACCCACGTCGGCGGGAAGTCCCAACCGAAGAGATTGCGGTCCAGGAGCTTGTCTGAGATCACCGGCACGGTGGTGAACTGCTGCTGAAACAGCGACCAGAAGGCCGCGCTCGCGATGAACATCGGGATGAATGCAAAGACTCGACTGCGTTCGACCTTGGTGACCTTCTTGCTGGTGAGCATGAGGAGGAAGTAACCGACCGACGCGACGATCGTGAGTCCGACAACGACGTCGGACATGTTGTCCGCCGTGATCAAGCCGGTGACGGAGGCGACCGCGACGACGACGATCGCGGCAATGCCGATCCCGATGTAGAGTGCGCGCTTGTCCGCGGGCAACGGGTTGCCGGGTTCGGCACCGATTCCGTGAAGATGCTTGCGGCCCAGCGTGTACTGGATCAGGCCGAGCGCCATGCCGACGGCAGCGAGAGCAAAACCGGCGTGGAATCCCCAGGCGTCCTGGACGGCTCCGGTGAGCAGCGGACCGACAAGACCGCCGATGTTGATGCCCATGTAGAAGATGGAGAATCCGGCGTCGCGGCGAACATCCTGTTCGGAATAGAGATCTCCGACCAGAGAGGTCGCATTGGCCTTCAAGCCGCCGCTGCCGAAGGCGACCATGACGAGGCCGACGCCGACACCCCACATGCCGGGAAGAACCGACAGTGCGATGTGGCCGGCCATCACCAGCGAAGCACTGTAGAAGAGCGTGCGCTCGGAGCCGAGCAGTCGGTCGGCCACCCACGCCCCGAGAATCGTCGACAGGTAGACGGTGCCGCCGTACGCGCCGACGATGCTGGTCGCTGCCGCCTGGCTGATGCCGAGGCCGCCGTCGCTGACGCTGTAGTACAGGTAGTAGATGAGGATGCCTTGCATCCCGTAGAAGGAGAATCTCTCCCACATCTCGACGCCGAACAGGTTCGCCAGCGCAAAGGGTTGGCCGAAGAACCCCCGGTCTTCCTTCTCGCTACGTTCGACGGGCTCCGTAGTGTTGCTCATCCGAAAAGTGTCCTACGTGCTCGGGCATTTCGGGTGGTTCCGAGCCGTGGAGTTTGGTTACGACTTGGTGCGGATTTTCACTACCAGCGGAGCGAGTGCGCGCCAACCGAGAAGGAACGCGCCGAGGACCAGCGTCGCGACGACGATGAAGCTGAACTGGGTGCCCTGGCCACTCAACACTCGCAGGATCATCCCGAAGACGACGGCGCCGAGCCAAACGACAACGCCGGTGGGAACAAGGAGAACGGCGTTGAACTTGTCGCGGTAGAGCGCGAACGTGGCAGCCCATCCGATCACCAGGCCGGTCAGGAAGGGCCAGGATGTCTTCGCCAGACCGGCGAGCGCATTGGCTTCTTCGTGGGTACGGCGCCCTATCGCGCAGAAGATTATGACAAGAATGGCGTCGATCAGCAGGAATGGTGCGTACTTCTTCACGCTCACACCATACGACTGTGCGCCTTTATTAACCGCGGGCGGTTAATAAAGGCGCACAGTGCTGTTAGGCCTGGAGGCCGGCTTCGATCTCGAGGGTGATCGTGATCTTGTCGCCGACAACTGCTCCGCCGCCTTCGAGGGGCATCTCGATGGAGATGTCGAAGTCCTTGCGGTTGATGACGGTGGTGGCCTCGAATCCGGCGACGGGGCCCTGGCCCATGCCCGGGTTGACGCCGTTGAACTCGAGGTTCAGCTCGACCTCGCGGGTGACGCCGTGGAGCGTGAAGTCGCCGGCGAGGACGAAGTCGCTGCCCTTGGATCGCACTGCGGTGGACTTGAAGGTGGCCTTCGGGAACTTCTCGACGTCGAAGAAGTCAGCGGACTTGATGTGGCCGTCGCGCTGCTCGTTCTTGGTGTTGATGGAGTCCACGGAAATCTCGGCCTCGACGGCGGGGGTTCCGTCTTCGGCAACGGTGATCGTTCCGGAGAACTCGTCGAACGTTCCACGAACCTTGGAAACCATGAGGTGGCGAACCGAGAATCCGACAGTGGAGTGGACGGTGTCGATGACCCAGGTTCCGGCGGTCAATGCGGGCAAGGTTGCGGTGGTCATGGAAGCTCCTGAATAAGTAGTTGAATGTTCAAGTTCTTGTAGCTTCAACTATGGACCCCAGGAAATCCTTCCGCAAGATCATGTGAGCTGCATCACAGTGTTTGTGCTTGCGGCGTAGACCGCGTGAAGCGCCGACGCTGTCACCGACTGATGCACCGCAATGCCCCAGCGCCCTTCGGCGTTCACCACGCACTCTGCAATGGTGACTGCCGAATTCGCACTCCCGGAAGAATTCGGGTTGCGGGGCAGTGAATGCTGGGTGAGCGAGACAACCTCGACGGCTGAGCCCTGTTCGGTCAGGATTTTGCTCAATGCCTCGACCGGCCCGGACGCACTGGCCGCGGCGGTGACCTCGCGCCCGTCGCGATCGATGGCAACGAACAACTGATCACCGTCGGCGGTGTGTTCCAGTGAGTACCGACGCACTCCTCCGTTGTACCCGTACTCGCGCAGCAGCAGTTTCCACAGTTGGTCGGCAGTCATTTCGGTGCCCGAGTCGTCGGTTTCGAGCTGCACCCGCGAGGCGAAGTCGATCTGCAGGCGCCGGGGGAGTTCGACCCCGTACTCGGTCTGCAGCAGATATGCGATTCCGCCCTTGCCCGACTGGCTGTTCACACGAATGACCGCCTGGTAGTCGCGGCCGACGTCGACGGGGTCGATCGGCAGGTAAGGGACCGCCCACGGCGCCGATCCCGGATCGACGCCGGCAGCCTCCGCGCTCTCGTAGTGATGCGCGAAGCCCTTCTTGATCGCGTCCTGGTGGGTTCCGGAAAATGCCGTGTACACGAGATCGCCGCCGTACGGGTGGCGTTCGTGGACGGGAATTCTGTTGCAGTACTCCACCGTTCGACGGATCTTGTCGATGTCGGAGAAGTCGATTTCCGGATCGACGCCCTGTGCATGCAGATTCAGCCCCAGTGTGACCAGGTCGACGTTGCCCGTCCGCTCGCCGTTGCCGAACAGGCATCCCTCGACGCGCTGCGCGCCGGCCAGCACTGCCAGTTCGGCGCACGCAACGCCGGTGCCGCGGTCGTTGTGCGGGTGGACCGAGAGGATCACCGAATCGCGTCGGGCCAGATTCTGGTGCATGTATTCGATCTGATCGGCATAGATGTTGGGGGTGGCGATTTCGACTGTGGCAGGGAGGTTGTGGATGACCGGGCGATCGGGGCTGGCGTCCCAGAGTTCGGTGAGACTGTCGCAGACCTGCAGGATGTAGTCGGGTTCGGTGAGGTTGAAGACCTCGGGTGAGAACTCGAATCGCCAGCCGTCGTGGCCTTCGCCGCCACGAGCAACGTCTTGCGCGGCGCGGAAAATCATGTCGTGCAACTCTTCTCGCTCCTTGCCGAGAACGACGTTTCTCCACGTCGGCGCAGTCGCCGTGTACATGTGGACGACCGCGTCAGGCAGCCCCTCGATCGATTGATATGTCCGTTCGATCAAATCCGTACGCGCGGCAGTGAATACGACGATAGTGACGTCGTCGGGAACGAGATCGAAGCGCACCAGGTCGCGAACGAAATCGAAATCGGTCTGACTCGCGGAGGGGTAGCCGACCTCGATTTCCTTGTAGCCGATCGCCACCATCAGTTCGAACATTCGACGCTTGCGTTCGGGGTCCATCGGTTCTGCGAGGGCTTGGTTGCCGTCACGCAGATCGACGGGCACCCACAGGGGCGCCGCGGTGGTGCGATTGGACGGCCACGTCCGCTCGAAAGTCGGAATGTCGACGCGATCCCACGCGGCGCGATAGCGCTCGGACGGCATGGGTGACGGTTTCTGGTTGTTCCAGCGGTTGGCGCGGGTAGTACTCATCTTCGGTTTCTCCTGCGGTCGAGTCGAGAGACCGGCATGGCGAAACCCCGCGGAGGGGTGCCGGTCTTTCAGGCCCCGCCGCGGCAGTCGAGAAGGAGTGCTCCTGTAGCCATGCGGGCTACACTAGAACGAAATTACTTATCAGACAACCTGAGGAGTTCACGTGTCCCCGATCGTCGAGCGTCGGCTGCTCACCGACCAGGCCGCGGAGTTGCTACGCGCGCGGATCGTGAGCGGTGAATGGGAAGTCGGCGCCAAACTTCCAGGTGAAACCACTCTTGCTGCGCAGTTGGGTATCGGGCGGTCCACTATCAGGGAAGCAGTGCGGACTCTCGCGGGCCTCGGCATGCTCGAATCGCGGCAGGGCGCCGGGGTCTTCCTACGGAGTACGACGCCTCCGGATCAGTGGCCCCGAGTGCTCGAAGCCGAGGCGATCCTTCACGTCGTCGAGGTGCGCAACGCGGTCGAGATCGAAGCAGCTCGCCTCGCCGCGCAGCGGCGCGATGCCGTTGACGTCGCGGCTCTGCGGCAAGCGCTCGACGGTAGAACTGCCGCAGCGCACTCTGGCGACGCAGCGTTCGTCGACGCCGACATCGCCGTCCACCGAGCAGTGGTGGACGCGGCACACAATCCCGTGCTGTCGGAACTCTTCGAGACCTTTGTACCGCGTCTGCGGGCTGCGTTGATCGAGTTGATCGCGGTTCTGGACCTGCATCCACACAGCCAGCCCGATGCGGACGAGCATCGAATGTTGGTGGACGCCATCGAAGCCGGCGACGCGGAGGCAGCCGTACGGATCAGCCGGGCACACCTCGACGACATGGCGGCAGCGTTGCGACGCTAGACGCCCGGCTGTTCGCGGCGTTCGAACTCGAGGTCCATCTCGAGGTCTTCGTGGTGGGTTGCACGGAACGACACAAGGAAGACGAGCCATCCCACCAGTGCGACGATAACGAAACTGACTATCCGATAAACGACTACCGCTGCTGCGGCCTGCGCCAAGGTGGAGCCGGCAGCGGTCAGCGTTGTGGCGAGTACGGGTTCGACGGCGCCGAAACCGCCCGGCAAGAGTGGAATACTGCCCACCGCTTTTGCCGCCGTGAATGCGATCAGCAGACCGGCGAACGACGGATCGGCTCCCACGGCCCAACAAGCGAAACCGAGACAGAGGACGTCGGCAGCTCGGTGAACGGCCGACCATCCGAAGGCAATCGCGGTGTCGGTGCGGCTCAGTTCAACCGAGTCCAGTTGCTTGAGGATTTCGGACCAACGGTGCATGCCGCGCCCGGCCGGGTTTTTGCGGGAACGGTTGTACAGCGCCAGAACTCGGTGCCCGATGCGCTCGATGCTGCCGGGATTCTGGGCTATGTATCGCAACGCCAGGAACAGCGCTGCCATGCCGACGAGCGAAATCGTCAGCGTCACCGGGCTGACCTTGGTGCCGAATGCTATTGCGCCGGTGGCGCCGAGGAGTGCCAAAGTGGCAGCGGCTATGACACCGCACATTGCCAACTGCCACGACGCGACTACCGGCGTCGCCCCCCACTTTCGAGTCTGCTTGTAGGTGAATGCGGTCGAGAAGACCTGGCCGGCAGGCAACGTCAGCGCCATCGCCGTGCTGGCGTAAATGACCGAGAGGTTCTTGACGTGACCAGCGACCACGCCGGCCGCATTGAGAAGACGTTGCTGAACGGACGCGTATCCACTGAGCGACAATGCCTGGGCCGCCACACAGGCAGCCACCCAACCCCAGTGAATCTCGGTGAGCGCTTGCCAGTACTCATTGAATCGGGGCCACAGGATGATTCCCTCGACGATCAGAAGAGCGATCAGAGCCACCCCGAGCAGCCACTTCAGCCACCAGAAGCGCCCTGTGGACCGACTGGTCTCGCCCACGGGCGAGCGTGGTCGTCTCAGTCGCCGTGGGGTGTTTCCAGGCTGAGCCATCGACTCACCCTAACCAATTTGATCCGGATCGACCTCTGGATACTTTTCGGGCCACGCCAGATGCGTCAGTCGTCGGCGCCCACGCAGTTGGACTTGCTCGCCGAGTTCCCACTCGGCCTGTTCCTCTTCGTCGGCGAAGTACAACGCGCTCGTCGACGCCAGCACCCGGCTGGGCCGAAGTTTCGCGAGCTCGGTGAGCCGTGACGCCTCGTTGACCGGATCACCGATCACGGTGTACTCGAAACGTTCGGCAGCACCGATGTTGCCGGCGACCGCGAGCCCCGCGCTCACACCGATTCCGACGTCGAGGCCGGTGATGTCGTTGAGCTTGAACCGCAGCTCGCGAGCCGCCGCCAAGGCCGCAGTCGGAGCGTCGGGCCGATCTAGTGGTGCACCGAAGATGGCGAGTGCCGCATCACCCATGAACTTGTTGACAAAACCATGGTGACGATCGATGACGTCGACGACCACACGGAAGAACTCGTTGAGCAGTTCGACCACTTCACCCGGCGGGCGCTCGGCCGCGGCACCGGTTGATCCGACCATGTCGACGAACAGAACTGCCACGAATCGAGTTTCGCCGCCCAGCTCGGTACCGAACTTCAACGCGCGCCGGGCCACGTCCTCGCCGACGTGCTGACCGAACAGCTCACGCAGCAGACGACGCTCGTCGGACTCTTTCATCATGCGGTTGAAGCCGACCTGCAGCCGGCCGATCTCACTGCCGTCGAACACCTCGACGCGTACGTCGGTGGCGCCGCGCTGCACCCGCTCGATGGCGCGTCGCAGTTGGCGGATCGGATCGGAGATCTGGGTAGCCGTCAGCATCGACAGCGCAAAGGCCTGCACGATCGCCATGATCGAGATGAGCAGGATCGCCCACGCGAGCGAGTCGGGGGAGAACTCGAGATCGGTCGTGAGCTGCGTCGAGCACAGCAAGATGATGCCTGCGACGGGCATCAGCGTGCCGAGACCCCAGGTCATCGCCAGCCGGCTTCCGACGCCAGGCGCCATGGTCCGATCGAATTCGCCCTCGCTCAAGGCCTGGGCGGCGACCGGACGCAAAATGCGCTCACCGAGCATGTAGGTGAACCCGAAGGTCGTGGTCGCGGCCATGCAGACCGTCACGATCACGGCGATCGCGAGTCCGGGCATCTCGGTGATGGTCAGGAACACGAAGATGATGCCGCCCAGAATCCACAGCACCAGGTGGACGATGGCCTGGCGAAGCGGCGCGTGCAGTGCCGCCATCTGCTCGGACCTCGTGGGTGGACCCCCGCGCAACCGCCAGCGAATGACCGACTTCAACATCATCGCCGCCGCCGTGAGGCTGACGGCGCCGGCGAATGCCAGGTACACGCCGAAGATCGCGAAGTTGCGGACCCGGTCGGCAACTATCGCGTCGGACTCCTGGATCGGCACGCCGTACCGGACGAAGGCAAAGACCAGTACCGCGCCGATCAGATTGGCTGCGAGCATGGAGAGCATATAGAGGGGCCACCGGCTGCGGATGGTCACCGCTATTGCTCTGTATGAGGCCCGCACAGGGTTCAATTTAGCTGGCAGAGGTCGAAGTGTTGGTACGCGCGTCCGATTATTCGTCCGCTCACCTGTGTCGGCCGGGCCGGTTAGGCTCGCGATGTGAACGCAAACAGGGGGCGTGCGGAGCGAGCATCGAGGATGAACAAACCCATCTCCGCCGACGCTCGGGCGGTGCATCCCGGCGTGCGCATCGCTGCGGAATGGTCGTGGCGCCTCATTGTGATCTTCGCCGGACTGTTGGTTCTCGGGTACGTCGTACTCCGCCTCGAAACCGTGCTCATCCCGGTGGGGCTGGCTCTGCTGGCATCAGCTCTGCTGATCCCGATTGTCGATCGGCTACAGGTGTGGGGTGTTCCCCGCTCGGCGGCCGTCATCGTCGTTCTGCTTGCCTCGATCGGGCTGGTCGCGGGAATCATGACGTTTGTCGTCGAGCAGTTCATCGACGGGTTGCCCCAGCTCACCGACCAGTTCACGGCCAGCGTCACGCAAATTCAGAACTGGCTCACCAGCGGTCCGCTGCACTTCAGCGAGGATCAGATCCGCCAGGCAGGTGATTCGGTCGTCAAGTCGGTGCAATCCAATCGTGAGTCCCTGACCAGCGGCGCCTTGACCACGGCGACAGTAATCGGCGAGATCTTCACCGGGGCATTGCTGACGTTGTTCACTCTCATCTTCTTCCTCTACGGCGGCGATCAGATCTGGCAGTTCGTCACCCGGATCGTTCCCACCGACGCGCGTCGTCGCGTACGGATCGCCGGTTCTGCAGGTTTCGGGTCGCTGATCGGCTACGTGCGCGCCACGGTCGCGGTTGCCGCCGCCGACGCGATCGGTATCGGTGCCGGCCTGGCGATCCTCGGGGTGCCGCTCGCCCTGCCGCTGGCGTCGTTGGTGTTCATCGGCGCGTTCATTCCGATCGTCGGTGCATTTCTGACCGGTTTTCTCGCGGTGCTTGTCGCTCTGGTCACGAAGGGTTTCCTGACGGCGCTGATCGTCCTCGGCATCATCATCGGCGTCATGCAGCTCGAAGCGCACGTGATGCAACCGCTGTTGTTGGGTCGCGCTGTTCGCCTGCATCCGCTGGCAGTCGTTCTCGCCATTACAACGGGCATCGTTCTCGCTGGAATCGTCGGCGGGCTCTTGGCTGTCCCGATCGTCGCGGTCCTGAATACCGCTATTCGTTCCCTCCTCGCCGACGACCCGGACATCGCGTACGCCGAACTGCACGTCGAAGATCCGGAAACCCCACTGTTCCCCGCCGAACCCGACGAGCCGCGCGCCGAGCCTCGCATCGTGAACCCCACCCCTCCCGATGACTGACCCCACCCGCCGTCGTCGGCTGCACTATCAGCCGACCGTTCGCGAGGCGTCGGGCGTCGACACCGACCCTGATGCCCCGCTGTGGCGGGCGGCGCAGGCATTTCGGCTCGTCACGCTGGTGTACGCGATCAGCTACCAGTTCGCCTCGGCCTCCGACTACACCAACTCTCGGCTCAGCTGGTTCGTCGTCGCTCTGATGGCCGTGTGGACCGGGGTGTCGGCACTGTTGCTCGGGACATCCGGTGCTTTGTTCGGGAAGAAGCTGCCGCGGTATCAGGTGGTGATCGCCGATCAGGTGGTCGTCATCTTGCTGATGGCGTCGACGAGGCTGGTCTCCGACCACGAGTGGTATCAGAATCACCAGACGCTGCCCACCACGCTGTGGGCCACCAACGCGGTCATCTCCGCGGCAATTCTCGGCGGGCCGTGGCTCGGTATGGCGTCCGGAGTTGTCATCTCGGCGGCCAGCGCGATCATCCGCGACCAGGTCAACCTGGACCTCTGGCGCGATGCGACGGCTCCCGTGCTCGTATCGGTCGGCCTGGCGTTGGGCTTGGCCACCACCACCGCTCGGCGCTCGCATCGACAACTCGAGCAAGCCGTCCGTCTGGCGGCGGCCACCGAAGAGCGCGAGCGTTTGGCACGCGAAGTACACGACGGCGTTCTGCAGGTGCTGGCGATGGTGCGCAGGCGAGGTGCGGCACTCGGCGGCGAGGCAGCTGAACTGGCTGCTCTGGCCGGTGAGCAGGAGGTCGCCTTGAGAATGCTGATCTCCGAGCAGGTTTCGGGCGCCGCGGCAGACGTCGGCGGACAGACAGTGGATCTGTGTCCGCTGCTGACCACGCAGGCAAGCACGTCGGTGTCGGTGTCGACGCCCGCGCACCCCGTCGTGATCGAGCGTGATCGAGCCATCGAACTGGCAGCCATCGTCGACAATGCTCTGTCCAATGTCGGGCTGCACGCCGGGCCCGCGGCGAAGGCATACGTATTGCTCGAAGATTTGCCGGACGAGGTGATCGTCAGCATCCGCGACGACGGCGTCGGAATCCCCGAGGGTCGCTTGGCGCAGGCCGAAGCCGAAGGCCGCATGGGAGTATCGAAGTCCATTCTCGGCCGAGTGCAGGTGCTCGGCGGCACTGCAGTCCTGCAAACCGGGCCGGGGGAGGGCACCGAATGGGAGATCAACGTTCCGAAGGGGAAAAGTGAGCGCGGCTGACGAACATGGCGAGAATCCGGTGACGGTGATGGTCGTCGACGATCACCCGATGTGGCGCGACGGTGTCTCCCGGGACCTCGAAGCTGCCGGCTTCACCGTGAGCGCCACGGCGGAGGGTGTCGAGAGTGCGCGCCGCCGGGCCGCCGCCGTGCAACCGGCGGTGGTTCTGATGGACATGAACCTGCCGGACGGAAACGGTGCCGACGCCACCACCGCAGTTCTCGAGGTTTCGCCGAAGAGCAAGGTACTGGTGCTTTCGGCCTCTGCCGAACGTGACGACGTCCTCGACGCGGTCAAAGCCGGAGCGTCGGGTTACCTGGTCAAGAGTGCTTCGGTGGCGGAACTGCTCGAGGCCGTGCGAGCGACATTCGACGGACAAGCCGTCTTCACCCCCGGCCTCGCCGGATTGGTGCTCGGTGAGTACCGCCGGATGTCGACGGCACCGGCCGACGATCGCGCACCCGAGCTGCCTCGGCTCACCGACCGTGAGACCGAAGTGCTCCGTCTTGTCGCCAAGGGGCTGAGCGCAAAACAGATCGCCACGAGGCTCTCGCTCAGCCACCGGACCGTCGAAAACCATGTGCAGGCAACGCTTCGGAAGCTTCAGTTGGCCAATCGCGTCGAGCTCACGCGATACGCGATAGAACAAGGTCTCGAATAACGTTTATCCTGGAAATCATGGAGGCCAGGAATCTACGCGTATCCGATGCCGAACGAGAGCATGTCGGCGAGCTGCTGCAGAAAGCTGTCGGTCAAGGGATGCTCTCGCTCGGTGAGTTCACCGAGCGCATGGACACTGCCTTGGCCGCAAAGACACGAGGTGAGCTCAACTCGGTTCTCGCCGATCTTCCGGGCATCACACTGATCTCCGACTACGACCCACCCGCGTATCCCAATGCGGGTCAGCCGATGTACCAAGGCCAGCCCTACCCGGCGCCGACGTACCAACCCCAACCGCCGCCGGTTCACCCGAGCCCGCCTTACCGCGCTCCCGTCGGGGCTCCGGTTGTAGGTACTTACGGAGCGGCAAATGCTGCCGTGATCCGTGGACGAATGGCGACGGTGACGCGGAACGGTGCCTGGATCGTTCCACCAGCTGTCGTGGTCGACACCAGAATGTCCAGTGTGACTATCGATTTCACGCGCGCGGTGATGCAGACGCAGGTCGTGAACATCTCGATCGACGACTACGCCAGCTCGATTTCACTGATCGTTCCCGAAGAGGCGACGGTGGACATGAACGGTGTCGAGGCAGTCGGGGGAAGCGCGTCGAACAAGGTTCGGTCCGGCCCACAGATGGGCCCGCTGCATCTGGTGGTGCACGGCAAGGTGCGATTCGGCAGTGTCACCGCGAAGCATCCCTTCGGTACCACGATCCGAAAGATGTTCGGCTCCTGACCTTTCAGTGATACGCGCGGGTCAACATCTCGGCGACGCACACGGGCTTGTCACCGTGTTCTCGTTCGAACGTCTGCGTCACCGTGATCTGGACACCGCCGTTGATCGGTTCGACTTTGCTCAACGTTGCGCGCATGCGGACACGAGAGCCGACCGGAAGCGGAGCAGGCAACCTGACCTTGTCGAATCCGCAGTTGAGAGCAAACGCAAAACCTTCGAGCGAGAACATTGCGTACGAGAACTTGGGGCCGAGTGAGAGCGTGTAGTTGCCGTGCGCGATGGTTCCGCCGAACGGTGACTCCTTCGCGCGATCCACATCGACGTGAATCCACTGATCGTCGCCGGTGACCCGGGCGAACTCGTCGATGGACTCCTGGGTGACATCGTGCCAGTCGCTGACGCCCAGCTCTTGGTTCAGGTTGGCGCTGAGGTCTTCTGCTCCGGTGAGTACAAGCATGAATCTTCCTTCGATCGGTAGGTGCTGACAGTCGGTCAGTGACTTTCGATGCCGAATCCCACACCGTGTGTCTGTGCGATCTCGGCGGTGGCAACGAGATCGAATTCGATCCCGAAGTCTGCTTCTACCCGCGCTGCAACCGATTCCGCGGCGGAACCTGCTTCGGCCAGTAGTTTCGGCATCAGTTCGAACAGGTCTTCCATTCCTCCGGGCGTGATGATTTCGAGAATCCGCGCTGGAGCGTCGTCGGGATTCCACACGGCGTGCCACTGGCCACGCGGTTTGAAGATCATGGCGCCGGTCTCCGCGTAGACGACCTCGTCTCCGACCATCGCTGCGACGCGGCCACTTTGAACCACCGTGTACTCGTCTTCCCGGCTGTGGCGATGGACCGGTGAGGTCATCGAATGCGGAGCGATGCGGTGTTGTACAAGAGAGAAACCTCCCTCGGTTTGTTTGCTACGAACCATCATCCGGACGCCGGTGGCCGCGAGGGTCCCGCCGAGGTCTTCGTCCGGTCCGAGGACGGTCGTGGTGGTGTTGTTCGGGGAATTCGGTGACATCGATTCAGTCCTTCGTCGTCGTGAGCGTCGTTGGCCGCGCTCCGGTTTGTTGATTCCCGAATCATGTACCAATCGGTCTAGTGATGCAAGGTTTTGACAATTTATGCACTTCAAGTGTTGTCGATATGTGTACTGATCGGTATATTGAACATATGTCTACGAGGGATTTGTTGGTCGATGCCGCTGCCGATTTGTTGCAGCGGAAGGGCTACGCCGGAACGGGGGTGTCGGAAGTTCTCTCGGCTAGTGCGACTACCAAAGGTTCCTTGTACTTTCACTTTCCCGGCGGCAAGGAAGAACTCGCAGGCGAGGCTCTGAGGCGACGTGGCGAGGCAATGGCCGATTTCATCCGGCACCTGCTGGAGAGCTCACCCGATGCAGCCACCGCGATCTCGGCATTCGCCGCCGCATTGGCTGCGCGTTTGTCGGATTCGGACTACGAACGTGGATGCGCCCTGGCTACGGCAACACTGGATGCCGCAACCGAATCCGAGGTCATCCGCGGTGCTTGTGCGGACGGGTACAACTCGTGGCTCGCACTGCTGGCTCAGCGCCTCGAGGCAGACGGTTGGTCCCGCGAAGACGCCGAGTCCGAGGCAATTCTCGCTCTGTCCGCACTCGAGGGCGCGCTGGTCCTTGCTCGGGCGCGTCAGGATCCCGCTCCGCTTCACACTTCGGGTCGGCTTCTGTCCGAACGATTGCGGAATGCGGCACCTCGGCGTTAATGCCCTGTCAATCGAGGGTGCTGTCAGTCGAAGGTGTCCTCAGTTGAGTACGAGAAGTCCCCAGGCTGATCGAGTAGTACTACTCATCTGATCGGTTCGGCCACGCAGCAAGCTCGAAGCCATGACCACACCGAGCTCTTCCGCCGTCGATCCGCGACTGGTGACCGCCCTCTCGGCCGAGTGCGACAGCATCGGCCGGCAGTTGCGTCACATGGGCCAGAACCTGTCGATCCTGCAGACTCAGCTGGCCTCGGCTACTGCGATCCCGCCCATGCCGGTAGTTCCGGCACCCGCAGCTCCGGCGCCACAGGTGCCGCAGGTGCCACCAATGCCTCCTCAGCAGAGCGTGCCCGCGTGGCAGCCGCCGACGTATCCGGTTGCGGCACCTCGCCAGCCCTGGTGGCAACGCGACGGTGTCATCAGTCGACTCCTGGCCGCGGCAGGTGTTGCCGTCACACTGATCGGCGTCGTGATGCTGCTGGTACTTGCAGCGCAGGCCGGATTCTTCGGACCTCCGCTGCGGGTGCTCGGCGGTGCGCTCCTTTCCGGCGCCTTGGTGTTTGCCGGGGTGCGGGTCCACGGACGACCAGGGGGCAAAGTGGGGGCAATTGCCCTGGCTGCCACCGGTTTTGCAGGGATGTATCTCGATGTCGTCGCAGCCTCCGTTCTCTACGGTTGGGTGACGACACCGCTCGCGGTGGTGATTGCCTTCGGAATCGCCGCCGCCGGCGTTGCCCTCGCCGTGAAGTGGGATTCCGAATCGCTGGCGCTCATGATCGTTCTGGGAGCAGCGCTCCTGGCTCCCGTGTTGACGTCGGGAATATCGTTGACCCTCATCGGTTTCCTCTTCGCGATCCAGTCGGCGACATTCTCCGCCCAGCTCGGTCGTGACTGGAAGTACCTGGGCATGGCGCGCACCGTACCGGTGGTTCTCGCACTGCTCGCAGCGATAGCGTCGGAGTCCATCTTCGGCGAATCCGGTAACAGTGCAGTGCAATTGGTGATCAGTGCCGGCGTGGTTGCAATCGTGGGGGCCGGCTGCGCGATGGTTATGCAGTGGACGGGTTCGCCCTCGCGTGACGGCATTGCAGGGGCGTGGTCCACCGCTACCTTTGTCGTCTCGTCCCTTCCGCTGATGAGCGTCGGAGCCGTGCTCGGGCGCACCGAATCCGCAGTGCTGTACGGAATTGCTGCGGCACTACTTCTTTCGGCTGCAGCGGCGGCCAAGCCTTTGCCGACGCAACTGCGATTCGGACTGGGCGCAACCGGCGCCCTCGCATTGTTGCTCTGCTGCTTCTCCGGGGCGACTGAATCTCTGGTCGTACCGCTGATCCTCACGGTCGGAATGATCTTCCTCGGAGTCTCGCTGTATGCGGGTTCGCGCTTCGTCTTCGCACTCGGAACCGCCTTTGCGGCAATCGGATCGATCGGATACCTCACGACGGTTCCGCCGGAGGCGTTGACGACCGCTCGCGCCGCATCCATGCAACTCGGTGCGATCACGGCACTCTCGAGCCTGACGGCGATAGGTGCACTGGTGATGCTGGTCTGGGCGATTCACCGACTGAAGTTGATTGCCGATTCGAATGCAGCGGTTCTATGGGCGGCCGCAGGGTTCGGTGTCCTCTACGCGGTGACATGCGCGCTCGTCTCATCCGGCGTCGAAATTTTCGACAGTGCAACCGGTTTCGTTGCCGGGCACAGCGTTGCAACCATCGTCTGGATGCTTGCCGCCACGTCAGCGCTGGTGCTCGGATTGAACAACCGCCAGCACGCTCGCGTCTTGCTCGGAGCCGGGCTTGCTCTCACCAGTGCGGCCGTGGCAAAGCTGTTCCTCTTCGACCTGGCCACACTCAGTGGGCTGGTGCGTAGCGTTGCCTTCCTGGTGGTCGGCTTGCTGCTCCTGCTGGTCGGGACACGTTATGCACGAGCCTTCGCCAAGCAGGAGCAGGAGCAGGTCAGCTTCGCTTCTGGCGAGCGATGAGCTCGCTCACGCTGATGGCGCCTGCGTCGTCAGGCCGGTGCCTGCCGGTGGCGTTGTCGTCGCCGTCAGGGGTGGCGTCCGAGACTCGGGGCTCGTTGGTAGGCGAAGGCGAATCCGTGAAAACCCCGTTACGACGCTCCGGAGCGGTCGGTGGAGGCGGCGACTGGGGGGTCGCCTCCACCGAGGTCGGGGCTGAACCGTTTGTTGCAGAGCCGTTGGTAGCACCGTTTGCGGAGCCGTTCCGGCTCGCGCCGTTGGAGCCTGAACTGCTGCTGGCAGCACCGTTGGTCGCCGAACCGTTTGTCCGCGAAGGCGTCCGGACCACCGGCAGTGGACGTGAGGCCGGCGGAGTCTGTTCCCGGGCCCGCAGGTCCGACAACCAACTCTCGATGGGACGCTCGGCCGGCGCAGCGGGCGTGGGGTTTCTGCGCTTGTCGCTGGCATTCGGTTGCGGCCGGTACGAGGGATTGGGTACAGGTGCCTCGATCAGGTTCTGGGGGGCGCTGGCTGCACTCCCGATATCCAGACGACGTCGCGGTGCCGGCTTCTCGGCGGCGGGAGCCTCCGTGTTGGGTGCCTTGATCGCCATTTCGCTGAGCGGAATGGGCTCGGTGAGAGGATCGGGAACGCGAGGTCCGCTTTCCGGCTGTGCAGCCGGGGCAGGCGGCGGCATGACCCGCGAGGCCGCTTCGATCTTGCGCGGCTGCCCCGGTCCGGCGATCGCACCGACAGGCGCGATCTGCGGGACGTTCGCGAGTACCAGCTCGTTGTCGAGGATCGGCTCGCCCAGCCCGATCTTCTGCTGGATCCGCTTCATCCAGGCCGGAGCCCACCAGCAGTCGTCGCCGAGCAGTTTCATGGTCGCGGGGACCAGGAACATTCGGATGAGAGTCGCGTCGATGATCAGCGCGGAGATCATGCCGTAGGAGATGTATTTCATCATCACCAGATCGGACAAGCCGAATGCGCCGGTGACCACGATCAGAATCAGTGCGGCAGCGGTGATGATCCGGCCGGTATGTGCCGTGCCGATACGGATGGATTCGGTAGTACTCGCGCCCTGCGCTCGCGCTTCGACCATGCGGGAGAGCAGGAACACTTCGTAGTCGGTCGACAGGCCGTAGACGATCGCGATGATCAACACCAGGACGGGAGACATGATCGGTCCCGGCGTGAAGTTCAAGAGACCGGAACCGTGCCCGTCGATGAAGATCCAGGTCAGGATTCCGAGCGTCGAACCCAGTCCGAGCGCGCTCATCAATGCGGCCTTGATGGGCAGGACGAGCGAGCCGAACGTCAAGAACATCAGCAAGGTCGTCAGCAGGATGACGGATACGACCATCAGCGGCAGACGATCGAGCAATGCGTCGACGCTGTCCTGCTCGATGGCCGGAGTACCGCCGACCAGCACAGTTGTGCCCTCGGGCCAGTCCGCGGACCGCAGATAGTCGATGGTGGGACGTGCCTCGTTCCGCTCCGTCAGACCGGCCTTGAGGACGTTGACACCGTCCTTCGTCGCAACCTCCGGGGTGAACTTCTCGACCAGACCCGGCGCAGCATTTGCGGTCTTGGAAATCTGACCGAGGGTGGTGTTGTCGGCTCCCTCGATGACGAGTCGAACGGGCTCGGTGCGATTGCCGGGGAAGAGTTCGTCGAACTGCGCCTGCGCGACACGCGTGGGGCTGTCCGGGGGCAGGTACGTCTCGTTGATACCGCCGAACTTGATGCCCGTCAGCGGAATGATCATCAGCAGTAGAGCCGCGACGATCGGGACCGCGACCTTGAGCGGATGCTGCATGACCCAGCGGGTGAGCTTGCCCCAGAAACCGTTCTCGATTTCCTCGTTGGTCTTGGTCTGGCGCAGCTTCTTGAAGGTCAGCGCGTCGATCCGCTTGCCGAGAATGCCGAGAATAGCGGGAAGAATCGTGATGGACGAGATCGCGGCAAGCATGACGGCAGCAATGGCGCCGTAAGCCACCGATTTGAGGAAGCCCTGCGGGAACAACAGCAGACCGCCGAGGCTGACGGCAACCATGGTCGCCGAGAACATGACCGTTCTACCCGCCGTCATGACCGTTCGGCGTACAGCGGTCGGGGTGTCGTACCCCTCGGCTATCTCTTCTCGGAAACGGCTGACGATGAACAGTCCGTAGTCGATCGCGAGACCCAGGCCGACCAGAGAGACCACGGGCGCAACAAACGCGTTGACCTCGGTGAAGTTGGTGATCAGTCGAATGATGCCGTTGGCGCCGATGACGGTCAGACCGCCGACGATCAACGGGAGGGCAGCAGCGACGACGCCACCGAAGACGAAGAACAGCAGGACACCGACAGCAGGAATCGCGAGCATTTCCATGCGCTTGATGTCGTTGGCCATCGTGTCGTTGAGCGAATTCGCGACAGGTTGCAGGCCGGCGAGTTGCACGTCGACGCCGTCGATGTAGAACTGCGACTCGACGTCGCGGAAGTTGTTGGACACCGCGGTGTCGTTGTCTCCGGCGATCGCGATGCTGGTGACCGCGTGTTGCTTGGTCTTGTCCGCCAGGGCCGCCACCGAGAGACCGTTGTCGACCTTGAAGTACGAGCCGTTGATCTTCATGATCTGGTCGGGGTTGTCGGCGACGAGTCGCTGCAGATTGTCGATGACCTTCGCTTGGAACTCGGGGTCGTCGACGGTCTTGCCCTCCGGCGCCGTGTACAGCGCCAGAACGTCACCCGTCGTGCTGCGTCCGAACGTGCCGTCAGCGAGTTTGGCAGCCTCTACCGATTCCGACCCCGGATCGTCCCAGCCGCTCTGGCTGAGATGATCCTGCAGGCTCAGGCCGTACGCAGCGAGCCCGAGGAGCCCCGCCACCATGACAGCGATGACGGTGAAGCGGGCTCGATAGACGATGCTTCCCCAGCTGGCGAACACTGATCAACTCCTACTCGGCAACACTTTTTCGCCCGATGAGCAGGGCAGAAAGCGGTCGGAACGGCTGCAACCAGGCGCCCTCGTCGGGCAGGGTGTCCAGGCTTACCCGTGGCAGAGGCTCACGGAAGACACCTGGGATGTCCTCGAGATCGACGAAGTCCAAGATATCGGACGACACAGCCCAGCTGGCGTGTTCACGGAACCCGAGAACCTGGACCGGGATACCGGTTGCTGCGATGTCCTCGAGAGGTTCGCGGAACGCTTGGCCGTCGGCGGACGCGACCATGATTCCGGCGAGGCCCTCGCCGTACCGGAGCGCGATGTGCTCGAGCATGTCCGAATCGACATCGCTGTCTTCATCGACCTTCGGCTTGGCGAACACCGCGAAACCCACGTTACGCAAGGCTTCGACCCAAGGACGAACGACGTCGGCGCTGCCGGACGCGATGTTGGTGAAGACGGTCGCTTCAGGCTCGAGCGTGCCGCTGTTCTGTGCGGACAGTTCGGCGGTGCGAGAGAGCAGCCAACGACCCAAAGCGTCGAATCGTGGCCGGTAGGCGGCGGTAGGCCGGCCACCGAGGATGGCGCCGAGGCCCATGTCGAGGTTAGGGGCGTCCCAGACCAGAAGCACCCGCTTGGGGTGGCGGGAGTCACGACCGAAGTCGAGAGGAGATTCCGACGACGTCACGTCGTCGGATAGCTGTTCGCTGACGCTCATGCTCTGATCTTCCCCCATATAAGCTCGGTGATTGCACTTCCGACCTTATGGGCTTTGTCCTCGAACTTGGTGACCGGACGCTCGTGGGTCATCGGAGACTCCCAGTCGAGTGCGGTCAGCAGCGGCTCGGCATTGCCGGCTTCTTCGATCCATTCGGCGTACTCGGCGTGATCGGTTGCCACGTGCAGCACTCCGCCGGGCTTGAGGCGGTTGGCGATCAGCGAGAACGTCGGCCCCTGCAGGAGGCGACGCTTGTGATGGCGGGCCTTGGGCCACGGATCCGGGAAGAACACCCGGACGCCTGTCAGGGACTCGGGGGCGACCATGTTCTCGAGTACGTCCATCGCGTCACCGCGCAGTACGCGCACGTTGGGAATTTCTTCGCGTTCGACCTGCTGGAGAAGCTGCGCGAGCCCGGGGCGGTACACCTCGATCGCGATCAGGTTCACGTGCGGTTCCGCCTTGGCCATAGCGGCCGTCGCGGTGCCGGTACCCGAACCGATCTCGATGATCAGGGGTGCCTCGCGTCCGAACCAGGCGTTCGCGTCGAGCGGTGTGTCCGAGACGTCGGCGCCGATGAGCGGCCACTGACGGTCCCAAGCCTGCTGCTGTGCGTCGGTCAGCGCACCCCGGCGAGAGCGAAAGCTGGTCACTCTCGGATGGAGACGGGACCCCTTGGTGTGGTCCGTCTGCCCCGTGTCAGGGGTCTGCGGTGCATGCTGATCGGCTTCGTTCACGAACCCATTGTCACGCATGACCCCCGTTTAGCGCAGACGGGTCTGAAGTTTGAGTTGAGACTTTCCACGGAAAGTCCTGAAACCGTCGACTTCGGACTGTCGGCGAAAGGGTGGTGTCACCTGCCGTCCTTGCCGAGAACCTGACAGAATCTCACCGACACGATGGGGACGTGGGGTGGGGATGAACACAGGATTTGCATGCAGTAATTGGTCACGAATGTTGCCCGCAGAATCGATCGACGACGCCTGCTCGGAGCCGATCGATCAGCTGCGCGCTCTGGCATATCGGCTGACATCGATCGATTCGGGAGCCGCAGAGGCGGTCCACTCGGTGCTCGGATCGCTGACTGCGCCGCTCGAGCTGGTGGTCGCCGGACGGGCCGGGGTGGGGCGGTCGTCTTTGGCGCGAATCCTGAGGCGCGACGACCGGTTCTCGCGCAGAGTTGTCGGCGCACCGGTTGTGGTGACCGAGTCGAGGGCATTCGATGTCCCTGGAACGTCGAACCCCGATCTGGGTCGTCGTTGCGTTGTCTACGTGGTGGTCGACGCGGTCCGCGACGTCGACGGCCGAGCCATTGCTCGAGTTTCCGATCGTGTGGTCGTCGCTGCGAACAAGGCTGACTTGTTCGGTCCGCGCTGGGACGAGGCGCTGGGACGGGCGGCGGAAATCTCGGAGAACGTCGGCGTGCCCACGGTTCCGGTGGAGACACTGACCGGGCGCGGCGTCGAAGAGTTGTTCGCGGCTCTCGGACCTGTTCTGGAGGCGCAGTGGTGGGGCCGGGTCGAGCAGATCGGCCCGGCGCTGAGGCGATCTGCCTCGCGCAGCATTGCGGGCAGGGACGAGATCGAGTTGTATCTGAGTTCGGACTCCGCGGTGTTGTTCGGCGCTGCGGCGGCGATGATGAGCCCCGAAATTCGAGCCCTGCGTCAAGGCGAGCCTCCCGATCCTCGTACCGCTGACGACGCGGGCACGTGCAGCCGGCGGTGGAGCGAGCTCGTGGACGAGTCGGAACAGTGTCCGCAACAACGGGTCTCACTGATTCGACGCGGGTATGTGCGTCGGTGGGCGCAGCTCGGAGGCGATCGCTCTGCCCCGGCGGTGACCGATGAATAGCGTTTCGGTACTTCCGGATTCGGTGCTGCGCGTGGTGCAGCGATGGAATCCGGCATCCGATCCGGGTCGCCGGGTCGCCGCCGAAACATCCAGTGGCACTCGCATTTACGTTGTCGGTCCACCAAGGTGTGGACGGGAAGACGTCGCGCAGATGTTCGATGCTTCGGATGATTGTTCGTCAGTGACACGCGAGGTGGACGCCGACGTCGTACTTCTGGTCGTCGACGCCGCCAGTGTGATCGGACGCGAGGATCTCCTTCTCCTCGGCGACGCTGCGGCGAGCGGAACCCCGGTGGTGGTGGCGCTGACCCGCGTCGACGTCTATCGAGACTGGCAGGCGGTGCGCCGGCGTGATGCCGAGATTCTCGCTTCGCACTGCACCGCTTTTGCTCAGGCTCCGGTGGTCCCGATTGCGCCTGGTCAGGAGCAGTCACTCGTTGCGGTCGTGAGCCGGGCGGCACGGGAGAGGGAAGCAGGTGGTTCGGATTCCGGAGTCATCGCACAGACGCGCCGGATGATCGAGATGGAGATCCGGAATCTACGTGACAGTGTTCCTGGTGCCGAATTGCGGGCCGAGCGATCGCAGCTGCTCGCAGACCGTGACGGCCGGCGAGGCGAACGCCTGGTGCAGGTGCGAAGCCGACTACAACGAGCGCGCGGGGATCTGTCACAACAAATCGCCGAGGCAACCCGGGCGACGGTCGCCGGGGCACGTGCCTGGGTCGACACGGCCTCGCGAGCCGAATTGGGCAGCGTGCCGACGCGACTGCAGCACGAGGTCGACCACCACACCCGGGTGTTCGACGCCGCGATGGCGGCAGCGGTGGAATCTGCGGGGACGAACGGATACATGCCTTCCCCGCAGATTCCGGAGGGCCTGCCGGGCCGTCAGCGCGGAAACGAGGACCGGGTGACAATTCTTGTCGGCGCGTCCGCGGGTCTCGGCCTCGGCCGTATCGCAGTGACTCCGCTGGAAATGATTCCGGCCTTGGAGTTCGCAAGTATCCCCGTGACGTTGATTCTGGGTGGCGCCGCGGCGTGGTGGTTGGCGCGAACTCGCGGGCTGACGGCCGATCGTGCCCACTCCAGGTCGTGGATCGTCGAATCGATGTCGGCGGTTCGCGCTCAGTGGGAGCAGCGAGTGCAGAGCGTGCTGCTCGAGGCCGAGGCGGATCTGGGAGCGGCGATCATGGCGGAGAGTCGCGAGCAGTTGGCGTCGGCGCAGGCTCGAATCGTGGAGATCGACGGTGAACTTCGTGAGCTCGCCGCGGCCAGATCGGGTCAGCTCGCGTCGTGCGAGCGCGACCTCGCCGTTTTGAACACCGCCTACTGATCATTTCGCGAGCGCAGAGTTCTCCACAGTGCCGCAATTTCGGCCACGACTGATCGTCGGGGTCTGGTAATACTGAGCGGACGGTTTCGGTAGGGGTTGCCGAAGCAGTAGGTCACCATCCAGTAGGGGGAGTAGTGGAAGCATTTCTGATCACGGCCGGACACATCGACGGGCACGAAGCCGAAGCGCTCGATCCTGGGCGTATCGAGCCCGAGACCTTCGGGCCCGCGTCGGGACCGGTCGATGCCGGCGACCTGAACTTCGACGCCTTCGACTTGGACGGTGACGGAACGGTCGACAGCCGTGTCGTCCACTCCGACGACGCTGTCGTGATCGTGTCCGATTTCGATCGCGACGGTAGCGCCGATCGCCTCACGATGATCGAGTCGGACGGCGACTACTCGGCCTGGGAATGCAGTCGAGACGACGAAGGCGCCCTCGTGTGGCAGAAAATCGATGCCGGAGCGCTCTAAAAAGCTTCCGTTTATGTGCTCTGAGCGCCGGGTAGGCACCTGAACACACCAACTGAATCGTTTCTGTGACATTTCTGACCGCACCCGATTACCTGCAGGTGAACAGCCAGCGTTAACCTCAATACATAGGACACCCGGCGTCCGTGAAATCCACGTGAGTGGATGACGCGGCTGGACCCCGTCGAGAGGGGGACACCGGGATCGACTGGTATCGGGGCGCTGCAGTTCGCATCCGGTGTCACGAGAACCCGGTTCCGGCTCACCCCAGGAGAGTTTGATGACCTCAGCGACCATTCCCGGTCTCAATGGAACTGACGGCACGCCCCCCACGCAGCACAAGGAACTGCTTGCATGGGTGCAAGAGGTTGCCGAACTCACCCAGCCTGATCGCGTCGTCTTCGCAGACGGCTCGGACGAAGAATGGGACCGACTGACAACGAAGTTGGTCGAGGCAGGAACCTTCACCCGCCTCAACGACGAGAAGAAGCCGAACTCTTTCCTCGGCAACTCCGATCCGTCCGATGTCGCGCGAGTCGAATCGCGTACGTACATCTGCTCGAAGGAAGAAATCGACGCAGGTCCCACCAACAACTGGATGGACCCGGCGGAGATGCGCACCCTCATGGGTGACCTGTACCGCGGTTGCATGCGTGGACGCACCATGTACGTCGTGCCGTTCTGCATGGGCCCCCTCGACGCCGAGGACCCGAAGCTGGGCGTCGAGCTCACCGATTCCGAGTACGTCGTCGTATCCATGCGCGTCATGACCCGCATGGGCAGCAAGGTTCTCGACAAGCTCGGCACCGACGGATTCTTCGTCAAGGCGCTGCACTCGCTGGGCGCTCCGCTGGCCGAAGGCCAGGAAGACGTCGCGTGGCCGTGCAACGACACCAAGTACATCACCCACTTCCCCGAGGATCGTGAGATCTGGAGCTTCGGTTCCGGCTACGGCGGAAACGCTCTCCTGGGCAAGAAGTGCTACTCGCTGCGTATCGCCTCGGCAATGGCGCACGACGAGGGCTGGCTGGCCGAGCACATGCTCATCCTCAAGCTCATCTCGCCCGAGGACAAGGCCTACTACATCGCGGCGGCATTCCCCTCCGCTTGTGGCAAGACCAACCTCGCGATGATCCAGCCGACCATCCCCGGGTGGCGCGCCGAGACCCTCGGTGACGACATCGCCTGGATGCGTTTCGGTGAGGACGGACAGCTGTACGCCGTCAACCCGGAATTCGGTTTCTTCGGCGTGGCTCCCGGCACCAACTGGTCGTCGAACCCCAACGCCATGCGCACCATCGACCAGGGCAACACGGTCTTCACCAACGTCGCTCTGACTGACGACGGTGACGTCTGGTGGGAAGGCCTCGAAGGCGACCCGCAGCACCTGATCGACTGGAAGGGCAACGAGTGGACGCCCGAGTCGGGCACCCATGCGGCTCATCCCAACTCGCGTTACTGCACCCCGATGTCGCAGTGCCCGATCATGGCTCCCGAGTGGGACGACCCGAAGGGCGTGCCGATCTCGGCAATCCTGTTCGGCGGACGCCGCAAGACGACGGTTCCGCTGGTCACCGAGGCTCGCGACTGGCAGCACGGCGTCTTCATGGGTGCAACGGTCGGCTCCGAGCAGACCGCAGCAGCCGAAGGCCAGGTCGGTACGGTTCGCCGCGATCCGATGGCAATGCTGCCGTTCCTCGGCTACAACGTCGGTGACTACTTCCAGCACTGGATCGACCTCGGCAAGTCCGCGGACGCGTCCAAGCTCCCCAAGGTCTTCTACGTCAACTGGTTCCGCCGCGGCGACGACGGACGCTTCCTGTGGCCAGGCTTCGGCGAGAACTCTCGCGTCCTGAAGTGGATCGTCGAGCGTATCGAGCACAAGGCTGCCGGTATCGACACCCCGATCGGCGTCGTTCCCACCGGATCGGCACTCGACATCGAAGGCCTGGACGTGTCGGACGCCGACATCACCGAGGCCCTCGCGGTCAACATCGACGAGTGGAAGGCCGAGATCCCGCTCATCGAAGAGTGGTTCGACTTCGTCGGCGAGAAGCTGCCGACCGGCATTCGCGACGAGTTCGAAGCTCTGAAGCAGCGGTTGGCCTGATAAACCGCCCCCGTATGTAGTGGCCTGATGCCGCATTGGTTCAATTTGATGAACCGATGCGGCATCGGTCGTCTGTATGCCCTTGCCTGTAGCCGTTAAGCAGTTCAGCCGTTATGCAGTTCAGCCGTAAAGCAGTGATCAGCGAGCGGGTCGACACACTCGATCCTCAGGAGGACCAGATATGAGCGGGATCTACAACAACGTGACCGAATTGGTCGGGCGCACCCCGATCGTGCGGCTCAACCGTCTGACCGAGGGCCTGGACGCACAGGTCGCCGTCAAGCTCGAGTTCTACAACCCGGCCAACAGCGTCAAGGACCGGATCGGCGTGGCGATTATCGACGCCGCCGAGAAGTCCGGTGCACTCAAGCCCGGTGGCACCATCGTCGAGGGAACCAGCGGTAACACGGGTATCGCACTCGCCATGGTCGGTGCTGCTCGCGGCTACAAGGTCATCCTGACCATGCCCGAGACCATGTCCACCGAGCGTCGCGTGATGCTGCGTGCTTACGGCGCCGAGATCGTGCTGACCCCGGGATCCGAGGGCATGGCCGGTGCGGTCGCCAAGGCCAAGGAAATCGTCGAGCAGACCGAGAACGCTGTCTCGGCCAGCCAGTTCGCGAACCCGGCCAACCCGGCCATCCACGAGGCAACGACGGGCGAAGAGGTCTGGGCCGACACCGACGGCGCCGTCGACATCTTCGTGTCCGGCATCGGCACCGGCGGCACCATCACCGGCGTCGGACGCACCCTTCGCAAGTACAAGCCCGAGGTCAAGATCGTGGGCGTCGAGCCCATCGACTCGCCGATCCTCAACGGTGGCCAGCCCGGCCCCCACAAGATCCAGGGAATCGGCGCGAACTTCGTGCCCGACGTCCTCGATCGCGAGATCTACGACGAGATCATCGACGTCTCGTTCCCCGATTCCATCGAGGTCGCTCGCGCACTCGGCACCAAGGAAGGCATCCTGGGCGGCATCTCGTCCGGCGCCATCGTCTGGGCAGCACTCGAGTTGGCGAAGCGTCCGGAAAACGCCGGCAAGCTGATCGTGGCTGTCGTGTGTGACTTCGGCGAGCGTTACATCTCCACCCCGCTGTTCGAACACATCCGGGACTGAGACTTGTGAGTATCCTCGGGACAATTCGCGAGGACCTGCAGGCTGCGCGCGGTCAGGATCCTGCCGCGCGCAGCAATGCGGAGAACGCGCTCGTTTATTCAGGGCTGCATGCTATTTGGGCGCATCGGGTTGCACATCGCATGTGGGCCGTCCCTGCGCTACGCGGCCCGGCGCGAGTGCTCTCGCAGCTGACACGCTTCGTCACCGGCATCGAGATTCATCCCGGTGCCACCATCGGTCGACGGTTCTTCATCGACCACGGCATGGGCGTCGTGATCGGGGAGACGGCCGAGGTCGGTAACGACGTGATGCTCTATCACGGCGTCACTCTCGGTGGTCGCTCGCTCGAACAGGTCAAACGTCACCCGACGCTGGGTGATCGGGTAACCGTCGGCGCTGGTGCCAAGATCCTCGGACCTGTCGTCATCGGTGAAGGTAGCGCTATCGGCGCCAATGCCGTTGTCACCAGAGATGTTCCGGCCGAATCCATCGCGACGGGTATCCCGGCGGTGGCGCGGCCACGGACCACCAAGGAAAAACTGGTGGACCCGAACAGTTACATCGACCCTGCGATGTACATCTGAACGTATTCCTCGGATGGCCACCCCTCGTGTAGACGACGGGTGGCCATCGGCGTCTGCTCAGGCTCGCGTCAGGTGCCACCCGCGACGTCCCAGTACGACGGCAGTCAGAGCGCCCAGTGCTGCTCCGATCAAGGGATAGCAGGCCAGGACGAGCCAGCGCGGTCCGTCTAAGGGTTCGTAGGCGGTGGCTATTGTCGACTCGTAGTCCCGAGCCATCTGCACGTCCCGGAACGGTACGTAGGAACCCTGATAGACGATGGTCTCGTCAGGGCTGGTCATCACGTCGATCAGACTGCCCACCAGGGGAATTCCCCCGACGACAAATCCCAGAACCGCCAGAATCACGATCAGTGTGCGCATCGCCCGAGCCTATCGCCCGGCAGGAAGTTCAGACTGTGATCGACGGTTCTTCGGGGGTCGAGAGGGTCAGGATCGCCCGCACGACACGTGGGCTCTGCTCGAGTGAGCGCTCGAGTTCGCGCAACGTGTGGGCCACACGGGATTCCGCGTAGTCACCGACCAGGTCGACGCTGGCCACCAGGTAGACCTGCCGCGGCCCGAGGTATTCCATGCGTAGGAACGTGATTCGGTTGATTTCGGGTAGTTGAGTGAGAGCTTCGACGGCTGCTGCCCGCAGCGTCGGTGAGGCCTCTTCGCCGACCAGGAAGCGGCGGTTCCGATCTATCAGAATGATTGCGATGACCCCGAGGAGAATGCCGACGAAGATGGAGCCGAGGGCGTCGGGGATCGGCGAACCGGTGACCTGGTGCAACAGAACACCGACGAACGCGATGACCAAACCGATAAGTGCCGCAGCATCTTCGGCGAACACGGCCCGAGTCGTCGGGTCGGATGTGTTGAGTGCCTGGGTCATGACGTCGCGGTTCACGGCGGACGCTTCGTTTCGGAGTTGTTTGTACGCCTGCCGGAACGAGATGCCTTCGAGGATGAACGAGACGCCGAGGACGGCGTAGGCGACACCGAAGTCGGACGCCGGTTCGGAATGGAACAGTTCCTGGATGCCATGAGTGATCGAGACACCCGCGCCGAGTGCAAACAGTCCGAGAGCGGCGAACATCGACCAGATGTATGCCTCCCGGCCGTAGCCGAGTGGCTGGTCTCGGTCGGGAACCCTTTTCGAGCGGCGGTTCGCGATCAGCAGCAGCACTTCGTTGCCGGTATCGGCCCAGGAGTGGGTGGCCTCTGCGACCATCGATGCAGATCCGGTGACGATGGCGGCCGCCGTCTTGGCACCGGCGATCAGCGCGTTCGCCGCAAACGCCAGTACGACCGTCGTGGTGCTCTCGTCGGCCGATGCTTCCGTTTCGGTGCTCACGATTCTCAGGCTAGGCGGGTGACGACGGTTTCGTGCGGTGACGCTCGGCGACGGAGTGCAGCAGTGTGGCGACGGCGTCGTGGAACTGCGTCAGGCCCGGCTCTTCGACGGGAAAGTGCCCGCACCCGTCCAGCATCACGAATTCGGTGGGTGCGTTGATGCGGCGGAGGAACTGCAGGCTCAGTTCGGGTGGCGTCCATCGGTCGTCGGCCGGGTGGGTGAGCAGAACGGGCGTCGTCCGAAATGCTTCGGGTGCGGTGTGCTCGAACGAGAAGTAGCTGCTGAGGAATCCGAGTGGCAACCGAACACCGCCACCGCGCGGATCGGTTGCGCACAGCGTTGCGAGCTCCCGATTGCTGCTCATGTTCGCCACGTCGGCGACCCAACGGATGGGCACGCGGATACGGCCCACCAGTCGTTCGGTGCGCCGCATCAGGGGAGTGCCGTAGACACCCATCGGGCCGAACCGCGCCGCGGCAGCTCTGGCCGATGGATCCGAGGGATCGAGCAGGCAGGTAGCGACGACGGCGTCGGCCAGACCGGTCCGCGCGGCTACCTCGTAGGCCAGCAGACCGCCGATGCTGGCTCCCAACAACACCAGCGGCCGATCGTCGGCTGCCTTCTCGGCCCGGACGAGATCGCAGAGGAGATCGACCCACTGCTCGTACCGGACGCCGGCGGGATCGGCTACGACGGTGTCGCCGTACAGCGGAAGGTCAGGGAAGAGGACTTCGGCTCCGAGTTTCACGCCGATCCCGGCGAACGGCCACAACGCGCCCGAGTAGCCGCCGGCGCCGTGGATGCCGAGAACACGAACCGGCGCGTCTGGAACCACGGCCCGTGCGACGTGGACGGTGTTGCCGTTCCACTCCCACCACGTCGGGGTCGGCGCCGGCATGTGGTCGGTGTACCGGTCGGGCATAAACTTCGAGTAATCGGCGCTGGTCACCTACACAATTCTCGGTATCGGCGTCGCGGCTGACAACTCGCATCGGAGGACCGTGTCGACTCGGCGGAAAAGGCCCTCCCAGCAGCGCTCGAGGGCTACCTACGACGCGATCCTGGAGGCAGCTACTCGCGTTTTCGCTTCGGAAGCCATGGCAGCGACCACCAACCGAATCGCTGACGAAGCAGGGGTGTCGGTGGGCTCGCTCTACCAGTATTTCAGCGACAAGTACGAGATCCTTGCGGAGTTGGCGAACCGTCACGTGAGTGCTGCGCGGGAGAGTTTTGCGCTCTGCCTTGCCGACATCGTCGAGCGCGAACTCTCCCTGGACGAGGCCGTGAGGATGTTGGTGGAGTGCGCGGTCGAAGTGAACAGTAAGCCGCGAGAGTTCTTCCACCTGCTCTACGATCAGGTTCCACGTACGCGTGAGCTCATCGAGCAGGTCGAAGGAATGAATCGTCAACTGGTACTCGGCTTTTCGGAGTACCTCCAGAGCCACGGTTTCAGTGCGGAGGATGCGTTGTTGACGTCGCGGCTGACCGTGACTGCCGTGGACAGTCAGGTGCATCGGGTTGTGCTGGAATCGGATTCACCCGAAGAACTTCGAGTGCGAACGGAAGCCGTCGTGCGGCAGGCGAGATCGATGATCGCGTCGGAATCCTGATCCGGTGTGCGGAATGGTGACCACAGTCCGTTATGGTTCTGACGTCATCATCGAGGTAATGGGAAGTCGGTGCAATTCCGGCGCGGTCCCGCCACTGTGAGGTCGTCCCTGCGTCGACCGTAGCCAGATACCACCCTCGTTGACGTTGTGTCATGCCACGAGGATGGATCGGTCACACCATGAATGCTGTTGGCGGAGCTCTGTCTCCACCTACCCACCTGCCTTCGCCGAAGGCTGGTGCGCCTCGAGGACGGCTCAGTCCGGGTATCGTGCTGCCCGCTCTGCTGGTCGTCACCGTGCTCTCTGCTGTGTGCGCGTTGGCATTCGGATCCGAGATGCTCCCCGTGTCCACTGTGGTGGACGTGGTGCACTCGCGCTTCGGAGGCCCACCCGTCACGCGTTCCGAACTTGCGATTGTGTGGGGGATCAGAGCACCTCGGGTACTGCTCGGTCTGGCCGTCGGCGCTGGTCTTGCCGTCGCCGGCGCGGTGGTGCAAACCCTCGTCCGTAACGCTCTCG
The DNA here is from genome assembly GCF_027854095.1 of Rhodococcus sp. C-2. Lineage (NCBI taxonomy): Bacteria > Bacillati > Actinomycetota > Actinomycetes > Mycobacteriales > Nocardiaceae > Rhodococcus > Rhodococcus sp. C-2. The sequence goes on along the minus strand of NZ_JAQGFI010000002.1, from coordinate 64,767 downwards.
CCGATCCCCACCTGCTGGGAGTGTCGTCCGGCGCGAGTGTCGGTGCCACCGCCGTCATCACCACCGGACTGTTCGCCGGCGCGGGAGTGTGGGCGCTCAGTTTCGGCGCGATGATCGGGGCGCTGGGAGCTGCGATTCTCGTCTTCACCATCGCGACGCTGCAAGGCGGTATCACTCCACTGCGATTGGTTCTGACCGGCACCGTTACCGCATCCGCCTTGTCGGCGATCGCGAGTTTTCTGGTGCTGCGTACCAATGATTCCCAGGCCGCGCAGTCCGTATTGTTCTGGCTCCTGGGAAGTTTGGCCGGGGCATCCTGGGACAAGTTGTGGGCGCCGGTCATCGTTGTGTTCCTGCTCACGGCAGCGGTGTTCGCGCTGCACGGTTGGCTGGACGCGCTGGCGGCCGGACCGGACGTCGCGGCTTCGCTCGGTATTCCCGTCCTAACCCTGCGAAACGTGCTGTTCGGCGTGCTGGCAGCGTTGGTCGGCACGATGGTTGCGGTGTCCGGCGCGATTGCCTTCGTAGGCTTGGTCATACCGCACGTCACACGCATGCTTGTCGGAGCCAGACATCGAGTGGTGTTGCCGGCGGCAGCGCTGATCGGCGCGTCGTTCCTGGTGTGGGTCGACGTCGTGGCGCGGACCTCGTTGCGGCCGACCGAGATCCCGCTGAGCGTGGTGACCGGGGTGATCGGTGCACCGCTGTTTCTCCTGCTTCTCGGCCGTCGGCGCTACCGATTCGGTGGCAGTTCGTGAGCGCCCGAGCCCTGGCGCTGACCGCGTCCGGAGCAGTTGTCCGCATCGACCGTCGAACCATCGTCAAAGGCGTCGACATCGCGGCCGACGCCGGCGCAGTGGTCGGCGTGGTTGGTCCGAACGGCTCGGGCAAGTCGACGTTCTTGCGTGCTCTCGCCGGTCTCGGGCCGATCGCCGGCGGTGACATTCGTGTCGGCGGCGAGTCCGTGCACGCGATGTCCGCGCGGTCGAGGGCCAAAGCCATTTCCTTTGTGGCGCAGGAAGAGCAGAGCCCCGCCGATTTGTTGGTTCACGAGTACGTGAGTCTGGGCCGCACGCCACATGCAAAGCCCTGGAGCGTCGGTGGAAAGCACGAGAATGCCGTCGTCGATCGTGCTCTGGGCGAGGTCGGAATGATCGAGCACCGGTTCTCTTCGATGGACACGCTTTCCGGCGGTGAGCGTCGGCGGGTGTTTCTCGCCCGAGGTCTCGCGCAGGATGCCGGTGTGCTCATCCTCGACGAGCCGACCAATCATCTCGACATCCGGCATCAACTCGAACTGCTCGATCTGGTCCGGTCGTTGGACCGGACGGTGATCATGGCACTGCACGACCTCGATTTGGCTGCGGCAGTGTGCGATCGGGTGCTCGTGCTCGCGGATGGAGTGGCCAGGGCGTTCGGACATCCATCCGACGTACTCACCACCTCGGTGGTGGCAACTGTTTTCGGCGTCGAGACTTTCGAACTCGTGAACCCCGCGACAGGCCGTTCACACCTCGTATTCGAATCACGAAATTCTCAACCACAACAATCATTTTCGGAGAGTGCACTTTGATACAGGTCAAGACCCGCGCGTCGTTCGGTGCGGTTGTAGCCGCGACAGCGTTGTTGACAGTTGCCGGCTGCTCGGCAACTGCACCGGTGGACGAAGCTGCAGACAAGACTTCGGTGACATTGGAGAACTGCGGGACCGAAAGCACTTTCCAGCTTCCGATCGAGAACGTCGTTGCGACAAGCAATGCGGCCAATATCGGCACCATTCTTCGAGTCGGCGGTTTGGATCGTCTCGCTGCCGTCGTGTTGAACACGAACAACGACGCGGTCATGGAGTCGATGTTCGGCCCTGGAATTGCGGACGTCCCACACCTGGACGGAACGATCACGATGGAGACGATTCTGGGTAAGCAGGCGGACCTGGTGGTCGGCTCCTACAGTGGCTTGTTCAAGGGCGCCTCCGGTGTGACGCCGGAATCGCTGCAGAGCAACAACATCGATGCATATGTGATCTCCGATAGTTGTCGGCAGAGTGCCGCAGCGGATTCCGCGCTCGGCACGATGGGTCCGTGGGATGCCCTTCGTGCGGACGTGACCAATTACGGAAAGCTGTTCGGAACCGAGGACACCGCCGCCGAGGCATTGACCGAATTGAATTCACGTTTGGCACGTCTGGAGTCCGCGCCAGATGCCGCCGACAAGCCGAAGGTGCTGATCTACGACAGCGGTGAAGAAGATCTGTACACCAGCGGAGGCAACGGAGCCCCCAACGGAATCATCGACGTCGCCGGGGGAACCAATGTGTTCGCCGACGTCGACAACACCTGGTTCAAAGCGAGCTGGGAGACCGTCGCGAAGTCAGAACCCGACATCATCGTGATCATGGACTACAAGAAGAGTGCCGACGAAGTACAGGGCAAGATCGACGCGATCAAGAGCCGAGAAGGCCTGCGTGACCTCGACGCAGTCAAGCAGAACCGTTTCGTCGTACTCCCGCTCGCCATGTTCACCAGTGGGTTCCCCAATATCTACGGCGCGGAACAGTTGCGCGCGAAGATCGAAGAGTTCGGGCTTGCTCCGTCGAGCAGCATCGACTGGACAACCGCGCCGTCGGCATGAGCAACAACCGGTGCTCGCGTCGGGTGATTGTCGTCTTACGGCCGACTGTCAGCGGCCTGGACGAGTCGGCTGCACGACGGATGCTCGACGCTGTTCGGGCCGGCACCGACGCCGACGTTCGCGTTGCGTACCTCGATGTCTCCTCGCCGAGCCTTCACGAGGAACTCGATCGAGCCCATGTCGATGACGTCGACAAGGTCGTGTTGATTCCAGTTGCGGTGCCGAGGGATCGGTACCTGCTCACGTGGACAAGCAAGGCGGTTGCGAACTGGCGCGAAACCCGAATCGACGCCGAACTGGAAGTGACGCTCCACGAATCGGAAACGCTCGAAGGTGCGGTGGCCGGGCAGGTGATCGACGAACTCGACTCGGCGGGAAAGCCGATCACCGCGAGTCCGGCGTCGTATCGCAGTCCGGCGTGGTCCGTGATCGAGCAGCACGATAGGCATCTGTTGGTGTGCAAGGGCCCTCGCTGTATGGCGTACGGAGCAGGACCGTTGCACCGGGCGATGAGCGCGGCGGCCAAAGGTACCTCGTCGAAGGTGACCGGAACCGGTTGTCTGAGCCCGTGCAACCTGGGGCCGTTGGTGATCGCGAACCCCGGCGGTACCTGGTTCGGGCACGTGGACGCCGGTGATGCCGAGGCCTTGGTCTCCGGTCATGAGGATCGATTGGTGGATCACGTTCTGGATCGGTAGATATAGGTCGGCGAAACAGAGAACCCGCTGAGCGCGAAGTGCGCTCAGCGGGTTCTGTTGTCCTGTCTCAGGAACCGAAGGGAAGGGTTCCCGGCGGGATCTGGTATCCACTGCTGCCGACGGAGGCGCTGCCCCAGAGTGCGAGGAAAGCGTTGATGGCGTTGGTGAGCATATGAATGTCCTTTGTGAGATGACTGATTCGTTTTCGACGCTCCCGGGTGGGTCAGCCCACGTAGCCGGGCGGCATGAGTACGGACTTGGTCTCGCAGAAGGCTTCGAGGCCCTCAGGTCCGTTCTCGCGCCCGATACCGGAGTTCTTGTAACCACCGAACGGCGATCCGGGATCGAAGGCGTACCAGTTGATCGCGTAGGTACCCGTGCGGATCTGCGCGGCAACTTCGAGTCCGTGATCGATGTCGGTGGTCCACACCGATCCGGCGAGGCCGTAATCCGAATCGTTGGCGATCTTGATGGCCTCGTCCTCGGAGTCGTACGGGATCACCGAGAGAACGGGTCCGAAGATCTCCTCGCGTGCGATGGTCATCGAGTTGTCCACGTCGGCGAAGATCGTCGGCTCGACGTACCAGCCCTTGTCCAGGCCGGCGGGGCGTCCACCACCGAGTACGACGCGCGCGCCTTCTTCCTTACCCTTGGCGATGTAACCCTCGACGCGCTCGCGCTGCTTCTCGGAGATCAGCGGGCCGAGTTGTGCTGCGGGATCGGACGGATCGCCGACGGTCATGAAGCCTGCGGCGGTCTTCATTCCCTCGATGACCTCGTCGTAACGCGAACGGGGAGCGAGGATTCGGGTCTGAGCGACACAGGCCTGACCGGTGTTCATCAGGCCGGACATGACGAGCATCGGCATTCCGGCGGCGATGTCGGCGTCCTCGAGGATGATCGCGGCGGACTTGCCACCCAGTTCGAGGGAGCAGCGCTTGAGGTTCTGTGCGGCGATGGCACCGATCTTGCGGCCGACGGCACTGGATCCGGTGAACGTGATCTTGTCGATGCCCGCGTGAGAGACCAGGTATTCGCCGGTCTCGGCTCCGCCGGGGAGCACGGAGATGACGCCTTCGGGAACGCCTGCCTCGGTGAAGATCTCGGCGATCACGTGGACGGAGAGAGGGGATTCGGGTGCGGGCTTGAGCAGTACGGTGCAGCCGGCGAGCAGCGCGGGGGCCAGCTTGTTGATCGCCAGGAACAGCGGGACGTTCCAGGCCAGCACGGCGGCGACGACGCCGACGGGCTCACGGGTCACCTTGGTCTGCCCGAATGCGCCGGTGCGCTTCTCTTCCCACGCGAACTTGTCGGCCAGCTCGGCGTAGTAGCCCAGCGTCGCCATCGACGGGGTCTGCTGCATCATGCCGACCATGGCGGGCGGCTGGCCCATCTCGTTGGAGATGAGCTGGTTGATCTCCGCGCTGCGCTCTTCGATCAGCTTGGCGGCCTTGGCGAGGATCGCGCCGCGCTCGGCGGGGGTGGTGCGTGACCACGGTCCCTCGAACGCCGCGCGGGCTGCGGACACGGCCGCGTCGATGTCTGCCGGTGCTGCGATGGGACAGCTGCCGACGCGCTCCTCCGTTGCGGGAGAGAACACTTCGAGTACCTGGTCGGTGGCCGGGGCCACCCATGCTCCACCGATGTAGAGCTTGTCGTAGTCAGTCATCAATTCATTCCTCGGTGTTGTCGGTCGCCGCGAGGGCATACGCGTCGTCTGCCTGTGCGGTGTCGGTGAAACTGGTGAATCCGTATTTCTCGTGCGGTCCGATGGCGGCTACCTCGAAAAGGCCGGTGCCGGTGTTGGTGTTCGTGCCTTCGGTGAGAGTGAAGGACGCGAGATTGTCGACGGGGGAGAACATGCGTTGGAACGGTTCGATCTCGTGGACCTTGTGGCGCAGTCCCTGTACGACGAGTTCGCCCTGCCACATTCCGTGACGCCAGTCCTGTTCGAGCCCGTAGCCGGTGCCGATTCCGATGTAGTTGGCCAGCAACAGTTCGCAGGTGACGGTCAGGACTTCACCGCCCGGCCGGTGAAAGGTGACTCTCGCCCCGGTGACGTCGCGGGTGTCGGGGCAGAACGTCAGTTCGTGTTCGGGTCGGCCGAGCCATTCGTTGTCCCTGGCTTCGTCCGGCCACACTCGCATGGCTTCTTCGACGATGCGCCTGCCCTGCTCGTCTTCCTGCATGATCACCGAGATCGTGAACTCGTCGAACTGCATGACCGCGTAGATCCAGAAGAAGTTCTGGATTCCGTCGACGGCGCGTCTGCCTTGCGGTTCGGCTTCACCGACCGGACGCACACCCCACGAGCGGTCGCGGTTACCCCGCCACGTCTTCGGGTCGATCGCGAACTCCTCCCCGTCGACGGTGAGCGATCCGGTCCAGGTTCCGGTCTGCAGGAAGCGCGAGGTGTCGAACGTGACTCGTTCGAGTTGACGGCGAAAGTGCTTGGGCTCGAGCGCCGCCGGGATGGTGGCGTCGAAGGTGATGTCGAAGGAGAGATCGTATTCGCTGCCAGGTCCGAGGACGACGCGGAGCTTCTGCAGTCCTTCGAGCACTTCGATGCGCAAAGGTCCGACGGTGGTGTCGGTGCGGTCGGCGCCCAGAGCCTTCGACATACGAGCAACGATGTGGTCGTCACCGCGGCGCAGTACCGCGAAGGCGTCCATGACACCTAGGTTGGGGTACTGGCCGAGTCCGACGATGAGGAACACGTCGGGGGATTCCGTGGGGTAGCAGTTGAAGTAGTAGCGGTCGTAGAAGTTTCGATCCGAGGTGGCTACGTGACGGATCGGTTCGGCGATCTGGTGAACGGGGTAGTCGTCCATCGGTGAGAGCATGTCAGGCCAACCTCTCCCAGTAGGTACCGTCCAGCATGGCGGCCAGCGAAGCGCGGTGCATGATCATGTCGTCGGGGTCTTCGGGTCGCTGTGACTGGCCGAAAGCTATGGCACGGGCCTGGATTCGCCACATGATCACCGCCTGGCGAAGTGCAGCGTACGTAACGTAGAACTCCAGATCGTGTGGGGTGTGGCCGGTGATCTCGGCGTAGGTCTGCGCGAGATCCGGCAGTCGAAGGAAGTCGGGAAGGCCGGGTAGGTTCGCAAGTCCGGCGATGTCCTCGAAGAACCTGTGCAGGAATGCCATCCAGCCCAGATCCATCTCTCGTGGGCCGAGAGTTGCCATTTCCCAGTCCAGTACGGCTACCGGCGCGAAGTCCTGGTACATGACGTTGCCGATGCGCGAGTCGCCCCAACAGAGCACGGCCGGAGAATCGTCCGCGGGATTGTTCTCCTCGATCCAGTCGAGGGCACGTTCGATGAGCGGTGATCTGATCCCGTCGGAGACCACCCACTCGTAGTACGCGCGCTGCTCGGCGATGTGCGCCGTGAATGCTTCTCGTGCAGTCGTTCCCGAATTCGGGAGTCGGAGGAAGTCGAAACGCTCACCAGCTTTGTCGATGGCATGCAACTGAGCCAGGACGTCGACCGAGCTGCGTTGCAGGGTCTTTCGCTGCTCGGGGGACGCTTCGGTGACCCACGATCCGAAGTTGTACGGCATGACGTCCGGTGGCACGTCGCCGGAGATGCGTTCCATCACGAAGAACGGCGCACCCAACGCGTCCGGGTCGGATTCCGACCAGTACACCGCGGGTACGGGCACTGCCGAGTGCTCGCGCACCTGAGCCATGGTGCGGAACTGGGATTCGAGGTCGTAGGCAGGAAAGACCGGCATGGTCGATTCCGTCGGCGCCACCCGAGCGACCAAGGGATGATGTTCGCCGTCCCAGGTGGCGTCGAAGAGGATGGTTTCGCTGGACATGCCGTTGGCTGCGGGCAAGGTGACGTCGGCGACGGTCACAGTGGATCCGCTCGGCACCTTGCCGGCCATCCACCGTTCCAGGCGCTCACGGAGGTCTTCGGTGTCGCGGAGGGAATCGCTTGGTCGGGCGACCTGGGCGTGATGCTCGGTTTCATCGGTCGAAGAAGCGGTCGAGGCAACGTCAGATGAGGAAGCGTCTGGGCTCACGGTCACCTCCTTCCCGTAGGCGTCACGTGCAATGCCCGTAACGGTGTGAGTCAGAACACTAAAACACGTTACAGAAATTGGGAACAGGTGGCACCCGTTTAGTGGGACTCCCTGCGGATTTATCGGGGAAGAACGCGTGTCAGATAACGGCGGTGAGCGCGAGCAAGCCCGCACCGGTCAGAGTTCCGGCGCCACCCAGCTCGGCGGGAACGATCCGGAGCCCGGCGACGAACGACAAACGGGCATGTCGGGCAGCCGCGTCGAGCATCGGTTCCCACAGCGGTGCACCCGACTGGGCGAAACCGCCGCCGATCACCGCGAGGTCCACGTCCAGGAGGGCAGCCGCCGAGGCGATGGCACCACCGAGCGCCGTGCCTGCACGGTGAAGCGCGTCCACGGCGATCGCGTCGCCGCTGCGTGCACTTTCGGCTAGTTCACGGCCGGTGTTTCCCGACCAGCCCTGGCTACGAGCCCATCGCACCGCGGACGGTCCACTGGCCACCGTCTCGAGGCAGCCGACGCCCCCGCAGCTGCACGGTTCGGAAGATCCTGGAACGACGAGGTGGCCGATGTGACCGGCGTTCCCCGTGCGACCCCGAGCAATCTCACCGCCGAGAACGATTCCTCCGCCGATTCCCGTCGAGACGACCAGGCTCAGGAGGTTCGGGGTTCCGCGTCCGGCGCCGTGGTGGAACTCCGCCAATGCCGCTGCGGCTCCGTCCATGGCGAGGGCGGTTCCGGCATCGGGAAAGACGCTGCGGACGCCCGCTACGAGCTCGAATCCCTGTGCCCACTCGGTGATGTTGATGGGAGCGACAACGCCGGCGACGGTGTCCACCGGCCCGGCGCACGCGATGCCGACACCGTCGACCTCTCGGCCGTCTGCGACTCGTTCGAGCAGCGCCGCACACGCTCTCCACGGGTCGGTCTGCGGCGTCGGCACGCTGTCGAACACGGGAACGCGGCCGTCCTCGGACACGACCCCGGCAGCCATCTTGGTACCACCGATGTCGACTGCGAGGCGCATGTCGCTATCGCTTTTCGAGAACCACGACGAGGTTGCTCACCAGGAACTCCCGCAGACCGGGGACTCGGACCATCCACCACGCCCACGACGGGTGGTAGCGCGGGATCGCGGCGAGCAACGTGCCCTGGCTGGTTCCACGGGCCCAGCGTAAGCCGTCCGTGGCGCCGACTTTGAACAACGACACCCCGAATCTGTTCTTCGGTTCGCGCCCGGTCTTGCGGAGGTACCGCTTGGCTGCGTACTCGCCGCCCAGCGCGTGCCACGGTCCGGTTTCGTGGCCGCCGAACGGACCCCACCACAGGGTGTACGAGAGAACCATCAAGCCGCCGGGCTTGGTCACGCGCAGCATTTCCTCGGCCATCAGCCAGGGCTCGCTGACGTGTTCGGCCACGTTGGAGGAGAAGCAGATGTCCACGGACGAGTCCAGGAACGGCAGTGCCAAACCGGATCCACGCACCGCGCCGCCCACGGTCAGACCCGCAGCATGCATCTCCGACGGATCGGGTTCGACGGGAATGTAGCGGGCACCTGCGGCTTGAAAGACCTCCGCGAAATAGCCCGGACCACCGCCGACGTCGAGGACGGTGAGACCGTCGAGGGATCGTCCGGTGTGACCTTCGTGCAGGTCCGAGATCAATTCGACGGAGTCGCGCGCGAGCGCGCCGTAGAAGATGTCGGGCGCGGACTGCTCGTGGCGGAAGTCGCTGAGCAGGCCGAACGAGCGTTTCAGGGTTGCCCGTCGGCCGAAAATGCGGGTCACTGCGGGCTTGGTCACGGGTAGCAACTTTAGCCACTGGGGCACCCGGTCCACGAACACCGTCAGGAGCGCGGCAATACCGACGCTCGAACAGTTAGGGTGTTCGGCAGGGTTACCGGCCGGTCAGGCGGGGCATCCCGCAGGATCGCCCGAACCGGGGTGGCCACCGACCAACTCAGGGAGTAACGCACGTGCGCGAGGTTCTGTTGCTCTGCTGGCGCGATACCGGGCATCCCCAGGGCGGTGGAAGCGAGCGTTACCTCGAGCAGGTCGGATCCCAGTTGGCCGAGCGCGGTATCAAGGTGACGCTGCGGACGGCGTCGTATCCCGGGGCGCCCGCGTCGGAGGTTCGAGACGGCATCACGATCAGCCGGGCCGGTGGACGTTTCAGCGTGTACCCCCGCGCTCTGGCCGCCATTGCCGCCGGACGTCTGGGTTTCGGATCGCTCAAGGGCATTCGCCCCGACGCGGTGATCGACACTCAGAACGGCATCCCCTTCTTCTCCAAGACCGTGGCGGGTGCGCCGGTCACGCTTCTGGTCCATCACTGCCATCGTGAACAATGGCCGGTGGCAGGCAAGCTCGTCGGCCGGATCGGCTGGTGGGTCGAATCGCGATTGTCACCGCGCACCCATCGACGTAGTCAGTATCTGACGGTGTCGCTTCCCTCAGCGGAAGAATTGGTGGACCTCGGTGTCGAGCGCGAACGAATTGCCGTGGTGCGTAACGGTGCCGATCGGCTCCCCGTCGGCGTCGACGCGGGTGGATCGATCACCAGGGCCGAGCGTCCCACCATCTCGGTTCTCTCACGACTGGTGCCGCACAAGCAGATCGAGGACGCACTCGAGGCCGTCGCAGCCCTGCGTCCGACGCTTCCGGACATCCATCTCGACGTCATCGGTGGTGGTTGGTGGGAGCAGAACCTGCGAGATCGCGCCGCCGAGTTGGGAATCGGTGACGCCGTCTCGTTCTACGGTCACGTCGACGAGGCTCGTAAACATGAACTCCTTGCGCAGTCGTGGATTCACCTCATGCCTTCGCGGAAGGAAGGGTGGGGCCTGGCGGTCATCGAGGCTGCGCAGCACGGTGTTCCGACGATCGGTTACCGCAGTTCCAAGGGCTTGACCGATTCGATCGTCGACGGAGTGACCGGGCTGTTGGTCGGCGGTGAGCACGCCGGCGACGGCGACATCGCTGATCTGACGCAGGCGGCAGGCACCCTGCTCCGCGACCACGAACTCCGCACGGTGCTCGGTGAGAAAGCTCGGGTGTGGTCGGGCGAGTTCTCCTGGGAGCAGACCGGCACCGGAGTGCTCGAGGTGCTGACCGCGCACAAGGACGGTCGGTGGGTCTCAGGACTGGCCGCGCCTCGCGAGTCGAATTCGGTTCTGGTTCAGTCCGACTGAGATCAGCGCGATCACGCCCATCAGTATCCAGGCGAGATGCGCAACTATGACGGCCGTTCGGGCGCCGGTCGAGGCTTCGTGCGCGGCAACATCTCCGGGTACCCGGTAGAGCTCGAGATCGTTGTCGGCAAAGACCTGTTCCAACCCGGCGAGTGTCGCTGCCGCCTTGCCGAGCTGGCCTGGTGTCTCACGCTCGATCAGTACCCATCCGACTCCGAGATCGGCCAACTGCGTAGGACTCCCGCCGGCAAGCAGCACATCCTCGACCTGGGTGGCCCGGGTTCCTTCACCGCCGACAGCACCACCGGCAACCACCAGTTGGCCGGTCTGCAGCACGTCGAGGGGTAGGAAGCGTGGTGCTGGATCGAGTACCGGCGCATCACCGCTGTAGGGGAAGGCGCGGAACATCCCGGCGGGAAGCACTGCAACGTCACCGGTTTCGTCTCGTAGTTGCTCGGCAACCACGGTCCAGGACCCGGGATAGTGCACGGGCTTCAACGCGCCGCCGACACCCCACACCAGATCCGGTAGCGCCACGATCGTCACCACGACGGCGGCGATCGAGAATGTCGGGCGGGGAAGGGAGAACCGATTGCCCGCCCACATCACCGCGGCGGCGGCAGCGAGTGCGTAGAACGGTACGGCCAGCGCGACCCACTTCTGGGCGTCACGCAGTAGACCGGCGCCGGTGAACACCTCGACCGACCATCGGCCGACGTCGAGCCCCCACGGAGTAGCGCCCAGGGTCGGAGCGAGCACCGCGAACAGGGCCAGCGCGCCGAGTCCACTGGCAACGGGGTTCCGGCGTCGGCGCCACAGAGCGGGCATACCGGCGAACACGACGACGAGCAGAAGAACTGTTCCGACCAACGCGAAGAGTGTTGTGCGCGTGGACGGTACCGCTGCCGAGTTCCAGAGACCGCCGAGCCCGGCGAGGCTGCCGAGCGTCGCGAGTCCCGGTTCTGCTCGGGCGGCAAAGGCGGCGACTCCCGCTGGATCGGAACCGTCGCCTGCTGCTCCGGATACGAAGGTGGCGACCAACCACGGCGAGGCGGCGACGAGGAACAGCCCGATAGCGCCGCAGACACGCCGCATGGCCGAGGTTCGGCCTCCGGGGGTGGCTACCACCACCAGCGCGGCTGTCAGAGCGAGCAGAGCGCCGGTAGGTGTCAGACCCGCGAATGCCAGTGACGCGGCCAACGCCCACCAGGACCCGGGCGTGGCTCGGCGAACTCCGATTCCGGCACACACGATCCACGGCAGTGCGGCATAACCGGTCATCAGGCTCCAATGTCCTTGTAACAGGCGCTCGGCCACGTAGGGGTTCCAGAGCATCACCGTCGACGCGACCAGTTGTGGACCGAGACCGGCCGTCGGCAGCAGGACGGCGACCATGCGCGCCGCACCCCAACCGGCGAGCCAGAGCGCCACGAGCAGGATGAACTTGACCACCAGTCCGCCGTCGATCACGGTGCTCAACGCTGCGATCAGCGCGTCCTGGGGAACGGCGCGGGCTGCGGCGTCGGTGAGTCCGAGGGCGGAGTCGGTCAAGTACGAGCGCGGCGTGCTGACGGCGTCGCGCAGCAGGAGGTAGCCGGGGCCGAGCAGCGGTCCGAGGATCAACAGTGCCAGCGCCAGGCTGTACGCCGCAGGCAGGTAACGGCGGTATCCGGCTTGCACTGTCATGACGCGCACGATACGTGGTGCATCATTACTGCCATGCCTCGCCAACCACTCGATCGCGCCGCCGCGGCCGGGGTCGGCATGGTTTTGGTGGGATCGATGACGGCCAATGTCGCGTCGTACCTGTTGGCATGGTTGGCCAGCCGATGGTTGGGTCCGGTCGGCTACGGCGAGTTCGCGAGTCTGCTTGCCGCCCAGTTGGTGCTTGCGGTTCCGGCTTTGGCGTTGCAGACGGTGGTCGCCCGCGAGGCGGTGCGTGGCAAGAGCACAGATGCGTTGCGGTCGTTGGGGTATCGATGCACCGCGATCGTCGCCGTCCTCGCGGTGGCGCTCACTCCGGCGATGGCGTGGCTGCTCGACACCGGAATCGTGGCGTCGTTCTCGGCTTTGGTGACTGCGCCCATGTTGGTTCTGCTGGCAACGGAGCAGGGGTTGTTGCAGGGACACGGTCGGTTCGGCACTCTCAGCGCCGTGCTGGCCGGAGCCGGGGTGATGAAAGTCCTTCCGGCAGTGATCGTTCTGGCTTTCGGTGGCGGGGCAGGCGCGGCATTGGTCGCGGGCGCGGCCGGAACTGCGTTGCTGGTGGCGATAGTTCGAGTGGTCGACCGAACCGTCTCGGTGAGCGAGGACCGTCCGGTGCGTATCGGCGTCGTCTCCGTGCTCGCGGCGTCACAAGTCCAGCTCGCGCTGATCGCGTTGTCTTCGCTGGACCTGCTGATCGTCCGTGTCGTTCTCAGCGAATACGACGCCGGTGTCTACGCACTCGGCGCCGTCGCGACGAAGGTGGCGTTCTGGCTGCCACAGGCAGTGGGCGTCGTGCTGTACCCGAAGATGGCGAATCCGGCGCACTCGGCGCAAGCGGTTCGCTCGGCGTTGGCTGTGCTCGTCGGCATCGGCGCCGTGTTGGTTCTGGGGGCGGCGGTTGCCGGCCCGCTGGTGCCGATGCTCGTGGGCGACGCGTACGCCGCCGTGGCTCCGATGCTGTGGGCCTTCGCACTGCACGGTGCAGCGCTAGCGGTACTCCAAGGTGCCTTGCTGTCCGCAATCGCGTCAGAACGCACGCGAGTGGCCCTTCTGGCGTGGGCAGGACTGGCCGTGGAGGCGACGGTGATGCTGGTGTGGGCGAAGACGCCGGGAGAGTTGATCGGCGTCGCCGTGGTGGTTGCGTCGACGACGGCGTTGGCGGTGTCCGTCGCCGCAGTGCGAAGTGCCGACCGCGCCCGGCCGGCACCTCACACCGGCGTCAGTTCTCCAGACGCGTGAACAGATCGTCGAAGTAGTCGAGCGTACGCATCGCGGTGTAGACGGATCCGTAGTTGATGTTCCCACCCGTGTAGACGACGTTGTCGCCTTGTACTGCGCGGATACGGTTCCACATCGCGCGGTCGTCGCTGACGGGATCCACGCCGGGCGCGGTGGTGACGATCATTCCGTCGGCCGAGTCGAGAGCAGTCACGAGGTTTTCGGTAGAGATCTCCTTCTGTCCCTCGACCGGCCACTGGAGCTGGACGCCGAGGTCTTCGGCCACCTGCGTGGAGATGCCCTTGCGGTTGACGCCGTTGACCTTCTGATTCACGTAGTTCAGCAGCACGATCTGCTTGCTCGCCAAGCTCGGGGCGTGACGTTCCTTCAATCCGGCTGCCTTGTCCTCGTACGCTCCGATGACCTGACGGACGTCGGGGTTCTCGGTGCGATTCAGCCAACTCGCCAGCTGATCGATGTTCTCGCGCCACGGGCGCGTGAAGTCCATCGGAAGCACAGGCGCTGTCTGGCTCAACTGCTGTAGCGGCCACATGTCGGAGGCCTCACCGATGTCGGTGCAGATGATCAGGTCCGGTTCCAGCGCGAGAATTGCCTCGACGTTGACCGGTGCCTCGAACACCTGTGCCGTGGGATCGGCCGGAACCCACGGCTCGGCGGCGTCGAAGCTGTACGCGATGACCGGCAGGCCCATCGCAACGGCTGGTTCGAGGTCGAGTCTGGAGTCGATGGCGACGACGCGCTTCGGGGTGACCGGAATGTCATAGGTTCCGAGCGAGGTCGTGACCGTGCGCATCCCGGCCGAATCGCCCTCGGTACCGGCGGACCTCGCGCAACCGGCGGCGAACAGCCCGGAGAATGCAGCCGTGCCGACAACAAATCTCCGTCGCGTCAGATCGCTGACACAGATGTGCGAACCCAGAACTGTTGATGCGGGCATGTGGCTCCTCGTGTTCGGGGTGGTCTGGACTTCCAGAAAACGCTAAGCCCGCAACCACGCGGAGGGAACGACCCGTTGCGCCAATCCGTACGCCGATCCGGCAACAAAGCCCCGAAACGCAGCAGAGCGCCCCTTCCGTGTGGAAGGGGCGCTCTGCTTACTGTCTGAATCAGTCCTTGCGCAGATCCGGACGCGGAATCACCTGAGTGTCGTCCGAGGTCCAGTCGTGCTCACCCGGAGCCGGCTCGGGCGAGCCCTGGCCGCTGGGATTCTGGTTCGTTCCGCCGTGTGCAGCGCGGGCCGGAGTTCCGCCCTTGCCGCCGCGAATGCCGAGGAAGATACCGGCGATCAGCGCGATGACGCCGAGCACACCTGCCACGATCGGGACTGTGCGGCCGAACAGCGAGAGCTTGTCCATGCCGTCACGTGCCTGCTGGACCTGGTACTCGATGGTTGCTTCGTCGAAGGGCAGCGTGACCTTGAGAACCTCGACGTCGACCGAGTCCTTGTTGCGTCCGTAGTACTGGTGCAACTGCTCCTGGCCCTTGACGACGACGCCGGTCTTGGGCTCGACCCACAGGTCACGGACGTTGGTGTACCAACGCGTCATCGTGATCGGAGTAGCGCCACCGGGAACGCCCCAGGTGTCGGCGGGCAGGCTCAGCTTGTTGGTGGGGGAGTTGACGACCTTCGACAGGTCGACGGGATCGATCGTCTGCTGGAAGTGGTACACCTTCAGACCGTTGATCTCGGTCTCTTCGACGAAGTCGATGTCCTTCGTGGCGCGAGCGTTCAGGTCGAAGTAGGGGTAGCTCTTCTGTTCCGTGTTGAACGGGAACTTGTACTGCAGACCGTCGCGGGAAACTTCTTCGGCGGGCTGGTCGCTGGACGTCTGGACGGTTCCGACCGGATCGTTGGTCGGCATCGAGCTGACGCGATCGAGCGTGACGCGGTCCAGGGTTGCGGTCAGCAGTCCGGTGTCGCCCTGCTTGTCGGTACGACGGACGGTCTGGCCGGCTTCGACGGTGATGATGTCGGCGTCGGACGGGTCCTGCGTGGTGACGTAGCGCTGAGCGACGATCGGCACGTTGTTGTCGACCTGCGCCTTACCGGCGAGGAGGGCCGCCGAGTTGAGGACGCTACCGGTGCCTGTGGCGACGGTGGTCACCTCGAGGTCGAGTGGCGTCTTCTCCAGCTTGCCTACCGTGTAGGTAGGAATGAGGATGGCGATGGCCAAAAGGAAGGCACCGAGGCCCACCAGAATGCAAGGAAGTATCCGGCTCGGCCCTGAGCGTTCCGCCATGCTGTGACTCCTAACCCGTTAAGTCTTTCGAGGTTCCCCAACCGGCACAATATGAGCTGCGCAGATCGCATGGGGCCCCCGATGGACACCATGTGTGGCAGAACACTAACAGTCCACCGGCCCGGTTTGTCGCATGAGGGCATGAATTGGCCAGGCATTTTGTTGTGAGTCCCTGGTGGTTTCCCTCAATCGGCCTGGGGTGCACACTTATCCGTGATGATCAGTTCCACGAATTCCCCTCAGACGGTCCCGCCACAGGCTCGGGGCTTCGTTCCGGCTTTGGACGGTATGCGTGGATTGGCGGCGCTCGGTGTCCTCGTCACCCATGTCGCGTTCCAAACCGGTGAAGCGCAGTCCGGCGCGATCGGGCGCGCGTTCGGTCGACTCGATCTCGCCGTAGCGGTGTTCTTTGCCTTGTCCGGATTTCTCCTGTGGCGCCCCCACGCGGCAAAGGCCCGCGGAATCGGGCAGCCGCAGTCGACCGTCCGGTACTGGATCTCCCGCGCGACGCGCATTCTGCCGGCGTACTGGGTGGCAGTGGTCCTGATCCTGCTGTTCCTGCCCGGTGCCGGCGGGGGCTACCAAGTGTGGTTGGCGAATCTCGGGTTGGCGCAGGTCTTCGTGCCGTTGACACTCACCGAGGGCCTCACGCAGATGTGGAGCCTGTCGGTCGAGGTGGCGTTCTATGTTCTGCTGCCGCTGTTCGCGTATCTGATGGTGCGACTACGCGGAAACTCGGCCCGGTTCCGGCTACCGCTTCTGCTCGGGGTGTCGGTGTTGGCGCTGACGTGGGCTTTCATTCCGATCCCGACTCCGGACGCCATTCACCACGACAACTGGCTGCCGGGCTACCTGCCGTGGTTCGGCGCAGGCATGGTGCTGGCCGAGTTGGCCGTGGGCCCGTCGACGTGGATGCATCGCCTCGCGCACCGGCGGGTGCTCCTGACTTTTGTTGCGTTTGTGGCCTTCGTTCTCTCGTGCACCGATCTGGCCGGGCCCGAAGGTCTGGTGCGGCCTGAGCCGTGGCAGTACGCGATCAAGATTGCACTCGGTGCGATCATCAGCTTCTCGTTGATCGCTCCACTGGTTCTGCGCGATCAATCGCAGCATCGATTCCTGGCGAGCCCGCTGGCGCTGGCAATCGGACGCTGGTCCTACGGCCTGTTCATCTGGCACCTGGCCGTACTGAACGCTGTGTTCCCCGTGTTCGGCATAGTTCCGTTCTCGGGCAGCTTCTTCTACGTCCTGGCGCTGACGGTCGTCCTGAGCGTCGCTGTGGCCTCGGCCAGTTACGCCTTGGTGGAGGAACCGGCGCGCGTCGCGGTGACGCGCTGGGAGAAGCGCCGCCATATCGGTGAACCGGCAAAGGGCAACGCGGCCAACCCGGTCACGACCAAGGCCACCAACATCGAGAACTGAATCGCGAACGAGTCGCCCACATAGCCGCCCGGTGCTCGCCACGGTCCGGTCGAGAGCAGCGTGATGCCGATCATCGCGGCCACGCCGGCGGTGCCGACGAGAATGCGTGCGGTCCGAGCCGGGCCGAAGATTCGCAGCGCGGCAAGTCCGAGGATCGAGCACACAACTGCGATCGCCGCTCCCACTCCGCCGCCGATGACGGTGGCCGCCGCGAGCACGCCCACCCATCCTGCCGCGACGCTGCGCCACGGTCGGGGTGGTGTGAGGGGCTTGGGCTCTCGGCGCGTGGGGACAAGAGCCGCGAACAGCAGCGGGATCAGCAACACGAGCCCGCCGAATATGCCGAGGCGGTACCAACGGTCGCTGGGGAAGTCGATGGTGACGGTTCCCGCGGTGCCTGCCGGCACGATCCAGCCCTGCTGCCAACCGTTCACGACCACCGGCGTCAGCTCGGAACCGTCCGGCGCCGTGGCGATCCAACCGATGCTGGTGCTCTCGGGATTGACGATCAGCTGATCGGCGGACGAGTTCGTGACGGTGAGTTCGCGGTGATTCGCCGTCCACGCGGTCGATTCGAGCGGTGTATTCCGCTGCGCGGCTGAAGGACCGACCGCCGCCAGGTCGAGATTGTCGACCGAGAATGCGGGGCCTGGTTCGACGACCACTTCAGGCTGTCCCGCCGGCAAAGTCGCCGAAGCGTCCAGACCGCACACACGTGCCTCGACGGGTGCGCCGGTCCGAAGTTGCGTCGCCGTCGCCGTGATCGAGGTGGGGAATTGCTGTCCGGCAACCGAAATGGTCGGGCCGTCGCCACAGGTGACGGTGACGGTGCGGTTGTCGAATGAGTCCGAGCCCTGCACTCCCGAACCGGCGATCGGGGTTCCGTCGGCACCGATGACGCCGACCTCGGCGAGGCCGGTGGGCTGCGCCTGGGCGAAGCCGAGCGCCGTCTGATCGAGGACCGGTTCCCAATCGGTGATGCTCAGGACGATCTTGTCGGCGACGAAGGGGGAGAGGGTAATTCGACTGGTTCGAGGCGTGTCGTCCGAGGGTTCGGGCAGCTCTCGCACCTGCGGCCCGTTGCCGAGATTCACCGCGACGCTGGTCGGCAGCGACGGCAGGGTGCCGAGTCCCCGGGTGATGTCCAGGCCGGTGACCAGGGTGGGCTCGGGAAGATTGAGAGTCAGCGTCGGTTTCGGGCCGCCCGGTTCTGTGGTGCTCTGCGGCGCCGACCACGTGGTGCGTGCGTCGCCGTCGGTGGCAGCGAAGGCAGATCCGCGTGTGTCGCCGATGTCGCTCGAACCCGAAGCCGTGATTCGGCCTGGGACGGCAAGCAGATCTTCGAGGGCGTTGCCCTGACGCGCTCGGACAGTCAGTGTCGGTGTAACGACTGTGTTTTCGGGCACCGTGAGCGTGCGCTGGAAGCGGCTCGGCTCTTCCGGTATCGCCATGAATGCATTGCTGCACCGCACGCGGTCGGTCGAGTCCGCGCACGCGTTGCGACCGGGGAACTCCTGGCTCAGATTCCAGGCGTTCACGGATGCGCCCGTCGGCGTATTCGGCAGGACCGTGTCGAAACGGATCGGTACGGTCTTCGGTGCGCTGCGATCGGAGAAGTCTTCGACGGAGAGTTCGCTGATGCCGAACTGTGTTCCAGGCGATCCGTTTTCGGTGTGAGTCGCTGTGATGCGTACCCACGGAGTGGTGCCGCCCGGGATCGAGACGGTGATGGGCTCACCGGGACGCTCCACCTTCACCGCTGTGCTGCCGTTCGGTGTCGAGACCTCGAGCCATTTGACGGGAGCTCCGATTGCCGCGGCACTGGTGGTCAGATGAAGCAACCCGCTGGAAATCGGTGTGTCGAAGTCGATCTGCAACCACTGGCCCAGTGCGCGCTCGATGCCGTTGCTGAACCAGCCGGTGGCGGGATCGCCGTCGACCGTCGACGCGGGACTGCTCGACGGTGAAGTGCCGCCCAGCTGGGTGGCATCCGAGGCGGCGCTGGAGACGGTGATCGAAGCTCCGATCCAACGGCCTTCCACGAGAGGCGTGTTCGCAACCGGGTAGTCGGGCACCAGATTGTAGGTACGACGAGCGTCGTCAGGGGTGCGCAGGGCGGAACTGTGGTTGTCGACCTGACCGAAATCGGTTTCCCGATCGCGCGGTGTGTCGGTGACGGTGACAGAATCGACGGGCAGTCCCGCAGCTTCGGCGTCGGCGGCAAGAATCATCGGCCCGGTCCCCGGAACCAGCCCGCTTTCGTGAAGTCGCACAGACGATTCCGGCCCACCTTGTACACGCGGAACCTGGTTCAGGTCGACGGAGTACGGGCCGCTGACCGCCGGGGTGCCGTCGGGCGGGGTGACCTCGAAGATCTCGATGGCTGGGTAACCGGGACGCAGATCGCTGTCCGCGACCAGCCCTTCGATCGGTTCGGGGCTGTCGTCTTCACCGAAGTGGGCGACTCGCTTGATCCCCGGCGAGCCTTCGACCGCCTGGTGCACGAGTATCGGCCTGGCCGAGCGCGACGTTTCGCCGTCGAGGTCGTTGCGCATCACCAGGTAGTGGATGCCCTGCCCCAGCAAGGTCTGTGCGAGGCCGTCCGACGGACGTCCGTCGGCGATGAGACGTTGCACCGAATCGAGCGCTCGGATGGCGCCGGGAGGGGTCAGCGGGACCGAGTCACGTACTGCCCACGGCGTACTCGCCAACGCCTGAAGCGGTTCGTCACGCGTCAGACCCCACACCTGGCTGCCGAAGGGCGCTCCCGGGACGACCAGGGCACGTTCGGCTTCCGATCCGGGGGAGGTGTTGTCCTCGAGCCACTGCGCCGCCTCGTTCCAGTACGAGGGGACGTCCGGATACGCACCGCGGGGAGCGAGCTTTCCCGTCCAGGCCAAGGCGGTCGAGAGGGTGAGGGCAACGAGGATCAGGCTGGTCAGTGCGACCATCGGTTCGCGCTCGGGATGGGCGAACGCGCGGCGCCATCGGGCGAGTGGAACCGATCCCGGCAGTGGCACTTTGGCCAGCAGGTGTGCGAGTCCGAGCACCAGCGGCAGACGGACCAACGGCTCGAGCTTGTGGACGTTGCGCAGCGGCGCGCCTGCCGAGTCGAGGAACAGGCGCACCGACTCCGACACCGGCGAGCTGAGTTCACCCACGTAACCCGCGGCCAGGCCGGTGATACCGACGAACAGGATGAGCGTCAGCCGGCCGCGAGCAGGCATGGACCGCATGCAGAGCCCGGCGAGGCCGGCGGCGGCAACCAGGCCGGTGGCGACGACTGCTGCGGGTTGGGTGACCAGGACGGCGCCGGCAATGCGTTCGGGGGAGACGAACGGGGTCCAACTGTCCGTGCCGCGAAGTATCTCGGCGAGCGATGCCCACTGAGTGGTGACACCGGCGGACTCGATGTAGTCGAGAAACGGTGGGCTGATCTTGCCGAGCAGAAGTAGCGGCACGATCCACCAGAGGGTGCCGAGAGCGACGAACAGCGCCCACCACGCGGTGAACGTCAGCCATGTTCGGTTGGGTTTGTGCGAGAGCCACCAGATGATCGCGACCAGGCAGGCCGCGGCGGTGGCGACGGCGTTGATCGAACCCATGAGTGCGACGGCAAGTGCGGATTGTGCGGCCAACCGCCTCAACCCCCGTGAGTGGTCAGGGAGTCCAGGGACTCCTTTTCCACGCACAGGGCCGAAGGCCAAAACCACCGGCAACAACACCCACGGCGCCAACATCATCGGAAGGGTTTCCGAGGAAATCGAACCGAGCGTGGTCAGCACGCGGGGAGAAAGAACAAAGGCAACCGCTGCGATCACGCGCGAACTACGGCTGCCGATGCCGAGAGCCTCGGCAACTCGGATGATGCCCCAGAAACCTGCGATCAGAAGCAGCGCCCACCAGATGCGCTGGGTGACCCACGGCGGAACGTTCGCCAACTCGCCGAGCGCGAAGAACGGCCCGTGCGGAAAGAAATATCCGTAGGCCTGGTTTTGAACCTGGCCGAGTGGGGCCTGACTACTCCACTGATGCGAGGCGCGTTCGAGAAAACCGAACGGATTCTGCGTCAGGTCGTACTTGGTGTCAGCGGTGATCAGACCCGGCGATTGCAGAAAAGTGAGAAGAAACGCTACGACTGAGGCGGAAGAACGGGAACTCGCGAGGCCTGCGCTCTCAGCGGCTGCCGTACTCAACCTGGTTCAGCACGGAAGAATCTGCGTTTCCGCTGCGGTCGATCTCGGGACGAGTGTTGTCCGACGCGGCGGCCGTGACACCGAAGATGACGCCGGCACCCAGAACGGCACCGATGACAGCGCTGGCCACACCGGGGACAAGGAACTTCGTCATCGCGGATCTCCCAATTGGTCGTTAGTCGGTCGTTCGCGGTCGGACGGACTTACCGGCCCGTACGAACTGCTCGGGTCAAGGTATCACCCGCACTCGAGAATCCGGACGATTACCCTCGTGACGTGCTGGTCAGTCGAGGGTTTCGGCGCCAAGCGCGGTCAACAGAGTGCGCAGTTTCGTAGATGTCTCGTCGAGTTCGTCCTGCGGATCCGATTCGGCGACAATTCCACCACCCGCGCTGGCCCAGGCGTTGCGGCCGTCTGCACTGATCTCGGCGCAGCGGATGGCAACCACCCAATCGCCGTCACCGGCCTCGTCGCACCATCCCACGGCGCCGCCGTAGAAACGCCGAGGCTCCTCGGTCTCGCGGATGACCTTCAGTGCCGCGTCGGTGGGTGTTCCGCACAGCGCGGGCGTCGGATGCAGCGCGATGGCGAGGTCGAGCGCAGTGGTGTCGTTTCGCAGTGTGCCGCGGATCGGGCTGGCCAAGTGCCAGACCTCGTGAGTATTGGTCAGTTCGGGAGTTGCCGGCACCGACAGATCACTGCACATCGGTTGCAGGACCTGGCGGATCCACGACGTCACGAAGGCGTGCTCGGCCAGATTCTTCGTCGAATGCAGAAGGCTTTCGCCTGCCTCGCGGTCTTGATCGGCGTCGGCGGATCGCTTGGTGGTCCCGGCCAACGGGCGACACGTCACGACGCGCCCGCGTCGACTGACCAATACTTCGGGCGTCGCGCCGACCAGGCTGTGGCCCTCGAATTCGGCTCCCGCAGCAGAGAGGTCGACGGCAAAGGTGTTGGCGACGGGATTGAGCGCCGCCATGCGTGCGGCGAGCGCGGTTGGGGAGATCGGGGTCTGCGTGCGAAGTTCCACAGTGCGAGCCGCGACAACCTTGTCGATCTCTCCACTGCGGAGGCGTCCGATCAACTTTTCCACTCGACGAAGATGCTCCGACGACGACGGGATCTCTCGGTCAACCCGGGTCGTGGGCAGGGTCTGGGGATCGCGCGGTTGCCACGGCCGCGACGCGATCGTCGCCTCGGCAGGTTCGTACAACGCCGTTGCGGCAGCCGGGTCGAAGGGGAGCGCTCCGACGATCAGCTTTGTCGTACCTGCCGACAGAGCGTGGGTGGCCGCGTCGGAGCTGTCGAAGCTGCGTCGTACGCCGCGGGTGACCACGCTGTGATCGGGGCGCGAGAGAACAAAACCGTCCATGGTGCTTTCGACACTAGTCGGCCACGGATCAGGAATGCGCGAAGGTCACTTCCCCGGAGGGACGATCAACACCGGCCGATGACTGTGACGCAGAACATGATCCGCGACGCTGCTCTGCAGTAGCGACCGCAAACCCGTAGTGCCACGGGTGCCGGTCACGATGATGTCGACGTCCAATTCGTCTGCGGTTTCGCAGATTGCAGACCAGATCGCGGATCGGCACTCGGCGCTTCTGCCTTCGACGGTCAGGCCTGCGGCCTCGGCCAGTGCGACGCCCTCGGCGAGGGTGACTTTGGCGTCGGTGTACGCGATGTCCTCGACGTCGTCGTCGGGAACCCACTCCGGTTGCATCACCCCGGACAGGCCGGACATGCGAGCGGCCTGGCGAACCATGGGCTCCCAGGCAGTGACGAGAACAGCACGATTGGCGGAGAGGAAACGCCCCGCATAGTCGACTGCACGCTTGGCGTTGTCGGAACCGTCGTACGCGATGAGCATCAGACCTTGTGGCATCACGACCTCCTCGTCAGCGGGGGAATCGGTTCTCTTCCAGGCTACCGTCCCGATGTGCCCGTGAGGGAGTGTATGGGTACCGGGTCCGTTACGGTCGAGGTATGCGGATCAAGTTTCTGAAGGCTGCGACGACCATTGCTTTGTGCGGAGGGTTGGTTGCGGGATGCTCGGGCGAAAACGGGACCGCCGATCCGGTTTCGAGCGCCCCGACCAGCACCACCTCCGAGATCACGTCGACGCCTGCGGCATCGAGCTCCGCACCCGTCGCCGCGTCGTGCGGTAGTGACCTTCTAGCCTCGCTGTCCTTGCGTCAGAAACTTGCCCAGCTGCTCAACGTCGGCGTCACCGGGACCGACGACGCATTGTCGATAGTGCAGAACGAGGAGATCGGCGGCATATTCGTCGGAAGTTGGACCGATCAGTCGATGCTCACCAATCGCGAAGTGCCGCAGGTTGCTTCGGCGTCGAAGTTGCCGTTGATGGTGACGATCGACGAAGAAGGTGGACGGGTTTCGCGCGTCGCGGACATCCTCGGGCCCGATCCGTCGGCCAGGGAAACGGCGCAGACCATGACAGTGGAACAGACGTACCAGATGGCACTCGAGCGTGGACGCGGTTTGAAGGATCTCGGGATCACCGTCAACTACGCACCCGACGTCGACGTCAGCAGCCAACCCGACGACTCCGTGATCGGGGACCGCTCGTACTCCGACGACCCCCAGACCGTGGTTGCCTACGCCGGTGCGTACGCGCAGGGGATGCGCGACGCCGGAATCTTCCCGGTGATCAAGCACTTTCCCGGGCATGGCAGCGCGTCGGGTGACTCGCACCGGGGTGAGGTGACAACGCCGCCGCTACAGGATCTGATCGCGTCGGACCTGATTCCCTTCCGCGAGCTGTCGGGAACCGGAGTCGGCGTCATGATGGGTCACCTCGAGGTTCCCGGTCTGACCGAGCCCGGTACCCCTGCCAGCATCAGCCCCGCAGCCGTTGCGTTGCTTCGCGACGGAGTGGGTTACGGCGCAGCGCCGTTCACCGGCCCGGTATTCACCGACGACCTCAGCGGAATGCAGGCGATCACCGACCGATACGATATTGCCGACGCGGTTCAGGCTGCGCTGGTGGCTGGAGTCGATCAGGCATTGTGGCTGACAACCGACGACGTTCCGCGGGTTCTCGATCATCTCGAGCAGGCCGTCGCGTCGGGTGAGCTTCCGCAGACGCGGGTCGATCAGGCCGTGGTCACAGTTGCCGCTGCCAAAGGTGCCGTGACCTGCTGAGTCGAAGTCAGGATTCGACGCGCAATCTTACCGTAGAGTAAGATCGACATTTACCCTGTGGTTGGAGGAAGCATGGCCGGCGGTACCAAGCGACTGCCACGCGCAGTGCGTGAGCAGCAGATGCTCGACGCGGCTGTGGACGTGTTCTCCGACAGGGGGTTTCACGAAACTTCGATGGACACCATCGCAGCCAAGGCCGAGATCTCGAAGCCGATGCTGTACCTGTACTACGGCTCGAAGGAAGAGTTGTTCGCGGCGTGCATCCATCGCGAAGGGCTCCGCTTCCTCGAGGCCCTCGCCCCGGCCGGCGCGCCGAACCTGACTCCGCGTGAACAATTGCGCGCCGCTCTCGAGGGTTTCCTCGGGTTCGTGGGCGCAAACCGCAAGTCGTGGATGGTGCTCTACCGTCAGGCCGTCGGGCAGCAGGCTTTTGCGGGAACCGTGCAGTCCAGCCGCGATCGGTTGATCGAGTTGACCGCGCATCTGCTCGAGTCCAGCACCAAGGATCCTGATGCCGCGCACGATTACGGGATCATCGCCATCGCGCTCGTCGGCGCAGGTGAGGCGGTAGCGGACCGGGTTGCGGGTGGGGAAATCGAAGTGGATGCCGCAGCGGATCTACTCGAATCCCTCGCGTGGCGCGGTCTGTCGGGCAAGAAGAAGTCCGAATAGCCCCCAGTCACATCGCGTGAACGTATCGCTCCCCCTGTTGAACAGGGGGAGCGATACGTTCACACTGTCGGGGCGGGGTCGGAAACGCACCAGCCCAACCCAGTTCAGTCCTAGGTCAGCGCAGCGTCGCAGTGACGTGCGGGTAACCCTTCTTCGGGTGACGCAGCGACAGATCCCAGCCGTCGTCGGTGCGATCAGCGTAGGCATTCAGCGTCGCCGGTAGCAGAATCGGCTTGCCGAAACGCACGCTGTAGGTGACCTTGTCCGCGACGGACCCCTCGACAGTCCGCAGAACTGCCGCGGCACTCCACATTCCGTGAGCAATGGTCTTCGGGAAACCGAAAGCCTTCGCGCCCAGAGACGAGACGTGAATCGGATTGCGGTCGCCGGAGACAGCGGCGTACTTGCTGATCGTGGTCTGGTCGACGCGGATGGTGCTCATCGGCATCGGCGGGACCTCGTCAGCCTTGGGCTCCGGACCGGGCTGGCCGGACAGGGAGGTCTTCTGCTGGTTCAGGAAGCTCGAGGTCTGTCGCCAGACCAGTTCCCGTCCCACCCGAATTTCGGTGATCACGTCGATCAGCAGGCCCTTGCGGTGCTCACGCAGGTTCTCGGCATGCACCGAGAGGTCAAGCGGTTCGCTGACGGAGATGGGCCGCAGCGATTCGATGACGTTCTCGGCGTGAACGGAGCCGACGGCGGCGAAGGGGAAGTCCTTCGACACCATCAGCTTCATCACGGTCGGGAAGGCCAAGGTGAAGGGGTACGTGATCGGCAGAGTGTCGCCGAACCGCAGTCCGGTCACGCGGCAGTACGCCGCCAGATTGTCGGTGTCGACCTTCAGTCCGGTGAGGGTGAAGGTCTGCTGTGGCACCGAGCGCGAGTTGGACTTGTTCCACGGCAACAATCCCAGTACCGCGCGGGAGTAGATGTCGAGGGTCTTCGGCTGCTCGGTGAGCGCGACGGTCTTTGTTGCCATCATGCGCCCAGGAGGCTCTGGCCGCAGACGCGAACGACCTGTCCCGTAACGGCATTGGAGGCCGGGCTGGCGAAGTATGCGACGGTCTCGGCGACGTCGACGGTCTCGCCGCCCTGCAGGAGCGAGCTCATGCGACGGCCGGCTTCGCGGGTGGCGAAGGGGATGGCTGCGGTCATGGCGGTCTCGATGAAGCCCGGTGCGACGGCGTTGATGGTGATGTTCTTCTTCGCCAGGACGGGAGCTTCGGCGTGTACGAGACCGATGACGCCGGCCTTGGAGGTGCCGTAGTTGGTCTGGCCGCGGTTGCCCGCGATGCCGGCGATGGAGGAGACGTCGACGACGCGGCCGCCTTCCTTGAGGGCGCCCTTCTCGACGAGGTGCTCGGTGATCTTCTGCGGTGCAAGAAGATTGACGTTCATGACCATGTTCCAGCGGCCCTCGTCCATGTTGGCGAGGGTCTTGTCGCGGGTGATGCCGGCGTTGTGGACGATGATGTCCGCTCCACCGTGACGCTCGAGGAGGTGAGCTGCGAGGACCTCGGCTGCGTCGGCTGCCGTGACGTCGAGGGCGAGGGACGTGCCGCCGACCTTGTTCGCGGTCTCGGACAGCGCTTCGCCGGCGGCCGGGATGTCAGCGCAGACGACGTGCGCGCCGTCGCGGGCCAGGACCTCGGCGATGGTGGCGCCGATACCGCGGGCTGCGCCGGTGACGACGGCAACCTTGCCTTCGAGTGGCTTGTCCCAGCTTGCGGGCGCGACGGAATCTTCAGCGCCGACGACGATGACCTGGCCGTCGACGAAGGCGGACTTTGCCGAAAGGAGAAAGCGCAGAGTCGATTCCACGCCGGAGAGTCCGGTGGATGCCTTGGGGGAGACGTAGACCAGCTGAGCGGTGGAGCCGCGCTTGATCTCCTTGCCGACGCTGCGGGTGAAGCCTTCCAGAGCGCGCTGCGCGACATGCTCGTCGACGCTCGACGTTTCTTCCGGCGTCGTGCCGAGAACGACGACGCGAGCCGACGGTGCGAGGTTGCGGATCACGGGCTGGAAGAACTCGAACAGCTGCTCGAGCTCGCTGACCTGAGTGATTCCGGTGGCGTCGAACACGAGTCCACCGAAGCTGCTGTCGTGTGCCTGAGCCGCCGGGTAGTCGGAGAGCAGTACGCGAAGTGGTTCTGCGAGCCGACCCTTGCCGCCGATGAGGACAGGTCCGGCGAGTGCGGGTTCCCCTGCTTTGTAGCGACGCAGGTTCTCGGGCCTGGGCAGGCCGGCCTTCGACGCGATGAATGCGCCGGGGGCGGACGAGAGGAACTGTGAATAGAGGTCGGGAGCTCCCTTGCTGGCTGCCACGGTCCTACCTTCTGTTGTGTTTCGGGTTGTCTCTCACCGGGCAATCGAAAGAATGCGGCGATAGACAAGTAACTTACTACTGAGTAAGAATAGTCTTCAACAGGTAATCGCACCATCCTTGGAGACGCAAGTGACAAGCAAAGCCCGTTCAAATGCAAAGCCCGCCGCACCGCGCACTGCACCGGCCGCAGCCGCTGCAAATTCTGCAGGTCAGCGCCGTCCGGTTGCGATCGTCGGCGGAAATCGCATTCCGTTCGCACGCTCGGACAAGGCGTACGCACAGGCGTCCAACCAGGACATGTTCACTGCGACGCTCGACGGTCTGGTGAGCCGATTCAATCTGCAGGGCGAGAAGCTCGGCATGGTCGTCGGCGGTGCGGTGCTCAAGCACAGCCGTGATTTCAATCTCATTCGCGAGTCCGTTCTCGGCAGCGCGCTGAGCCCGTACACGTCGGCGTACGACCTTCAGCAGGCGTGTGGCACGGGACTGCAGTCGATCATCGCCGTCGGCGACGCCATTTCGGCCGGCCGCATCGATTCGGGCATCGGCGGCGGCACGGACACCACGTCCGACGCCCCGATCGGCGTCAACGATCAGGCGCGCGAGTTCCTGCTCTCCCTCAATCGCGCGAAGTCCACGGGCGACCGCATCAAGCTGCTCGGCAACGTCCGTGCGGGCATGCTCGGCCTGGAAATTCCGCGCAACGGCGAGCCTCGCACCGGCAAGTCGATGGGTGACCACGCTGCGATCACCGCCAAGGAATTCGGCATCAAGCGCGAGGACCAGGACGAACTTGCCGCTGCCAGCCACAAGAACATGGCAGCTGCCTACGACCGCGGTTTCTTCGACGACCTCGTCACCCCGTTCCTCGGCCTGACCCGCGACGACAACCTCCGTCCCGGTTCGACCGTCGAGAAGCTGTCGACGCTCAAGCCCGTCTTCGGTACCAAGCTCGGCGACGCGACGATGACGGCAGGCAACTCGACGCCGCTCACCGACGGCGCTTCTGCAGTGCTCCTCTCCACCGACGAGTGGGCAGCCGAACGCAATCTTCCGGTTCTGGCGCACCTCGTCGATTCCGAAACCGCTGCCGTCGACTACGTCCACGGCAAAGACGGGTTGCTCATGGCTCCTACGTACGCGATCCCGCGTTTGCTGGCCCGCAACGGTCTGACCTTGCAGGACTTCGATTACTACGAGATCCACGAAGCCTTCGCTTCGGTGGTTCTGGCAACCCTGCAGGCCTTCGAGTCGGACGAGTACTGCAAGGAACGCCTCGGCCTCGACGGCGCATTGGGATCGATCGACCGAAGCAAGCTCAATGTCAACGGATCGTCCTTGGCTGCAGGTCACCCGTTCGCGGCAACCGGCGGACGTATTGTGGCTTCCCTCGCAAAGATGCTCGCGGAGAAGGGTTCGGGCCGCGGCCTGATCTCGATCTGTGCGGCCGGTGGCCAGGGTGTCACGGCGATCATCGAGCGGTAACCGCTCCACAATCTCCCCATGCGACTGAAAACTGCGCTCACCTGCAGTGATCGTCGCGAGGGGATGCGTAATCGGGGATCCGGCCACGAGGGGTGGCCGGATCCCCGAACTCTTTGCAAACTTTTTCGCGCAGGCGTGTAACGCTGCAGAATAGCTACCGATATTCATGACAGCCCCGTGTTGCTGCCTGACCCCCGACCTGGCAGCAGCGCGGGGCTCTCGTATGTCCGGATATCCTGTATTGAGTTGTCGGTGAGCGCCGCAGCGACGGTTGATGCAGCGAGGAGCCAACAGGTGAGTGACGAAGAGGGTCCGTCCGTCGAGAAGACGAACAGCGAGGACTCGTCCCTCCCGGAACAGGAACTCGAGTCGGTCGAGGAACCTCAGGCGGTCGAAGAGACCGAGTCGGTCGAGGAACCCCAGTCGGTCGAGGAACCCGAGGCCCCTGAGGACACTGAGGCCGTTGTCGAGGCTGAATCAGTAGAACCTGAACCAGCCGAAGCACCAAGGCCTGTCGACGAAGAAGCAAGCGATTCCACGGAAGCGACAGTCGACGAATCGGCAAACGAGGTCACCACCGTCATCCCTGTCGTCCCCGCGGAGGACGCACCGCCGACGGAAGTAGTCAACTCGGCTCCGGCGACAGAAGCCATCGACGAGCAGACAGAGCAGTTCGAGCCCCCGGCAGTGGTGGTTCCCCCGAAGCCGCCGCGTCCCGAGTTCGTGCAGCAGTACGACACCCAGCAACTCGAACCCATCCAGCAGCAGTACGAGCCTGTTGTCCGAGAACCAGAGGTAGTTGCACCCCCGGCGCCGCAACAACCGGTGGCGCCCGCTTCGCAGTCTTCCCGCAAGTGGGTCAAACCGGCGATAGCAGTCGGCGCCATCTTTGCCGTCGCAGCGATTGCTTACGGAGTGGACATCTTCACCTCGTCCGGGAAGACACCACGCGGCACTCAGGTCGCCGGGGTGGACATCGGTGATCTCACGCCCGCCGACGCGGAAGCCACGCTGCGCGCCCAACTCGGCCCGAGGCTCGTCGAACCGGTAGCGGTACATGCAGGCGGCGTCGACTCCGAGATCGTTCCCGCGTCTGCGGGTGTGGACGTCGACTGGTCGGCGACGCTGTCGGGCGTGAACGCTCAGCCCATCAACCCGATCACCCGCATCACGTCGTTCTTCGGCTCCCGCGAGGTGCCCGTGGTGTCGGCAATCGACCAGGGTGCGTTGGATGCGTCGATGGCGCAGCTCGCGGCGAACAGCGATCGTGCGCCCGTCGAAGGTGCAGTCGTGTTCGAGAACGGGAAGGCGACTGGTGTTTCGCCCGCTGCCGGTCAGGCGCTCGAAACGCAGCAGGCGGGTTCGACCTTCGCCGCTGAATGGTCCGATGGTGGCGTCGTCGATCTTCCGGTCGACGAGGTTCCGGTGACGGTCACTCAGGCCGGTGTCGATCGTGCGCTGCAGGAGATCGCTATTCCAGCTGTCTCGGGTGACGTAGTGGTCAACGGCCGTGACGGCAAGGTCGCGACACTCGGCGTCGATCAGATCGGCGAGGTTCTGACCTTCACACCCGACGGCTCGGGTGGGCTGACTCCGCAGTACAACACGGATGCTGCGATCAAGATTCTGACTCCGCAGTTGGCGTCGACGGAAGTACAACCCAAGGACGCGTCGTTCACCTTCGCCGGTGGCAAACCGTCGGTTGTGCCCGGTGTCGTCGGTGATCTGATCAACTGGCCGGACACGGTCAAGGAACTTCCGGTTCTGTTGGGCAGCACGGCTTCTCGGGCAACGCCCGCCGTTTACGGACCGGTCCCGCCGGCGTTGACCACCGAAGCCGCGGAGGCCCTCGGCATCAACGAGGTGATCGGCGAATTCACTACCGGTGGTTTCGAATACGCGTCTGGTGTGAACATCGGCCTGGCCGCGTCGGAGATCGACGGGGCCGTGATCAAGCCCGGTGACACGTTCTCGCTCAACGAGTACACGGGCCCGCGCGGTGCGGCGCAGGGATACATCGAGTCGGGGATCATCAACAACGGTCGCCCGGACAAGGCTGTCGGCGGCGGTATCAGCCAGCTCGCGACGACGCTCTACAACGCGACGTATTTCGCAGGTATGGAGGACGTCGCGCACACCGAGCACAGTTACTACATCTCGCGGTACCCCGAGGCTCGTGAGGCGACCATCTTCGATGGTGCGATCGACCTGCAGTTCCGTAATCCGGCGAAGACCGGCGTGATGATCGAGACGATTGCGACGTCGTCGAACATCACAGTTCGGATCTGGGGAACCAAAACCGTCGATGTCACGTCGACGACCGGCCCGCGTACGTCGCCGACGTCGCCGAACACCGTGACGTTGCCGGAGGGGCCTGGTTGTGTGGCTTCGAGCGGTGCACCCGGGTTCACGGTCAGCGACACTCGCGTGATCACCGACCACGCGAGTGGCGCCGAGATTTCCTCGAACACCCGAACCGTCAAGTACGACCCGGTGCCGATCGTGAAGTGCGAGTAGGGGATTACTTGCCGACGAGTGGGCCGAGGGTGCGGCCCGCAAGGTCGACGATGCCTGGCTCTTCGCCGTTGGTGATCAGGTTGATCACGACGCCGTCGATGCCGTGGTCGAGGATGCGCGTCTGAACCTGCTCGGCGACGTCGTCCGGGCTGCCGACGAAATGGCGTTCGGTGGCCTTGGCGACCACGTCTTCCGGCGCCGTGGTGATGTCGAGGCCACGCTCCGCGAGAAACGTTCGCTGATGGGCGCGAGCCTTGTCGCCGTCCTCGTCGATCATCATGAACGTGAGGAAGCTGGTCTCGAGGGTTGCGGGATCGCGACCGGCTTCGTCGCAGCGTGCCGCAAGTGCTTCCATCTTGCGCGGCAGTTCCGACGGGTCGCAGATGATGTTGAGGTGATCCGCGAAGCGAGCGGCGAGGCCGAACGTCTTTTTCTCACCGCCACCGCCCAGCAGGATCGGCAGGTCGTCGCGGACGCGAGGCTCGTTGATGGCGTCCTTGACGTGGTACCACTTGCCGTCGAAGGTGGGGCGATCACCGCGGAGCATCGGCGCGATGATCTGCAGTGCTTCGTCGAGTTTCTGGAAGCGCTCGGTGAACGTTCCGAACTCGTATCCGAACGAATTGTGTTCGAGTTCGAACCAACCGGCGCCGATGCCCAGGATGGCCCGACCGCCGCTCACCACGTCGAGGGTGGTGACGGTCTTGGCGAGCATGGGCGGATTGCGGTAGGTGTTTCCCGTGACCAGTGCAGACAACTGGATGGTCTCGGTGGCCGTCGCCAGCGCGGAGAGCGCCGAGTAGGCCTCGAGCATCGGGGCGTCCGGCGCTCCGATTCCGGGGAGTTGGTAGAAGTGATCCATCACGAATGCAGTGTCGAAGCCTGCGGCTTCGGCTTCGCGGGCCTGCGCTATGACGGTGGGGAAGAGGTCCTTGACCGGACCGCCGTAGCTGAAGTTGGGCATCTGGTATCCGAGGCGAGTGCTCACCGTTTCGACGTTACTCGCGATCGGTTGACCTGGCACGATTTTACCAACTCTATGGATTCCGTTGTGCTGGGCAGACTTCCGGAAGTCAGAGAAGTTCTTCGGCCGCGTCGCGTCGCTTGGCGCGCTGCTGGTGAAGCTTTACGCCTAATGCGGCTGCCGTGGCGCCGAGGAGTGCGCCGACTCCAGCGCCGGCCCAAGTCGCGATTCCGTCGCCCGGATGAGCTACGAGTTGGGCGACGACGCCGATCAATGCGATCAGATAGACGGACCCAGCCACGAGAGATCGGGGTTGGAGACCCTTCATGCTTGCGTAGACGTCGACGTCATGGGCCTGCGCGTAGCGGAGCACCACCATCGAACAGACAAACCATCCGATGACCAGACCCAATGAAATCCATGCGCCGGTGCGTCCGGCAACCCACGGCAGAATTGCCGCTGCGATCAACGTGATCCAGTAGGCGAATTGGAACCCCACGGCCGAGGCTTCGTTCCAGACGTCGCGCTGACGCTCGTCCTTGTAGAAGTCGTCGTCCAGATCTCCGACGAACCGCATTGCCTTCATCATGGTGCTCATGCCGTCTCCTCTGGAATTTCTGTGGTGAGTTCCGATTCGGGTAAGGGGAAGAGCGCTTCGACGGTGGTCCCCAGCGCCAGGGCCAGGCGAAGTGCCAGGTACACACTCGGTGCATAGTCACCGCGTTCGACGGAGACGATGCTCTGTCTGCTCACCTGACCTGCCGTGGCCAGTTGCGCCTGGGTGAGGCCGGCGAGGCGTCGGTGCTCCCGCACGTTGTTGTCGCCGGCCTTTCCAGTCATGCAAAAAGTAAAGAATACTTGTCACTAGATGTCAAGTTTGCTTGTCATATGAGAGGCTGAAGAGCATGCGTGAACGATTTCTCGAGATCGCCCTGGCCAATCCGGTGGTCGCAACGATCGTGGATCGTGCGCCGAAGCTGGGATTGCCGGAGTGGTACCTGACGGCGGGTGGGCTCTTCCAAACCGTCTGGAATCACATCGACGGCCGTGATCTCGGCGCCGGAATCAAGGACTACGACCTGTTCTACTTCGACGCCGGCGATCTGAGCTACGACGCGGAGGACCGTGTGATTCGTTCGGCGGCAGAACTGTTCGCCGATGTGGATGCCGATGTCGAAGTACGCAACGAAGCCCGCGTGCACCTGTGGTACGAGCAGCATTTCGGGATTCCCGGCGTTCCGTTCACCAGTTGCCGCGACGCTGTCGACCACTTCGCTTCCACAACTTGCTGTTTCGGGATCACCAAGGGATCGGATGGGACCTTGGACGTGTATGCCCCGCATGGATACGACGATCTTTTCGACATGATCGTCCGCCCCAACCCGGTGCTGGCGCCGAGAGAGGTTTACGAGGCCAAGGCAGCACGGTGGCGCAGGGAATGGCCTGCGCTGACCGTGGAGCCTTGGCCGGAGACCCTCGCCTAGACTTCGATCGGCGGATGCAGCCTGTCCATGGTCCATTGCCGATTTCGGCGTGCAGCAAGTGAACTGGCGCCGAGTGAGGCGACGAGAAGGCCGCCGAGGACGGCGATCGAGACCCACAGTCTCGAGTCGATACCGCCGACGGTGAGCTGTCGTAGCCCGTTCACCGCGTAGGTCATCGGGTCGAAGGGGTGGATGATCTGGAACGGTTTCGCGGTGGTTTCGACGGGATAGATGCCGCCGGCCGAAACCAGTTGCAGCATCAGGAACGCCAGGGTGATGACGCGTCCGACGGAGACTCCGAAGATGGCGTTGAATGCCTGGATCAACGCCATGTACGTGGCAGTGATGAGCATCAGGAATCCGACGGTGCCGAGGGCGTGTGTGGGGTGCAGGCCGACGGCGAAGTGCACGACCAGGTACATCACGATCACCTGGCAGATGCCGATGAGCAATGCCGGCCAGTACGAGGCGAGGACCACTCGCAGCGCGCCGAGTCCGTTTGCGATGGGCCGGTTCTGGAGCGGCTTGAGCAGCATCCAGGTGATGATGCCGCCCACGAACAGCGCGAGGGGCAGGAAGAACGGAGCAAAACCGGTACCGAACGTGCTTGCCCGGTTCTCGTACGTCTCCTGTAGTTCGACCGGGCTGGAGAGGGTTTGAGCGGTTGCGGTTCGCTGCTGATCGCTCCAACTGGGGACCTGACCGGCGCCCTCGGTGAGTTTGGTCGCGAGTTCGGCAGACCCGGCACGGAGTTGCTCGGTGCCGTCTGCGAGTTTGGCTGCACCATCGGAGAGTTGAACGCTTCCGTCGGTGAGTTGAACCAGTCCACTACTGAGGGTTTGAGCGCCGTCGTTGACTTGCTGACCGCCGTCACGCAGCTGTACCAGGCCGTTGCGGAGTTCACCACCGCCGTTGGCCGCGGCGCTGAGCCCGGCTCGGAAGGTGCTCGACGGATCGTCGAGTTGGTAGGCGAGTTGTTGTGCACCGCTCTTGAGTTCGCCTAGTTGGCCCATGGTCGCTTCACCGAAACCCTGAGTGCGCAGTATGTCCTGGGCAGGCGCGAGGGCATTGGCGATCTGTTGGCTGACGGGATCCGGGTTAAGTCGAAGGCTGGCCACTGCCTGCCCGACCAGCTGTGCGACGTCTGCTTGTGTGTTCCCGAGGACACTCAGTTGGTCGACGACCTGGGTGACGCCACCACTGAGTTGGCTTGCGCCGTCGCCAAGTTGGACGGCTCCGAGATCGAGCTGCCCCAGACCGTCGGTCAGTGCGAGGACGCCGTCCGTGGCGGTGTTGATGCCAGTCGAGAGTTGCGCTGTACCGCCGGCAAGAGTGGCTGCACCGTCACGTGCGGTAACCATGTTGTCGGCCAGAGTTTTCGAGCCCGACGCCAATTCGCCGGCTCCGGCGTTGGCAGTGTTCACTCCGGCCGAGAGCTGGAGCGCTCCGTCGGCGGCCTGCTTCAAACCAGCACCCGCATCGGTCAATCCGACCAGAACTGTCTCGACGGACTGCGCGCCGATCTTGTCGCTGACCTGACTGAGGACCTGCTGGGCGGCGTTTTGGCCGATGATGGTGCCGAGGTAGTTGTTGACGTCGTTGAAGGTGAACTGCAACTGAGCTTTGTGGGGGTCCTTGGTCGTCGGGGAGGCGACGGCCTCGCTGAAATTCTCAGGCAATGTGAGAGAGAAGTAGTACGTGCCGTCCGAGACTCCCTGAGCGGCTTCCTGCTGCGAGACCAGGTGGAGATCGAGCTCACCGGAATCGAGCAGCGCTTGGCTTACCTCGTCGCCCGCGTTGAGCTCCTGACCCTTCACCATCGCGCCGCGGTCGGTGTTGACCAGCGCGACGGGGACCTTGTTGACCTCACCGAACGGATTCCAGAACGCCCACAGGTACATCGCGCCGTACAGCAGTGGCATCAAGATGATGGTGACGAGTGCGATCCTGGGCATCGCGCCGCGGGAGAACCGCTTGAGTTCGGTTCCGAGAGACATTCCAGCGAGCATCGCGGTTACCTCGCCCCTTCTTGGTCGGGATTGGTGACTTCTTGCAGCAGGGTGACGGCATCGATGGGTGATCCGTCTGGCAGCGGGTTGACAGTCGACGCGATGATGGTCTGGTAGCTCCCCATCTCGACGAGTCGCTCGACGAGGTACGCACGTTCGGAGTCGCGCCGCACTTGTTCGAGATCGTCGACGACAAGCAGGGCCGGCTTTTTCGTGTTCGCGACGGCGATACGCAGCAGGATCGCCTCGAGTTCCCCGAGATCGCTGACGTACCGGCCGAGCGCAGGTAACGGATGATCGCCGAAGACGGGAGCGCACACCGCTTCGAGTTCGCGGTCTCCGGCGCGTCCGATGAGCTTGTACCAGGGCGCATCCCAGCGAATTTGTTCGGTGATCAGATCGCGGACGGTGACGGATTCGGCAAGCTCGTCGATGTCCTCGAACCCGGCGACCCCGGCGATCTCGAAGATCTCGCGGGGACGCGTTCGACCGAAGACGGACAGTGAGCCGGAACTGGCTTTCATTCGTCCGCTGAGTGTCAGAAGTAAGGACGTACGTCCTGAACCGGCCGAGCCTTCGAGGATGGTCACACCGCCCGCACGAATCTCGAGATTGACGGGTCCGAACACCGGCCCCCATGGGCCGTCGAGCGCCAAGTCCGTGGCGGTCAATGCCAGGTCAGGGGCGTAATCGGGTTGTGCGTGCTCTGGTGCGACCACGATGATCACCTGTCTGTTGATCTACTCGGCCTGCGAAAGAACCGAGTGCTGGTTCAGTGGACGTTCGTGCTCACCCAATCACATCGGTAGCGGGCGAGCGGTCCCATGAATGGGATGTGTCGGACACGTTCGACAACTTGAAGACCGAACGGTATGTATTCTGTTGGAAACGGAACGGGGGAGTCGAGGTGCCGGTTCGTAGACGCGGTATGTGTGCGTTACTGGTCATGGCCACCCTGTCGGTTGTCTCCTGTGCCGGTGAGCGCGAGTCGCCCCCGTTCGTGTCGAGCGAGAGGCTTTTCGAGTTCACCGGTCGCAATGTCGGACCCGTGACCGTTCCGCCCTTGCCTTCCGATCGGCACGAGTCCGAAGCAGCGCCGTACGGAGCCATCACCCTGTCCGGTGGGTGGAGCGGCGCAGCCAATGTCTCGCTGCCCGGATCCGTCACGTGTTTCGAGCACAACTGGGCGGATTCGCTGCCCGCCGGTCACCGCCAGTGGGCCTACGAGGTGCACACCAGTTCCTTTTACGAGTACGACGGCGGCGGCGAGTATCCGGGACGTGATTTCCAGTTGCAGGTCTACGTGAACGAAAAACCGGAACCAGGTCAGCACGGGTCGGCGATCATGAAGTTCTCGGATCAGAGCGGACAGTTCGTGTCCTTCGGGGGCGGTGACGACAAGTCCATCGAAATCGTCAGTTCTCCGGACCGCAGGCGCGTGGCGCTTTCCCTGGTGGGAAGGGCGGCACGGCCCGGCGAACAACCGACGACGTCCGTACTGTCCGCACAGATCAGTTGTCCGACCGTCGAGCGCAGATGACCTCGGATTCCATGGACTGCTGAGCATGAAAATGCCGGCCCCGAAACGTTCTCGGGACCGGCACTTTTCATGAATCAGGAACGAATCAGAATGCGGCTTCGTCGATCTCCATGATGTCGTTCTCGGTGTTCGCGATGATCTCGCGTGAAGCGGTGAGCTCGGGCAGGACGTTCTTGGCGAAGAAGGAAGCGATGGCGACCTTGCCCTCGTAGAAGCCCTTGTCCTTGTCGGAAGCGCCGTTGTCGAGTGCTGCGAGAGCGATCTCGGACTGGCGGAGCAGCTGCCAGCCGATGAGCAGGTCGCCGACGGACATCAGGAAGCGGACGGAGCCGAGGCCGACCTTGTACAGCTCGGTGGGCTGCTCCTGAGCTCCCATGAGGAAGCCGGTGAGCGTGGCGGCCATGGCCTGGACGTCTTCGAGTGCGGTGGCGAGCAGTGCGCGCTCCGCCTTCAGACGACCGTTGCCGGCTTCGCTGTCGATGAAGGTCTTGATCTGTCCGGCAACGTGAGCGAGCGCGACGCCGCGGTCACGAGCGATCTTGCGGAAGAAGAAGTCCTGAGCCTGGATGGCCGTCGTGCCTTCGTACAGCGAGTCGATCTTGGAGTCGCGGATGTACTGCTCGATCGGGTAGTCCTGCAGGAAGCCGGAGCCACCGAGGGTCTGCAGGCTGTCCGTCAGGTACTGGTACGCACGCTCGGAGCCGACGCCCTTGACGATCGGGAGCAGCAGGTCGTTGACGCGGAACGCGGTGTCCTTGTCTGCGCCCGAGACGAGCTGGGCGACAACCTCGTCCTGGTGAGCTGCGGTGTAGAGGTACACCGCGCGCAGGCCTTCGGCGTATGCCTTCTGCATTGCCAGGCTACGACGCACGTCGGGGTGGTGCGTGATGGTCACGCGCGGTGCTGCCTTGTTGGTCATCTGGGTCAGGTCTGCGCCCTGCACGCGCTGCTTGGCGTAATCGAGAGCGTTGAGGTAACCGGTGGAGAGGGTGGCGATTGCCTTGGTGCCGACCATCATTCGAGCGTGCTCGATGACGTCGAACATCTGGGCGATGCCGTTGTGGACCTCGCCGACCAGCCAGCCCTGTGCGGGGATGCCGTGGCCGCCGAAGGTGACCTCACACGTGGCGGAGACCTTCAGGCCCATCTTGTGCTCGACGTTGGTGACGAAGACACCGTTACGCTCGCCGAACTCTTCGGTCTCGAAGTTGAAGTGCGTCTTCGGGACGAAGAACAGGCTCAGGCCCTTGGTGCCCGGTCCGGCGCCTTCGGGGCGAGCGAGAACGAGGTGGAAGATGTTCTCGAACAGGTCGTCCGAGTCGGCCGAGGTGATGAAGCGCTTGACGCCCTCGATGTGCCAGGAGCCGTCGTCCTGCTTGATCGCCTTGGTGCGTCCGGCACCGACGTCGGAGCCGGCGTCGGGCTCGGTGAGGACCATCGTGGCGCCCCATCCGCGTTCGACGATGGTGGCTGCCCACTTCTTCTGCTCTTCGGTGCCGTTGTTGAACAGCACGTCCGCGAAGGCGGGTCCGGCCTGGTACATGTGCGCTGCAGGCTGTGCGCCCAGGATCAGCTCACCGATGGCCCACACGACGGATCGGGGAACCGGCACGCCGCCGACCTCTTCGCTCAATCCCATGCGGTACCACTCGGCATCCCACAGAGCCTTGAACGACTTCTTGAAGGATTCCGGAAGTGCAACGGTGTGCGTCTCGGGATCGAAGACAGGGGGATTGCGGTCCGCATCGGCGAAAGATTCGCCAAGCGGTCCCTCGGCCAGGCGTGCGACCTCTGCCAGCATGTTGCGGACAGTGTCGGCATCCAGGTCGCCCCAAGCGCCTTCGCTCAGTGGCTTCTCCAGTCCGAGAACCTCGAAGAGGTTGAACTCCAGGTCCCGAACGTTGCTCTTGTAATGGCCCATGTCTTCTGCTTCTCCCAGTGAGGTGGTGCGGTCCAGCACTCCTAGTACCGCCCGAAGTTTATTACTCGTCGGTAACTTAATACATGTTACTAGCCGTTCTTTGCATTGCCAACACCGGATTTGCGTCCGATGACAAGCGCGTCGACCGCGATTCCCGTTTCGGTGTGCCTGTGAGGATTTCCGGCGATCTCGAACTCGAGCTTTCCGCGGAACTCCTGCATCAATTCTTCTGGTGTGTAAAGGATTTCGGGATCTTGCGGCCCGCCGACGCCGTAGTCGATGTTGCTTCGGTCGTGACCCAAAATCATGAGGATTCCGTCAGGTTTCAGAGAATTTATGGCACGGTTCACAACCAGGGTGCGTTGTGGTGCGGGCAGATGAAGGTAAAGAAGCAGGGCCAAGTCGTATCCCTGCTCGTTCCTCGAGGCGTAATCCGCGACGGTGACGTCGCCGCATCGGTAGTCGAGCCGGTCGAGAACCGATCGGGGTGAGCGGGCCGCGATCGTGCGGGCTTTCTCGATCGCGACGGCCGAGTAGTCGATGCCGGTGACCTCCCAACCGCGAGTCGCGAGCCACAACGCGTTACGGCCCTCGCCGCACGCCAGGTCCAGTGCCTGGCCGTGGGGGAGGGCCGTCGCGTATTCCACCAGCAATTCGTTGGGAGGAGCGCCCCAGACGAGCTCGGTTTCTTCGTACTTCTTGTCCCAGGCCGCCGCATCCATAGATGACGACGGTAGTGCCACTCAGTGGTTACGCACTCCGTCCATCGGGTTCTTGCGTAGAGCGGCGCGCGTCGGGATCGCGATGGAGACAAATCCCAGAACAGCGGTCACCGCGACGATGGAACCGTAGATCGCCGGTGAAATCGCCGGGATCGGCTGCCCGGACACCGCTACGGCAATGCCCATCAGAGGCGGCAGGGCGATCAGTGATCCGACCACGATGGCGATTCCCACCACCATCAACGACTCGATGCGCATCATTGCTCGGACCTGCCTCGTCCGCGAGCCCACCAGTTGAAGGAGCGCGAACTCGCGGGAACGCTCGGCAGTGGCGGCGACCAGGGTGTTCACGACTGCGACTGCGAGATAGCCGAGCAGGACGAGGACGGCGAGGATGCTGACCCACGACTGCATACGACGCTGATCTTCGCCCGCGGCCCCGAACTGGTCCTGGTTCATCGCGGCGATCGAGGGGAACGAGCGCAACGACTGCTGGACTTCGGCCGACCGTCCGGGTTCGGCAGCAACCAGAACGGTGTCGATCAGAGCGTCGGTGGAGTGCTGACGCAAAGTCTCGATCGGCATGGTCACGTCCCCGAATCCGAGGCCGCGACCATATTTTGCGACGACCATGGGATGTACCAGTGTTCCGTCACCCAGATAGAGGTCGACGCGCTGGCCTACCTTGGCTCCGAGGGTGAAGGCGCCGTCTTCGCTCACGGCAACGGTATCGCCGGTCAGAGCGCTGAGGTCGCCCTCGGTCACCGCGAGATCGAGGGTCGCGTCGGCGCTGGCGGCGTCGATGCCCTGGGCCGCGATCGCGCTGTCGGCTGAGCCGCCTTCCTCACCGCTGGGTACCGGGAGGACTTGACTGCGGACCACCGGGTTTGCCGCACTCACTCCGGGCACCGATGCGATCGACTCGAGGAGCGAGGGAGCGATACCGGCTGGTGCGCCGACGATCAGGTCGGCGGTGACGCCCTTGATCGACTGGTTGGTCGCCTCGGCGGCGACGGTGCTCTGGCTGAAGAACTGCACCGAGCCGAGCGCGATTGCGAGAGCCAACGGAACAACCGCCGACGAGAGCCGTCTCGAATTGGATTCGGCGTTGGCGGCAGCGAGAACTTTGGACGCCGACCCACTGCGGCGCAGCGGACCGCCGATCACCTTGATGATGCCGCGCACCAACAAGGGGCCGAGCAGCGCGACCGAGAAGATCAACAACAGTGCGCTCGAACCGGCTCCAGCGGCCGCCACGCTGCCGGGCAGGAAAGCAGGGAGGACGCAGGCGCTGAGGCCGGCGGCGCCGAAGATCAGCCCGGTGACGATGCGTCCGCGGCTCAGTTTCGCCGGGCCGCTTTCGGATTCGCGAAGCGCTTCGACGGGGTCGAGCTTCGCCGGTCGTCGTGCCGCGATCGCCGCTGCCGCGCGGGCAGTGAGTACGCAGATCAGGAAAGCTGCGATCGCCGGAAGCGGGCTGTAGGCCAGCGCGAAATCGGTGGGCATGACCCCGGCGTCGGCGAACTGTGCGCCCAGCACTCGGGCGAGCAGGTATCCGGGCACCGCGCCGAGAGCTGCCGCCGCAGCAGCAACGAGCAGCACTTCACGTCCGATCATGACGTGCACTTGCCGCGTGGTGGCCCCGATTGCCCGCAACAGAGCGAACTCTCGGCGCCTGGCGTTGATCGAGAGCGACAGCGTGCTGGAAACGACGAACATACTGACCATCAACGCGAGACCGGCAAACGACGCGCAGAGCACGATCAACTGCGTCCGCGCAGCACCGGCGTCGAGGAATTCGATGCCTCCGCGTGCAGTGCCGGTCGAGACCTCCGCACCGGTTCCGGCGAGTGCATCGCGGGCGAGAGCGGCAGCATCCACGCCTTCGGGAGCGATCAATCCGACTGCGGTGACAGCGTTCTGGTGCGGCCACAACCGTTCGGCCTCTGCGTCGTCGAGGAAGACGAGTGCCGGACGGTCGGGTGACGGCACCGAAGCCGAATCAGCTGTGCCGACGACGGTGTACTCGTCCGTTACCGCGCCGTGAGCCAGCGTGATTCGCTCGCCGAGCGCGGCGCCCGTGGTCGAGACCACCTCGTCGCGGCTCTGCGGAGCGCGCCCCTCGGTGAGCGAGTACGGCGCCAATTGTGCTGTGTTCCAAGGATGTGCATCGAGTACGACGCCCTCGGCCGTGCTGACCGGGACGGAGATGTCGGGAACCACCGTGACATCGAGTGTGTCGAGCTTGCGGACCGTATCGTCGTCGAGGAGAACTCGCTCGGCAAAAGGCTGATCGGCGTCTTCCTTGACCTCGAGCGCCTGTGGTGCACTCACGACGGCGTCGGCACCGGCGTAGAGATGTGGTGAGACACCGCCCCGCACTCCCGATTCCAGCAGCACACCCAGACCGCAGGTGAGGAGCGCTGCACAGAATACGGAGACGAACACGGCGACGAAACCGGAGCGATGCGCTTTCAGGTGCGCAAAGGTGTGCGCTTTCATCATCACCAGTCCCCGAGGTGCGTCATGCGCTCGGCGATCTGCTGCGGGGTCGGGCGGTCGATGTGCCCGACAAGTTTCCCGTCGGCGAGGAACAGCACACGATCGGCGTACGACGCGGCCACCGGGTCGTGCGTGACCATGACGATGGTCTGGTCGAACTCGGCGGCTGTCCGGCGCAACAACTCCAGAACCTGCTTGGCGCTACGGGAGTCGAGGGCGCCGGTCGGTTCGTCGGCAAAGAGTGCGTCGGGGTGGGTGACGAGGGCGCGTGCGATGGCGACGCGTTGCTGCTGACCGCCGGACAACTCGGAGGGTTTGCGCTTTCGGTGTGATCCGAGTCCGACGGATTCGAGGACGAAGGTCAGGTACTGCTTGTCGGCTCGTCGCCCGGCGAGGAGTAGGGGGAGCGTGACGTTCTGCTCGACGTCGAGAGCGCCGAGCAGGTTGTAGGCCTGGAAGACGAAACCGATGTGATCGCGACGGAAGATGCTGCGGGCCTTCGGCTTCAGCTGTGAAATTTCGGTATCGCCCAGCCACACCGATCCGCCGCTCGGTCGGTCGAGCCCGGCGGCGCAGTGCAGGAAAGTGCTCTTGCCCGAGCCGGACGGGCCCATCACTGCGGTGAAGGTGCTGCGCGGCAGAGTGAGGCTGACGTTGTCGAGGGCGGTCACGGCGCCGCGGCCGTTGCCGTAGACCTTGCTGACCCCTTCTAGTCGCACGGCAGATGTTCGAGCTCCCGTGGCACCAGGGGCCGGCGAGGCGAGGACCGAGTGTCGATTCTTCATGGGAAGAACGCTATGGAGATTCGGCATTCGTCGACATCCAGCAGAGTCCCGAATCAATGGTGTAGCCAGCTGTAGTGGATCGTGCGGTGTGGTGCGGCATGCTGGGGCAGTGAAGAAGAGAACCAGGGCTGCGGTGTACGTGCTCGTCGAGGGTGCGGCAGCTGTTGTTTCCCTGTTCTTGCTGATGGTCGGTCTCATTCTGTTGTCGCTCTCGATTCTGATCGTCGGCTGGTTGCTGTTGCCGTCGTACGTGCGAGTGCTCCGGTGGTGGGCCGGCCTGGCTCGCAAACGCACCGCTGCGTACACCGGACGCCCTGTTCTGCAGCGATACCCACCGATGCCCAGCAATCCGACATTCGGGGACTGGAGCCGGTTCCTCACCGATCAGTCGACGAGGCGCGACGCGGCCTGGTTGTCGATTCATGGTCTGGGTGCTTTCGTCGCGGCGATGCTGACCATTGCTCTGCCACTCGGTGCGCTCAATGCGATTGCCGTCCCGCTGTACTGGCAGCAGATGCCCGCGGGCGAACCCGTCAACAACCCGTACCCCGTGACGTCGTGGCTGGGCGCTGCCGGAATGCCGTTGATCGGCATCCTGTACTTCCTGATCGCGTGGTGGTTGATCCCCGCGATGGCGAAATGGATCAGCTGGTCGACCACGACTTTGCTTGCGCCGGATACGCGTTCGGACCTCTCGAAGCGCGTCACCGCCCTGACGGCCAGCCGCGCTGCGGCGCTCGACGCGCATTCGGCCGAACTCAAGCGCATCGAGCGGGATCTGCACGACGGAGCGCAGAACCGTCTGGTCGCGGTGGTGATGATGTTGGGGATGGCCGAGCGGTCGTTGCAGAACAATCCGGACCAGGCTCTGCCACAACTGCATCGGGCCCAGGATGCGGCCACCGAGGCGTTGAGCGAACTCCGGACGTTGGTGCACGACATCTACCCGCCGATCCTCGACGAGTTGGGTCTGGAGGGCGCGATCTCGGCGCTCGCCGGGCGCTCCGCCGTGCCCTGCGTACTCGAGATCGACGAGCTCCGCCGTGCCCCGGCTGCCGTCGAGGCTGCTGCGTACTTCGTCGTCGCCGAGGCCTTGACCAACGTCGCAAAACACAGCGGAGCCCGCAGGGTCACCGTCACGGCACGGACGGAGACGTCGGACGACTCGTCGGGTGAGACGATGCTCATCGACGTGATCGACGACGGTCACGGCGGCGCGAACGAACGCCCGGGCGGCGGCGTGGCGGGTATTCGACGCCGGGTCGAGGCTTTCGAAGGAACCGCAGTATTGGAGAGCCCGGAGGGTGGACCGACAACGATGAGGGTGGAACTACCGTGCGGATTCTGATTGCCGAGGACGACGCTCTCCTGCGAGAGGGGCTGGCCCTGCTGCTCCGTGGAGAGGGCTTCGAGGTGTCTGCCGTCTCCGACGCCGCACAGTTCCTCACGGTGTTCGAGGAGACAACCCCCGACGCCGCGGTGCTCGACGTCCGGATGCCTCCTACTTTCACCAACGAGG
Organism: Rhodococcus sp. C-2; assembly: GCF_027854095.1. Lineage (NCBI taxonomy): Bacteria > Bacillati > Actinomycetota > Actinomycetes > Mycobacteriales > Nocardiaceae > Rhodococcus > Rhodococcus sp. C-2. Next base: position 19,804 of record NZ_JAQGFI010000002.1, on the reverse strand, counting down.
GACTTCGAGCGGCGATCGAGGTGCGCAAGCTTCGCCCGGGCTTTCCCGTCCTGGTCCTTTCCGCTTACGTCGAGGATCGCTACGCCGGTGAATTGTTGGCAGGAGGCGCCGGCGGGGTCGGGTACCTGCTCAAGGAACGAGTCGGGAAGGTAGCCGAGTTCGTCGACGCATTGAACCGGGTCGTCGACGGTGGAACCGTGATGGATCCCGAGGTCGTATCCCAATTGATGAGCCGTCGACGCGCCGACGATCCGATCAGATCGCTGACTCCACGCGAGTCCGAAGTTCTCGGACTGATGGCGGAGGGGTTGGGAAATCAGGAAATCGCCAGGAAACTGGTCGTCAGCGACACCGCTGTGAGCAAGCACATAGGAAATATCTTCGCAAAACTCGGCCTGTCGGCTTCCGAAAGCGGGCATCGTCGTGTTTTGGCAGTTCTAGCTCATTTGCGCGCCTGATCATGGATCTGGACTACATACCTGACCGAAGCGTAATGTGAGCCAGCCTCATGTTGTTGCCGTGATCGAACGGTGACCTGAGAGGCAGGGGCTTATGTCCTGTACGTAACGTGTGATGTCGAATGCGCGTCATCACCAGAAACCAACGAGGAGATCGATCAATGGGTAAGCCGATTGCCAGTGTGGCCGGAGGTCGGCAGTCCGTCCTTCTCGGGCTCGGCGTTCACCGCCCGGAGCGAGTCGTGACCAACGACGAGATCTGCGAGCTGATCGATTCCACCGACGAGTGGATCCAGACGCGATCGGGTATCAAGTCGCGCCGGTTCTCCGGCGAAGGTGAAGGCATCCTCGCGATGTCGATCAGCGCGGCGCGTAAAGCACTGGACGTCAGCGGCATTGCCCCTGAGCAGATCGGCGCCGTGATCATCGCGACGTCGACGTGGGACCTGCAGACTCCTCAGGCTGCGTCCATCGTCGCCCACGAGCTCGGCATCAAGGGTCCGGCTGCATTCGACGTCGCGGCAGGCTGCGCCGGTTTCTGTACCGCCCTTGCGGTGGCCAGCGACCTGGTTCGCGGCGGCACGGTTGATCACGTACTCGTCGTCGGCGTCGAGTTGATGAGCGAGGCCACCGAGCCCACCGATCGCAGCGTTCGCTTCATCTTCGGTGACGGCGCAGGCGCAGTTGTCGTCGGCCCGAGCGACACCGTCGGAATCGGCCCGGTCGAGTGGGGTTCGGACGGCAGCCAGTCCGACGCCATCGTTCAGGAGCCGAGCTGGCTCGACTACACCAAGAACCCGACCGGACCTCGTCCGTGGATCAAGATGGCCGGTACCGCGGTGTTCCGCTGGGCTGCCTTCGAGATGGGCAAGGTCGCCACTCGCACCCTGGAGAAGTCGGGGCTGGGTATCGAGGACATCGACGCTTTTGTGCCGCACCAGGCAAACCAGCGCATCAACGAGGTCATCGCTCGCAGCATGAAGCTGCCCGAGGGCTTCCCCGTCTCCAACGACATCGCCGAGACGGGCAACACGTCCGCGGCCTCGATCCCGCTCGCCATGGAGCAGATGCTGCGCGACGGCCAGTGCAAGCCGGGCGACAAGGCATTGCTTCTCGCCTTCGGTGCGGGTCTGTCCTTCGCCGGTCAGGTTGTCGTCATGCCGCCGTTGGCTGGAGCGGAATCCGCCTGATTGTTCCTTACGGAAGGGCGCCTCGAACCCACGGTTCGGGGCGCCCTTCCGTTTCCGTCCGGATCGTCGAACGTCTGCGATGTGGCACTCTGGCGAGATGGTCGAGAACGTGGGGGAGTCCGAACGGGAGTCCGAACGTAATGGTGTGACGGGCGGCAGCTTGGCGAAGATGGGCGGGCAAGTGGCGCTCGCCAGCACGGTCAGTCGGATCACCGGCTTCGTCCGCACCCTTGCCCTTGCCGCGGTCCTGGGCATCGCCCTGGTCAGTGATGCGTACAACGCGGCCAACAGCTTCCCGAACATGGTCTATCAGCTCCTCCTCGGCGGGATTCTCGCCAGCGTCCTGCTTCCGTATCTGACGCGGCAACGGAGCCGTGGGCGGACGCTCGAACGAGAGCAGACGCAGCGCGTTCTCACCGTCGGAGCGCTGGCTCTTGCGCTCGTGACGGTAGTGGCCGTGGTGTGCGCGCCGCCTCTGGTCTCGGCCGTGATCGATGATCCGGCTCAACGAGAGCTGACGACGCTCTTCGCGTACTTGCTTCTTCCGGAGATCTTCTTCTACGGCGTCACGGCGATGATGACGGCTGTGCTCAGCGTTCGATCGGTATTCGGCGCGCCGGCCTGGGCACCGGTGATCAACAACGTCGTCCTTCTGGTGACGGTCGCGGTCTTCCTGTGTATCCCGGGACCGGTGGCTCTGACTCCCGAGTCGATGACCACCGCGCAGGTTCTGGTGATCGGTATCGGCACTCTGCTCGGGATCGTGGCGCAAACCGCCGTCGTTGCTCGAGCGCTGCACCGCAACGGGTTTCGGTGGCGCCTTCGCGTGCGCGTCGTACCGCACACCTGGCGACCGGTGCGCGTCGGGGCGCCGTTGCTCGGCTGGGTACTTGTGTACGTCGTTGCCGGCCAGATCGGTGTGTGGGTGACGATGAAGGTCACTCTCTCCCGTCACGTCTACTCGATGTACACGCACGCGGATCTGCTGTTTCAAGTGGCGTACGGCATTCTCGGTGTGTCGTTGTTGACGGTGCTGATGCCGCGGATCGCCAGGTCGGTTGCTGCGGGTGACGACGTCGGCGTCGTATCCGATCTCGGCCGGGGAGCCCGGTATTCTGTGGTGGCGCTGATCCCGGTGACTGTGGCGCTCATGGTGTTCGGTCCCTCGTTGACCACCTTGATCTTCTTCGGCCGGGTCGACGGCAGCAGTGCCCGGTTGATCGGGACGGCCGTTGCGGTCAGTGCATTCGGGCTGGTGCCCTTTGCGATGGTCATGCTTCAGCTGCGAGTGTTCTACGCCGACAACAACACCCGAACTCCCGCGGTGATCGCCCTGGTGATGGTGGTCGCCAAGACTGCGCTCGTCCTTCTTGCGTCACTGTCGGCGAGTGACGAAAGGCTGGTCCTGGCCGTCTGTGCCGCCGGCTCGTTCTCCTACGTGTGTGGAGCGGTACTCGGCCACATCCTTCTTCGAAAGCGATACGGGCTGTTGGGATTCCGTCGCGTGCAGGCCACCGTCGGAAGGATTTCGGCGGCGGCAATTCTGGCAGGTGGTTGTGCGCTCGCTTTGGTGGTGGCGGTTCAGAACCGAGTTCCCGAGCCCAGGCTTGCTGCTGTTATTTCATTGTCGGCGGGTGCGGCCGTCGGTGCCGTCGTCCTGTTGGGTGCATGCAAGGTCGTCGGTGTTCCCGAGATTCGCCGGGCGCGAACCCTACTGCTGTCCTGAGGACAAGAGCGGTACCAGCAGTTCGTCCGGAGTGAGGGCGCCGTGCTGTCCACGGAGTCCGGACAGTCCCGATTCGACAGATCGACGTACGACGGCCACGTCCCCGGATGCAATGGCGATGACGTCACCGATCCGGCCGTGATACTCGGAATGCACTGCAGACCCGAACAATCCTGCGACTATGCCCTCGGACCTCGTTCCGATCCACATGCGGTCACCCAGTTCGGCGCGCCAGCGGTCCGCAACATCTTGTGCAGCGCCTTCTCGGGTGTGGATGTGACGACATCTAGGTTCACCGGCAAGAGCGAGTACATCTTTGGACAGAATCGGAGTGTTGTCGAAGTCGATCTTGTTCTCGTCCGACACGTCGACCATTCCGTGGTCTGCCGTCACCAGCAATCTCACGTCCGGACCGAGAGCCGCGGCGAGTTGCTCGACCAGTCGATCGACCAGCATCAGTTGGAAAATCCACGGCTCGGACTCGGGTCCGTAGACGTGGCCGAGTGCATCGATCTCGCTGATGTAGCAGTACGTGAACGTGCGGTCGGCAGATTTCGACGCCGCCACGGTGCGAGCGAGGAGGTCTCCGTATGCCTGGATTCCGGCGAACTGGGCACCGCGCATCCCGGCACGGGTGAGGCCGCTGCCGTCGAACTTCGACGGTACGACGGTTGTAACGGTGATGCCGGCTGCGGCGGCGCGATCGAACGTCGTTGCCTGCGGCTGCAGGGTCTCCGGGACGATGGAGTCGGTCTGAGATTCCTTCTTGCCCGCGCTGTGCCAACCCAGCCAGTTGAACACCGAATCGGCTTCTTCGACGTAGGACTGGTAGCCGGTGATGCCGTGCGCTCCCGAAGGCAGACCGGTCCCCAGTGAGACGATGCTGGTGGCCGTCGTCGTGGGGAAGCCTGCCCGGATGGGCGTTCCGATCAGTGAATTCAGGAATGGTGCATGTTCGACGTTGCGGGCGAGCAAATTCGCGCCCATCCCGTCTACCAGCAGAATTACGGTCTTCTTGCTGGGCTGTAGATCGAGACGGTTCGCTTCGCCGCTCACTCCGAGAGAAGCGAGTACCGACGGCGCAAGCGTCGACAGAGTCGGCTGCGAGTACACATCGAGGAGAGGGGCGGGGGCGGGCATCCCATGAGATTAGGCGTTGGACGCAGAAAACTGCATACCTTCTGGGCGAGTGTTCAAATCTGTGCGGTCAAATCCGGACTTTCCAGATGATCAGCGCGCAGAGACCGCGGACCGGTGCGGCCTCCGCGCGGAGAGTCATTCCATGATCGTGGAGATCTGGAACTTGGCACCTAGTGGATCGGCCACCGACGCGAGACGACCGAAGGGCGTGTCCTCGGGATCGCGCAAGACGCTGCCGCCGAATTCGACGACCTTGGCGACGGCCGCATCGGTGTCGTCCGCCCCGAAGTACACCTGCCAGAACGACGGCGCCTCTGCCGGGAGGAACGAGCTGGCATCCATCAAACCGGCGACGACCGTGTCGCCCTGCTTGGCCTGTGAGTACCGGAACTCGTCGCTGTCACCGATCGACTCGTAAGTCCAGCCGAACACGTCGGTGTAGAACGGCAGGACCGCGGCGTAGTTCTTGGACAAGGTCTCGTGCCAGACCGGCGCTCCGGCCTCGCCGACCAAACCGAAGCCGTGGTGCTGATCTGCCTGCCAGATGCCGACGACGGCACCGGCCGGATCGCCCACGATCGCCATGCTGCCCTGAGGACCGACCTGCATCGACGGCATCATGATCATTCCGCCCGAGGCTTGGGCCTTGGACGCCGACGCTGCCGCATCAGTCGAGGAGATGTAGGTGGTCCACACGTTGCCGTAGGGGTTTCCCTCCTGCTGGGGTCCGAGCCCGGCGATGGGCTGCCCGTCTTTGCTGAAGATCGCGTAGCCGCCGTACTGCGGGTCGTCGTTTGTGCCAGCCTGCCAGCCGAACACGTTGGTGTAGAAGGATTTGGCAACCTCGGTGTCGGAGCTGGTGAGGTCGATCCAACAGGGTGTTCCGTCGAGCGCTGTGCGTGCGGGCATCTGAAAACTCTCCTTAACCGAAACGGATACACAAGCAGGGGAGGCGGAAATGCTTGGCCGAGGAAGGCCTGAATCTCACGCTACGCGCGTACCCCGACACATTCCCAGGGTTCGAGAGCTTTGGGGTATGTGTCCGTTTCGCGTTCCCCGGTGGGCCGGACCTGCCAACGTAGACGACCGCCGAATCGTTCTTGATACTCCGAAGTTGATGGGGCACTTGCTCGATCGGCAAGGGCGTTCCACCGGGGAGTGTTGGTACGTGTCAGCTCCTGATCAGCCCCGTGCGATCGAGCCACGCGAGCGCATGACGGGTGAACTCGTCCGGAATCTCCAATTGTGGGGTGTGGCCGGTGTCGCCGAGAATGATGGTGGTCCAGTGTGGATGTGCAGCAGCGGCTGCCCGTGCGGCCTCGACCGGGACAAGCCGATCGCGATCGCCGTGCATCAGGAGCGTCGGAGTCGTGATCTCTCGCAATGTCTTTCGATAGGAGGCAGGACGGGCGAGGGTCATCAGCAGTGACCGTGCTGCCTGAAGGAATTCGGCATCCTGGGTAGGTTCGTTGCGGCGAATCGCCGTCAAGGCAGCGCCCGCGTCGAGGACCGCGGGGTCGGCTCGCGTCGGATCGGCAAAACACAATCTGGTCATCTGAGCGGCCAACTGCCGGTCTGACATCTTTCGGCGTCCGAAGCCGAGAACCTGCTCACCGACGTACGGCATCGAGTAGAGCGCGAATTGGGCGGCGACGGTCAGATCGGGAAGTTGGACGGGCAGGGGGAGCGCCGGATCCACCAGGACCAGGCCGGCGACTGATTCGGGACTGGCATGGGTCGACATTGCCGAGACCATTCCGCCCATGGAATTGCCGAACAGGACGGCGGGCTCACCCACCACTGTGTCGAGAAAGCGATTCAGAAGTACTGTGTTGGCATCGACGCCGGTGTGTCGCCCACGGGCAGAGGTGAGTCCGAATCCGGCGAGGTCAAGTGCGTACACGCGCGTGCGCGCCGCCAGCGCCGGTGCCACCCGCACCCAGTTCAGGTGCGAGCCGCCCAGACCGTGAACGAGCACGATGGGCGGCGCTCCGCTGGGACCGCCGAAGTCGATCCAGTGAACGTCACCGCCGAGATCGGTGATGTTGCTTGTCCCGCCCCACGGGTGTGTGAGGGTGCTTCCGTCGACGAGTTGGGCCGAAACAGCGGATTCCATACCTGCCAGGATGCACCGAGGTGTCGTCGTAGTCACGCACTCGTTCCGGTTCGGGATCCGAATATGTGTCATCGATCACGGCTTCTCAAGAAGCTCAGGAAACGGGCAAAACGGAATTTGACTGGTGTTCAGCACTTTTCGAGGCTGTCGCCGCTTTCCGACGGCCGTGGCGCGCGTCCGGCGGAGGTCGGTTCGGGCATACTGAAAACCATGTGGTGGATGGTCGGGCTCATTGTTCTGGCCGCGCTGGTTTTGGCATCCGTTCTGGTCGGTTTCGTTTTCCGCCGCCCGATCGCCGAAGCCAAGTCGGCGGTGCTTGCCTTCGACGACGCCAGCTCTCAGCCCCAGCGCGACTGACCACCGTCGAGCGGAATTGTTGCTCCAGTCAGATACGCGGCATCCGGGCCGACCAGGAAAGCCACCGCGGTGCCGATGTCCGTCTCGCAGTCTCCGATCCTGCGGAGCGGAATACCGGCAACAAAAGCGGCAGCCTCTTCCGGGCGTGCATCTGCCCACCGCTGCAGGCCCGGCGACGACGCGTGGGGAGCAACCGCGTTGACCCGGATCCCGTCGACGCCCCATTCGCATGCTGCCGCGCGACTGAGGGCTCGGACGGATTCCTTCACGGCCGCGTAGCCGCCGTAGCCGGCAGCGTCCCAGCGGACGGCCACTGAGCTGACCATGTTGATGATTGCCCCGCCGCCGCGCTCCTTCATGAACGGGTAACAGGCTTGCATGGTTCGCAGAGTCGCGACGGGGCCGGACGTCAATCCGTCGGCAAGGCGCTCCGGAGTGAGGTCGAGGACGTTGCCGAGCGGGTTGAGGCTGGCGTTGTTGATCAGAATGTCGACGCCGCCGAACAGTTCCACCGTTCGCGCCACGGCTCCGGTGATGGAATCCGCGTCGGCGATATCCATGAGCACCGGTTCGGCACGGCCTCCGCGTTCGGCGATCTCGTTACATGTGACGACGAGTTTCGACTCAGTGCGGCCCGCGACCGCGACGGAAGCGCCCTCCTTGGCGAGCGCAAACGCAACTCCCTGGCCGACGCCTTGCCCTGCGCCAGTGATCAGGGCCACTTTTCCATCCAACTTGCCCACTGCTGTTCTCCTGCTCGTCATTTAGCGGTTGTCGAATAGTTGTCCGCTCCGTGCAATATTTGTCTCGGCGTCCTGCTGGGCGAGATGTGATCTACATCCCACTTGGTGGTACGACTTTTAAAATCGGGCGTCTTACAGATAATGTGAGCGCCGTTACACACCTGGCGCGAGGCACGCGCACACATTCCATGATGAGGAGATAGACATGGGTTCCACAGCAGACGACCTCAAGGCTTGGGAAGCAATCGGCAAGGGCATCGGCGGAGTTGCCGGTCTCTTCGCTGGTGTTATCGCAATCATTTCTGCAGTCACCGCTGCACAGTCGCTTTCCTGATCCGTTTTTCGGATAGGTAGCACTCCGGCCCGCGACCTGAAGGCATTGCCTTCGTGGACGCGGGCCGGAGGTTTGTCTGCACCTGAATATCTGTGTCTTGCAGGCACATTCAATTCTGTGATACGTCCATTGCTGCCGGAACATCCACACCTTCTTCGTGGACCTGAGGTCCGAAGTTCGGCAGCGGAGTGTAGTCGAGCATCGCCTCCGAACCGCGGTAGTGGCGGAAGTAGTAGAGCGATCTGTCCGGCCGCACCAGGCTGTCCGGTTCGCTTGTCTTCCATCCCCAGTGGACGTCTGCTCGCAAAATCTCCGACAGCCTCAGTATGTTCTTGCAACCATGGCTCTGTAGCCCAAGGCATTTCAATTCCTCGACGTCTCGCAATTGTCCGTCGCGCGTCCACCTGGATTCGTAGACCAGAGCATCGAGAACGACGCGGTGCGAACCCGCCTGAGTTACGCCGGCAAGTAGAACCTCCCAGTCCAATCCTGGTGCGTGTTGGAGGTATTCGTCGGCGTCGACGAATGCTGCCCATGCGACGGTGTCGCGGTATCGACTCACGTAATCGACGTACGCCTCTACCTGACCGTGCACGATCCGACCGTCCGCGTCGCGCGGTTGCCAGTCGACGATCGTCACCGGAAGGTCGTGCAGTTCTTTGCGGAATGCGACCTGAACTTCACTGTCCGACATCGATCGGGTGAAGGCGCCGTAAGAGTTGCCTCTCTTGTCCTCGCTGCGGCCGTGCCAACGGTTGAGACTGAATGCGCTTGTCTTGCGGGTGGACCCGACGGAACCGGTGTTGTCGTAGAGAACAACCTCCCAGCCTTGCTCGATGTGGTGCAGGCACCAGTCCCTGATGAAGGGGAGATGTTCGCGGGGGAGCAGGACCGCAACCACGGCGCGGCGCCCGGCGTCAGAGCTGTTCGGATGATTCTTCGGATCCGTGATCACCCGACACACGATAGTGCTCTGCGTGGATGCGAGTTACTCAATGCTGCTCGTAGGAACGGTTGATCGTAGAACATTGACACATTCGGCTATTTGTCTCATAGTCGAGTCATGATAACTTCTGTGTCACATTCGCCACGGTTTGTACCTTCCACCGGGGAGTCCTGGCGTTCGCCCTGGGCCATGTACGACGCATTGCGCGAGAACGACCCGGTGCACAACGTTGTGCCGGAAGCTGCGCCGCGGGACGACTACTGGGTGCTCACCCGTCACGAAGACGTCTACAACGCCGCTCGCGACTACGAGACGTATTCGTCGGCAAAGGGATTGACCACTGTCTACGGTGAACTCGAACAGATCGGGATGCAGGACAATCCGCCGTTCGTGATGCAGGATCCGCCAGTGCAGTCGGAGTTCCGGCGCATGGTGTCGAAGGGTTTCACTCCGCGTCAGGTATCGGCGGTCGAGCCGATGGTTCGCGAATTTGTCGTCGAACGTATCGAGACGCTGAAAGCGTGTGGCAGCGGCGATATCGTCGTCGAGCTCTTCAAACCGTTGCCGTCGATGGTTGTCGCACACTATCTGGGTGTGCCGGAATCGGACCGTGACCAGTTCGACGGCTGGACCGAAGCCATTGTCGCTGCCAATTCGGCAGGTGGTGTGGCCGCGGCAGCGACGACGGCGCAGGCCGCCACCGGTGAGCTGATGATGTACTTCGCTTCGCTGATCGAACGCCGCAAGGTCGAACCGGGTGACGACACGATTTCGCACCTACTCGCCGCTGGACTCGGTGAAGACGGCGACATGTCCGGTCTGCTGTCGATTCTGGGCTTCGCCTTCACCATGGTGGCCGGTGGAAACGACACCACGACAGGAATGCTGGGTGGTTCGGTGGCGATGCTGACCGAACGCCTCGACCAGCGTCAGATCCTGCTGGACGATCCCGCATTGATCACCGACGCGGTCGACGAGTTGCTTCGACTCACCTCACCGGTCCAAGGACTGGCACGCACCACGACGCGAGATGTGGCCTTGGGTGGCAAAGTGATTCCGGCAGGACGTAAGGTTTTGCTGATGTACGGTGCGGCCAATCGTGATCCCGAGAAGTACGGACCCGACGCGGCGGAGTTGGACGTCTTGCGTCGACCGCAGAAGATCCTCACCTTCAGCCATGGCGCCCACCATTGTCTGGGCGCATCGGCAGCTCGAATGCAGGCGCGAGTTGCTTTGGAAGAGTTGCTTTCCCGGATTCCCGACTTCCATGTCGACATCGACGCGATGCAATACGCGCCGGGCAACTACGTGCGCCGTCCGCTCTCGGCTCCGATGTCGGTGACTCGGCCATGAGCAACGACTGGCTCGGCGAGGGGCGCGCCTTGGCGGCAGCCGAGAAGATCCTCGACAGTGCGGCACAATTGTTCGTCGAGAAAGGCGTCAACGCGGTCGGTATGGCGGAGATAGCCTCTGTTGCAGGATGTTCCCGGGCCACCTTGTATCGGTACTTCGAGAATCGGCAGGCTCTTCACGTTGCGTTCGTTCACCGCGAAGCTCGCAGGCTGGGAACTGCGATCGCGGAATCGGTAGCGACCATCGACGATCCGAGTGAGCGTCTGGAGACGGCCATACTCACTGCAGTGTCCGCGGTGCGTAGCACTCCGACGTTGGCTGCATGGTTCACTCCGGGTGATGCGAGTCTTGCCGGTGAACTTGCCAATTCATCTGACGTCATCAACGGACTTGGTGTCGCGATGCTCGGTGAACTCGGAGCAGGCACAGCGTCGCGGGCGCGCTGGATCGTGCGAGTGATTCTCTCGCTGCTCATGGTGCCGGGGGCGGACGAGAACGACGAGCGGACGTTGGTGCGTGAGTTCGTCGTTGCGCCGTTGATTGCTGGACGGGCCACCTGATCATCCCTTCCGGGTGATGTGCGAGGGCTGCGTGGGAATCGAGGACGAACCGATATCCCGACACAGGTCACCGCGAGTTCCCGAGGAGCGTAAGAGAAGATGACTACACCGTCCGAACTCGACCCCAAGCCCGCCACCGAAGCGACTCGCCTGGCAAATGCCCAGGTTCTCCGTGACCTTCCTTTCGACGACACCTTCGACTTCGAACTGATTTCTCGAGGTCTCGTGGCACCGCTCATCGATGGCGGACTGGTCAAAGGTGACAAAGGGCAGTTCATCTTCTCCTACGACGCCTACGGGTTCGCCGACGGCGATGCACCGGATACCGTCAACCCGAGTCTGTGGCGCCAAGCCACTTTGATGGGAAAGGGCGGTGGACTGTTCAAGCTGGCTGATCGTCTGTACCAGGTGATCGGCCAGGACTTGTCGAACACGACGATCATCGAGGGCGACACCGGGTTGATCATCGGTGACACTCTGATGTCCGCGGAAACAGCCGCTCTCGCGCTGGAGTTGTACTACCAGCACCGCCCGAAGGTTCCGGTCAAGGCAATCATCTTCACGCACTCCCACGGCGATCACTTCGGCGGTGTCAAAGGATTTGTCACCGACGAAGAGATCGAGTCCGGTGCCGTAAAGGTCTACGCACCAGACAGTTTCACGGAGGAAGCGATTTCCGAGAACGTACTTGCCGGCACGGCGATGACACGTCGCGGAATGTACATGTATGGATCGTTCCTGCGTCCGGGGCCACAAGGGCAGGTATCCGGTGGTCTCGGCCTGTCCACTTCGCACGGCACTTCGACGTTCGCCGTGCCTACCGACGTCATCACCGAACCGGTGCACGAAGAGGTCATCGACGGTGTGCGCGTGACGTTCATGCTCGCGCCGGGAACCGAAGCGCCATCCGAAATGCTCTTCTATTTACCAGATTTCAAGGCGCTCGGGTCAGCTGAGGACGTCACGCACACGATGCACAATCTATACACGTTGCGCGGCGCCAAGACTCGCGACGCCAAAGCGTGGTCGCACTACGTGCGTCTGGCAATGGAACTGTTCCCCGACGTCGAAATCATCTTTGCGCAGCATCATTGGCCCACGTGGGGCAACGACAAGATCTTGAAGCTGATGTCGGATCAGGCAGATCTGTACAAGTATCTGCACGATCAGACGTTGCGCCTTGCCAACAAGGGACTGACACCGGTAGAGATTGCCGACCAGATCGAGGTACCCGACGCGATCGGAAAGCAGTGGTACAACCGTGGGTACTACGGCTCGCTCAGTCACAACGTCAAAGCGATCTACACCTTCTATCTCGGTTGGTTCGACGGCGTTCCCGCTCACCTCAATCCCCATCCGCCGGTGGAGAACGGCAAGCGCTACGTCGAAGCCGTCGGCGGACCGGACGCACTTTTGACCAAGGGCAAGCAGGCGTTCGACGACGGCGACTACCGCTGGGCGGCCGAGCTGGTGAACCATCTGGTGTTCGCCGATCCGAGCAATCAGAAAGCGCGAGAGTTGTTGGCGAACACGTACGAACAACTCGGCTACCAAGCCGAGAACGGTACGTGGCGCAACTTCTACCTGGTCGGAGCGATGGAATTGCGGCATCCGCTGGCGCCGATGCCGTCCAACAACCCCACTGGCCCGGCCGTGGTCGCAGTGATGCCGCTCGAGCAGATGCTGGACTTCTGGGCAGTTCGCCTCGACGGTCCCAAAGCAGCCGACGTCGACCTGTCGTTGCGATTCGTGTTGTCGGACACCGCGGACAACGTCCTGGTCACAGTGCGCAACGGCGTGCTGAACTACGACATGGACAAGGCAGATGCTTCGGCCGCCCTGACTCTGACCTTGACCCGTGCCGTGTTCAACGAGGTGTATCTGGGAACGACCTCGCTCACCGAATCCATCAAGGCCGGAACGGCAAAAGCTGTGGGAGATCAGTCCGAACTGGAGACGTTCATCTCGCTGCTGGAGGACTTCGATCTGTGGTTCGATATCGTCACGCCGTGACTGGTCGACTCCATGATGTGGCCCGGGCGGGGGATCATTCGAAACGAGAAGGATCTCCCGCGCCGACCCGCACGATTTCGGGAACACCGGACGAATAGTCGACGACTGTGGTGGGTTCGGTTCCACAGTCACCCGAGTCGATGACGGCGTCGAGTTGGTGGTCGAGTTCTTCCTTGATCTGCCAGCCGTCCGTCATCGGTTCCTCGGCGCCGGGCAGGAGAAGGGTGCTGGAGAGGATGGGTTCACCCAACTCTTGCAAGAGTGCCCGCACTACCGGGTGGCTGGGGATACGCACTCCGACGGTCTTCTTCTTGGCGTGTGCCAGCCGACGCGGAACTTCCTTCGTGGCGGGAAGGATGAACGTGTACTGCCCAGGCGTAGCCGCTTTCACCGCGCGGAACGCCGAGTTGGTGACGTGGACGAAGTGCCCGAGCTGCGCGAAATCGGCACAGACCAGCGTGAAGTGATGGTCCGAACGCAGATGACGGATCTCGCGGATCCGATCGGTGCCCGAGTGATTGTCCATTCGGGCGCCCAGGGCGTAGCAGGAGTCGGTGGGGTAGGCGATGACCGCGTCGTTGCGCAGCATTTCGACGATCTGGCTGATCGCGCGCGGCTGCGGGTTTTCCGGGTGAACGTCGAAGTATCGGGCCATCAACTCAGCTTAGTTCAGCTTGCAGATCACGAATGCCGTTCACCGTTGAGACTGTGGTCGGCGAGCAAACCCGTCAGCTCTTCGGCGTAGGCGAGTTGCTTACGTAAGTGTGTGCAGCTTTCTTCCGCCCGGGTGTGGCAGTCGGTGACGAATTCGGTTGCAGCGGTGCGCGTTGACGCGTCCGAAGCTTCGTCGCCGAGCACTGCCAGAGAATCGAGAAGTTGTTTCATTTCTTCGAGACTGAATCCGAGCGGCTTCATTCGTCGGATTACCAGTAGCCGTTGGACATCGGCCTCGGTATAGAGGCGGAATCCTCCGGCGCTCCGCTCGGACGGAGTAACCAGACCGACCTCGTCGTAATGACGAATCGTCTTGATCGACAGTTCGGTGCGTTCGGCAACCTGTCCGATCTGCATGTTCGGCCCTTGGCCCGCATGTTCCGGCTCAGACATCACTCCCACTTTCCTCGCGCTGGGCCTCCATACTCTCAGTGACCGTCACCCAGGCGACCGGACAGGCGCAGGTGGCGCTCGGCCGATGCGTCGTCGAGCCCCACGATCTCGACATTCTTGCCTCTGGCCGCGTACTTGGTGGTGATGGCGTCCAGTGTCGCGACGGTCGACGCGTCCCAGACATGAGACTCGGACAGATCGATGACAATGTTCTTCGGGTCGCCGGCGTAGTCGAACTGGTAGATCAGATCGTTGCTGGATGCGAAGAACAGTTCGCCTCGAACCGCATAGACACGGGTGTCCTCGTCCGGATGCGCGACGTCGATCACTTCGGTGAGATGCGCGACGCGGCGAGCGAAGATGACCATCGCGGTGATCACTCCGACGATCACGCCGTAGGCAAGATTGTGGGTCGCGACGGTGACTACCACGGTGACCAACATGACCACTGTCTCGCCGATCGGCATGCGGCGCAGGGTCTTCGGATTGATGCTGTGCCAATCGAAAGTGCCGACCGAGACCATGATCATGACGGCCACCAATGCGGCCATGGGAATCAACGCCACCACATCGCCGAGGCCGACGACGAGTATCAGCAAGAACACGCCCGCCAGGAAAGTCGAGATTCGAGTGCGAGCGCCGGAGACCTTGACGTTGATCATGGTCTGGCCGATCATCGCGCACCCTCCCATGCCCCCGAAGAAGCCGGTGACGATGTTCGCGACGCCTTGGCCCCACCCTTCTCGGGTCTTGTTCGAGTGAGTATCCGTGACGTCGTCGACGAGCTTGGCCGTCATCAACGATTCGAGGAGTCCGACGAGCGCCATGGCCAATGCGTACGGCGCAATGATCGACAGTGTGTGCATGTCCAGGGGGACATCGGGGAACAGTAGCGTCGGTAGGCTCGACGGAAGCTCGCCCTCGTCGCCGACGTTGGGGACATCGAACGCGAAAACGACTGTGGCGGTTGTCAGTAGCACGATTGCCACCAGTGGAGCCGGGACGGCGTTCGTCAGTTTCGGCAGGAATACGAGTAGCAGAAGTGCGACTGCAAGGAGTGGGTAGACGAGCCACGGAACATCGATCAGGTGGGGGAGTTGGGCGATGAAGATCAAGATGGCGAGTGCGTTGACGAATCCCACCATGACGCTGCGCGGAATGAAGCGCATCAACTTTGCGACGCCCAGGAGGCTCAGCACGATCTGGAGAAGGCCGGCCAGAAGGACTGTCGCAATCAGGTAGTCGATTCCGTACTCGCGCGTCAGTGGAGCGACGACCAGTGCGACGGCGCCGGTAGCTGCGGAGATCATTGCGGGTCGTCCGCCGACGACGGCGATGGTCACTGCCATCGTGAACGACGCGAACAGTCCTACCCGCGGATCGACGCCGGCGATGATCGAGAACGAGATCGCCTCGGGAATCAGTGCCAACGCCACGACCAGTCCGGCCAAAACCTCCGTTTTGAGACGGTGAGGTGACCGGAGCGCGGCCCGAACCGAATTGTCGTTGGTGGATGAAGCGATGGTTACTGCCATGAGATTCCGTCCTGACGAGGTTCTCATACTCTACCCTCCTGTAAGGGTAGAGTATGACCGGAGATCTCGCTACGGTGCGAACTTCTGTCGAATTGTGTTTCCCCGCAGTGAATCTCGAATCGCGAGATTGATCGAGAGGGGAAAGGCCTGCGGCGGCGGTCAGATGTGACGACCAGTAACCCTTACCAAGTATTTACCTACTGTGTGGTTTTTGTTTATTGAAAAAGGGTCAACTCGGGCGCTGGCTCCGTTACAGTTCGGCGGCAAACGTCAATCAGGTTGTTCCGAGAGGACATCATGTCAAAACGCCTACTGAATGCTGCGCTCCTTACCGGCCTCCTTGCCGGTGGAACCGCTGTGGCCGTGATTCCGGCAACCGCGGCGCCCGTTGCAGAAACCACGTCGACAACGTTCCAGGTCACGTGCCGCGCAGTTCCGAGTGCGTTCTCCGGTCCTTCGTCAGACGGAAAGCCTGCTACGGTGCGGGTTTCGGCTCCGACGGTAGTCGCGCCAGGTCAGGTCTTCGACATCGACGTGGATCCGGGTAGCGTCCAGATCCCGAACGATGTGAGCGGCGCAAGCGTCAAGAAGATCTCGCGTCTGAAGATTGATCTGCCGATTCCGACCAACGCGGAGTTCGTTTCGGCGACGGTCACCGATCCGGGCAATGTTATTGCCGGGAAACCTGCTTCGGTGATTCGTGTCAACGAAGACGGCACTCCCGCAGCGGACGGTCCGATACTCCGGTTGTCCGGCGCAAACGAAGCGATCGGCAACAGTCCGTCATCGTCGTCGGGTGCGCACGGCGGGCTTGCGATCAATGCTCAGTCCGGAGCCGAGACCAACATCGTCTTTCCGAAGATCAGAATCACCGTAAAGGCCGGGCCGTCCGGCGCAGTCGAAACCAATGTGCGGACTTCGGGTGCTGCAGGTACTTTCGGTGGGCCCGAGTCATTTTTGACCTTCCTCCCTCAGGTCAGTCACTGGCTCGCGGGAACCATCTGGGCGCCCACATCCTGCTCGCCGCGCGACGCTGAGACCGGCCCCCTCAATGCCGGTGCCGGCGCCCTGGCATCCACGAAGATCGACGGGGACCTGGGGCCCGTTGATCCTGAGCCAGGCGCGGACATCGTGACTAAGCTCGAAGGACCGGCTACCGCCGCGACCGGTACCAAGGTGTCTTTTGCTTCTCACGTCGATCCGGAAAACACAACGGGAACAGTACAGTTCATGGTCGACGGCAAACCCGTCGGTGACCCGCGGCCGGTGGTTCGCGGTATTGCGCGCCTGGATCTCACCTTCGGTAAGGCGGGTACCAAGTCCGTGACTGCAGTATTCACCGCTACCGGAGACGAGGCGAAGTACACGTCGGCGGCACACGTACTCACGGTGACCGGTGACACCACAGGTCCGGTCGATCCCGACCCGACCGATCCGGGCACTCCGGGCGGTCTCGGCAGCCTCGAGTCCGTTCTGCCGCAGCTGCCGACGGGTTCGCTCGGTGGCAAGTGATCACGGTCCTACCTCACTGAACTTTCAATGGCCGAGTTCTTCTGAAAGGCAACACATGAACCCCCGCACTCTGGCAGTTTGCGCTGTCGTACCAGCACTCGCGGCCGGACTCCTCGCTGTGTTCGCGCCGGTGGCAGCGGCTTCCGATACCGTGACGCGGACAGTTTCCTTCGAACACAAGTGCCGGGTCGACGGCGCCACCGATTGGGATTCGTCGTTCTCCGACAACATGGAGGTAACCGCGCCCACGTCCGTGCGTCCCGGCGAACAGTTCACAGTGAAATTGCATCCAGGCACCATGCGTAGTTCGGATTCGGACACCGGTCGTATCAAGTACGACATCGCACTACCGCAAGGGGCAACCCTGGTTTCGTACTCCCTCGTCGGTGATTCGTCGTCGAACTTGACCGGCGAGACTGCGGTGCTGCTCCGGGTGGGCGCAGACGGAAACGCGAACCCGGCGGGTGAGTACCTGCGAATTACCGGTACCGGCAACAAGACAGTCAACGACGGTCCGAGCGCCAGCGACAACAAGCCCAAGGAAGGGCTGCAAGTCAAGGCCAACACGGACTTTCGTTTGCCGGCAGTCGAATTGAAACTTGAAGCTCGGTCCGACGAGGGAAACGCGACGACGCACCTGCGCGCCGGGGCGACGAGCCCGAGTATCAAGATCAAAGACACGAGCATGAGTTTCGGTGAGTCCCGGTGGGTCAATGCCGCTGGGTATTGTGTTGCTTCGGGCGAGGGACGCAGCGCCCTCTCGACTACCGAGGTATTCACGACCAACCAGACCGAGACGACGGTCGCTGTCGCGCTGGAGGCACTGACGGGCGAAGACGTCAAGATTGCGGCGAGTATCGACCCGAACCCGGGTGAGGGAACGGTCGAGTTCTTCGACGGCGATACGAAGATCGGCAGCGCCACAGTCGATTCCAATGGCCATGCAGAACTGGTCTGGCCGTTCCGCGACCAGGGCGAGCATCGCATCACCGCAAAGTTCTTGGGTACCAAGAAGTTCAGTTCTTCGGAATCTGCGGACAAGACCGTGACCGTCACCGTGCCTGGTATCATCGTCGTCGAGCCGGTGGATCCGACGGAACCGGAAACTCCTGGTGGAACCGGAAGCCTCGGGGACATCTTCTCGAAGCTGCCGACGGGCTCACTCGGAGGCTGAGTCACCCAAACGGCAGGGGAGCGTCGACGTTTCGGCTCGAATGCGGGTGTGTGATCGAATACTGGAATGACAGGTTCGAATCATGCCGAGAGCCGCAACGCCGGCGTTCCCAGTTTTTCTCAATGGGAGTCTCCGTCACGGAAATCGGGCCAGAACCACAAAAAGGTAGCTCACCAAAACTCGTGCCCTTTTACTACCGTGAGTTGAAGAACTGCGCGAACCGCGGGTTCTTACATCAACAAGCCTTCGAACTCGCCGCTGCGGTTCAGGTATGAACAAGGTAGGGAAAATGCGCAAGGTTAGTTTGCTCGCGTCCGCTGCAGCAGTAGCTGTCGGTGTGGCAATGATCGGGACGTCTGCGGCCTCAGCAGCGCCGGGAACGATTCCCGGTCACGGGCTGTTCGACGTGCCGTGGGAGGTGTTGCCGGGAACCTACACGACGTCTGGGCCCGTATCAGCTGACATGCCGTGCATATACGGCCGAGCGAAAGTCGACGGCGATGGTGAATTGAATGTACTCGAGTTCGAAAGCACCCTCGAACCGGCGACAGTCACGATTCTCTTGACGGATTCTCGCTTCACCACCGCATATTGCTCTGATTGGAAGCGAGTGTCGTCAGTCGGATCGTTGGATCTCGGATCACTTTTCGGGTCATAGACGTCGCCGCTCTGATTCCAGATGGGCCTCTGGCCGTGGCCACGGACCTCTGCTATCTCGGCTAACGCTCGCCTCGCGGATGTGCTCGTTCGTCTCGAGTTTCCGACCACTCGTCGCATGAGTCCATGACCAGGGACTTTAGCCCTCGGTAATTACCTACCAATCGGTATATTCTGCGAAGGTACGGACTTCGTGAACCGATGTGAGTTGGCTCCGGGGGACGTGCCGGCCTCGCAGGACCGCCCGCAAAGTCAGCCCGGTGAGGCCACCGGAGTTCGCGCATTTCGACAGATTGCCGCTGGGTCCGTCCGCTACGAGGGGAGCGGACGGACCTGACAGCACGAGAGAGTGCCATGCCTGAACGTGGTCAAAGCAGAGTGGACGCGGGGATCATTGCCGTCGTCGCAGTCATCACCGGTGTGTTCGTCGCACTGACCGGTCACGGTCTGGTTGCAGCGCTCGCCACCGTAGTGGGCCTCGCGCTCGGAATGGCGATTGTGCGGTATCTGATCAAGGGCCGCTGATCACCGCAAGAGTTCAGCAGGTCGCGAGAATGTCTGCGATGGTGTCGTGTTCGGCTTGGGTGACCCACAAACCGTATGCCGCTTTGACTTCCACTTGAGCAGTCACGTACTGGCAGCGGTAGGCCTTGTTGGGTGGCAGCCAGGTCGCCGCGTCGGAATCCGACTTCTTCTGGTTCGTGGGCCCGTCGACAGCGCGCAGGTTTCGAGGGTCGTTGGCCAGATTGGTTCGCGTCTGTGTATCGAGCTGTTGTGCGCCCTTCTGCCAGGCGTCCGAGAGTGCGACGACATGTAATCCGTAGCTAGTAGGTAGTGCCGTTGACATCATCCTGGGCTTCCTTCCACGGATTCGGGATATGTG